>CAZJMG010000017.1:0-22265 GCA_964547185.1 uncultured Sphaerochaeta sp.
CTAAAAACGGTAAACATCTTGCATCAAGAACACCACAGCCATGGGACGGTACCCGTAGCCGAAATACGTCTCTTCCTGGATTTTCCTGATCATTCTGGTTTCTCGCTCCTCTCTGAAAAGCTTCATCTTCCACTTCTGCCTCCTGCCAGTGGGAGCTGTAGTGTCCTGATTTTCCACAGCGGATTATTTTTTGGACGCTTTTGAAAGTGTCATCTAGATCCACAGAAGCTCAAAAAAAATTCTTTTATAAGAGAAACTTTTGCATTTTTTAATATTTGTGCTATCATACAAGAAACTCTATAGGAGGTACTTCTTGTGATTGTCCGTCAGGGTTATATGAAACAGCTTCTCGATTTTCTAGACAAACCGGTCATAAAAGTAATTACAGGTATGCGACGCTCTGGTAAAAGTGTCCTCTTGGAGCTCACAAAGCAAGAAATCTGTAAACGCGGAGCAAAAGAAAGCCAAATATTCTCAGCCAACTTCGAATCGTTGCAATTCGAAGAGTTGAAAAACTACAAGACATTGTACCAAGCAATCATTGAAGCGGCCAAAACTGCAAAAGGTAAGTTATATCTATTCATCGATGAAATCCAGGAAGTTGAATCATGGGAAAAGGTAATCAACTCAGTACGCGTCGATTGTGATTGCGATATCTACATAACCGGTTCCAATGCAAGGCTGCTCTCAAGCGAACTGGCTACACTGCTTTCGGGACGCTACATAGAAATTCCTGTCTATCCACTATCATTCAGTGAATATCTTGAGTTTGCAAAAAGCAACGGGGATGAAGTGGAATTAAGCAGAGACCAGCACTTCTCCAATTTTCTCCGCTATGGCGGTCTTCCTGGAATCCATGAAATGAAATGGGATGATACAGCACTGTTGAGGTATTTGACAGACATATTCAACTCTGTGCTGCTGAAGGATGTGGTCAAGAGAAACAAGATCCGCGACATCGATCTGCTCGAAAAGATTGTGTTGTATCTGATGGATAATGTCGGAAACACATTCTCTGCAAAAACCATCTCCGATTTTTTGAAGAACCAAGGAAGGAAGCTCAGCACGGAGACGGTATACACATACATCAAGGCACTGGAGAGTGCATTTTTAATCTACAAGGTGCCGCGCTTTGACATCAAGAGAAAGCGGCTTCTTGAAACCCAAGAGAAGTATTTCGTCTCAGACCTTGGCCTGCGCCATGCGACAATCGGGTACCGTGACAACGATATCGGAGGGGTGTTGGAGAATGTTGTATTTTTCGAGTTGCTTCGCAGGGGATGGAGTGTAAACATAGGAAAACAAGGCTCCTGTGAGGTTGACTTCGTAGCTACTAAAACCGATGAGAGACTGTATGTCCAAGTGTGCTATGTATTGACTGAAGACAATACAAATCGCGAATTTAACCCTCTAGAGGCCATCGATGATAACTATGAGAAAATTGTACTCTCCTCTGACTCCTTGATCAGCTTTAATCGGAATGGCATCAAACAGAAGAACATCATCGACTTCCTGCTGGAAAGCAAAGGCTGACCAGTCCTGGTACCAATGATAGAGATTCTTGGTTTACAAGGAAAGCAGTAGTGTGGCACCAGCTATTGCATATCTATGCTGAAGGCCGATGTTCAGTTCGGTTTTCCTTTCACTACATGACAAAACGAGATATTCACTACAGCATTCTTACATTGGTTCATATGAAAGAAGCCGGTTTTTATTGACATTTTTTCGAGTATTGAATGCTTGACTGCTCCTATTCCCATTGCGCCATATAGGGTATACTCGTTTACCGGTAGGAAAGGTATGAATCTTCTTGTTTGAAAACCTATACGGATTAGACAGGAGTTGCATGTATGCAGAGATTAATCGGAACACACGCCAGAGCTGTTAGAGCTCCCATCATATCCCAAGGGGATAATCTGGAGAGCATCACCGTTGACTGTATTCTCGATGCTGCTAAAAGCGATGGCTTTGAGATCAAGGACCGAATTGATATATCAGAGATAGCTGAAGAGACAACAACGAGGTACAGATCCAATGGAAGAGCTTTAAAACAGAGCTGCATAAAAGACGACGTTGCTTCATACGCACTCTTTAAGAACTGTATATAGCTGCCTATGATTGAAACACCACGTTTGCTGTTTACTGAAATGACACAAGCGGACTATGAAAGCATTGCCTCGATTGTCCAAGATGAAGAAACCATGCATGCATATGGAGGAGCCTTCAGCGATGAAGAAACCCAAGCATGGCTGGATAGAAATCTTGCAAGGTACAAGAAAGATAGGTTCGGTCTTTGGGCGGTTTTGCTTAAAGAAACCGGTGTGATGATCGGTATGGCAGGTTTGAGCTGGCAATCAAACGGAGAAAAGCAGGTTCTTGAGATTGGCTACCTGTTCAACAGACAGTACTGGGGCAAGGGATTTGCAACAGAAGCGGCAAAGGCATGCAAAGAATATGCCTTTACGGCACTGGACGCTGAGGAAGTCTACTCAATCATCCGGGACACCAATATTGCCTCGATGAATGTGGCAATACGCAACAAAATGCTCGTACGAAACAGATTCATCAAACAATATCGTGGCATCTCGATGCCTCATCTGGTGTTCTCAGTCAAGAAAGAAGCCTGATCGCAAACATTCGATTTGCCGCCTCAAGCTATTTCCTGTTCTAAACGATCAAGGCTATGAGAGTGAGAACCGAAACAAATTCCATGAATGCTTTGGAGTACTTTAAGAAACCTTCTCTTCCCTTGAAATCACAGGCATTACTGTATCTGGATTATCCTTGTCGTTGACTGCCTTCAAATCGGCATGAGAGGCCCCGACGCTGTTGCTGACGCCATCGCAGCCCTCGGTGTGGAGGTCGTGAGCATCAACTACACGTACCTGAGCGACAAGCTCTTTGAAGCGTTCACCAAACGAGGTCTTGCCATCGGGGCATGCACGGTGAACAATGACAAGAACAAATGAACCCGAATTAGATGCTCGGCAAAACCGAAACGTTCATTTGCAGAGGAGAAGGTCCAAGAGCAACACCCTCTATAGGCTACTCAGCAGAGATACGCTTTTCACCAATGTGCCCAAGTTCTCGGTGATGTGCGTGTGCGCGCATCCCATGCAAGCGTAGTTCTTTCACAAGCTCTTCTACAATAGCAACTGATCGATGCTGGCCTCCGGTGCAACCAATTCCGACTGTGAGATGAGTTCTCCCCGATCGACAGTAGGATGGCCCGAGAGTCGTGAGCAACACAGTCAAGCTCTTTATGAAGAAAGCACTGTTTGGTTGGTCCATTACATACTTTGCACATACTGCATCAAGACCGGTTAAATCGCGTAATGCTTCAACATAGTAGGGATTAGCAATGAAGCGAACATCAAAGACAATATCAGAAGGCACAAATGGACCGTATTTAAAACCAAAAGAGTAGAGGTCAATGCTTATGTTTCGATGAACAGCAACTCCCTTGATAATAAGAGCCAGCCTATCTCTTAGCTCTGGGATTGTAAGGTATGAAGTATCAAGGACTTCACATGCTCGATCTACCAATGGTCGTATCGCCAATCTCTCTTCAGCGAGTTTCGCAGTAATATCCAACAAAGGTCCATGTGTCCAACTATCTTCGATACGTTTAGTAACCACCGAATCATTTGCCTCTAATGCAATAATACGAAAATGCGTTCCACCCTCTTGTAGAGCAGAAAAGGCCTTAATTGCCTCATCGATGCAGGAGCCTCCCTCCAAGTTTAAAGCAACCACACAGCTCAGAGCATCACGTGAGCTTTCAGACTTTTGTCTCAAAGCTACAAACGGTATTAAAAGCTGAGGTGGAAGATTATCCACCCCAGCAACACCCATGTCCTCCAAGGCACGCACAGCTTCTGTCCTGCCACTTGAAGTATGTCCAACAAGGATTACTACAGTTCCTTCATGGCCCTGATTCTTCATATCAGCAGTCACTTTTTAAACAGCAGCATACCTGATTCATCAAAACACTTGACCCTTTCTGGAATAGCGCTCAACCAAATTGGATCATCCGTATCGAGTCCTAGATCTTTATAAATGGTAATAGTCATCATGGTGTCATCAGATAACTTAATCTTTAGGAACCACTGAGATCCTGCAGGGAGAACAGAGTAAACAGATCCCTTTACGGCACCGGGCTTTTCTTTTGCAGATACAATAAAATCTTCAGCCCTGATTCCAACCTTGATAGGCATAGAAGCTTTTGAGCCTTCAGGATACTGCACCCCGTCAAGGTGAATGTTCATAGCCCCAATCTCCACGACAACACCGGACGAATCGGGTTTTAAGGTAGCTGGAACAAGGTTGATCTTCGGGTTACCTATAAAGTCAGCAGTGAACGTATTGGAAGGATGGTGGTATACCGACATAGGATCTTCGTATTGTTGCAACTTGCCAAGATTCATCACAGCAATTTTCGTAGACATTGTTAGGGCTTCAAGCTGATCATGGGTTACATAAATTATTGTCGATTTTGTCTCCGCATGCAGCCTCTTGAGTTCGGCACGCATATCCATCCTAAGTTTTGCATCCAAATTGGATAGCGGCTCATCAAGAAGGAGTACCGCAGGCTCCATGACCAATACACGGGCAATGGCTATACGCTGTTGCTGACCTCCTGACAACTCGTTCGGGAACCTCTTGAGCAACTCGCCGATATAGAGAACAGAAGCTATCTGCTTTACTTTCTTTTCAACTTCCTTAGGAGAAAGCTTTGCTATTTGCAGTCCAAAGGCGATATTGTCATACACAGTCAAGTGAGGCCAAAGGGCATAACTTTGAAATACCAGACCAAGTTTTCTCTGGGATGGAGGCAGGTACTCACCTCGTTCTGCAGAGTAGACGCAACGGTCGCCAATCCATATTTCCCCTTGATTGCTTGGAGTTTCCAATCCTGCAATCATTCGTAATGTGGTGGTCTTTCCACATCCTGAAGGTCCCAAGAGCGTAGTAAACGATCCATCCTCAATCTCAAGATCCAAATTATCCACCGCTGTAACAGATCCAAAACGCTTTGCTACATTTTTAAGTACAATACTAGCCATAATCAGCCTCCTATCCCTTTTGCGAGGTCGGTCTTCATCAGCTTGCGACTGACGATTGTGGTAGCCAGGATGGTTATCACAATGAGAAGCATGATCGCATTAGTATAGGGATACCAGCCACGATCAGTGAACTTCATGGTAATTGCTGTTGCTGTTTGCGTACGGGGTGATACCAATAGAACGACCAAACTCAGCTCGCGCATCGCTGAGATAAAGGGCAAAAGCAAACCTGAAAAGAATGCTGACTTTTGCATGGGAAATATTATTTTTCCCATTCGTTTTGTCCATCGTGCCCCCACCATGACAGCTGCCTCTTCAAGCTCTGGTCCAATCTGCATCATTGCACCAATACCCGCCCGTGAAGAGAAGGGAAGATACTTCACAACACACGCAATTACCAACAACGTAAAGGATCCATACAGACTGGGTATCGGTCCTCTCTGTACAGCAAACAAAGCAAGGAAAATTGCACCAAAAGCGATACTCGGCATGAGGTAAGGCAAAAATGAGAGCTGATCGAGAAACCGGGAAAATCGTGTCCCACGCAACCGAACAACCGTATAGCCAATCAACATACCCAACGTCCCACAAATGACAGAGACTATTAATCCAAGCCTTACACTATTGAACAGTGCATTCAGCACTTCAGCATTGCGTAATATACCGGGCTCTCCGGTTCCCAATCCAATGGAGTGGCTTACCGGTCCGATCCAGTAATGCAAACTAAAGTTTGAGAGACTATACGTTCCAGGAATGAGCATTACCGTCTCGATCGCCAGTACACTGATGGGAATTACTGTTACACAAAGGAGAAAAATAATAACAATAATCGAAACAGGCCTACCAAACTTACGAAGCTTGACCTGCCCACTCATGCCACTCTTTCCTGAAATAGTTACGAAACTTCTTCGAGCTCCAATTACCTTGTGATCCATATACAGGACCAGCACTCCAAAAAGAATCATAATTAGAGCTACGATATATCCCATTCCAGGTCGCTGACCTACCAAATTGGCATGAAGCAACGTAGAGAGCATCGTAAATCGTACAGGACCTCCCAAGAATGCGGGTGTTCCAAAGGTACCAAGCCCTCGAGAGAACGTAAGCAAGAACGTAGAAAACACAACAGGGAGTATCAATGGGATTACTACGCGCTTCAAAACCTGCCATCTTGAAGCTCCGAGCAATTCAGCAGATTCTTCTAGTTGAGAGTCGATATTTCTCAGTGCCCCTCCTATCAACATAAATCCAAACGGGAAATAGTGGAGAGCAAGAGTGAGAATTATTGGAAACATGCCATAAGAAATCCAGTTTGGAGGAGCAATTCCAGTCAGATATTCAAAAAGCCCTAGGCTACCCCCGATTCGTCGATTCTTAAAAAGTGTAATCCAAGCAAGAGCGAGAGCCCAAGACGGCATGATGTAGGGAACAATAGCCAAATTTGATATGAATTTCTTATTAGGCATATCGGTCCGAACAACCAACCATGCGAGAGTTCCCCCGATTAGCAAGGAGACCAAAGCAAGGCTTATAGAAACAATCAGAGTATTCAAAAGTGGGCGATATAGAAAAGCCATGGCTAAATCGCCGGTAAACATTCGAGCCCAGTGGCGCGTAGTAAAATCACCAGTTCGAGACCCAGGAATTTGGAATCTCTCCATTGCTTGGACAGTGAACGTCTGTTGGATCATAACTATGATAGGAACTAGCACGAGATAACATAGTATGATCGCCAAAACCACTGCCATTATTACCTGGGGTGTAGCATTTTGCCTAATCTTACCCAATAACATTTTTTGCTTCATGGATTTCCTCTGTTAAAGAACGGACGCACCTTCGACTCTTCCTTAGGTGCGACCGTTTGATAGCTTAAGAGCGAAAACCTATTGCTGTACGTATCGCAACCAGGTATCCAGTACGAATCCACGATTGGCTGCAGCAAATTCAGGATCATATGTCCATAGTCTCTCTTCCCACCACTGCCATGGCATATCATCGGGATGATGACTGATTTCACTGCTCATAGAATAAATACCTACGTCATTACTCCATTGAGTAAAACCATCTGCTGTTAAGAGATAATTTGCTAATGCCATAGCAGCATTAGGATTGCGTGGCTTACCAGCTAGTTGGATATACATCCCATAGTAGTAACCTAGCGGCTGGATATTCTTAGAGAAATCAAGAGCAAGGTTCAACCGAGGGATGTCTCTAAACTTGGAATAGACATGGAAGAATCCATACGGAGGATCTGCTTGTCCTCGAGAGCCTACTGCTTCAGCAATTCGAGTATCGCTTGTCATGATGATGATATCATTGAGTATCAGGCGACGCAGAAATTCCAATCCTGCATTCGATTCGACCTTTTCAAGAGGTTTGCCGAATCTGCGCAGATATTCAGCTTCCAAGTCATCAGAACGGCGAATAAGTTCTGTAAAGGCATTTTGATGCTCACCGGTTATCGCCAAGTTACGAATCATCACGCGGCCCTTATACTCTGGCAAAGTCAAATCCCAAATGCTTGTAAACGGATCGGTAGGATGCTTTTCGGTGTTGTACCCAATAATTCGATTGACATAAGCAAAGACCATAGGATTGTGGTATTGTGCTGGGATATGAGCTATTGCTTCAGGGGGTACAAAGTTTACCAAGTACCCGGTGTCAATCAGCAACTCTTTCATGCTTGGATAGTCTTCGATAAGCACAAGATCAACATTATTCACCCCTGTGCGACCTTCCTGGTACACACGTTCTATGAGCTCTACTTCTGATAACCTTGTTGCTTCAACTTGAATCCCTGTCTCTTCAGTGAATTTCTGTACAGCAGCCTGAATACGACTTGTAACTGCATAAACAGTAACTTTCCCCTCCTTTTTCGCCGCTTCCATAACTGCATCCCAATCACTTGCATCATAGATGGTTTTAGTCGGAGCTACAGTAGGTTCCGTTCTCCCCGCTGCTGATAAGACAGTTGTGAATACCAGTAAAAATACAGTCGCAAAGATCATACTTTTTCGAAGCATGGTCCCCTCCTTTTTTTTGTCTAACTAGAGAAGCTAGTCAAACGAATTATAAGTAGTTTACTATGCTTTATTCGTGAACGCAATTTTTATAATCCAATATTTCTATTTCCCAAAACGAGCAAGGCCCCAGCAGAGGTCAACGAAAGGCATGAAGCAATCAATCTGCCATAAGCATACTCAAAGCAATATCCAGTTCAACATCAAAACCAGCACCAACAGCAAGAGCATGATCGATTGTCATTGGGATGGTAATTGTAGGAAGCACCCCTCCATTATACCCATCACTGTCCAACTGTATGTTCTTTTCTATATCCAACGATCGTCCTATAGGATACATGACCAAGTACCCTCCAGGCATGTGGATGAGCGGACCACCCACCATACCGAACGAACCGTTTGTACCACCAAACCCAAGGGTTTCTCCCCTTGTCAAATTTCGTATTCCCATCGCGATACCCTCTCCAGAGGAGATGCACCCATGATTGATGAGCGCGATAACCTTTCCATTGAAAAGTATCGACGCCGGCTCAATATACAGCCCGACATCACGCATGATTTCTTCAGACACTTCATCAAATTGCAGTATCTCAAACTTCTGTGTCACGGTATTGTACCAACTTGTATACTCATAGAAGGTTCTCTCTTCATAGAAAAATCCAAGGATTGCCGCTGCCATTGCATCAGCTCCGCCCATATTTCCTCGAAGATCCAGTATCAGGCTATGTACCTGCTCTCTCTCAAAATCTTCAAGAATCTCTTTGAATTGGGTTACTGTTGGCACCTCATTTGCAAGATTGCCCTCTCCATAGAGTTTGATATACCCAATACGATCTTGCAGTAGCTTTGATTCAATAAAACGCTCAACGGGAATTTTTGAAAAACCGCTGCCGTACACTTCGGTTCTTCTTAGGGTTTCTCTGTCGTCATCAATTGCCGTCAAGTGTGCAGTAATGACAGTTTGGTCAGGGTTCTTGAACGTAACAGAACGAGTTGTTCCTACTGGCCCTCGCAATAAAAACCGTGTTTGTTCATAGGTTCTAGAGGCAGTAGTTGCTTGAGGGAGCACACTCAACAAAGCAGAGGTCTCTTTCAAAGCAACTATCCCCTCTTCATCTTCCCAGAGTAATATTTCTGATCCTGCTTTCATCCCTGCTTCGTAAGCAGGCCCGAAGGGATCAACCCAATTTGCAATCAATCTGCCATCATCCAAGAGCATACAGGTCAACCCAAATCCCCCTCCAACTTCTTCATCAAAAAAACCCATTCCATCATCACTGAAATGATTTTCTTTTATAAGAGCGACATGCCCATCCATCAGGGAGAACAGATACTCCCTGAGTCCCAGGTAATAGAGCTTCATATCTTGTTCTTCCCACGCCTTTTCAATGATGGGGCGAAATGATCCCTTCTTTAGATCCCAATTGACACTTCTCAATTCAGTGAAGGCATATTCTTTTGACATTTTCCCATGCAGCTCATCAAATGCCTCTACCCAATCGAGAGAACTGACATCTAAAAAATCAGGAGGCTCATAAAGAGCAGGGGCTACAGTTGTACAACCTGTACAGAAACACACCAAACCCAGCAGCAGTGCACACAACAAACCCATCTGTTTTTTCATATGCTTTCCCCTTTTTTCCATCATATGGTTACTGGATTCTCTGCGTCAAGAAAACAATTTTATTGATTGCATTATCGTGAAATATTCAATTTTCTTGACCCACGGACAACCGCATTATATGATTCTTCCAAAAGAGAGGAATCCAACATGAAAAAGAAAATCGGTAAGGGATGGCTATTTATTCTTGTAGTACTGCCCGTAAGTTGGATTATTCAAGTTTTGTTATTCTCAGGCATCGTACCAGCTCATCTTACCGGTCTTTACATGTTCACTCCGGCACTTGTCGCCTTTGTATTCTTCATGTTCTCCAAGAAAAGATTCTCTGATCAAAAAAAGTTGTTTTCGCGGCGCACGGGCATCTGGCCTTGGGTCTTTGCCTTCTGCTACCCGATAGTTTGGTATGGCATAGTTGTACTATTGGCAATTGTCACTGGGCTAGGGACATTCGACGCCTCTTTTGCGTCGCAGATATTTACCCCTTCCTTTCTCTCAATGCTCGCCCTGGTACTCATCACTATGCTCATTTCAGTCTTTGGGGAGGAATATGGATGGCGCGGGTTTCTCTTGCCCGAATTGACGAAAACATATAGCCGGTTTTGGGCGACATGTATAACGGGTCTCGTTTGGGGTGTTTGGCACATCCCCTCCTACTTCATCATTTACAAAAACTCAAACATGGGAAATCCCTATCTTCTCACAACTATTGGTGTCATCAATGTCTCAGTTGGAGCCTTTGCATACAGCTATATTTTCTACATGAACCAAAACGTACTTCCTTCGGTACTATTACACGCAATGTACGATATCATGGGATCAAGAGTCATGTTGGGCTCTCCAGCAATTCCTGGTGTGACCGAAGCGGTACCAGGCTGCTTGGTCAGTATATATTGGCCTCACGCCATGGGCCTTATCATAACAACAGGCATCGCTGCTGCAATACTCTTTACTAGGCTGTTTTCACGAGAGCAACAGTAGCTTATACCCAAATACCTATAATTATTCACTATAAATCTGAAGATCGCCATCAAGTATTCTCTGAAAATAGTGCTCAATCCATTCTTTTGCCTCGTCTTGTCTTCTCTCTTTCACGAGCTCATAGGTCCTCAAGGCACTACTATAGACAGCGTCACAACCATAGAGCCTACAGAATCTCTCCCATAACGATATAATCGGGGTAGAAAACGACGAGTATATGATCGGCAGCAGCGAGTTTTGTGTAATAAGACAGAATTCGTGGTAAAACGTGAACAATGCATTGGCACAGATAGAAGGATTTTCTGCTTGGTTGAGTTCTTGCAAATATGGATAAAGAGAAGCAATTTCCTCATCACTGGCCTTCTGCGTGATGTCCTCTACCGCCAGCAGATCAAAAGCTTTGCGGATCTCCAATATAGAGCGTATCTCAGCTTTTCTGAGCATCCCCCCATTATATGTCATGATTGACAGAATCGCTCCTACTTTCCCCTGTCGTTTGAAATCATTTACAAAAATACCGATGCGAGGACGGACTTCCAAAAAGCCTTTGCCGACCATCTCAGCTATCCCAGCATGCACTACGGTACGACTGACATTAAGCTGCTCTGACAACTCACGTTCAGAGGGCAACTGAGAACCTATCTCCAACGTACCCGAAAGAATCATATCCTCAACTTGCCTTATGAACAAATCTTTCAGAGAAGGTGCATACAGTTTTTTAAATTCCATGATTAAATCCCCTATCTGGCTTTTGGTATTACCAGATACATTATACATTATATCTATAGTTTTTCCAGTACAATTGCCTGATTTACTGGATTTTTTTACTATTTATAGATATTTCTTTATTGGTATATATAAAAAACCATGATATCATTCTTCTGGTATTACCAGTTATAAATCCAAACACATCAACACACAGGAGGGAAAAGTCATGCACCTTTTCCAATCGCCGACCATGTCCAGTTATCTTATGCTCATCATCGTCTTCTGTCTTCTTTTTCTTCTCAATGAAATCAGCAGGCGCTCTCAAAGTGGAGGCTTTCTACTTTTTATTATTCTGCCGATGGTACTCACCATTTTCGTGTGGCCGAAAACAACCAAAAACACTAGTGTCGATGACTGGTTCCATTATTTCAAGGTCTACTCAGCACTGGCCGGTTGCATTGGCTTCTGGGCAATCAGAAACTTTAAAACCCTCAACCAGAACAAGTGGGCACTCTGTTTTCCTCCCCTTATCCTGGCGATCAACATTATGGAGGCAGTAGTCAGGGACTTCCAAATCGGCAACCTGAATCTGGTAAACCAAATTTTTGACGGAATGACAACCACCAGTGGTGTTTGGAATTATCTAAACGGAATAGCAGGAATTTTAAATATTATCACCATCACAGGATGGGTTGGAATCTGTATAAGCAGCAGAAAAAGCAAAGATATGCTTTGGCCCGATATGCTCTGGTTCTGGATTATTGCCTATGACTTATGGAATTTTGCCTACACTTACAATTGCCTCGGTGACCATGCCTGGTATTGTGGTATAGCGTTGCTCATTGCCCCCACAGTCACTGCCTTTACTGTCGGAAAAGGAGCGTGGTTGCAACATCGTGCCCATACACTTGCATTATGGTGCATGTTTGCGATGACAGCACCTTCCTTCATCGACGAATCGAGGTTTGCCGTCAAAGCAAGTTAAGATACCAGGGCTCTGTTCCTAATCAGTTTTCTGGCTCTTGCTGCAAATATCTCAGTGTTGCTCTACATGATTTACAAAACAATCAAAACACAGAGAAATGGCTACACAGCAGAGCTCTATACCGATTTGAAAGGCTATAAAGAGGTCAAGGCACTCGCCGCAAAATAACCGTATCAAGGAGAGAACTCATGCATGAATTCAAGGTATTGGAAATCAAGAAACGAATATTTGCAAACAATGAGGAACAGGCCGACCAATTAAGGATCAAGTTGAAAGAAAACCATCAGTTTCTACTCAATCTCATGTCATCCCCAGGATCGGGAAAAACATCCACTCTTGCAAAAACGATCAAAGCTTTGCAAGGTGAATTCAAAATCGGGGTCATGGAAGCAGACATAGATTCAGACGTAGATGCAAAGACCATCGCCCAGACCGGGGTTAAGGTCATCCAGCTGCATACAGGTGGCATGTGCCATTTGGATGCTGAAATGACGGCACAGGGTCTTGAAGGACTCGAAACAGAAGACCTTGATTTGATCATCCTGGAGAATGTGGGAAACTTGGTATGCCCCGCAGAATTTGATACAGGGGCTGTAAAAAACGCCATGATGCTCAGCATCCCCGAAGGCGATGATAAACCACTTAAATATCCTTTGATGTTTACAATTTGTGATGTACTGCTCATCAACAAGATTGATGTACTCCCCTATTTCGATTTCAACCTCGAATTATGCATCCAACACGTAAAAGAGTTGAATCCGAACATCAAGGTCATCCCCATCTCTGCAAAGACCGGAGAAGGAATGGATGAATGGATCAAGTATCTTCGTAATGAAACAAACGCTCAGAAGGCATAAGGATTACAATAATGGAGAAGAAATATACCGTTCTGGAATTTGCCAACAAGGTAAGTAGAAAAAAAAAGGGAGCAAAGGATGCTTTGGATTTTGACGCTCCAGAATACCGAATTCTTGAACCGGTTGTTACCGATGAAATGGCCCAAGTAGCGTTGGCTTTGGAATTTAGAAAACCACAAAGCGCAAAGGAAGTAAGTACAATCTGTAATAAAAGTGAAGAAAAAACTCGTGAGCTTTTAGAACAGTTGGCCATCGCCGGGGTATGCTTTGTAAACAACAAAGAAGGCATTGACAAGTATTGGTACGATACATGGGTTCCCGGAATTATGGAAATGATGGTGAACAACATCGACAACGTTCATAAACATCCTGAGATTGCTGTAGCCTTCAATGACTATGGACTGGTTCGTGGGGCAAAATCCGCAGGAATGTTTCCCGTAGGTGTCGGCTTGATGCGTGTAATCCCAATCGAGACAGCAATATCAGGGGAGACAAGAAGAGCCTCGTATGAGGAGATTTCCAAATACCTCAATGAAAGCACCATCTTCTCTGTTTCCGACTGTGCCTGCAGAACAGTAAGAGAAGCCATGGGAGAAGGCTGTGGACACCTTAAAGAAGACATGTGCATCCAACTTGGACATGCTGCAGAGTACTACATCAGGACCAAACGAGGGAAGCAAATCACCCGAGAACAAGCTTTCGATATCATCAAGAGGGCGGAAGAGAACGGGTTGATGCACCAAATCCCGAATCTGGACGGGGAGGGAAAGACACATGCCATTTGTAACTGTTGCGGTTGCAGTTGCCTCTCGCTACGCACTTCAGAGATGTTTCTCAATACTGACATGGTCCGCTCCAACTATGTTGCGGTGGTGGATACTGATACATGCGTAGCCTGTGGCGAGTGTGTAGAAAATTGTCCGGTGAATGCCTTGAAGCTTGGGCAGAAGCTCTGCTCCACCAAACCGATTGTAGACAAAATTGAGCATAAGTATACTCCTCGCAACAAGGAATGGGGTCCTGATGATTGGAATCCCGATTATCGCACAAATCGAGAGAATGTAGTGTCGTCGGGAACCAGCCCTTGCAAGACCAGCTGTCCTGCCCATATTGCAGTCCAAGGATATATCAAGCTCGCTTCACAACAGCGTTACACAGAAGCATTGGAGTTGATCAAACAAGAAAACCCCTTTCCTGCAGTATGCGGCCGTATTTGTCCCAAGAAGTGTGAGGATGCCTGCACCAGGGGAGATATCGATGAACCATTGGCAATCGATGACATCAAGAAATTCATCGCCCAACAAGACTTGGATGCAAGCAGGAGGTTCATACCAAAAAAACGTCACGACTACCAAAAGAAAATTGCAGTAATTGGGGCTGGACCTTCAGGGCTCTCCTGTGCCTATTACCTAGCCGTTGACGGCTATCGTGTAACGGTGTTCGAGAAAAATGCAATCTTAGGAGGCATGCTGAGTCTGGGAATACCGGCTTTCAGACTTGAACGCGATGTAGTGCAGGCTGAAATTGATATCCTAAAAGAACTGGGGATTGAATTCAAAACCGGCATCGAGGTGGGAAAAGATATTACGCTTCAAACGCTGAGAGAACAAGGGTACAAGGCTTTCTATCTTGCAATTGGAGCTCAAAAAGGGAAAAAACTCGACATCGAGGGTGAAGATTGTGAAGGCGTTATCACCGGAGTAGAATTCTTGAACAAGGTAAGTCTCAATCCTACAGAAAAGCTCAGCAAGAAAGTAGTGGTCATCGGAGGTGGAAATGTCGCCATAGACGTTGCACGTACCGCTACCAGGGTAGGCTCTGAGCAGGTTTCCCTGTACTGCTTGGAGTCACGACAAGAAATGCCGGCTCTCCTTGAGGAAATTGAGGAAGCACAAGCAGAAAAGATTGAAATCAACAACTGCTGGGGCCCCACAAGAATCTTGTCCAAAGAAGGCAAGGTAACAGGCGTTGAGTTTAAGAAGTGTCTCTCTGTATTCGATGAACAGAAGCGTTTCAATCCTGTATTTGATGAACACCAAACCATAGTGGTAGAAGCCAATACGGTCATTCTTTCCATCGGGCAAGCCATTGACTGGGGTTCCCTGCTTACAGGCAGCAATGTACAGTTGAAGAAAAACAACACAGCCATTGCTGACAACTTCACCCTCCAAAGTGATGAAAAAGATGTGTTCATCGGTGGAGATGCTCTTACTGGCCCCAACTTCGCCATCGATGCAATCGCCATGGGAAAACAAGCGAGTATCTCAATTCATCGATATGTACAACCTGGGCAGAGTCTGGTTATCGGAAGAGACCGCAGGCAGTACGTTTCCTTAGACAAGGATGCACTTGAATTGGGGGGGTATGACACTGTCACCCGGCAAAGGCCTTTGCACGATGCTTCAAAGAACCTTTCTTTTTCAGACAATCGAGGAACATTTACCGAAGAACAGGTACAGAAAGAAACCGACCGTTGTCTTGGTTGCGGAGCTACGATAGTTGATCAATACCTGTGCGTTGGGTGTGGACAGTGCACTACAAAGTGCAAATTCGAAGCTATTTCACTACAGAGAAAATACGATGGAGCAGGACTTTCCTATGAAAAAGTAAAGCCCGCGGTTGTCAAGACGGTACTCAAGCGTAAGATCAGAATCACTGCACAGAAAGTGCAAGATGCATTTTCAAGAAAATAGGAGCATAAACGATGCATGAATTGGGAGTGGTCATGGAAGTAATCAAGGTTGTAGAACAAACCATGAGGGAAAACAACCTGACTCAGGTTGAAAGAATCGTCTTGCAGATCGGAGAGCTTTCTTCCATGATTCCTCACTATGTACAGGATTGTTATCCTGCTTGTGTCGATGGAACTTCGTTGGAGAACACCAAGCTGGAAATTGAGATTCTTGGCGCAAATGCAATATGCAAAGAATGCAACAAGGTATACCCCGTTGTACAGTATAAAGGGGTATGCCCACATTGCAGCTCACAGAACAGAGAGGTGCTCAGTGGTAGGGAGTTTTTCATCAAGGAAATTGTTGCATGCTAAAGACCAGCCTCAAAACGTCAGAAATCATCTCATATTTTGATGACAAGGCACCTGATTGGGATGCATGCAACAAAGCAAGGCCGGAAAAAATACAAAAAATTCTTGACCTTGCCCAAATCCATGCAGGTATGCGGGTACTCGACGTAGCCTGTGGAACCGGAATACTGTTTCCCTATTATTTATCTAGGGAAGTTACCCAAATCGAGGGAGTCGATATCTCACAAAAAATGATTGAGAGGGCGAGGGAAAAATTCTCCGACCCGCGCATCAAGTTACAAACGCTCGATATCGAGAAGGCAACGTTCAAAAATCAGTTCGAGCGTGTGATGGTATTCAATGCCTTACCTCATTTCAAATCCCCTGGACAAGTCATCGAATCACTTTCAAGATTTACAAAGATTGGGGGAAGATTGACCATAGCCCATGACATGGGAAGAGAAGCTCTCAACACCGTCCATTACAAAAAGGCAAGAAGCGTATCAGTGGGACTCATCAGTGAAACAGAACTAATACACATACTTTCCCCATACTACCAAGTTGATGTGTCTCTTTGCGATGCCCACTTGTATGTAATATCAGGCATTAAAACTAACAACACCCTACCATCATATTCTTATTAATTAAAAAAACATAGCTTTTCAACGCATTGTAGAACGTAATAAAAACATGATACTATTAAGCGTATTGAGTAACGATTTTACTTCTTTGGTATCTGTTGAAAAACGATATTTGCTTGATATTAAGGGTTATAATGCTGAATATTGCTCTCTGTGACGATGATTTTGGACAACTAAAGCGTATTGCTGCGTATATATCGGAATTCCTGCAATTGAATAAAGAGAGTGCAAGTGTACTCGAGTTCTCTCATCCCGACGAGCTCTTGACCGCTTGTGCAAAGCAGAATTTTCATCTCTACATCCTTGATATTGTCATGCCCATGATGACTGGTATCGAAGTAGGAAAAGCTATCAGAAAACTGGACAGAGAAGCCCAAATAGTGTTCGTTACGCAGGAACCGGGTTTTGCTTTGCAATCATTCTCTGCCAACCCGATCAATTATCTGCTTAAGCCGGTTGATAAGCAACAGTTATTCGAGACTCTTGCTATTGCTTTCTCCAAATTGAAGACAACACAAGAAAGCACACTGTCGATCAATACCCGACAAGGACTCCATGTCATCCGATATAATGAAATTGTCTTTTGCGAGTATGCAAATCACTCTGTCACCTACACGCTTCTCGAGAAAAAAGTACTACAGACACGAATCATAAAAGGCTCTTTCTCCCAGCATACTGAAGAACTCATGCACGATAGAAGGTTTATCAAAACACATATCTCATTCATTGCCAACATGGATCATGTCACTGTTTTTAAGAAAAATCGTTTTGTCCTTCTTGACGAGTATTCGGTGCCGATTGTTGCAAAGAATTACAACGCAGTAAGAGATTTATACATGGACTATCTGCTGACAAAGGGAAAAAATTGATGCATGAACTGATTCACAATATTCTGCGCGGAAGTGTTTCCACCGTCATGTATGTCTTACTTCTCTTTACTTTGACAAAATCAAGGTTTGGGCCCAAAACCCCTTTTGTCATTGCTGCCTGTGTCTTTGTCATCAATATGTCCAGCACCCTTTGGTTTTATCTTTACGCTGATTTAACGTCACTGTCACGTTTCACGATTCTTTTGTTCCTATTCATCGGCTTGGCATTAAAGCATTTTACAAGACTGAACTTCTTTCAGTGGAGCTTTACCTTTCTTACCACCATCAATATTGCCATGATGATTATCATCATCAGCTTTCATGCAGGAAAACTGTTTCCTGATCCTCAAATAGCCAATACCCTCATACGGTTTTTTCTGTATCTCATAGTGATTATCCTGTTCAAGAAGGTCCTGAACACCTCCTATCAATCGGTTGTAAACAATTGGGCTGCCTTTTCGTTTCTGATAGTTGCAGTCTTTATTAACCTGTCTTATTACTTTTATGCTACAGAAGATATCCAAATTACATTGAGCATGTATAAAGCACCTTTACTCCTACTCGTCTTTCTTTGCTTAGCCGCCTACGGTACTGTTTTCTTTTCATTAAGAAGATTTGCGGCAATGTATGCCTTGGAAGCAGAGAACCTGACTATCAAAAGCGAAGCAAGGCTGTTGCACCAAGCAGCTTCCACCATGGCAGAAAGGCTCCAACTCATGGAGAACATTTCCCATCAGCACACGATCGATGCTCACGACCGAAGGCATTTCAACAACATGCTCTTGGAACTCCTTGAACGAGAAGAAACCAAGGAAGCTGAAGAGCTTCTTAGAAAACAGAATGCTGTGAAACCGCTACATATCAAGAATTATTGTGAGAATAAAGCAGTAAACGCCGTCGTAGGTTATTATGCAGACCTGGCCGACAGGAAAGGCATATCCACCACAATCAATCTGATACTTGAAGAGACTCTTACAGATATCGATTCCATGGAATTGGCCTTGGTTGTTTCAAATCTTTTTGAGAATGCCATCAATGGTGTCATGCTCCTAGATGATCAACAGGAGAAATATATCCATCTGACCTGCTTGCAATCAGGAAGGTTGATTCTGGAAATATTAAACCCCTGCCTCGAGAGCGTAATTTTAGATACACAAGGGTTTCCTGTGACAAACCAAGAGCATCATGGATTTGGGACTGCCAGCATTCGAGCCTTTTGTAATAAATATGAAGCCGAGCTGATGTACCAAGTCATGAACGGCTTGTTTAGAGTAAGGATTCTTCTCTAGATTGTTCTCATTGTTTTTAAGTAAGAAATGACATCTTTTAAGTAAAACCCTCCCTGTTTCCTATCGATTGGCTATGCTCAAGCAACAGCTTTGTGTTCTATTAAGTTTTCGCTTGGGGGTTGCTGTGCGCTGGTCATCAAAAAAAATCGTTTTTAGTATTCTTACTCTTATTCTATCTTTCAATATGTATGCTTCTGAACAATCCATTAGCATATTGCTCAATTCCGATTCTGATACAATGAAAGCCTATCGCTATCAAAGTGGCCAAGTACCTGACGGTCTTTGGAAAGAGGTCCCTGCCTCAACTCCTATTCTGGTTCTTGATGGCTTTGACCGCGATAACGATTTGCTTTATGTACAACAATCACAAGATTCGCAATCCTGGGGCGAAATATACAGGTATCAATACAAATCAGCCACAGAATCATGGGAATTGGTTCCCAAAGACAAAACAACAAACAATTCCATCGAGATGAAAGGGAATAACCTTTATCCCTATGGGAAAAGCACTACATGCTATTCCTATATACTCGGAGCTGGTCTGAAATTCAACTTCGCATTGGGAAAACAGAACAATCTATTCGCATACAGCGAAATTGGTTATAGCAGAGGCCCTGCAAAATCTGACTGGGTGGACGCAATGCAAGCTACCAGTTTGTCTGCCGGGTTTGGTTATCGAATACCACTTACAAACCAAATAACACTTGCCCCCGAGCTCGACTATGGTCTGTTGGTCCATCTGCTCAACGCTGACTTCGATCAAGACGGAGATAAAAGCTTAGAGGTCTTTACCGATCAGCAGGTACGACTTTCTCTCAATCTCTCCTATGCCATCAATGATACCAACCATGTGTTCATCGCTCCTTTGGGACTCGTGTTCTTCCAAAACAGCGATGTAGGAATCCTCTACGGCGTGCAAGCCGGAATCCGATTTACTATTTAGGAAATTATCATGAGAAAAACACATAACCATCTTACGCTGTCTTTGGTTACCCTTGTCCTTGTCACAATCATGCTTTCACTGTCCAGCTGCAGTGATATGATGGAGAAACTAGGAAGAATCTCGCTGAACATCGAACTGGATAATCACCTAGTTGCTGTTGATTCTTATACATTCACCGCAACGCTTGCAAACAGCAATATTACTATTAATCCCGTTGTTCCTGATACATTTAGAGTAGAACTTCCATCTTTGAAGGCCGGCAGATGGAATCTTGAGGTAATCGCGTTCGATGCACAAAATGTGCAAATAGGAAGAGGTTCACAAATCGTAGACCTCAAAGAAGGACAGATTGTAGAAAAATCCCTCTTGGTCGTTTTCAGCCAGCTTGCACCATCATCAAATAGCTTCACCCTCTTCTCTCCTACACGATACGACAGCCTTGAAGGAAAAATTGAAGGAACGACTGTGGCTATGGAATACAGACTTGCAACCGACCAAGTCGATGCACCATATACACCCTGTGCAGCAGGCTATACCATTTTGGCTCCAGGAACCTATCAGGTACGATACGCTGCAGCGCGTGGATTTAAGGCGAGTGAGCCTATCCAGATAGTAGTACCTAGTTTCCAACGATATCCTCTCACCGTCAGCGGGACAACCTTCACAACCTCCAAGATTTACGACGGGTCGACGTCCATTGACGTTACCTCACAGGGAAGTTTGGTCGGTACCATTGCTGGTGACACGGTAACGGTGAGTGCAGCTGCAACCTACGCTGACAAGAATGCAGGAATCAACAAACCTATCACCATCAGGTATACACTCGGTGGTGTTGATGCGCCCAACTATCAGATCAACGATGATACAAGCAGAACTGCATCGATTACCCAGGCGGTACTGACTGCGACCGTGGAGGACTACTCGAGAGTTTATGGAGAAGAAAACCCCTCATTCGCCGTTTCCGTATCTGGCTTCGTCAATGGAGAGAATACCTCGACAGCAGATGGATACAGTGCCCCTACTGCAACTACAACTGCTAACGCCTCCACCAATGTCGGGGACTATGACATCTTCATCAACGGGGGAAGTGCAACCAACTACAGCTTCAACAATAACGATACTGCAACGCTGACCATCAACAAAAAGAGTCTGGGTGTCTCAGCTTCTGCAGATGACAAGGTCTACACAGGTACTGCAGCTGGTACAGGAACTCTTATACTGACAGGTATCGTGGGCTCTGACGATGTCAGTGCATCAGGAACCTTCACCTTCACCGATTCCACAGTCGGCACGTCCAAGAATGTCAACGTAACCGACATAAGCCTCTCGGGTGCAAAGGCCTCCAACTACTCACTGTCGCAGACCACTGCTACAGCAACTGCTTCCATCACCCAGGCAAGTCTCACTGCGACTGTGGAGGACTACTCAAGAGTTTATGGACAAGAAAACCCATCATTCATCGTTTCCGTATCTGGCTTCGTCAATGGAGAGAATACCTCGACAGCAGATGGATACAGTGCCCCTACTGCAACTACAACTGCTAACGCCTCCACCAATGTCGGGGACTATGACATCTTCATCAACGGGGGAAGTGCAACCAACTACAGCTTCAATCGCTCGGATAGCGGAACGTTGACCATCAACAAAAAGAGCCTGAGCGTCAGCGGGACAACCTTCACAACCTCCAAGACTTACGACGGGTCGACGTCCATTGACGTTACCTCACAGGGGAGTTTGGTCGGTACCATTGCTGGTGACACGGTAACAGTGAGTGCAGCTGCAACCTACGCTGACAAGAATGCAGGAATCGACAAGCCTATCACCATCAGGTATACACTCGGTGGTGATGATGCGCCCAACTATCAGATCAGCGATGATACAAGCAGAACTGCATCGATTACCAAAGCTGCCTACAACATGAGCGGAATCAGTTTTGCCGACGGATCTGCAAATTATGACGGGAACAGTCATTCGCTGGCCATCTCAGGATCACTGCCCTCCGATGTCAGCGTTTCTTATCTCAACAACGCCAATACCGATGCAGGCTCCTATACAGTAACTGCTCGTTTTACCGGTGACGGTGTCAACTATGAGCCGATCGCAGACAAGACAGCAAAACAGACCATCAACAAGAAGAGTCTGAGTGTCACAGCTTCTGCAGATAACAAGGTCTACACTGGCACTGCAGCTGGTACAGGATCAATCGAACTCACAGGTATCGTGGGCTCTGACGATGTCAGTGCATCAGGAACCTTCACCTTCACCG
>CAZJMG010000017.1:22365-59601 GCA_964547185.1 uncultured Sphaerochaeta sp.
TGTCGGGGACTATGACATCTTCATCAACGGGGGAAGTGCAACCAACTACAGCTTCGATATCACTGATAGCGGAACGCTGACCGTCGAGCAAGCACAAATACAAGGGAACGTCACAATCACTGGAAATGCAGTAAAAGGAGAAGCCTTGACGGCCAATCCTAGTATTACCAATGGAGGAACCCCTTCCTACCAATGGAAGCGTGGAGGTACTGCAATAAGCGGGGCAACTGCTTTGAGCTATACCTTGGTATCGGCAGATGTTGGATATACGATTTCTGTGACTGTTACAGCAGGGGGACCCAACTACAAAGGAAGCATCACAAGTGAGCAAACCTCTACTGTATTAGATAGCGGGGACCCGATAACTGGTACAATCGTTGGCTACTATCCTAAATCCCCTGCAAGCGCAACAATCCTCAACTTTACTGGTTTTACTGAAAGCTTAGCCGGCGTTGAAGCAAGGGTTGCACTCAATGGTACTTCGTATGGCGACTATGCACCTATAGAAGTTGATAGTCGTGGCAGGGCCATGATTCTGCTCGACCCGAGTTCTGCAACCACAGCAGCTAAGGTTCAGTTCAGGATGAAAGAAACAGCAACAAAACTGGCAGGTCCGATGAGAGAGATTTCTATTTCAGAAAGAGATTTAGCTATCGGAGACTACTATCAAGGTGGTATTGTCGGATATATATTTGCAGATAGTGATCCAGGCTATGTCGCTGGGCAAGTGCATGGGTTGATTGCAGCCAAGCAAGACCTCTCAAGTGCGTATAAATGGTCAGAAGATACTGAATATAATGGAAGCATAGTAGGGACAAGTACAGCATTGAGAACTGGATTAGAAAATACCAATAGTATCAAGAGTCACCTTGGAGCTTCTGCTTCCTCGTATGCAGCAGGGGCGGCTCGCGATTATAACGGAGGCGGATATGACGACTGGTTCCTCCCTTCTTGGAACGAGTTGAATAAAGTGCGCGATAATAGACTATTAATCGGTAATTTCATTACAACAGCGTATTCTGTCTATTGGACTTCATCTGAATCTACACAAGGAGGAGCTTATACTCCAGATTGGACAGTGCACTCTGTTTTGTTGGATGGAAGCCCTGCATCTACATGGTGGGTGAATCGGAAAACTGATCAATTACCGGTTCGACCTGTACGTTATTTCTAGGAGAAACCGATGCAAGCTTGAATACTCTCAATATCTTGTGCATAATCATCGATTATGAAAACAGTGGAAGAAAAACGTGGGAGGCCTAAGAAGGTACCCACATTGACGTTGAATCAAGAAGATAAGAAACCTATTGGTCAGTTTTTCTTCCATCTGATACGAGAAACAGATGGGTGGGGCTTGCATCTCAAAGATTCCAAAGGGAATGCCTGTGAACCCGATTATCATCGCTACACAGGGATGATTCGCAATGCACTCAGAGAATTCTTCCTGCTGCACCAAAAAGAACAAAAGTATCTTAGATGGGATGCTTTTGTTCTTGCAGAAGATGGCATTGTGGTGCACGAACCTGGTCCGAGACTTATGGAACTTGCCCTACGTTCACGCCTTTTGCTCGATGAAAAAAAGCGGGTATTGGAAGCAAGCAATGAAGAGACGAGAGTCCAATTAGTTCTGGAATCTCCTGAGCAACACTGGGTGGTTTCCAACCCTAGGATACTCACATCCGAGCAGACGGTACAACCAAAACAGGATGCAGAAATCTATCCGATTTCCTCTGAACATGTAGTAGTCGGTACACAAGTGTTTCATTGTGAAGATTTAGGCCCCTACTGGAATGAATGGAACATCTTGCATGCCGGGATGAAGGCTTCAGATTTACAAACGTATCTGTCTTTGGCATTATCCAAATTCCCTACTCTCAGGCTTGCCTACGAAGGGTATACGATAAAATCCAGTCACCCCATCAACGCAAGTTCCAGTCTGTATTTCAAAGAAATCGATGCCTATGGATACCTACACATCCTTCCACAGATTCATCTTCAGTCCTACCCTCCTGGTTTTTTTGAGGATCAGGACATAATCAAGGTTGTCCATTTAGATGAAGAAGATAAGCTCATCAGTATCTGTGAGGTAGTCTATCCTCAAGACCCAGCAGAAGATTTCAGGCTCTTGCTTGCAAAAATGGGCAAAGAAGTGAAAAATTCAGTCTTTGAGGAAGAGAGACATTTCATACTGGAATCTGATTTTGCCCAGCGGTTTTTGGCTCTGCATATGGTTGAGCTCGTCCAGAGATTTTCTCTGTTTCAATCCTCTGTATTGAGCAAGTACAAGGTCAAGTTTTCCCAACCAAAGTTGAAACTCTCCTTAGGTAGCGGCATCGACTATTTTGAAGGCGATGCTGAGATTTCCTTGGATAATGAATCCTTCTCGTTCTCCCGATTCTTGGCAGAGTACAGAAAAAGTGGCTTCATCACGCTCAGCGATGGATCGCGTGTATATCCTGACATGAAGAAGCTCAGACGGTTTGAACGACTGGTCCACCAGAATTCCAAACAAAAAGAAACGGTAAAAGTCTCCTTTTTCGATATACCTGCCTTGGAGAAAGAAGCAGAACTGCTTATACAAGGAGAGGGAGCTGAGCGAGTACGTACATTCTATCAAGGATTCAATACACTCAGCGAGAAGGCAACAACGTATGAACTGGCCGAAGGAACGCTGCGGCCCTATCAACAATATGGTGTGCAATGGATGGAATACCTACATACTCATCGTATGGGCGCGTGTCTAGCTGATGAGATGGGCCTTGGAAAAACAGTACAGGTGATTGCGCTTTTGCGAAAACTGTATACCAAAGAATCGCACGCTCCTTCCCTTATTCTCGTGCCACGATCATTGATCTACAATTGGCAGAGCGAACTCTCCCGTTTTGCTCCAGAACTATCGTGCCTGCTCTATTATGGAGCAAACAGAGAAGTTAAGCAGCTTGATGACCCACAGGTTCAGATTGTACTCTCAAGCTACGCAACCATTCGAAATGACAGCAAGGACCTTGCCAAAAAACGTTTCTTTTACATCATTCTCGATGAATCACAGACCATCAAGAATCTAGAAACTAAAACCACAAGCGCAGTGCTTACATTGAAGGCTGAACACCGCTTAGCCCTCAGTGGAACGCCGGTAGAGAATGGGCTTTCTGAGTTATACAGTCTATTCCACTTCCTCAATCCCCTGTTCTTCTCAAGTCAGCAAGAGTTCCTGCAAACCTATCTGCGGCCTATCCAGGAAAACCAAGACGCCGATGCTCTCAAAGACTTAAAGACAAGACTCTATCCATTCATGCTGAGAAGAATAAAGAAGGATGTACTGAAGGATTTACCGCAAAAGACCGAACAAACTGCGTTTATTGAGCTGGAAAGTCAACACATGGCCATCTACCACAAACGTCGTGAGGAGTTGAAACACAAGATAACCAGTGCTGTATCACAAGGAGGCGTTGCAAAGAACACCTTTATGATTCTCCAGGCTCTCACTGAACTGCGCAGACTCGCTTCGGTCCCTGAGGCCGATGGGGAGTATCCTGGGATATCGGCCAAGCGTACCTATTGCAAAGATATCATCTCATCCTTGGTAAGCGAAGGACATAAGTGCCTCATTTTCACCAACTTTCTTGCAACCGTAGAGCTGATCAGTGAAGATCTTACCTCGTTAGGTATTGATCATCTGATCATGACCGGTGCCACTAATGACCGGCAGTCCTTGGTCCAGCGTTTCCAGAACGACCCATCTATAGGCGTCTTCGTCATGACCTTGAAAACTGGGGGGCTTGGGTTGAATCTTACTGCTGCAGACTATGTGTTCATCGTCGATCCTTGGTGGAACAGGGCTGCCGAGAACCAAGCCATTGACCGTACACACCGTATCGGACAGCTGAATCCGGTTTTTTGTTACCGCATGATAGCCAAGGATACCATCGAGGAAAAGATATTGGAATTACAGCAAAGAAAAGCAGACCTTGCCTCTTCACTATTGGCTTCTGATTCCAATGCGGTCAAATCGCTGTCAGAAGAAGATCTCGAACAACTGTTGGGGTAACGTATGGCAAAAAGAAAAGCAACTGTACACTACGGCTTGGAAGCAAATTTGACTCCGAAGATTACATTATCAAAATCAGCACAGGATTTCTCATCCGCGTTGGAGTGGTTTACACAAGAAGAACTCTCTGACATCCAAGAATGTCTGATGGGTTCGAGAGTTACCAAGGGAAGAAAGGGTGATCAATGCGATCAGATAGCGAAACTCGTAGATTTCCCCAACCAAGAGGCTTTCAACACTTTTTTCTCACAGTTGCCACCCTATTTACAAAAACTCATACAAGCAGGTTGTCTTGATCGGTATATCGACATCAGAAGCCAAGATTGGGGCGTGGAAGAACCCCTCATTCTAGTAGATGAAAAACACTCGTACTATTATTATTACAACAGAGGATTGGAACTCAACCCAAAGTATAGACTGGGACTGTTTAAGATTCATAATAAGAATGTCCTACATTTCAACGAGGCTTTTGGACAATATTTCCTACCCTTTCTTTTCCCTGAGAAAGACTATATCCCTAAACCCTCACAAAAAGCACCCAATGACACATGGAGTGTCGAACACCAAATACAAGAAGTGTTCCCACTGTTCGTAGAATCCCTTGTAACGCTTTTGAAGGATAGAGACTCCATAACCATTATGCGAAAGGGACTATTGAAGAGCAACCTCAAAGATCTACGTGCACTGTGCGGCTTAGCTCCGTTCCCACTTTCTGCTTCCTACAATCTCGACCCTCTTGTCTTGCTTGCCAAATTTGTGCTTGCCTTCGAGACAGGAAAGCTGAAAAGACCCGAAGATGGGTTGTTATCGATCAAAACCCTCGTACAGCGGATGTTCTTTGAGAACCGCCCAAGGGGAAATCTGCCCTATGGCGCTCAATTTGAGTACTTCGCCCTATTGGACCAATGCAGCTTGAATAGTGGATACTCCTACTCGGTAGCACTTGATGAAGCTGCCCGCAAAGGAGTTGCCAAAGTTCTCTCGGGTTTGCAGATTGGCGAAGGTTGGTACTCAGTCGAAGAACTTTTCTTATCATTCTTGGTTTGTGGATTTTCCATGCGATTTCATAATCAGGAGGTATTACATTCTGTGCTGTACATCCGCGGACAAGAAATCCAATTACCGTATGCTCAATACGTAACCTATGAGGACAAAGGCTTTCATCCTAGTGGAGTATTGAAAAGGGTCTTGTTCGAACGTCCCTTGTTCTTTGCCTATATATATCTTCTCGCTTCGCTCGGCATACTCGATATTGCCGAAACAGAGCCAGAGCTCCTACTTACCAAGAATGATAAACAATTCCCTCTTACTCCCTATGAAGCATTGAAATATGTTCGTCTGACCTCGTTTGGAGCTTGGTGTTTGAACATGGTAGATGAACGCCCACAGCAAAAAGAACAGGTATTTGAGACCATAACCGATACCGAACTGTTGCTGGTGACCTTCAAAGGAAAATCTTTGGAACGAAGATTGTTTCTTGATCAGATAGGAATTCCCCTGGGTGTGGAGCGATATAGAATTACCGAGGCTTCCTTTATCAAGGGGTGTACTTCTTCCAATGAAATTCTCAAACGCATCGAGAAATTCAAACTGATCATTGATCCTGAACCCTCTGAGCGGTGGCTTCAGTTCTTTGATTCCATCCAGAAACGTTCCCTCTTGTTTACCCGTGGAGAGCAGGTATTGCTCTACTCTTTTCCCGATGATCCTGAAATTCGGAGCATGTTTTCCACCGATCCGGCCTTTAAAAAATTGGTGATAAGGGCGGAAGGAAACAATGTGGTAGTAAAGAAAGGAAACCAGAAAGCGTTTCAGAAGCTTCTGATGGAACATGGCTATCTGAATACCCTCTAAGCCGAGACGTCTTACCGTCTCGGCCTAGAAACACCCATCAAGAGACCACATGTATAGGATTGCCGTTGATGAACTGTTGTAGGTTCTCTACGGCGATATCCAACAGTCGCTGCCTGCTTTCTCTCGGGGCCCAGCTGATATGCGGAGTGATAATACAATTTTTTGCATGCAAAAGTGGATTGTCAGCCTTGATCGGTTCTGTCGATACGACATCCAAGCCTGCAGCACGCACTTTGCCGCTGTTCAATACTCGAGCAAGGTCCTCTTCGACAATAAGAGGTCCTCTGCTGTTATTGATGATGATCACGCCATCCTTCATCGTTTCGATGGAGTCTTTGTTGATAATTCCCTGAGTCTCAGGAAACAGAGGAATATGGAGTGTAATTACATCAGAGAGTCGAAACAGCTCGTCCAAACTGACATAGCGAAGGGTATCTGACTGTAGCTCTTCGACCTGATAGGTATCATAGGCAAGAACGCTCATACCTAAAGCTTGAGCTATTTGAGCTGTTTTTTGACCAATTCTCCCAAGACCAATGACTCCCATTGTCTTTCCAGAAAGCTCTATAAGTGGATAATCCCAAAAACACCAATCAGGATTCTGCTCCCACCTCTTTGCATGCACCTGTTGATCATGATGTCCTATGTGATGACATACTTCCAGCAAGAGCGCAATGGCAAACTGAGCAACAGCGTCAGTACCATAGGTAGGAATATTGCTTACAGTTATTCCCAGTTTTTTTGCAGAGACTACATCCACTACATTGTACCCTGTAGCCAGAACACCGATAAACAAAAGATTTGGACAAGACTGCATGACCTGCTCATTGAGTGCAGTCTTATTCGTAAACACATAGGGAGCATCGGCGATTCTCTCTCGGATAAGATCATCATCTTGAGCTGTCCTGTCATACACAGTCAGGTCTCCGAGTTTTTCAAGAGCACTGTAACTCAAATCACCAGGGTTCAGGGTATATCCATCAAGGACTACAATCTTGTTCATGCATGGCTCCTATAGTTGGGGTTTTTCTGGGTGAAGCATGGTTGCTATAGATTTGTCCAGAATATCATCATTCCAGATTTTTTTCCAATCAGATCCCAAACTGGGCTTTTTATACCTTACAATACCTAAGCACCTCTACAAGAAAGGGATTGCTCTGTAAATGGTACAATCGACGAGTTGCTGTTTTGTCGGTTGAAAGGGAGAAAGCCAAGAGCGTTCATTCATGAAAGAAACTTTTCGGTACTGTCTTGTTTGATGAATCTGCTCCAGTACCCTATAGAGCAGAACATTACCAGGCCCCATTGTTGCATACTCTTGTCGGTAGCCTACTTTCCAAAGATACAGTACAGCGTTCACCACCACTCCCAGTTGTCCTGCAACAGCTTTGTCCCCTATATACAAGAAGGCCCAATGCACCATCGAGTGTTTTTCGAAATCTTGCACTGCTTCACAGAACAACTGCTCGTCATTGAGATGGGCACGAATACTCGTACCCTCTCTACCCTTCCAACCACTATGCTCCAAGTCAAGAAAAACAGAGAGAGGGTCATCAACACCCACGGTTGTCCCTATCTCATACCGCAACGTGCCCAACGCTCCCATATTTCGTTCTTGTCTGTGTATTTCCCTTCGAAACTTACTTTTCAGAGTACTGAAATATTGTTCTGGAGATTGGGTAATCTCTAACACATCCTCATGATACGCAGAGCTGATCTTGTACTGCAGAAATACGTTTCCAAGAGATTGTATCGCACTAAGAGAGCCTCCCTCCATGGCGATTGCTTTGCTTGCCACAATGGGAATGGCCTTTGTATGCTTCTTCAGCGCACGGTACATTGCAACCAAAGCCTGCTCGTACCCTTTCATGACCAAGGCGTCAACATGTGTAGTGTGAAAACCGCTGTATAGATTCCTGAAGCGCTTGATCCGTATGGGACCGAATTTTCTCTCCGATTCAAATATAAGCATCCAAAGGCCCACCAATCGACTATCTGCAAAAGCAAAGAGACAATACCAAGGGCAATCGGAGGGTATATCGTGAGAAAGCATCGCTGAAATCCAAGCATAGCTCTGCGTCGGAGCCGCGCTAGGACAATCGGAAAGCAACGTTTCCCACTCTCTGCTGTAGTGTTGCAACGATTCTTTATCCTGCACAATTTTTACCGATATGCTCATATGAAACAGTTTAGGGTATAGGTTGTGCCTTGTACAGCGTGGGTTTTCGGTTTTTTCTTTCTTTGTTATAGTATTCTTTTCTCGGAATATTTTAGTGGTTATAATAATTTTATAATATTCCATATTGTGTTTCTTGTTGAAAAGCATCATTGCTGCGCTATACTGGATAGTGATATGAAAGAACATTATCTCAAGGCTGAGCTATATGCACTCATAGCCTCTGATACTCAGATATTTGAATTCATTCAAACAGGAGCCTTGGATGGCATCTGGTACTGGGATTTGCAAAACCCTGAACAAGAGTGGATGAGTCCCAAGTTTTGGGAGACCTTGGGTTATGACCCTGATAAAAAAGAACACGCATCCAGAGAATGGCAAAACATCATCTTTGAAGAAGATTTACAAATTGCCTCTGTAAACCTGGAAAAACATTGTCAAGATCCTTCCTATCCTTATGACCAGATAGTCCGCTACAAACATAAAGACGGCAGTACCGTTTGGATTCGGTGCAGGGGAATGGCTATCAGAGACAAGGAGGGGAAAGCCCTGAGAATGCTGGGGGCGCATACCGACCTTACAAAGCTCAAAATAGCTGAACAAGAAATAGCAAAATTAGCCTCTGAATTTGAAACTGTCTTCAATGGCACTCAAGATGCAATGTTTCTCATGAAGGTATTAGAAGATGGGACGTTCCAATTCATCCGCAACAACCACGCCCATCAGAAAAAATCGGGAATAGCACTTGCAGATATACAAAACAAAACACCTCAAGAGTTGCTTGGCAAGAAGATGGGGGATGTTGTTGCGCAAAACTATCACAGATGCGTCGAAGAAAGAAGCGCCATTACCTATGAAGAGGAATTAGCATTGCCTGAGGGAAAGAGATACTGGCGGACCACCTTATCACCGATCTTTGAGCAAGATCGGATACAGTACATTGTAGGTTCGGCAACCGACCTTACCGACCTTAAGTTCCTTGAACAGAATCTTTACCGATATGCTCATTACGACTTACTCACAGGCCTGCCCAACAGAAGATTCTTCTTTGCACAATTGGAGCAGTGGTTAGACAACAAACAACCCTTTTCTCTTCTTTATATCGATCTTGATGGATTTAAAGCGGTAAATGACACGTATGGACACGCCTCTGGAGACAAAGTGTTGAACCATGCCGGCAGTTGCTTGAAAACCCTGATCAAAGACCCTGATTTTGCAGCACGATTGGGAGGTGATGAGTTTGCTGTGTTGCTCCATTCAGACACGGACAGCCAAAAGACAGCTACTGCCATTTTAAAAGCTTTACACACAAGCATTGACCTTGGTCCTGTTCAGTACATCATCAATGCTTCCATTGGAATAGCCATCTACCCAGAACAAGGCCAAGACAGCAAAGTGTTGTTGCACCGAGCTGACAAGGCCATGTACAAGATGAAAAACGAGCAAAAACGAACGAGAAATTGAGGTGTACAATTACCCTATTCAGCCTTATTATTGATGGTTAAAAGAGGTTGCTATGGATAGCATATATGATGTGGTAATAGTCGGAGCGGGAGTAAGTGGATCAGCTATTGCTCGAAAGCTCTCCTCGTATGCATTGAACGTCGCTTTGATAGACAAGGAAGTGGATGTCTCCTTCGGTGTTTCAAAAGCTAACTCAGGAATCATCCATGGAGGGTTTCACCATAAATCGAGTACGCTGAAAAGCAGACTTGAGTGTCTTGGCAACCGCATGTTCGACCAACTGAAGGAAGAACTACATTTTCCGTTCAGCCGATGCGGCATTCTGGTAGTAGCATTCAGCGACGAAGAAATGAGAACGGTGGAGCAGTTGTACCGACAAGGAGTAGCAAACCATGCAGTGGGCATCGAGTTGTGCAATCGAGAACGCCTTCTGTCCTTGGAACCCAAACTCAATGCCGATGTCGTAGGAGGATTGCATGCCCCCAACGGAGGCATCATAGAGCCGTATCGATTCGTCTTTGCCTTGGTCGAGTCGGCGGTCCGCAACGGGGTAAAATTGCTCACTGATTGGCATCTAGTGGGCGTAACGGAACAAGAAAATCACTACCTGCTACGCAACGAACGAGGAGAGGAGATCATCAGTCGATATGTTGTCAATGCAGCGGGAGTCCATGCCGACACCGTTTCAAAGCTATTCAATGCCGAGGATTTTACGATCAGCCTGCGCAAGGGAGAAGAGTTCTTGATGGACAGAAACGCCAAGGCCTACCCCTCGAAAGTATTGTTTCCTGTACCCTCTGCTCACTCAAAAGGAACATTGGTCATTCCGACTGTGGAAGGCACCACCATGATCGGGCCAACTAGCGAACCCACTACCTGCAAGGATGATCTTGCCACAAGCAAGGAAAACTTCGAGAAGGTATTCTACAACGCACGGCGTTTGGTGCCGGTGGTGAGTGAACGTGATGTAATTACCAGCTTCACCGGAGTGAGGCCTTTGGTGGAAAGTGATGATTTCTACATCGCAATATCAGAACAATCACCACGCTTGATCCAAGTTGCCGGCATACAGAGTCCAGGTCTTACCGCAAGCCCGGCGATTGCCGAGTATGTCAAGGAGCTGCTGAAAAAAGCAGGCTTGTCAATGTTGGAGAAAACACACTACGATCCCTACATTGAACAAGTTCCCCGCCTACGCGACCTCTCACCTCTAGAAGCAGACGCCCTTATCGCCCAGAATCCTGCCTACGGAGATATTGTATGCAGGTGTGAAAAGATAAGCGAAGGGGAAATCATCAGCGCCATTCGTCACGGGCACACCACACTCGATGGGATCAAGTTTTACACCAGGGCTCAGATGGGCCGCTGCCAAGGAGGGTTTTGCACCCATCGAATCCTCAAGATCATCGAACGGGAGACAGGTTTGACGATAGCAGAAATAACCAAACGTGGCTCAAACAGCTACATTGCTTCAGAGCAAGTCGGAAATCTTGCGGTGGAGGATAACCATGCGCTATGAGACCTATGATGCCGTTGTAATCGGAGGAGGGGCTGCGGGAATGGCAGCAGCTGTTACTCTTTCGAAGCGAGGAAAGTCAGTAATCATGTTCGAACGAGAACCTCAGCTGGGAGGAATTCTGCTCCAATGCATCCATAACGGATTTGGCCTGCAAGAGTTCAAGGAGGAACTCACAGGTCCCGAGTATGCAGAACGATTCACACAACAGGTTGCATCATCTCCAATCACTGTCAAACTGAATACAACAGTGCTTGAACTACAGCAAAAAGATGACAAAAAGGTGGTAATCGCCTGCAACAGCAAGGAAGGCATCCTTGAGATTGAAACAAAGGCAATTGTCCTGGCAATGGGGTGCAGAGAGCGTAACAGGGGTAATATTAACACACCGGGGACCAGACCCTCGGGTGTCTTTACAGCCGGCCTTGCACAAAGACTGGTCAATATCGATGGATACATCCCAGGGAAAGAGGTGGTCATAGTAGGCTCGGGAGATATCGGGCTGATCATGGCTCGAAGAATGACGTGGGTGGGTGCAAAAGTGAAGGCAGTGATAGAAATACAGCCAAACCCGGCCGGATTGACCAGAAATATCGTACAATGCCTGAATGATTATAACATCCCCTTATACCTGTCTCACATAGTGAGTGAAATCCGTGGCAAGGATAGAGTTGAATCAGTGTGCGTCACGCCTTTGGAAGACGGAAGACCAAATGAAGACAAGAGTTTTGCAATCGCTTGTGATACAGTACTCTACTCCGTCGGATTGGTACCCGATAATGAGATAACAAGGAGCATCAACCTCAACCTTAACCCAGAGACAGGAGGGGCATGGGTTGATGCAAATCTTATGACCAAGATACCCGGGATCTTCAGTTGTGGAAATGTCCTGCATGTGCATGATCTTGTTGACTATGTGAGCGAAGAAGCAATGCGTTGTGGCAACTTTGCAGCAGACTACATTGAAGGAAAAACCCTTCAATGTCCGATACAACTCAAGGCTGGAGGTAATGTAAAATATGTATTGCCCAATGCGATGAACCTTGAAGAACCAAGCAAGATGTACTTACGTCCCTTGATCGTCAAAAATTCGGCTACGTTGGAAGTTCGATGCAATAATACAGTAGTAAAGAGCATCAAGCTTCGGCACGTGCAACCATCAGAGATGATCTCATATACCTTTGACCCCCAAAAGTTGGGAGCTGAAGAGTTGCTGGAGCTGAACACGCACAACAGCCTCGAGATATCAGTATCCTGAAGGAGTCCATGCAAATGAACAAAGAAATCCCCATGACCTGCATCGCCTGCCCCATAGGGTGCAATCTCACCTTATTTACACAGGATAAAACCTTGATAAGAGTAGAAGGAAACCGTTGTCCTCGAGGAGAGACCTACGCAAAGGATGAATACATAGCCCCTAAGCGGATCGTGACAGCCACCGTCCGAGTTACAGGGGGGCTCCAAAACCGGGCCCCGGTAAAAACAGACCAACCGATTCCAAAGGCAGACGTGCCCCGCTTGCTGGACAAGCTCTATAGGTTGAGCTTCTCGGCTCCTATTACCTGTGGCCAAGTCTTGTATCAAGAAGAAGGTTATGCAGTTATAGCCACACTCTCTGTCAAGGATATTGAGTCTACCTCACCATGACTTCTTATATAATCTTCCTGAGCACACGAGCATAGAAATAAGGAATTGTTGCAAGAGACAAAATGAGAGAGAAGAGAAAGAACATAGGAGAGCCTTCGAGGGCAAAACGGGCCATCCAATAAGAAGGAAGAAAGCTAAAAAGATATTGGAAGTTGTCATGAAATAAAAAGGGAATCGGCAAGCCCAATAACAAAAGGCTGGAAAGCTTGCCCATTGCCATCCCCTCTATTTTATTGCGTGAAAGAGAGAATATCACTGAACCAGCAATGATCGCCGTCAAGGAGCAGAGTACACTCATTGCTACCTGCTGTCCAACAGTCCAAGTTGTAAGATGAAAGAGCTTGAGGACACCAAGAGAGATAAATCCTGCTGTTACTGCTGGAATTGCTAGTCGGGAAACAAGATACCCTCGAGTCTGCAAAGGAGTGACAGAGAGATACCGTGTCAGCTGTTGCTCATGCTCATCAAGCATGACCATGGCAGAGGCAAAACAAATCATATAGGGGGTCAGAATCATCAATAACAGATCGAATAACCGATAATATGGCTGCAAGATAGATGAGACTGCAAAAAAACTGCAAAGCAACGTCTCGAGGTTTGGGATGGCAAACCTGAAAAACACTCCTGCAAGAATGGAAGCAAAGCAAACAGCAAGCAACATGCCATCCTTAAGGATTTGACGCACCACCATCACCCATGATACTACCACAACTCTCATCATGACCCTCCTCCCAAGGTGCTGAAAAAAACCTTGGTTGCCCTGATAGAAAACCATACCACCACGACAGTCCAAAACAGAAGAGAGATCGTAGCTGTTAGCAGGTGGTTGCCGAAAAGGCAGATCTCTATGAGACAAATTCCTGGATGAAGCAGCATCCACACAGAATCAGGGCGCACAATATATACAAAGGCGGGAAGCGTAATCACCAACAGCCATGGTATCGTTGCAAGGATGAACCGATTGAGAGTCTGAGCCCTCGTCGCGACAACCAAACCTATTGCCGAAAACAAACAGGAACCGATGAAGACGGCACTGCCGATTCGTAGAGGATTTTCGATAATGGTGCCAAATCCTGCAATACCCAATGCAACGAGGACAGCAATGCAAGACAAGGAACAAAGCTTGGAGAGAACATACTCTTCAACGTTCAGCGGCGAGACGGCAAGGCTGTGCAAGGTATGCTCATCCTTCTCAAACTGAACAATGGCTCCCATGAAAAACAGTCCTAATATTGCAGGATCGCTATAAATCATTATCATAGCCGCTCTCACCTTCCAAGCTTCAGGCAACAACTGCAAAACGGTACTATAGACCAAGGTGAAGAGACCATAGACGAAGTAGAAACCATAGCGATACTGAAAGGCTATATCTGCTTTGAGCACATTGAGAAATCTCATTGCAATTTCCTCCCCGTCAACTCGGTAAAGATGTCATTGAGCGTAGGTTCACTGCTATGGATGCTCAGAAGAAGATTATTCTTAAGCACTTCCTGCAACTCGACATCCTCGTTGATTTGGGACAATTGGGTACTGCGATGATACTCTATCCCTTGGTTACTATAGGTATAGCTAACAGAAACAGCCCCTTTTTGCATGATCAGGTTCCTAGGGCTGTCCAAAGCCCGGATCTGTCCGTCTACAATGAACGCCACCCGGTCACACAGCTCTGTTGCATCGTACATATTATGAGTGGTAAGCAAGATGGTGGTACCTTTGTCCCGTTGACGAAGAATAAGATCCTTCATGACTCTTGCATTCGAGGGATCGAGTCCACTTGTGGGCTCATCAAGAAAAAGGATGGCCGGCTCGTGAAGCAAAGCCTTGATGAAATTTAATCGACTTTTCATTCCCTTCGAATAGGCGTGCACCCTTTTGTCAGCCTCAGAGGAGAGTCCTACCGAAGCAAGCAACGGCTCTAGTGCAAGGGTATGCTTATACAAAGATGCAAAATACCGCAGATTCTCCCGTGCGCTTAGCTTTTCAAATAAGCAGGGAACCTCAAAATCAACACCGATTTGCTCATAGAATGAAGAATTACGGCGCTTTGGCTCAACGGAATTCACTACAACCCGGCCCTGGTACTTCGTTATCAAGCCGGTCAAGATCTTCTGTACAGTACTCTTGCCAGCACCCGATGGGCCAAGGAACCCAAAGATTTCTCCCGGTTGCACAGAAAATGACATATCCTTGATGAACGGTTGCTTGGTATAGCTGAATGTAAGATTTTCTACTGTTATCATACTGACCTATCCTTCAAAATTTGAACTACGATACCTTCAAGCATCAATTTCATTGCATCATCGAACACATCCTCGCCGATCTCCTGTTTGAAGAGCATCGTAAGAAAGATAGCCCTCAGGGCAGCACTGAAAACCCTGACCTCTGCCTGATCGAGCTCTACAGGCAAGAGAGAGAGAAACAACTGCATACTCATATCATCAGTCTGTGCATGCTGTGCCATTACCTCCTTAGGCAATTTCCTCATAATGAGCTCCATTTCCTTGTTCTGTATCAAGGTAGCAAGAAATGACGCATCAACTCGTTTGAACAAGGCAAAAAGAAGATCTGCAAGAGCTTGTGAATCCAGCGGTTGTTTGCTGTTCTGCAACGAAGCGTGTAAAGCTTCTTGAATTTCATCATGAAAATCCATGATCACCTCGTAAAACAACAGTTCCTTGGACGAATAGAAGAGATAGAAGGTACCTTTTGGAATGTTCACCCTCTTAACCAGTTCATCCACAGTGGTTTTTCTTACTCCCAAGACTTTGAGGCTTGCACAAGCCTCCTTTTTCAACCGAGCCTGTATGAACATTCGCTCCTGACTCGATAGCGCTTTCGGCATATCCTGCTCCCTAAAACCATTTGACTATTTCTATCTTATTAGTCAAACATTAAATTAAAGTTTCTCTCTTGTCAATAATTGTCCCTTAGGAAACATCCATGAAAGGACAAATTTAAAAATCAGCGGCCCCTGTACGCAAGAAACCTCAATTTTGTACTTTCATTCGCAAAACCATGCTATAACTGTTACAATTACAAAGGGAGACACTCACAGTACATGGAATATGTTATTACAAGTAAAGAACAGCTGAGGGACTTATGGACCAATATTTACAACACCGAAGGAAAACCAGACTGGTCACACATCCTACCCTATTATGCTGAGGACATATTTTTCTGGGATTCAGTGCAAAAAATTTACGGTATTACTGAGTTTAAAGCCATGACCGAGCGCCTGATCGCCCGATCGAACAACCTCAAAATGCAAATCAAGAATATTGCCCATAACGGCAATGTACTCTTTCTTGAGTGGGAGATGAGCTTGAGCTTTAAAAAGTATCCCAACTCATCAGTGTTCGGTTGCAGCCGGGTGACTTTGAATGACGAAGGCAAAATAGTCGAACAACGTGATTATTATGATCTATGGGGAGACATCTTTGACAATATCCCTCGATTCAACAAAGCCTATCGCAAATTCATGCACAAAAAATTCGGGTAAGAGGGAGTACGCAATGAACCCATATCTCAAAGAATACAAATGGTCCAATATTGCCGCAATGATTAAAAACAACAAGTCGATACCCAAGACTGAGACAACTGATGTTTGCGGCAAGCTGGTCGTCATTACCGGAGCCACCAGCGGTATCGGCTATGAAACAGCAAAACTCTTTGCCTCACATAAAGCACAGTTGCTCCTGATCAACCGCAATAAGGAGAAATCAGAGCAACTCAAGCGAGAAATTGAACAGACATACCAAGTAACATGCGATTATTTCATCGCTGATTTTGCCCATATGGACCAAATACACAAAAGCGCACACATGCTGGCAAATCTCAAACAGGATATTGATATCCTGATCCATAACGCAGGCGTCTACAATACGAAAAAGCGCTTTACCGATGATGACATCGAGGAGGTCTTTCAGGTCAACTATCTCTCATCCTTCATCATCAACTATCGATTGAAAGAAAAATTGAGAGCACAAAATCAGGCACGAATCATACTGGTCAACTCCGAAGGACACCGCTTCGCTCTCAAAGGCTTGCAGCTCAATGATCTTCGTTGGAACAAGCAGCGCTATAGCGGACTGAAAAGCTATGGGTCCGCAAAAACAGCACAGTTGCTCTCCATGATTGAATTTAACACCTACTTCAAGACAAGCAACGTTACAATCAACGCAATGCACCCAGGCGATGTTAAGACCAATATGGGAGAGAACAACGGACGCATCTACAAATTTTTCAAGCATCTGTTGATCAATCCCACTGCAAGAGACCCGCATCTTTCAGCCCAAGCAATCTATTATCTAGCCGTCTCAGAGGATGTGGCGAAAACCAGCGGAGAGTTTTTCAACTTCACCACCAAGGAAATCCCTGCCCCTCATGCCCTTGACAGGGCTGTGGCTCAAAACCTATGGGAGAGCAGCATAACAATAGGAGGACTGTAATGGACATACCTCACTATGACATGGTCATCGTAGGAGCCGGATTATCTGGCTTGAGTGCTGCGACATATCTTGCAAAAGCAGGAAAATCAGTCTTGGTATTGGAAAAAAGCCCAAACTGCGGAGGCTTGCTGCAATCATTCTCCCGTAACGGATATGTTTTTGATGCAGGGGCACGATCAATTGAGAATTCAGGCATCATCAAGCCAATGCTCGCCGAGCTTGACATAGAGATGGAGCTCTTGGAAAGTCCAGTATCACTGGGTATTGAACAAGACAGCATACCGATGCAGGGAGAGCAGAGTCTCATCGATTATCAACACCTGCTACAAAGACTGTATCCTCAAAACAAACAAGACATTCAAAAGATCAGCAAAGTTATTCGCAAAGTCTACAAGGAGATGCAGGTCATCTACGGCTTTGAGAACCCTGTCTTCAAAAATTTCCGACAAGACAAGCAATATTTATTCAAGGAACTGCTGCCTTGGTTCGGAAGGTTTATCATCGCGGTACGGCGCATGGAAAAATTGCAGACCCCCATCGAATCATACTTAGAGGCATTGACTTCAAACCAGAGTCTGGTGGATATCATCGCCCAACACTTCTTCAAAAAGACTCCTGCCTTCTTTGCCTTAGGATATTTCTTTGTCTACCAAGACTATTTTTACCCTAAAGGAGGCACAGGACAGCTGAGCATAAAACTCCAGCAGAAAGCTCAGGACCTAGGCGCTACGTTCAAGCTAAACACTGAAGTTGTAAATGTTCTTGCGGCCAAAAAACAGGTATTGGACGACAAGGGACAAGCCTACAGCTACGAAACACTCTTGTGGTGCGGCGATCTGAAATTTCTCTATCGTAATCTCGACACCTCCATGCTGGAGCCGAAGGCTGTCGCCGCCATTGGCAAGCAGGCTGAGAAAGTATTCTCAAGCAGAGGAGGTGACTCGGTATTCACCCTGTTCCTCGGAGTGGAACAAGAACCTCAAGCCTTTGCAGAGAGAACAAAAGCACATCTGTTCTATACCCCGTCAAAACAGGGTTTGGGACAAACACATCTGTCACAGTTAAAAACACTGTTGGATAATGGATTAAACAGTACCAAAGCAGAAATACTCTCATGGGTACAGACCTATTGCGCCTTGACGACCTATGAAATCTCGATTCCCTCACTCAGAGATCCAAGCCTCTCTCCTCAGGGAAAAACCGGCTTGGTGATCAGTTTCCTACTTGAGTATGACTTGGTTCGGCTGGTTTCTGACCAACAATGGTATGAAGAGTTCAAAAAGTACGTAGAAGAGCAGATGATAAAAATACTCAACCAGACAATATTCAGCGGACTCCTTGAAACAATAGAGCTCAAGTTCTCGGCCTCCCCACTAAGTCTTGAGACCAGGTTCAACAACAGCGAGGGTGGTATAACAGGTTGGACCTTTGAACAACCGTCCCCTGCTGTAAGCAAGTTACCCAAAATACCAGCATCGGTAAAAACGCCGATACCGTCAGTCATGCAATGCGGCCAATGGGCATACAGTCCTGCCGGCATTCCTACTGCAATACTGACCGGCTGGTATGCCTATGATGAGCTCATACGAAAAAAATAAGCGTTCACCTCTATATGACATCCTCCTTGATTGCAAACAAGGTACTGGAAAACTTTTGAGGTTCAGCAAAGAAGGGGGTGTGTGCTGAAGATTCAAAAACAATCAGGTGCTTGCCCTTCGGAGCATCAAGGACCTCATAGTAGCGTTCAACAGCTGATAACGGAGTGTTGTAATCATCTTTTCCCTGAAGAAAATACAGGGGGATGGATACTGAGGGAATATCCTTCATAGCGTTGAAATTTCGGTATTGGTCCTCATCCCACATCACACCGCTGCCTCGATTGGAACCTTTAAGCCAACGAAGCAGATCCTTCACTGAATATTCTGGTGATTGCAAGGCCATCCATCCAAGAGACGCAAACCCCACATCAAAACTGCCTTTGTAGCGATCAACCATTTGGATGAATGTCACGAACGTCTTATGGTCGGTATAGGGCGGGTCCCCAAGCTGTTTCAGCTTCTCAAGGTCACGACTCTTGTTCTCTTTCTGCAAGGTCTCAAGCAACCAAGTGTGAGCAATCTGATGACTCAGAGCTTGGTTCACCACCTGCCCTACGCTGATGCAGGCATGATAGTCCGAAGGAAATCGGCTCGCCATTTCCAGGGCAATTTGCGTACCCCAAGAATGTCCAAGGATAAAGATTTTCTCAGTATTGAATCTTTTTTTCAGGTATTGGGTCAGTTCATGGACATCAGAGAGAAACTGTTCATAGACCATGGTGCTCTCATCAAAGTCATCTGTATTTGACTTACCCGCGCCCCTCTGATCGTAATGCACCACTATGAACTCTTTCTCCAGTTCCTTATCCAAGGCATGCGCTACAGGCATTTGGGAAGAGCCAGGGCCTCCATGGAGCCAAAGCAACACCGGATTGTCCCTATCGTTACCACGCATGAGGATCCACTGCTCAAAATCACCCAGGGAAAGCTTCTGAAGCTCAGCAATGCTGTTTGGATGATCAACAATCGGCGGGGTGTGCGATCTATCACGAAGAATGATAACAACAAAAACAACCAAAAGAATTACGAATACTACAACCAGAAGAATACGTTTCATTGTGAACACCTCAATCCTTTGCAGGATACCACCAAGAAAGAAATCAGGGAATGGTCTTTCATTGACAGGGATGCATTCAGAGTTTATTATGAACGTGTTCATATAAAGGATAGCCAAGTGCCGAAGATCGTTGCTGATGCAAAAAAACGAATTCTCAAAACAGCAAGAGCTCATCTCTTTGCACATGGATATGCAGAAATGACGCTCAGACTTGTAGCCCAAGAGTGCAACCTGGCAGTAGGTACCATCTATAATTATTTTTCAAGCAAGGATGAGCTTGTCGGTTCTGTCATGTTGGAAGATTGGATTTTCGTACAAAAGACCATGCAAGAAAGGTGTGCCAATGCAGCTACCCTCTCTGAGGGAATAAAGACTATCTATGAAGCAATCGAAGCTTTCTGTCGTTGTTATGAACAAATCTGGAAAGATTATTTAAAACTCGGATACACCCCGGACCACTTCAACCAAAGGCATCTGATGCTGAGAACCCAGATAGAACAATTGCTCTATCACCTTGTTTCTCGGTTCCACTTTACCTCTGAGACGGATGTTGTGCCTCTTACTGCTGAGATGATCCTCTGCTCTGCTGTACAAAAGGACATCGGATATTCCCAGCTTTGTTTCATAATAGACAAGGTATTTTTACAGGAGTCAATGCATGAGTAGTTTTAAAGACCTTCGCATCGTAGACAATTTTTACCAGACTTCAGCGTTCTTCCCCATGCCTACCGTCCTGATCGGGACGCTTGATGAAAAGGGAAGAACCAATCTCGGGCCATATTCCTTGATACAACCGTACTATGTTGGGGGAAAAGAGTACTATGCCATGCTTCTGTGCTGTCGCAACTCATCCAATACAGCCCAACACCTTCTAAAAAATGGTCGCTGTTCGCTCAATTTCATCACCGATGAGACCAAGTACTTCAAAGAAGCGGTACGACTTGGCTGGCCGGGAGACACCGTAGACGAAAAGATGAAAGACTGTTGCTTTGAACTTGAAGAAGGCTTGATGGCCAAGGAACATCCGGACCAACAGTATCCCAAGGTAGTATCCCAGAGTGTGCAGGTCTTTGAATGTACCTGGATGCGTCATCTCGATAACGCACAGGATGACAAACCAGGGTTTCTTGATGGGTATGAGCCTCCTTACCATGATTTCAATGGGATCACCAGTGAATTTGGAGCACATTTCATACTGCGCATCGACAAGATCCTGATGAAGGAGCCCTATCACAGCAGCATCATCGAAGGAGTCAGAGCCAAGAGCTTTCCACGCTTGGTCATCGATTACGGCTACCGCGATTCAAAATATTTCTGGTACGCCAGAGCCCGAAAAGCCAGGGCGGAACTCTTGCCCATGAGAAAAGGAACGGTCGCATCGGTTCGCTACGCAGCTGACCGTATAGCAACTGATGTCCATTTTACCGATGCAGCTTGTGCCAAATTGGTCAATGTTCCCCGAATTTTCCTCAATACCGCACTGAAGGGTTGTGTAGCTTGGGCGAGGGAGCATTCAGTCCAAGAAATTACAGAAGAACACATGGATATCATCAACGATAAACGTTCGAAAGAAAAACAACGATAGAACAGGAGAGATGCTATGAACATAGTTCTTGCTGGTGCTTTTGGAAAGCTTGGGAGCGATCTTCTCAAAGTCCTTGTTGGCTTAGGGCATTCTGTGCTCGCTGCCGACCTCAGAGAAAAAGAGATTGCCCTACCCTCTGGTTCTTTCCGTTTCAGGCCGATTGATGTTACAGACAAATCATCACTACAAGGGCTCTTTGCGGATACAGAGTTGTGTATCAGTACAGTAGGACTCACCGGTATCTCTAAAACGCATACGAATGAAGATATCGATTATCAAGGAAACCTCAATCTCCTTGAAGAGGCAAAAAAAGCAGGAGTCAGGAAGTTCATCTATGTCTCTGTCATACAGGCTGACTCTGATGACTCTGTACCCATGCTCAACACGAAAGCTCGTTTTGAATCAGTGCTGAAGAGCTGTGGCCTTGAGTATGTCATAATCCGGCCTACTGGGTATTTCTATGACATAGCAAAGGTTTTCAAACCCATGATTGAAAAAGGGAAGGTAACCTTGCTTGGAAGAAAGAACCACTATGCAAATGTGATTGACACACGAGATCTTGCCCTGTTTATTGCAGAGCACCTCGGTGATGAGCAAAAAACCTTGGAGGTCGGAGGCAAGGAGACCTACAGCTATAAACAGATTGCAAAGCTCTTCTTTGAAGCAGCAGGGAAAAAACCAAAATTCTCGTATGCTCCACTGTGGTTGTTCTCTCTGTTGATTGCCATACACAAGAAAAAAGCAACCGGCAAAGAAGCTATCATCCGTTTCTCAAAGTGGACGCTGACTCATGATCTGGTTGGAGAGCATCGGTATGGAACATTAAGTTTCAAAGAGTATATTGCTCAAGGAGATTACACATGAACCTGCAACAAGCCTTCCAAAGTGCTTTTTTTGATACAATGCTGGTGATATATCTCGTTTGTTGTGTCAGTTCGGCCATCGGGTTCTACAAATTTGTCTATTTCATGTCGATCGGTTATGGCCTTGCCATTGCTGCAAGCTCTCTTACGATGCTCTTGCAATATAAGGACAGCGTTACACTCCTAGCTTCGATGCTCTGTCTGTTGTACATCGCCTATGGCCTTCGTCTCAGCAGCTTCCTCTTGATCAGAGAACTCAAGCAGAAATCCTACCGGGCCATGATCTCAAAAGAATTTGGAGACAAACCCATGCCATTCTTTGTAAAGATGGTAATCTGGCTTGCTTGTTCATCACTGTATGTAGCACAAATCAGTCCTGTCCTCTATAGGCTGGAAAACAGGAAGGAAGCCTTCGCCTCAGCGGTCGTAGGCATCCTAATCATGCTGTTTGCCCTCGTACTTGAAACCATCGCCGACAGACAAAAAGCCAAGGCCAAGGTGCATGACCCTCAGAGGTTTTGCAGTACCGGGCTATACCGCTGGGTTCGCTGTCCCAATTACCTGGGCGAGGTGTTGTTTTGGACAGGCTCCTTGATCTCTGGTTTTGGGGCATTGATCACTGGCTTGCAATACATCGTTGCAATATCGGGATATCTACTGCTTGTGTATGTGATGCTCAGTGGAGCAAAGCGATTGGAAAAACGACAAAACCTCCGGTATCAAAAGGATGAAGAGTATCAAAGGTATGTACAGAACACCCCAATACTCTTTCCTTTCATCAAGCTGTATTCCTTGAAAAACGCTCGCTTCATCGTCTGAGTAAAAAAAAACCGAACAGAAATCCTGCTCGGCATCGGAAAACCAGGTTACTAGCGGCTATGGCGACCCTTGAGCACATCGACCACCTCAGAGAGTTCAATGTTCTTCTGGGCAAGCAATACCAAGAAGTGATACATGAGATCCGCAGCCTCTCCTAAGAAGAGGTTTTTGTTCTCATCCTTGCTCTCGATGATCAGCTCGACGGCCTCCTCGCCAACTTTCTGGGCAATTTTGTTCAACCCACGGCTGAAAAGATGGTTGGTATAAGATCCTTCCTGGGGAAAATCTCTCCTATCGTGGATTACCTGTTCGAGATAGAAGAGAAACTCGCTTGCGCCGATTTGCTCAGGATCGTTCTCCTCTGCAAAACAGGTATCACTACCGGTATGACAGATAGGTCCGGTAGGAACTGCCTTGATCAAAAGAGTATCATGATCGCAATCCTCGATGATTTCTCGCACTTCAAGGTAGTTACCACTGGTTTCTCCCTTGGTCCAGAGCGTTTGCCTGCTTCTTGAGTAGAAGGTGACCAAGTTGCGATCGCGTGTCAACTTCAATGCTTCCTCATTCATGTAGCCAAGCATCAACACTTTCCTAGTTACCGCATCCTGGATGATGGCGGGAATCAGACCACCCTGTTTTTCAAAATCAAGACCCATACAAACTTTCTCCTTGCTACAGCTTACGCATAGTTATACCACGTCTTTCAAGAAAAATCTTCAACTCAGGTATATCAATTTCATGAAAATGAAAAATCGACGCTGCAAGGGCTGCATCAGCCTTGCCCTCCTTGAATACCTTCTCAAAATGCTCCATGGTCCCTGCCCCTCCGCTTGCGATGACAGGAATTCCTACAGCCTCTGATACTCCTCTGGTCAAGTCAACAGCAAAACCACCCTTCGTGCCATCATAATCCATCGAGGTCAAAAGTATTTCCCCAGCGCCTCGCTCATATACCTGTTTGGCCCAGGATATAACATCAAGAGACGTAGGGGTCCTGCCTCCGTGCACGTAAACCTCATAGCCGCTCTCCATCGCACTATTGCTCCTTGCATCAATGGCACACACCACACACTGAGAGCCAAAACGAAGTGCAAGTTCATCGATGACAGAAGCCTTGGCCACCGCTTGGCTGTTGATGGAAATTTTATCTGCTCCGCTATCAAGTAAATGAGCTACATCATCAGCGTTGCGGATGCCACCCCCTACAGTAAAAGGGATTGATATATGCTCGGCTATGCGCTCAACGAGGGATCGAAAGGTCCCACGGTTTTCAACAGTTGCCGTGATATCAAGAAAGGTAAGCTCATCAGCACCTAAGGCACTGTAAGTCTTTGCAAGTTCAACAGCGTCCCCGGCATCCCTGAGATTGATGAAATTGATGCCTTTAACCGTTCTTCCGTCACGAACATCAAGACAAGGTATGATTCTTTTTGCCAGCATACTAATTCTCCCCGAACGCTTTGAGTGCGTCCAAACTGATTCTTCCTTCATAGATGGCCTTTCCGATAATCGCTCCTCCCAGTCCTGCTTTTTGCAAAGCGTGCAGATCTTCAATGGTTGAAATTCCTCCTGAGGCAATGAGCTTGAGCTTTGGCCTGTCTTTAAGCAGCACTTTATAAAGCTCAAGAGAGGGACCTGCAAGCATTCCATCCTTTGCTATATCGGTGCAGATGACCGTATGCATTCCCTTTTGAAGATAGGAGTCGATAAAGGGGCCAACCTCGACTGAGCTCTCCTGTAACCAACCGCTGGTCCTGATAAAGCCATCTTTTGCATCTGCACCCAGGATCAAGGCATCCGAGCCCCAGCGCTCGAGCCAGGAAAGGACCAGTTCTGGATCTTTTACCGCGACAGAACCACAGGTTACCTTGGTCGCTCCACAATCGAAGGCGGCCTCAAGATCTTTTGTCTTCTTGATGCCTCCCCCGAAATCAATGATCAGTGAAGTATTGCTTGCAAGGCGTTCTAGCGTTGCAAGGTTCACTATGCCCTCACCCTTAGCACCTTCAAGATCCACTACGTGCAGATATTTCAAATTGGCATCTTCAAACTGCTTTGCAAGATCAAGGGGGTCGGAGGCGTATATCTTTTTGGTAGCATAATCACCCTGGCTGAGACGGACAGCCTTGCCTTCAATAATATCTATAGCAGGAATCAGGTTCATCAGCAGCCCTCCACAAAATTCTTCAAGATGCGCTGACCTACCTCTGCACTTTTTTCCGGATGGAACTGGCAACCCAAGAAATTGTCCTTCCTCAATACCGAGGCAAACACTGTTGAGCCATATGTTGTGGTGGCAATGGCATCATCACAAGCCTCTACATAATAACTATGTACAAAATAGCACCAACTGTTTGCCTGCAACCCGGTAAAAATTGCATCATCACTGCAATCAAGGGTGTTCCAGCCCATGTGAGGGATTTTCAGAGAAGTCATGTTTGAGAACTTTCTCACCCTTGCATCAAAGATGCCCAGGGTTTCAACATTGCGTTCCTCGCTGGATTGACACATCAATTGCAGGCCAAGACACACACCAAGGAAGGGTTGTTCCAATGCCTTGAGAACCTGGTCCAACCCTTTTTCCCTAAGATAGGCCATGGCAGTAAAGGCCTCCCCCACCCCGGGAAAGATGACTCGATCTGCTTTGGAAAGGACTCTTGCATCATCGGTGATCTCAGCCTCGTACCCAAGGCGTCTGAGGGCACACAATACCGAACGAGTGTTTCCTGCATTGTATTTGACGATGGCTATTCTCATAACATCCCCTTGGTGGAAGGCAATACGTCGCAATAAGGATTGCGATGCACTGCACTTTTCAACGCTCTTGCAAAGGCCTTGAAAAGGGCTTCACACTGATGGTGGGCATTCCCTTCTCCTACCTGCATCGAAAGGTTGCAACAGGCGCTGTCGCTGAAGGATTTGAAGAAATGCTGCACCATCTCCGTGGGGAAACTGCCTACATACTCCCGATTGAACGGTACATTCCATTGTAAATATGGTCTATTTGAGAAATCGAGAGCCACTTGGGCAAGAACCTCATCCATGACAAGGACCTCAAACCCATAGCGGTTGATGCCCCTCTTATCCCCGAGGGCCTGTTTGAAAGCCTGCCCTAAGGCGATGCCGACATCCTCTACAGTATGATGCTCATCAACCATGAGGTCTCCCTCTGCATGCAACGATATATCACAACCACTGTGGCGCAATACTTGATCGAGCATATGGTCAAAAAATGGAAGATGGGTATGGATTGCACCAAGACCGCCTCCATCAAGATTGAGCTTCAGCTGGATCTGGGTTTCCTTGGTCACACGTTCCAGACCAGCAATCCTTGGGGCCAAATGAGAGTCCTCGAGTAAAAAGGATGCAATCTGTGCCCAGTTGTCGCTGATGAAGATACAGCTCTCTTTCAGCTGGTCATCAAGCTCTCCTTTCCTCTTCGGGTCTGCAAACCAGATTGCCTTGCATCCAATATTCTTTGCCAACTGTACATCGGTCAGGCGATCCCCGATTACCACCGAGTGTTCAAGGTCGTATGAACCTGTCATATATTCGCCCAACATGCCGACGCCGGGCTTCCTGCCCGGACAGTTGTCCTCAGGCAGGGAATAATCGATGTGAAGGGCATCGAAAATCACCCCTTCTCCTGCTAAGGTTTCAAGGATCCTTTTATGAGGAATCTCAAATGATTTTTGGGGAAACGAGGGAGTTCCCACACCATCTTGATTGCTCACCATGGCAAAGTAGAATCGGCCGGATGAACGAAGCTTTGAAAGAGCTCCAAACACTCCTGGGATGTATTGAATCTTATCAAGGCTGTCTACCTGCATCTCCTCTACGATGATCCCGTCACGATCAAGAAACAATACCCGCTTATGCATCCTCTCCCCCCTTATACAAAGCCAAGGCCTCAAGAAGGATGGCATTCTCCTCCTTGCTGCCGATGGTGATTCTCAAACAATTCTCACAGTGCACCTGGGTGCTGCGATTTCTCACTATAATACCCTTGTGGGCAAGATAGTGATAGAGCTTTTGTGCATCAGTTACCCGGACAAGAAAAAAGTTTGCATCACTGGGAAAGACTGTTTTTACACAAGGAATTTTTTCAAGCTCGACCTTCAAGCGCGAGCGTTCTTCTTTTATCATTTCAAGTCCTTGCATTACAGACTCTTTTGCCTCCAAGGCCTTGAGGGCAAGCTCTTGGGCGGGGGTTCCGAGATTGTAGGGATACTTCATACTCCGAAACACCGCAATTATCTCTTCACTTGCAATTGCAATACCCACTCGTGCTGAAGCGAGCGCCCAACATTTGGAGAGTGTTCGCAGGACAACCAAATTCGGATATTGCCTGAGCAGACTCACTGCACTTTGCTTGTCACTAAAATCATAATATGCCTCATCAACAACGGTGATACCATCAAAGAGTTCACACACCCGTTTGACAGAATCGAGCGAGAAGGCATTCCCGCTGGGGTTGTTTGGAGAGCAGATGAACAACAGCTTCAATCGTCCCTCTCTGCGATTATTCTTTTCTGCTGACAAAAAAGAAGAGAGTGCCTCAAAATCAATCTGGAAGGAGGGATTAAGGTTTACACTGTGAACCTGTACAGCATTGATGTCTGCAAATACTTTGTAAGCCCCGTAGGTGGGGGCCATTATCAAGGCTGAATCTTTGCCCGGATTACAAAAACAACGAAAGAGATTATCAATCAACTCATCACTGCCATTGCCCAAAATAGTATTGTGAAATGGAAGACCCAACTGCCTCTCTATTGCCTTTCGTACCTCATAGGCTAGAGGATCGGGATACCGGTTGGCATCTTTCTTTTGCACAAAATCCTGATAGTTCTCATTGGCATCAAGATAGACCTCAGCCTCTCCCGTAAAATCATTTCGAGCACAACTATAGGGAATAAGGTTGGCAATATTGTCTCTGAGCAACTCTCTCATCTCTCTCCTCCCAGACGAACAGCAACAGCGTTGTAATGAGCCATCAAGGCTTCTGATTCTGCCATACAGAAGAGAGTCCCTGAGAGGTTCTTCAGACCTTCCTTGCTCAGCTTCTGTACGGTAATTTTCTTACAGTATGAATCGGTGCTCACCCCGCTGTAACTGCGGGCCCAGCCATTGGTGGGCAGTGTGTGGTTGGTTCCACTTGCATAGTCCCCCGCACTTTCGCAACTGTAGGGTCCGATAAAGATTGATCCGGCATTCACCACCTTGCTTGCAAACAGCTCATCCTCTTCTTCAGAAAGATTGATGATCAGATGTTCTGGTCCATAGGCATTGACCAACTGTACACAAGTGGGAAGCGAGGAAGCAACAATGGCACGCGATCCGGCAAGACTTTGTAAAAGAAAGCTCTTCCTTGGCAGATTTTCCAGTTGTTTTTCCAACTCTTGTTCAACACGATCGAGATAGGCAAAGCCTTGCTCCTGGTCGGAATGGACAATCAGCATCGCCTGGCTGTCTGTGCCATGCTCTGCCTGGCTGAGCAAATCACTGGCAACAAAAGAAGGATCTGCATCCATAGAGGCAACCACCATGACCTCACTCGGACCTGCAGGCATGTCGATGGCACAACACTCACTGCTGATTTGGATCTTTGCCTCAGTGACATATTGGTTTCCCGGTCCAAATATCTTGTCCACCGCTTTGATGGTCTGGGTCCCGTAACCCATTGCAGCAATGGCCTGCGCGCCCCCAACCTTGTAGATCTCAGTGATGTTGCACAGCTTGGCAGCATACAATATGGCTGGATGGATCGATCCATCCTTAGCCGGGGGTGTGCACAGTACGACAGAAGGACATTTTGCCACCAAGGCAGGAATCCCAAGCATCAAGACGGTGGAAAACAGCGGAGCTGTGCCTCCTGGAATATAGAGCCCCACCCTTTGGATGGGTACGATCATGCGCGACAGCTCAATCCCTTTTGCCACTTCAAGCTGCTCGCCATGTCCGATTTGCTCTGCATGGAAGGCGTAGATGTGATCATAGGCAGTATGAAGAGCTTGCTTCAAAGAAGCATCGACCAACGATTCTGCCTCCGACAATTCCTGCAAGTTGACAGCAAGAGAAGAGAGTTCGGCCTTGTCGAACTGTCTTGAGAACCGAAACAAAGAAGAATCTCCCTCGTTTCTCACCGCATCGAGGATGTTTCTCACATCCTGGGCTACTTCCCGTTTATTCTGGATATTACGCTTTAAAAGCTCCTGATACTCCTGTCTTCCTGGATTGAAGCTTCGCTTGAGATATGCCATCTGTTTCTCCTTGACTACTGGGTCATCTTCTCGATCGGGGTAACCAAGATTCCTTGGGCCCCGAGGGCTTTAAGTTGTTCAAAGACATCCCAAAAAGTATCCTCAGCAACAACTATCTGCACCGATACCCAACCAACCTCCATCAACTTTGTTACCGTAGGGCTCTTCATGCCCCCTACAATGTGTGCCACTTGATCAAGATGTTCTTCGGGAAGGTTGAAGATGACATACTTATAGGAACTAGCTCGCATGACGGCATCAATGCGAAGCATCAGGCGCTTGAGAATCTCCTCTTTTTGTTCACAACCCAACTGCTTTCTCCCGATCATCACAGCAGTCGACGTATAGATTGATTCAACCTCACGCAACCCATTCATGGCAAGGGTTGCCCCGGTGCTTACCAGATCACAGATAGCATCTGCCACACCGACAGCCGGGGTAATCTCAACTGAGCCTGATACCTGAACAAAGCTTGCATTGATGCCTTGCTCTTTGAGAATGGACCCAAGAATATTGGGATAGCTGGTAGCAATACGCTTTCCCTCCAAACTTGCAAGGCCTGTATAGGCAAATGCATGGGGGACCGCCACACTCAGACGACATTTGGCAAAACCAAGATCCTTCAGCACCGTAAGATCGATGGCTTGCTCGTCATACTCGTTTCTTCCAACAATTCCAATATCGGCAATTCCATCACGGATGTAGGAAGGGATATCGTCATCACGGACATACAGAAATTCCAAAGGAAAATTGGTCGCCATCTCTTTGAGGACCCGTGCATCACTGCCGAACTTGATGCCGCATTGCTTGATGATTTCAAGAGACTTCTCACTCAATCTTCCGCTCTTCTGGATTGCAATTCGTAGCACTTCTGCCATAGTTGACTCCTTACAGGATATAAAAAAAGCCCCCGCGACATGCGGAGGTCTGTATGTATAGGTACCAGAGCCCACCTGTCTACGGTTGCTTATGCATATGGTGATGATGGTGGGAAAGGCGATTATTCTTGTTCATGCAACAAACCATAGCGTCAGCACTTGGTGCATGTCAAGAGCTTTACTGACAATATGCATAGATATTCAAAAGCTATGCATATGAATTCAAATTGACCTCTTGCAATATGATATGCTACCATCACCTACACGACCTGAAGCAGGAACAAACTATGAAACTATTAGTATTCGTACTGAACAACGAAGAATACTTGGAAGAAGTCCTGGAAGCCTATGTAGAGGCGGGGATCACAGGATCGACCATACTGGACAGTGAAGGCATGGGACGATTTCTTACCTATGAAGTCCCCTTGTTCGAGGGTTTCAAGGACTTTATGAAGGGCAACAAGCCCTACAACAAGACCATTATTTCAGTGGTGCGCGACCAAGAGGTCGTGCAACGAGCCAAAAAACTTGTGGATTGTATTGTCGGAGGGTTGGAAAACCCCGGCACTGGCATTATGTTCACCTTACCTGTTGATTGGGCAGCCGGCTTGGTGCGAGAAGAAGAAGAGGTATAGCCATGCAGATACTCAGCAATTTGCTCGATCCCTCCTGCATCCTGCTTGACAGGTCAGAAGATTCCATCGATGCAATCATCAACACATTGACTGACCAGCTCACCCTGAGCCACCCGGATATCGCCACAGAAGAGTTGATGCATATAGTCTTGAAAAGAGGGTTCAACACTGTGTGCGTTGGAGAAGGCTGTGCGATAAGCCATGCCAGATGTCCTTCCATGACAAAGACCCTGATGGCAGTCATGAGGCTCTCAGAGGGTCTCGATCTTGGGGCTCAGGACTCTCAAAAGATTCGGCTGGTGTTCCTGCTTATCGGCCCGCAAAGCAGTGCCAGCTTCCATCTCAAGATTTTAAGCCGACTCGCTCGCCTGTTGCATAATCCCTTTATAAGACATACTTTTTTAGAGATAGCAACAGCAGAGCAATTTTTCAAGGAACTAGAAGAGAAGGAGCGATAAATGAACATACGAAGAATCTGGGCGTTGTTGCGTTTTACGTTGACCACCCTCTTTCTGTTCGTTGTCTGGGTGCTCTTCACTGCCGATGCAAAAGGGTTTTACCTGCTCTTTGGCTTGTTTGCCTCATTGCTAACCTCAGCCCTTACGTATCATATCTTTTTGCCGGAGCATGAAGGGAATCTCCGGTTTTTCATACCACGATTCTGGCATTTAATCCGGTTTCTCTTCTTGATGATAGTGAGCCTCTATGTCTCAAGCTTCCAGGTTGTAAGATCTGTGATGAGTAAAAACACCAATCCGCGTATAGTACATTTCAGAACTCGATTGCGTTCGGATCTTGCAAGAACGGTATTGGCTAACTGCATCACCTTCACCCCTGGAACCTTGACCTTGGATTTGAATGACGACCATCTGACTGTTCACTGGCTATTATGCACCACAACCCATGCAAAAGCAGCGGGAGAAGCCATCAAGACGAAGCTTGAACACACATTGGGGAGGACTTGGCTATGAGTGCCTACATCCTCAAGGCAATGCAATATACCCTTACTTTCTTTGCCTTACTGACTATCATTCGTCTGATTCTCGGCCCTACAGGCAGCGATCGTCTTGTAGCTCTTAATGTACTGAGTGCTGTCTCTTTGGCTCTTTTGGTTCTCTGGGGTATCAGCATGAGACGAACCCTTTATCTTGATGTGGCCTTGGTCTACGACATCTTTGGTTTTTTAGGCTTCCTCGCCATCACCCGCTTTCTCAAGCAACGGGAGGAACAATAACTATGATGCTGCTTATCAAAGAGATACTGGCGCTTATTGCCTTCATTGTAGGCACAGCCTTCGGTTTGGTTGGGGTTATCGGCCTTTTTCGCTTCAAGGACCCTTACAGTCGACTCCATGCAGGCTCCTTGTGCGGGACTACTGCGGTATTTTCCTATTTTATCGTACTTTTACTACTTAGTCCTTCTGTGGCAAGTACTGCGAGAATGGTAGTAATCATCCTATTCTTCTTGATTTCCGCTCCTACAGGCTCTTCTATTGTAGGAAAGTTCATTTGGGAGAGCGATGATGCAAACAAGCAACGCTCCTCCATGCAGAAGGAGGACAAGAAGCTGTGAACATCCTCATTCTCTCCTTGATTCTAGCCCTTGGCATCTATGCACTGCTTTGCAAGGACTTGTTGCACTCCATCATTGCGCTCTCTGCTCTGAGCATGCTCAGCGCCCTGTTGTTCACCATGCTCAGAGCTCCTGACGTTGCAATCACCGAGGCTGCAGTAGGAGCTGGAGTGACTACCATCATCTTTGTTTGGGCTATCAGGCATACCCAGCGAAGGGAGGAAGATTCATGAAGTATATAAATACTGCAAAACAGATTATTGCTATACTTCTTGTCTGTCTGGTTGTTGGTGTTGTAATCATCAGTGAACATAGCTGGCCAGAAGGAGCTCGTGATTACCTGTTTGCACATGCCTTTGAAGATACAGGAGCTACCAATACAGTCAGCGCAATCTACCTAGGCTATCGTGCAATGGATACACTGGGAGAGACTCTGGTGCTCTTGGTTGCAATCACCGGAACCATGGCCATTCTCGTCAATCTAGGCAAGGATACAATCGAGGAAGAAGCTGTACACTTCTGCCTGCCACCTGAGAAGCGAGCCAAGAATGCCCTGAGAACCCATCTACTGGAGGTGGTCTCCTCAAAACTTGGCCCGATAGTTCTGCTCTTTGGGTTTTATGTGATGCTTTATGGGCACATCTCCCCAGGCGGGGGATTCCAAGGCGGTGTCATTGTCGCTTCCTCAATCGTATTTCTTGCATTGGGGACTGAAACTAAGAGCAAGCTCACCAATACAGTAGTGCTCTCACGGCTAGAAGCAATAGCCTTTTTGGCTTTGGTTCTAGCCTCAATCAGCGGAGTCTTTTTTGAAACAGGGTTCTTCGGCAACCCCATCAAACCCGAAACCGACCTTTCTGCGAATTTCATCATCCTCCTGAACATAATCATCGGCTTGAAGGTTGGCACCAGCATCGCGACGATGTGCATTGCCATGATGGGAGGTCGTCATGATCTTTGAACGCATACTCATCTTCGCCCTCTTCATAGCAGGATTTGCCGCCATCGTAGGCATTAAAAACATTATAAAGAAAGTATTCGGCTTGAATCTCATCAATGCCGCGACAGTGCTTCTATTTATTCTGGAGGGAAGCAGGATTGGGGACCAAGCCCCTATTCTTGCTGATTCAGTAGAATCAATGGTTGATCCGGTTCCTCAGGCCCTGATGCTTACAGCAATTGTCATTGGAGTCTGTGTCACCGCCCTGTCCTTGGCATTGGCAGTACGTCTTTATAAGGCTACAGGGTCGTTGGATATCGAAGTGATTACAAAGAGGTTGCAAGGTGAGCATTGATACACTCTTTCTTACCCCAGTCTACCTACCCTTGTTTTGTGCCGCTTTCTTGATGGCTGCAAAAGTGTTTTTCCCTGAGAGAACAATGCTTTTCTTCCAGGGAGTTGCAGGGGTCGTCGGTTTACTCTTACCTTTAGCAGCCCTATTCTTGCTCAATCCTTTTGTCATGAGCCAACAGAACATGGAAACGGTAATCGGAGCTTGGGAAACCTCCATAGGTATTCATTATCATTTTGACGGGCTTAGTTATCTTTTGATTGCACTCCATCTGGCGGTCAGCATACCCATCTACCTATATCGAAAGAAAGGCCAAAGACATAGCGACACCTTTGCAATCGTCTTCTTCATCCAATGTTCGAGCGTGGCAGCAACCAGCCTGACTGCTGATTTGTTTAACCTTTTTGTCTGTCTTGAAGTGATGGGCATCACCAGCTATGTCTTGATTGCATCGAGTGACAAGGAGCAATCCATCCTAGCCTCATACAACTATCTCATGTTCAGTGCAACTGCGATGGTGTTTTTCCTCATCGGCGTGTTTGGTCTATACCGTATAACCGGCAGCCTCTCCTATGAAGCAATCGCATCGGTCAAAAACAGTCTTGTGGGCTCAGAATTGTTGGTTGCTCAATTCTCCTTGGTCCTCATTGTCATATCGACTCTGCTGCGCAGTGCAATCGTCCCTCTTTCAGGATGGTTGGTGGGTGCCCACTCCACCGCCCCGCATCCGGTGAGTGCACTCTTGAGTGGAGTTTTGATCAAGGTCCCCCTTTTCGCCTTGGTTCGGTTGCTTTTATTGGTCGTTGGCAGTTATCGCATTGGATCTGTGCTGGCTTTCGCCGGAGGGCTCTCAGCAATCGTGGGAATTCTGTTTGCACTGAGAGAAAATCATGCGAAACGATTACTTGCTTATAGCTCAGTAAGCCAAATCGGGTATGTAGTAACAGCCTACGCTCTTGCTGTAAAGGAAGGGATAGGAACAGAGAGAGGAGCACTCTTACTCTCACTTGCTTTGCTGTATGCATTTTGTCACGCTGTGGCGAAAGCTCTGCTCTTTCTTACCGTCGGCACAGCTACCGACGCACTGAATACCAAGGACCTCGCTCTTGCGCGAGGAGCAAACCAAGCACTCAAAGCTCAAGGGGAGAAGATTCCTCTGACTTGCATATCGTTTTTCATCGCCTTTCTGAGCCTTGCAGCCCTTCCTCCTACAATCGGATATTTTGGCAAGAGCGCACTGCTCTCTGTTACAAAGGGACATATAGCCAACCAGATGCTCACCATTACCTCTGTCTTAACGGTCGTCGCTTATCTGAAACTATGTGCTATCTTTTTCCCCTCAAAGGAGAAAATAAAAACGGTTGCACAGGAAAAATCCATCGGTTTTTCTCTGCGCTGTGCATTTTACATCTTTGATTTCCTGTTGATTGCTGGGTTTTTCTTCTATAAGCATTTGCAAAATTGGGTTATTCAGATACTTTCTCCGCTCGGCTCCTCTCAGATACAGGTATCTCTATTCGCACCCTATAGCGATTTTACCAAGAGCTTGGTCACTATCATCATTGCAATTGTTGTGTATCGCCTGTATCACACCGCTCTAGCCCACAAGTTGTTGTCTTTCGTTCCCAACAAGGGCCGAACATTCAGCGATCTCTTCTTTGGATATGGTCTTGCCATTGCCATAATGGCTTTCCAGCTGATCCGTTAGGAGGCAGGACGCAAGATGAACCTACAAGACGCCCTCGTCTTCGCTCCCATCTATTTGCCTTTACTTGGTTCAGCCTTGATACTGCTGTGCAAAGCTTTTTTCTCAAAAAAAATCAGAAGGATTGCCGAGTATCTTGGCATGAGTATAGGATTGGCCTTGCCTCTGATTGTCATGTTCTTTCTACTCGAAAAACTTCAAGGCCAAAGCTCAATTGAGGCGGTCATAGGTTCTTGGCCTAAACAAATCGGCATCATTTACCGTTTTGACGGTCTCTCTTTTCTCTTGATTGCTCTTGGTATTGCGATAACCATCCCTGCATGGATCTACTCGCGCAAGGTAGGACCAGGACATTCTTCATTCACCGCCCTGCTTCTGATTCAGAACAGCTCGATTGCCGCCATCAGCATGACCGGTGATCTTTTCAACCTTTTTGTCTGTCTTGAGGTTATGGGTGTGGTTGCTTATGTCCTGATCGCAAGCAGCCAAAAAGGCAGTGCTGTGTATGCCTCATTCTCCTATCTGATGATCAGCTCATCAGCCATGGTGTTCTTTCTTTTGGGAACCTTCGGTCTCTATCGACTTACCGGGTCTCTCAGCTATGAAGGAATTACAAAAGCTCTATCCTTGCTTGACGGCTCTTACAAGATGCAGATCATTGCCTGCATCGTCCTTATCACCGTTCCGGTATTGCTGCGTGTGGCAATCATGCCTCTTTCCTTATGGCTAGTCGACGCCCACTCAAAAGCCCCCCATGCTGTTTCTGCAATCCTCTCGGGGGTTCTGCTCAAAGTTCCTCTTTTTGCCTTGATCCGGGTACTCTCACTCTCTGAGCTCTCTCTTTCACTGGGACTGCCCATCAGCTACGCTGGAGGAGCCACTGCACTATTGGCAGTATTGCTTGCCCTCAGTCAATCAGATGGAAAACAGCTCTTGGCATACCATTCCATCAGTCAGATAGGGTATGTGGTAAGTGCATGGGGACTTTCCCTCTTTTATGGGTTGCACACCAATCTCGGCCTTCTCCTGCTTGCCAGTTCCTTCTTCCATGCGTTCAGCCACGCCCTGTTCAAAGCCTTGCTCTTTCTTTCAGTGGGAACGGTGATAGATGCTTCGGCAAACGGGAATGTCTATACGTTGCGTAATGCAAACCGTCTGTTGCGAAACCAAGGAGAGAAGCTCCCCCTGACAATGGCATGTTTCTTCGTCGGAGCGCTCAGCATCACTGCAATCCCGCCCTTCAATGGATTTTTCAGCAAGACATTGCTTGTATACTCACTAAAAGGCAGCTTCCACTACCACTTGCTCACGATTGCTTCAGCAGGCACTGTAGCCTCATTCATCAAACTTTCCAGAGTGTTCCTTCCCACCAAAGGAAGTGTCGATCTGGTGGATGCAAACCTGAGACCAAAGTTTCCCATAAGCATACACCTAGCCTTGGTGTTGCTCGCTCTTGCCTGCCTGCTCACCGGCCTGTATGCAAAACAGATAATCCGATTCATTTCGTTGCTGCTTTCAGAAAACCAGGGCCTTCTCATACCTGATGGATTTTTCTATACAGCCTCGAATCTATCGAAAACCCTCTACACGGTCCTTGCCGGTTCTCTGCTCTTTTTCCTGACTACACGAAAAGCAGGAAAGAGGCTGCTTGCACTTTTGAAAAAGAGCAGAGGGGGATTTTCCGACCTCTTTTTTGGATTTGCTGTTGCCTTGGCAGCCTTATCGGGATATCTGGTTTATATCTAAAACACAAAAGGAGGAAACAGTCCATAAGAAAGTAGTGCTATGCATGTAATAAGAACTATTTCCTCCATAA
>CAZJMG010000018.1:0-59213 GCA_964547185.1 uncultured Sphaerochaeta sp.
TGGGCGCGATTGGGTTTGAACCAACGACTTCTACCGTGTGAAGGTAGCACTCTCCCGCTGAGTTACGCGCCCTAGTTACTCTGACTATAATACGTAAATATGGAGAGGCTGTCCAGTGGGTTTTTTAGATTTTTAAATATGAGCTGTCTTGGATTTGATTTCTCATTCATTTTATACATGGTGTTTGTTTGTCTGTTTGAGATATGTGGTTTATCGGGGGGAAGAAATTGGAAATGGATCTTTATTGATAAGCATACAGGCTGAGCATAGCCCAGCCTGTAATTTCTGTAATTACCAGTTTCGCCAAACCGTTACGTGAGTAACTGTCCTGTTGGGCATCGTGGTTGTTGAGTACTTATCGATCAACATGGAGCCGAAGATGACACTGGCCAGAAGGTACACAACCAGGAAAATCCCTGCACCTATAAACATTCTATTACTTTTCTTATGATTGGACTTCATGATTGTCCTCCTCTTGTATTGTAGTATCATTCGCATATCGTCCAAGGTCTTCCAACGTTAGGCCAAGACTTTGCAACGTTGTCAGCAAAGCTGGCAATTCACGTTTCAAGAACCGTTCGCGGCGTTGCTTGAGCACCAAAGAGCGTGCATCCTTCGCGGTAAAATACCCTATACCTCGTTGATTTTCCAACGTACCCTCTTCCTGCAACAAGGCATAAGTCCTGATAACCGTATTGGGATTCACTTCCAATTCCATAGCCATATCCCGCACAGAGGGGATACGCTGTCCATCCTCCCAAACTCTGTTGAGAATAAGGTCCTGGATGTATTGAGCTATTTGAAAATAGATTGGGGAAAGTGAATTAAACTGCATCGGTAGCTTGGACCTCCTCAACCCTGTAGAACGCAGTGACCATGCAGAACAACGGCAACACCACGTAATATAGACTCTTCGACAGAGCAACAAAGCCTCTTGTCGAACTACTCTGGATTGGATTCAAATAGAAGAAAGCATCAAACATCTCTATTGAAGAACCGAACCTGATAGAAAAAACAATCTTTGTAAAGAGCAAAGCCAAAAGCCCCAACACCAATCCGATCACACCAATTGCCAATACCGTCTTGATAAAATGAGCCTTGCGAAAATACGTAGCACCAAGGAGGAAAATCGAGTTCCAAACCCAAAATTGACCAAGCAGGCTTATAAATTCACTATCAGCAAAAGGGTTGAACAGTCTCATAGGGTTGCCAAAAATAATCAACTGAATCGGCTCTGTCACCACACTGGTAAGAAAAAACAGAAGTGTAAGGGCAACAGGATACCCGATGGTAACGAACAGCGCCTTGGAAAGAAACTTCTCCAAATTGGTGGCAGGTAGCAGCAACCACTCATGCTGATGGTCTTTGCTGAACATATCTTCTGAAAAAATCAAACTGGTAAGAATGAACCCACCTACCAACAAAAACGAGGAAAACAACTCCCCATAGACTTCGGCAGGAAAGGAGGTTCCCATAGATCGGGCAAGAATGCTCTGCATCGTCTCAAAACCAAACAACACCAGCACAATCACCAAAGCATAGGTGGTGAGGTCTTTTTGGTCAGTCTTCAGTTCCCGTTTCAACAGTGCATATAAACGATTCATTGCACACCTCCCATTTTCTGTGAACGAGACAACTCGATCACCACATTAAACAACGTCTCCAAATCCAAAGGTTTCCCCTCCTGCTCATCATCTCGCTCTTTGAGCACCATCCAACCACCGAGGACCTTCTCTGTGTAGACACTCTGCTCAAACTCTGGCTTGCTCGTCGTAAGACTCAAGACATATCTGTCAGACATAGAGGCAACCGTATCATTGAAAATCACCTTTCCATCATGCAGAATGATGATTGGATCGATCAGATTCTCCATATCACGCACCTGATGGGTGGAAATAATGAAAGTCCTGTTCTCCGTCATCGCAGAAGCAACCGTCTGGCGAAACTGCCGCTTGGACGGGATATCAAGACCATTGGTCGGTTCGTCAAGGATGAGAAGCGATGTGTTGGACGCAAGACCGAAAGAAAGAAGTACCTTCTTCTTCTGCCCCAGAGACATCTGGTCGAGTCTCTGCGACAAGTCGACATCGAATTCCTTGCAATACGCCTGAAATTTCGAATGATCGAACTTTGGATAAAAAGGAGAACGCATCGCCAAATATTCACTCGCCTTCATCTTTGGAAGTGGAAATTCTTCAGGAAGATAAAATATCTCAGAAAGCAAGGAAGGCTTTCTCATTCTCGGATCATCATCCAGAGTGCGGACAGCGCCCTCTTCACAAAAAAGTTGTCCACTGAGTATCTTGAGCAACGTAGTCTTTCCAGCCCCGTTCTTCCCTAAAAGCCCATATATGTTTCCCTTCTTGAGCTCGAGATCCAAGGCAGAAAACAATTGTTTGGCCCCATAGGCAAAACTCACCTGTTGTATATGGACCACGACGTCCTGATTCGGTTCTCTAACCATCGGACTATCTTGTATCATCTGTGTCATTCAGACCCTCCTAACAATCTACTGTACTAGCTAACTAATACACCAATATTGTAGAAATGTCCAGCCATGTTCTTCACTTTTTTCATCTTTCTTGAAAGGGCAAAAAAATAGACATTTATCGATGAATTACTAGCAAAATAGAGCATAAGTTGATACTATCGTTTCTTGCGCGTCCACCACATTTCATTATGGGCATGACACGCACCAAACTTAATATTTAAGGACTAGATAGTATATTTAGTACACAACATCATGATATAGAAAGGAACCAGGGTGATGAACGAAACAACCAACCAATTCTACCTTGACCGTCAGGAACACACTGAGTCTAATGCACGCACCTACCCCCGAAAATTTCCCATCGCAATACAAAAAGCCAAAGGCTCCTATGTAACTGATGCAGAAGGCAATTCATACCTAGACTTCCTCTGTGGAGCCGGCACACTTGCCCTCGGCCACAATGATCCACAAATCAAAGAAGCCATGATATCTCTGCTAAGCAGTGATGCACCACTTCATACACTTGATCTGACAACACCTACCAAAGACGCCTTTGTACAAAAGCTGTTGTCACTTCTTCCCCAAGAGCTTAAAGACAATGCAAAAATTCAATTTTGCAGTCCAAGCGGCACCGACGCCGTAGACGCAGCGATCAAGTTGTGCAAAACCGCCACAGGACGCTCCACCATAGTTGCCTTCTCTGGCGGCTACCATGGCATGGGCCACGGAGCACTTGCCCTGACAGGCAACCTGCATGCCAAAAACCAGGTCCATGGCTTGATGAGCGACGTACACTTCTTCCCCTTTCCCAACTCTTATCGTTGTCCCTTCGGTCTCGGTGGTGAAGCAGGAATCGATGCAGCCTGTACGTATTTCGAACGAACCCTCAAAGACCCGGAAAGCGGCATCACAAAACCCGCAGCAGTCATCCTTGAACCCATTCAGGGAGAGGGAGGGGTAATACCTGCACCCATTAAATTTTTACAAACAGTGCGACGGGTGACCAAAGAATTGGAAATACCCATGATTGTCGATGAAATACAATGTGGAGTAGGACGATCGGGGAAGTTCTTCGCTTTCGAATATGCAGACATCACCCCTGATGTAATCCTTGTCTCAAAAGCCATCGGAGGATCACAACCGATGAGCGTCGTTATTTACAACAAGGAACTTGACATCTGGGAACCCGGTGCCCATGCAGGAACGTTCCGAGGCAATCAACTGGCAATGGCTGCCGGGACAGTAGTCATGAACAGAGTCAGCGACCCAGCCTTCCTGGAAGAAGTCAACCAAAAAGGTGCAATACTTGAAGACCGATTAAGAAAACTGCAACAAGAAGTCCTGATCATAGGCGACATACGATGCAAAGGCTTGATGCTAGGAATTGAGTTTGTCGACCCCTTTGGAACCCCCGATCAAAATGGCTCACTTCCCTACGGCGGAATCATCGCAGCTAAAGTACAACGGGAGTGCTTCAACAATCGTCTGATCATGGAAAAAGGTGGAAGATACGGATCGGTCATGCGCTGTCTTTGTGCCTTGAACGTCAGCAGGGATGAAATAGAACAAATGCTTCAAATCGTAGAAAAAGCAATACGAAAGGTTGACAACGATGTCAGAGAACAACAATAACCTTCCCTATTTCCTTTCAAACAAACCCAATGATAAAGATGCCTACAAAAAAGTCATCCATTCTACTGTACAGGCAATTCTGGAAAGCGTTCTCGACAGCGGAGCCTATGAAGGCTCCTCAGTCGAAACCTTGCAAACCATCCTGGACCGCACAGAATTCTTTCCACAGAAAGGAATGCCCTGGGAAGAAGTACTGCGCTCCATTCAAAAGACCATACTTCCTTACTTCTTGCACACATGGTCGGACAATTATATGGCACACCTGCACAGTCCAGCCTTATTGGAATCGATAGCTGCGGAGCTCATCATAGCCACATTCAACCAATCGATGGACAGCTGGGACCAAAGTCCGATAGCTACAGAAGTGGAAGTTGCAACTGTCAGAAAGCTCTGTGAGCTGTACAACCTAGGCTTACAGGCAGACGGCACCTTCACTTCAGGCGGTAGCCAGTCTAACCAGTGCGCCCTTACCATAGCGCGCGATTGGTACTGTGACACGGTCTTGGGCCACGACGTAAAGAAGCAAGGCCTACCCGCGCAATACAGCTTACTGCGACTTTACACCTCTGAAATCTCACACTTCTCGATGGAAAAAAGTGCACATCTGCTGGGACTTGGATATGACGCCGTGCGTAAAGTACCAATTGATACACAGGCAAGGATGGACACAAAAGCCCTTCAGAGCATGATAGAAGCAGACAAGGCCCAAGGCCTGATTCCCTTTTGCGTTGTAGCAACCATCGGAACCACCGATTACGGCTCGATCGACCAGGTAGCCGCACTGAGAGACATTTGTGATGCACACAATCTCTTTCTCCATGCCGATGCCGCTTACGGCAGTGCAGTCCAACTCTCTGAAACCTACAAACAGCGTCTTGGCGATCTGGGACTCTGTGACTCTATCACTGTAGATTTTCACAAAATGTTCCTCCTTCCTATCAGCTGCTCCGCATTGCTTGTAAAAGACGGCTCACTCTTCTCCGTATTCACCCTGCACGCAGACTACCTCAACCGTGAGGAAGATGAAGAAGAAGGATATACAAACTTAGTGGGGAAAAGCATCCAAACAACCAGACGCTTCGATGCATTGAAAGTATGGATGGCCTTTTCGTGCCGTGGAAAAGAGGGATATCAAACAATCATCGACACTTGCATCGAGAATGCTGCATACATCGGTAAAAAAATTGCCGAGCACCCATCTTTCAGTCTTGCTGTCGAACCAGAACTCTCCAGTGTAGTATTCCGCCTCAACGCTAGTGATGAGGTAAACAAACGAGTGAGAAAGGCTCTGCTGCATCACCACACCGTGGTAATCGGGCAGACAGTCTATCAAAACCAGACGTATTTGAAATTCACCCTGCTCAACCCCACAGTGACACACCAAAGTCTAGACGAATTGCTGCTGCTGATCGAAAAGCTGGGCAGCGAAACTGCATAACCTCTTTTACAAGGGTCGAGGGCCGAAGGTCTTCGACCCTCTTCTTTGTGCTATACTTGCTTGCCCATCAAACGCCCAAACTTATGCCAACTGGAAACAAAATCATCATGCACCACAGTCTTCGGATCGAACCGAAGAACCCTGAACGTAAGCTGGATGCAAAAACCGATCAGGAATGCTGAAAGCAACGTTCCCCACCCCAACATCCCTCCCATCAGAAACCCTACAATGGTCACCGACAGCTCGATGGCACCTCTGCAAACACCCACGGATAATCCACTCTTTCGGGAAAGAAAAACCATCAAACTATCGCGGGGACCTGCCCCGAACCCTGAAGAAATATAGAAGAACGACGCAAGTGAAATGACAAAGAGTCCAACAACGAGCTGCAGAATACCCGGCAAAAAAGAGCTCTGCTCTTTGATCAGGGTGCTCTTGAGCAACATATTCATGAACAATCCGACCAACACCATGTTGCTCACCGTCCCAAGACCAATCCTCTCACCAGAGAGCATGACTATAAGACCGATAGCCACACCCACCCATATGGTGACGTTTCCTATCTGAAGGCCAAGCACGTTTGCAAGTCCTGCATGAAACACCTCCCACGGTGCGTACCCAATATGGGCCTTCATCGTTAGAACAATCCCTACTGCATAAAGAAATAATCCGAAAAGCAACCTAAGAAGTCTACCAATTGTGTGCATGACAACCACTGTATACAATTATTGATACAATGCATAGAGAACTTCCCTTTATAACCCTGAAAGACCTCAGCATTGTTTGAAATCATTAAAAACTACGCTTATACTAAGCCTATGTATACGTTAACAACCATTTCCAGCTACCTTCAGGCACTGTTGCTGCTCGCCCTTGGCACAATTCTCTTGCTTATGGCGAACCTCATCCTTAAAAAACGCATCCATCAAAAAGAAGAAATTGCATCAGAGATGAAGTTCTCTTCGTCACTTACGCTGCTCAGATTTGCCCAGCGCATAGCTCTTCCCCTAGCATTCCTTGGTCTCATCTCCTTGAGCATGAAGCTAGCCGATTTCAGCGACCGGCTGCAATATATCGTACAAACCGTATTCACCATCTTCATGACAATCATCATTGTTCGTTCTCTCAACAAGGCTGTAGAACTCGCCTTCTTCAAGTATTTTGAGAAAGAGTGGGCCAACCATGACCAGGAAAAACACCTGAAACCATTGCTTTCCTTGCTGAAATTCCTCTTCTGGCTTATCGGAATACTCTTTTTACTGGCAAACCTGGGATTCGATGTTTCGACCGCCGTCGCGGGGCTCGGCGTTGGTGGTATTGCCGTAGCCATAGCCGCCCAAGGAATTCTCGGCGACTTATTCAGCTATTTCGTCATTTTCTTCGACAAACCATTTGAGCTTGGTGACTTCATTATTTTCGGTGACAAAATGGGAATTGTGGAGCGAATCGGAATCAAATCAATTCGAATACGCGTACTCAGTGGAGAACTCTTGGTCATAGCCAATTCCGACCTTACTGCTGCACGAATCCATAACTACAAACAGATGAAAAGGCGCAGGGTTGTCTTCAGTATTGGAGTTACGTATGAAACACATCCTGACAAGGTTGAGGCAATACCGCAAATTATCAGGACAATCATAGAACATGTAGAGGCAATTGAAGGAGTCACTTGCGACCGTTCCCATTTCCAAGCGTTCGGCCCGTACTCTCTGAACTTTGAAACAGTCTATTACATTCCTTCACCCGACTACACCATCTATATGAACGTCCAGCAGGAAATATATCAAAAATTATACAGAGCGTTTCATGAGCAGGATATTGAGTTCGCCTATCCCACCCAGAAACTCTTCACACAAGCAATACAAAACACAGAGGACGCCTCGGTCCTTGAACGCTAGAGCACGAAATACCCGATGCCTTCATGGTCATACTTTTTCTTGACCAAGGCAATGGCCTGCTCGATACGCTCAAGAACTGCATCATCTGTATAGAGTATGAGCAAGAAATTCTCTTCCGGCCATACATCATCACCCAGCTTCGGATTGGTATTTCCCCTACCCTGCACTGCAGGGATGATCGTGTAGTGCATCGGCACCTCGTAATGCTCAAGAGCCTCAAGCACATCTTCCAAGATGGCCTGAGCGGCCATAATCTCTACTCGTCTCATGATGCTACTCCCCTACATACTGCTCGATACTCTCCACATCCTTCTTTCGCTTCTCTCGGTTGAAGAGAGCATAGAGGACTGGAGTGAAGAAGATGGTCATCAAGGTACTGATAGCCATGCCTCCTATGATGGTCTGGCCTATGGGTTGGATCTGCTCCGCTCCTTGGCCGCCAAAGAACGCAAGGGGAACCATGCCAAAGATTGTTGTCAGACTGGTCATTAAGATCGGCTTCAGTCGATTGCCGCCTGCTTCAATACAGGCAGACTTGATTCCCAGCCCCCGCTTGCGCAACAGATTGATATACTCGATCAAGACAATACCGTTGTTTACCACTATACCGGCAAGGATGACGATACCGATGGCACTGATCAAAGAGAAGGTCTCCCCAGTTATCAGGTACAAGGCAACTACACCAACGAACATCAAAGGCATGGAAAGCAGGACAATGAAGGGATTCCTGAATGACTCAAACAAGGACGCCATGACACCGAAGACCAAAATGATCGCAAGTATGAGAATAATCCCCACCTGATTGAACATCGCTGTCATATCAGCAAAGTCACCACCATATTCAAGATAAATTTCGTCACTGAGAGGAACCTCACGAGCTATCAACGCCTTGATATCCGCCTCTGCCTGGCTCGGCGCATATCCTTCTGCCAAGGACCCAAGCACATGGACGGTACGCATCTCATTCTCGCGATTAATCGAGACAGGACCAGTAGAACGCTCCAAACTCACCAAGTTATCCAAGCTCACCCGCTCTCCTGTACCCGTTCGTACAAAGATACGATTGATATCAAGCTCGCTTGTCCTATCATCCTGAGCAAGCATGACAACGACATCAGTATCACTGCCATTCTGCTTGAGAACGGTTGCTGTAATTCCTTTCATGCTGTTGCTTATCTCACTCGCAATGCTTTGCATTGTTAGATTGTAGGAGTAAGCACGATCACGATCGATTTTGATATGCAACTCAGGCAACCCTTCGACAAAATCAGTTCTTACTTCTGTTACGTTTGGAAGGTGCTCGATGATCAGATCCCGTATGCGGTCGGCAGTGGCAACAGCCAACTCGAGGTTGTCACTACGAACGGCAAGATCCACAGGGTTGAGATTTCCCAGACCCATGGACATCTGACCAAACGAGAAGGAGGCTGCCGGATAGAGGTCAAAATACTGCCTTAAAGTGTTTTGCACCTCTTGTTGGGTAACCCCATCCGAATCCTGCAACAAGGTAATCTGCAACGATCCGCTGTTAGAACCTCCCTGCCCGAACATACCGGTAGAACCAACTGTTACCACAATATCCTTATACCCAACAATTTCAGCTTTCACCTTCTCCTGTAAATCAAGCAACACCTGTTCAGTCGTTTTGAGTGTGGTCCCCTGAGGTAATGAAACATTCAAGGATACTGTATTCTCGCTCATCGACGGATACAACGCCCGATGCATACTGTTGAAGGCCTGGAAGGTAAGGACCATGATCAAAATCACCAGAATGACGGTAAGCCACTTGTAATCGATCAGAGAGGAGAGAATACGCTTGTAGCCTCTATCGAGAGCGTTGAAGGCATCTTCTGCCTTGGTATCGAAAAATCGCAACACCCTCAGCTTCAGTGGTTTCTGTTTGCGGGTATACAAGCGCACATAACTGCTGCTGAGCACTGGAATCAACGTTACGGCAACCACCAAGGAGGACAACAGGCTGATGATGATGGTCCCTGCCATCGGTGTCAGTATTTCACCTAGCATCTCAAGATTGCTTCTGAGCAACACCATCGGGACAAAAACACAGACGGTGGTAAGGGTGGAAGCAGAGATGGAGACTATCATCTCCTTCGTTCCAAGGATGGAAGCTGCATGCAACTTCGCTCCTCGTTCACGATAGCGGAATATGTTCTCCAAAATAACGATGGAGCTGTCAACAGTCATCCCAAGACCCAGAATAAGACCGGTAAGCGTCATCAAGTTCAAGCTATAGCCCATAAAGAACATAACCAGGACCGTCAGCAGCATCGAAATAGGTATGCTCACACCGATGATCAGTGTAGATTTAACGCTTCTCAAGAAAATGAAAAGCACTACCATAACCAAGATGACACCATACATCAACGATTGATACACTTTCTCAAGAGTCGACTCAATCATCTCGGTGGTGTCGACGATGACCTCAAGGCTCATTCCTTTCGGAAGCTCTGCATTCAACTGCTCGATCGTCTCGTACAGACGTTTTGCAACCTGTACACTATTGGCATCCGACTCCTTGGAAACAGACAGATAGACACCTCTCTGGCCATTGAGGTATACCTCGCTAGTTGGATCTCTATGCGTAAGGGTAACAGTAGCCAAATCCTTGAGACGTACAACACTCGAACCTATCATATTCCCTCTTGCATCATACTTGGGATAAGAAGCAATGAGGGTTTGTTCAATATCCTGTAAAGAACGGAACTCTGCGTCAGTACGTAGAAGATACGAAAGGTCTCCCTCGATGAGAGAGCCAGAACCCATTTGCAAGTTCTGGGGACTGAGCGCGAAGGCCACTTGTGACAGGGTAAGTCCATAGGCTTGCAATCGATTCTGGTCAACTGCTACTTGAACATAAGCTTCTTGCCCTCCATTGACAGAAGTGGAAGAAACCCCGGCTACCCGTTCGATACGGTTCTGCACCACATCGGCAAGAATGGAACGAAGTTCGTTGGCATCCTGCTCACCGGTACCTTTCAAGGCAATATTCATTACCGGAACCATATTGGTGTTCAACTTAAAGATGGTGGGCTTGGAAGCTTCATCCGGGAATGCATTGGAAAATAGATTCAGGTTGTCATTGATCGATTGACTGGCTTTATCCAAATCCGTCCCATAGGCAAACTCCAGCATGACCAAGCTCATACCCTCGGTGGATGTGGAGCTGATCTTTTTGACCCCTCCTACATTGGAGACAGCTCGTTCGATCAGTTTGGTCACCCTGCCTTCCACCGTCTCTGGACTCGCGCCAGAGTAAGAGGAAAAAACAATAACCATGGGCAAGTCAATCTCCGGAAACAGCTCCACGGCCAAATTCGGATATACCACCAAGGCAAGAGCAATCAACAATGCATAAATAACAATGATAGTGGTCGGTCTTCGTACCACTGTATTGGTAAGACTCATCAACTACCCCTTCCCTACTGGAGGATACGCACAGGCGTACCGTCTGTAAGCAGGCTCTGCCCTTCAACGACCAAACGGTCCGAGAAGGATAGGCCATCAACTATCTGGATCATATCATCCACCTGCAACCCTACGCTGACAGTCTTTCGTTGCGCGAGGTCATCTGAGCCTATGATGAACACATATGCTTCTTGACCGCTGTACAGCAAAGCTGAGCGAGGTATGGCCAATACATCTTCAAGATGTTCTGTAAACAGCGTGACAGAAGGATACATACCGCTCTTAATCTTCTTTTCTGGATCATCGATGGAGAGTGCAATTTCCAATGACCGTGTTGCAGGATTCAAAGCCAAGCCCAGTCTGCTTACAGAAGCAGTGAAGCTTTGGTTGGGGAACGCTTTGAAATGCAGTAGAGCTTCAGTACCAATACCTACCGACCCGATATGTCGTTCTGCAATATCAACCAAGACTTCAAGATGATCCAGCATTCCCAACCGAGCGATCGGGGCCTGCGGTGATACCATTGACCCCACCACAAACGGAAGTGCCAGGATTGTGCCCGATGAAGGAGCCTTCACTTCACTCTCCCTATAAACCATGGCGGCTCGACTGGGGTCGACGGTCGCAATCACTTGGTCCTTCTCAACACGATCACCCACAGACACAAAGAGATTCTTGAGCGTACCAGTTACCTCACTGTAAGCATCAATAGAACTCGGATCTACCACATTTCCATTGCTCTTGATCGTGTTCTGCAGATTTACCGGCTCAAGCGGCAACACTCTGACTGCAACCAGTGAGCCAGCAACACTCTGTCCAGCCTCAGCGTTTACTGCAACTCCGTTCAAGTATTGAAAGGGATTGATGACCACCAAGGCAGTGGCTATGACAATGAGTATGATCAGGACTACAAGTCCGACAATTCGTTTTTTGGAAGATTTCTGCTTCATAGGTTATAACAGCTCCTTATCGCGTATGTTCAAATCATAGAGAAGATCAATAGTAGCACTGAGATATTGGTACTGGAGAGCTAGAAGATTCTGTCTTGCCGATAGAAGGTTGTTCTGAGCTTCCTGTAAGGCTATAAAACTTGTATACCCACTCTCATACTGAATGGTATGCATCTCATACAGTCGTTCTGTGAGTTCAAGGTTCTGCATGGCCAGTTTTTGCTGACTGGCCAGCATGTCCAGATTCTGCACCTGCGAGATGATGCTGTGCTCGAGTTGCACAAGAGCCTGCTGCCTCTGATACGACAACTTCTTCAGAGCATCGTCGATCTTTGACAAGCCGACCTGGGTACGCGAATTGGGAATGTAGCCGTCAAGCGGAATACGAACAAGAACCTGATAACTAAAGCTGTCGCTGAAGGTGTTGGTGTAGGCCTCATTCCAAAGAGATATATCATATGAGCCTTGCAAGGTAAGAGAAGGACTCAAAGCCTGTTTCTTGTTCAATTCGTAGTTTTGCTGTAGTTGCGTCTTGTTCAGATCCAACAAAGCAATGGAATAACTCTTCTCAAGATAGCCCTGTAAACCTTGCACCTCGCGCTTCTCAACAACTTTTGGAATTTCCCCCATAACATCCAGCTCAGAACCAAAGTCTATACCAAGCATGACCTTAAGGGAGAGTAACTGACTTTCATACTGGTTTTGAGCCTGCTGCAATGCAGGATAGAGCCGCTCATACGCAAGTTGTGCAGAAAGTAGCTCTATTTCTGAAGCAAACCCCAACTCATACTGGGCTTTCACCTGCTCATACTGCTTTCTAGCCAAGTTCAAGTTTGCCTTCTGAACGTCGATGTTCTGCTGTTCCATCAAGAGATAGTAGAAAAGCTTGGTAACGTTTCTCTCTATCTCAGCTACAGCTTGTTCATAACTGAGCCGGGCAATGCTGTAGGAGAGCTGATAGGAATCAAGCTGGTCTTTGACAGCGGGGTTGAGTGTAAACGAGGCGCCAAGACCTACGCTGAGTCCTGTGTTTGAAGCAGACATGTATTGATCTTGAGGAGGAGGAAATCCAGGGATAAACGGAGACAAATCTATACCAGATGGATATTTTCCTGCCTGAAACACCGGAGCCCTTCCGCTTGTAGAAAGAGAAAGGCTCACCGTTGGAATGAACAGGTTCCAGGACGTATCGACATCCCGCTTTGCTGTACCCACGTCAACTGATTGCAGTTTAAGTGATACATTCTGTATTCTGGCTAACTCCAAAGCCTCTGACAAGGTGATTGAAGTGCTAAAAAGAAAGGAGAGATTAAACAATCCTAGTATGATAGCAGTTGTAATGTATTTCTTTTGCATAATATTTTCCTTCGATAACAGACAAACTAAACAATACTGAGGACGTGTACAAGCGGCAAGACACTCAGAGTATTTTTTTTCAGTTTTTATATATGAGAGAAGGAATTCATACATCTGACACCTGTTTGTCTATATGTTTTATGCTGACTTGCATTCCACACACAGGACAAACTCTTGCTTCTGCCTAAAAGCCCTTGTACGATAGAGTATGAGTGAGTGCATGATAGCCAATGAATTTCTCAGCAAACACAGCATGTTCGGAGGACTGTCCGATGCAGAGTTGCTTGTGATAAAACCCTTTCTCGAGGAACAAAGCTTTGAGGCACAAGAGACAATCCTTGCACAAGGACAGCCGAACAACAAAGTACATTTTATCGTTGAGGGCGAGGTGGCTATAGTCCGTCAGTCAGAGACGAACAAGAAACAAAGTCGCATTATTACTACGCTAAAAAGCGGAGACAGCTTTGGAGAGATGGAACTCATTGATGTAGAGTGCTGCGCCGCAACGGTAATAACCACAGCAGCGACGACCATCATCTCACTGTCGAACCGTGACCTTTACAAAATATCGCAAAACAATCTGAAAATTTATACGATGTTGATCCTCAACCTAGCTAGGGATATAAGCAGAAGACTTCGGTCTGCAGATGAAATGCTGGCCATGGTTAAAAGTCGTGCGACGATGAACGATGTCGATGCATCAGAATAAGAAAGAGCACCATCAACAATGGGAATATTGTCCCAATAAGCATACCGCTTCTCAGCGCGGTTTCTTCGGTACCTAGATGCTGCAAGTGAGGGAATATCTTAACCAACGAAGGAGCGGTGTCAGCGATCAATCCGATCATCCAAGGACCGAAGGCCGCCCCTGCATCACCTCCGGCGGCGAGGAATGCAAACAGTGATGCTCCTGCAAATGGAAAATGCTGGGCACCGTTTACTACAGAACCCGGCCAGAGCAAACTAGCACCCAAGCCACTAAAGATACAGGCGATGAGACTGATCATAGGCGATAAACTGAGGGCGGCGACCAAGTAGCAGAATACACAGAGCAGCGAGCCGGAGAGCATCGCCTTATACAAGGGAAACCGGGTGCCTAAAGCTCCATAAACAGCCCTTGCCGTCCCAAGAAGCAGGGCAAACAAGCAAAGACCGACCAAATCCCCTACTTCCTTAGGCAGGCCTAAGGAAGATTCTGCAAACGCACTGGTCCACTGAGACATCGAGACTTCGGTTGCTCCTCCTACCGCAATTCCCAATACCACCAGCAAAAAATAGCGTGATGCAAGCAACTCCCGTATTTTTGTTCTTTTCTCTTCACTTACAACAGGAGCAAGAGGAACCTTGAGAAAGTTGAAGAAGTTCAACAAAGGGAAGAAAGACCAGATCAATACGACAAACATCCAATTGTCTCTTCCAAAAAATCTGATCATTACAGTGGTTCCAATTACTACAAAAATAAAACCCCAGGCATAAAAGGAGTGGAGCAGGCTCATTGCGCCTTCTTTTGAATCACTTGGTATCGCCTGTACTATGGCACTGAGCAAGAGTTCAAAGAGACCTCCTCCGATGGAGTAGATTACGGTGGCGATCATCAGTCCAAGATATGGGTTGAAAGAAAAGAGCCTTGGCGTGAAGGCCATCAAGAGGAAACCAAGGAAGGCCAAGAAATGACCAAGGGTGATGAAGGGTCTTACCCCCCAACGGTCCACAGGACGACTGAAGGCAATATCAGCGACAATCTGAGTAAAGAAGTTGAGCAGGGTCAATCGTCCTGCTTGTTCAAAGCTGATGCCGAACTCATGCATGAATGTCACATATAAAAGCGGTGCAAGATTGCAGGTCAAAGCGCCGACAAAATTGCCGATATAACAGGCGCGGATGGTTGATCGATACATGCAGATGAGTATAGGGCACGTACAAGAAAATAGGAATCGAAATCTGGGAAGATGATGAGAATCCCTCCATTAAGTAGCATTTTAAAATATTTCTATTTGGTGTGACGCCATATGACACACATACTACTGTAAACTGGGCTTACAGCACAGAAAATATCTATATCAATAGGGGGGAGAATGTGAGTTGATTGAAAGTATGTAGCAAATTACAAGAATGAGATTTCAATATCAGTTCAAAGATTTAATTGCTTCACGAGTTGTGATGGTGATTGCTTAAATAAGGAACAATTAATGGTATTTTATTAATAATTGATATAAAGTTTTAATGCAATTATTTTTATTTTTCTTTCACAACAGTTATCTGCCGCATAGGCAGCTTAGAAATGTTCATTACTCGAACCAAGAAACATTGAAACGTTATCTGCCGCACAGGCAGCTTAGAAAGCATAGGCAGCTTTTACATCTCTAGACCGCCTTTTAGACGGTCTAGAAGAGTTATTCAGTAATCGAACTTACAGAACTCAGAGTAAATCCTTGATAAGCTTACCTACTTCCTGACCGACAGTGTAATAAGAACTTCCTTTGTTCTGTTTTTCATTATCAATCAATTGATTAACAGTATGATGCAATGCATTCATGATTGCACTATTTTTTCTAGATTCTTCTCGTGCCTCTGCTACTGTATTTCCCAGTATGAAATAGGAATCGGAAGGACGATGATACACCACCTCTAATGCATAGAAGAGTTCTCTTCCACTCTCTTGTCTACTTAGCTCGCTAAGACTTTTGTACTTGTTCTTGAAATACTCATACCACTGTGTTTGGTTTGTAGGATCCGTAATATCAAGGGGAGCCTGAATCCTTGAATAGTCTCTTCTAAGCAAGTTAATTGCAGCAGAGGTTCTCTCTAAATCAATGTTTGATGTAACAAACCTCAAATTCTCGTTACCGGTTCCTTCTAGGTTCAGCTCTCTCAGCCCTTCTGCTTTGACAAAAGAATAATCATATGTATAGGGACCGTCTTCAGTACTGAATGTATTACCTGCAATGACATCTACCGTCTTCAGATCAAATAATCGATAGCTCACCGTATTCTTGATACTGTAACCAAGGGTCTTCTTAACACCGGTGAACATAGGATTATCTTTTGGCAGTCGAACCGGTTGCTCGTTGTTGATACTCTCAGTACGATTGTAGACAGACACTTCAATCAAGTAATCAATATCCCTAGCCTTTCCAAAAGTGATAGCCAGATCAATAGGACCTACCAAGACTCTGGGATCATTAGTTCTAAAACTCTCAGATTCAATTATCTGGACAAAACGATTGTTTGAGAACGTCTTCTTCATATCATTGAGAATCATAGTATGAAACGCTTCATCAGGACCGTTTCCAAGTACCATAAGTGTAACAGTAGCTTTATTGAGAGCTATGCGTAGTTCTTCATCCAAACCTGCAATTTGAGAATCACGATCTTTAGCTGTCTCGTAAGCAACTACAGCTTCTCTCTGGCTTTTTCGTGTGTTATTTGCCGCAAGCTGCTGGGCATATGCAAACCAAAGCCTACCGGCTTTTTCTCTTGATTGCCGAAACCTGTAGGCAAAATCTTCTGTATATAACCTAAATCTATTATTTGAGCTCACTCGCGTATGCATATCATAAAGATTTTCATATGCACGGTACACCTTATCTGCAGAAATGTGGTCTTCCCTATTTTGGTTATTCGCTACCTCAGCCTTGTAATAAGCAGTCCCTTCATTGAAAACCAAAGGATATAACGCTACAGCTTCAGGAAACGAGGGATTCAAAGCCAAAGCTTTGTTCAGCGAATCAATGGATTGGGCATACTGCTTTGATTCATAGAGTGACACTGCACGACGATAATCAGCTCCACCCTTTGTAAACAAGGTTCCGCAGGAGGTGAACACAAGCGTCATGAGCACAAGCAACATCATGATGGATAATCGTTTCTTCATAAAAGAACTCCTTGAGCATATAAATGTATCGGGCAAGATCAGCGATGATGTATGTAATAGTTTTAACTTATGGGTAAATACAATGCAAGAAAAAGAGGGGCAAATAACGTAATCTAAAAGATTTCTTACTCAACTCCAACACTTTCTAGATATCTTTGAACAATATATGTATCGTCGTGTTCTATGCTGAGCTGAGGATTTCGGAGCAAAAGCATGCTCATAATCTGATCCGCTTCGTATCGTTCATCATCTGTCGCAAATCCTTGTTTGAGAAGCCAGGACTCGAGCGCATCACGAGTAGATTCATTCATGCGTTTAACCACTTTGTGCTCGATTGCTTCAAGTAGCTCGTTCCCATTACAGTTTGTCTCTGCAATAAACTCCTTGATCGCAGTATAGAAACCTGCTTGCCGGTTTATTGACAGCTCGGGATCCTCAAGATCTTGCACTGTGATAGTTCGTGCACGACCCTGACGAGCAAGCTCTTGTGCTTCTGAAAGCAAATCGTATCGTTCATGATAACGACTGTCACTAAGTCTTGCTTGACCTGCTAAATCAAATCCTCTTTTCAAAAGATCAAACAGCTCTTCGCTGTCAGTACAGAGATACCAAGAAGATAGCTCACCCAGACTTTCGAAGAGGTCGGGCTGAGGTATCTTGAGCGCTTTGGCGTACTCATTGTAATCATCAAGTGGTTCAATCAGTTCCTTTCTTAAGACCAAAGGGGCTGAAAAGGGTCGCCTGCTTGCTTGATACTCTCTATTCTGTTGCTCTAGATCGATTATATGTATTGCTTCTTTTGAATATCGCATCAGTTTCTCAACCTCATCAGCTTGGGCTGTTGCATACAGCACCTGACGATACTTTGCAATCTCACTCACACTTTGTGCTATAGCAAGAGAACGTTCATCATCACTTATTGCCATCAACTCATCAAAGAAGAGAGGAAAGTGATAGCCACTGCCACTTTCAAGATTCTCTATAAATCCAAGGCGAAGAGCAAACAACAATTGCACCTTCGTACCGCTGGAAAGTTCATGCAAATCATATGGCCTCTTTTGTACTTCATCACGAGCGAAAAAAGTCTCATCCGAAATCCCTAAAGAGAATCGATTATTTGTAATTCGTAAGAACCAGGAAGAAGCTTGCTTTAATACTTGCGGCTGGTATGTAGTTTCAGCCGCTTTTTGCAAATCGGTGATTAGAGCATGCAAAAACTGTTTCTCAACCTCTTCTCTTCTTCGTTGCTCAAGTGCCTCTCGGACCTTGCCCAGTTTCATCTGAGCCTGATCCAAAGCCTCGTTTGAACAAAGATTTCTATATCGCTCGGCCATCGTCCAATATTGCTCTTGCTTCTGTTCATAGCTCTTGAGCTTCTCAGACACAGAATCCAATAAAAGAGCAACTTCATCTAGCGAATGCCCCTGTGAAAGAGAGACTATCTCATCAGAAAACAGAGTCATTTGTGCTACTACTGCACGTTTATTATCAACAAGGCCCTGATATTTTTCGATTTGCTGACTCAGCAGTTGCAACGTCGCATGATCACCGGTTTCCAGCCCGTGAGAGATAAAGAAGTGCTCATATGTCTTTTGCTTCTGCTCAAATGCACTTCTAGCTTGAGCTACTCGTACTTTCTGTACTTCAAGCTCCTTGCTCAAACGCACAGCTTCAACATAGGAAGCAAGGTATGCTTGAGCTTGTGAAAGAAGCTCTACATGCTCATCAGCTGAACACGCACAGGTTTGCTTAAGAATGTTTCGAGCATCATTGTAGGAACTTTTACAATCCAACTCTTCATTTTTTGCTTGTTCAAGCAATTCACAAAGGTTGCAGAAATGAAGCAAGTGTTCTGACAAATGGAAGAACTGAGCTCCTTCAAGAACAGGAGAACTACTTAGATGAAGCGCATCACTTAGCTTCTCATACTCTGATCTCCACGTATCATATGCCGTTTGGGCATCCTGTTGTGCTGTTTTTACTTTACGAAGAAAACTCTGTTTCTCCATTGTGATCTTTGCGGTCCCAAGCCGATTGAGGATTTGAATATAGAGAGTCGATACCGTCTCTTTACTGAAATTATCAGGAGTTTCGAAAGTACTTGAGCCTAGATACTGCTTCAACTGCATCAGGTGTTGTTCATAAAAGAGTTTCAGTTCCTGGTACTGTGGATTGTTTGTAGAACGAAGTGTCAGATAGGAGCTAAGAGAAAACAAGACGATTGCGATAATCAGGGAGTATGGGAGCATCCAAGGAGCTAGTGAGATTCCGACCAACGATCCAATCAAAAGATATCGGAGCTTAGGAAACATCTTCTGTGGACAGGCTTCCAGCTTTGAAATAGCTGTGAGGGTACTCACACATGCAGTTTTCAGTTGTTCCAGATTTTGCAACTCTTCTTCAGAAAATTGCTGATATTCTTCAAAACTCTCCACGATTGCATTCTTGCTTGCCAACTTTGTTCTCACAGTCTCACAGCTGCTTGCTAGTTTGGTAAGTTCTGAAAGCAAATGGTATAGAGATGGGTCGGCTTGATTGATCAAGAAGCTATGCTGATCCTGCCACTCATCGATTGCGTTTATTGCATCACGTCGCGCTTTCTTAGCGTTTTCAAGATTCTTATGTTCATCTTTCAATGCTTCTATTCGGTTTCCAAGAAGATCTTTAAAATCCCGATCAGCAAGCAACGTTTCTTCAATATTGCAAGCAAGAAAATCTTTACTCAGGGTACTTTGAAGATTCTCTTCATCATCAAGAACTTTGGATGCTTGCTCGAGCTCTTTCTTCAATCGAACAGCATCTTGCTCTGATTCCTTTCTGAGCGTTGCAATACGGGAATCAAAATCTTGAAGTTGTGTTTCAACCGATCTCAAATCTTCCTTTTTAGTCATGTACTCATGCAATTTGAGAAGCGTTTGATGTGATTGCTTTATCTTCTCCCCTTCTGCAAGTTGCTTCTCAAGATTATCAAGCTCATCTTTCAAGGAAGCATTTTCGATCAAATCCTTTTCGAGTTTCTTAAACTCGTTGTAGCATTGTTGATACTCCTGCGTCAGGCTAATTCTTGAAGAGGGAAAAGTAGAGCTCGCACCAGTGTCGGCATAAGCCTTGGAAAGATCTATGCCTCCTTGCATCTGTTTCTTGATGTAGGAGGAAAAAACAGCAGTTGCTTGGGTGTCAATTTGCAACAATTCATGCAAAGCCAATACATATGCATCACGAAACGTGTCATTTCTTCCTGTCAGTTCAAGGTCTTGATTATCAGAAAGTCGCTTTTGTTGCAATACATGCTTGTTTCGCTCAAGGCTATACTGCTCATTTTCTGTTTCAAGAGTTGCATGAGCTGAGAATTGTCTCTTGCCATCATAGGTAAAAAGCAGTGCATGCAATGCTTCAAGCAATGTAGACTTTCCCACTCCGTTTGGACCATAGATAATATTCAAACCTTCTGAGAATGTTTCGACCGGAGCAAAAGCATGTACAGCAAAACCAGTTGCAGAGTTTAGATTAAAATAGGTAAATCGGTACTTGTTGGCCATCAGGGCATATCCTTTTTCAGCTGTCTTGCAAGGACACTGAGAAGCTGCATGGCAACTTTCTTTGTTTGATTCTTATAAGCTGAATCATCTACCTGATTTCTTTCAAGAAGACTGAATGCAGTACTGTTAAAACTTCTAGCATCCAAATCCTTATACTTATCTGAGAGAGAGGCAATAGCTTCTTCATTCATGATCAGGGAAGCAAGATGGCCAAGCGCTCCGCTCGCCTTGCTCAGCTCTACAAGATCAAGCTTACTTGTTGTCTCATCTTCCCAACCATCTAAAATATGTACCGTTTTATCTTCATGAATCATGGTACCTAGCAGCGAGTCCTGCCAGCTATGGAAGACCTGCTTAATATCCAGACTTGGGTCAAGAGCGCCGATGAATCGTGGCTTGAGATAAAGCTCTTCAAGAAAGGAACAGTTTGAGGCACTAGTTCGCGCACTACTGAGAACACGGTCTTGGATTGCCTGGATTGAAGAAGCATCTGTTACATCTATATCAAACCATTCGAATCTATGTGGACAAAGGGGAATAAATTCAGGCTCTTTCCAGTATGTATCAGCAACGGTTTTGAGCAGGTAGACCCCATGTTGTCCTGACTCAGAGGAATCCAAAGCGAAGGGGGAACCACAGTAATAGGCATCGGTGTTTTGAAGTTTCATGCGCTGATGAATATGACCGAGCATCCAAAGCGGGACACCACTTTGCTGGAAATCAGTTCTCTTGGTAGTTGCGTATTTTGATTGCTCCCCTGTAACATCGGTATGCAAAAGACCGATACTCAGTCCTGTAACCTGAGAAGAAACCTCTTTAAAATGATCAAAAGGATTGTCTTTCACATGTTCGCTTGGAAACGACCAGCCGACGAATTGAACACCTTTATAAGAGTATACTTCCCACTTGCCTCCAAGCCCGAGCAATGTGATTGCATCATTGTCTTTTGCAAGACGGGGGAAAACCGAATAATCATGGTTACCCCCTACTCCGATCACTTTGATCTGTGCTTGCTTCAGTCGCTCAAGGCCGTGGTTGAGCGGCCCGTAGACAGAGAGCCAAGCCTTAGGTTGCTCCACGACATCCCCAAGCAAAAGAAGAACATCCACTTGTAAATCAATAGCTTTTTCCACAACAGCTTCAAAACTGCTTGAGCCTCGATAGCGCGAAGAGTCGGGGACTGAGGGGATTCGACCCATATGGATATCAGCAGCTGCCAGGATTTTCATATATCGTAGTATAGCACAGATTGAATAATCCGACATAAACAGAACAGACAATATAAATCCTGCAGATTATGGTTTTCAACAACTTGTTTTTTTCCAATCATTAGCAAAAACAATGAATTGCAACCTTTCAGTTAAATAAAGAAACTATCAATTGTCTTGTGCTTATTCTTTAAGAGCGCCCGCCGTAATTCCTGAAATTACATATTTCTGCAAAGCTACATACAACAGGATAATAGGAAGAGTCATAAGTGTAGCACCCATTGCAACTAGAGGAGTATCACCTACATAGCGGCCTTGAAAAAAAGCCATACCAACAGGCAATGTACGCAAGGAATCCTTATGAATAATTACCAATGTCAGAAGAAACTCATTCCAAGTCCAGGTAAAGAAGAAGACTATCAAAGTCATTATTGCAGGGCCGGCCATCGGAACCAAAATTTTTATCAGAATCCTAGGAGTTCCTGCACCATCTATCTCTGCTGCTTCCACCAAAGATTTAGGAAACTCCTTGAGTGTTCCACGTAAAAAGAAAGTCCCAAAAGGAATACCCATTCCAATTTGTGCCAACACCAATCCTCTTAGAGTATTAAGCAATCCTATATTCAATAAGTGATAATACAACTGAATAATAACGACTTCCATCGGAATTGTCATACCCAACAAAATTAATCCAAAAACTATTTCTTTCGCGGGAATTCTGAAGTATGCAAAGGCATAGGCATTAGTAATGGAAAAAAGGATAGTCCCCAACACAACAGGTATTACTACAATAATGCTATTTTTATAATACGTTCCAAAATGACCTTGTATCCAAGCTTTTTGAATGTTTGCGAAATGAAACGTTGAAGGTATTCCAAAAATATTGTCTATCAGGTCTGCTTTATCTTTAAAAGCTGCACTCCAAACCAAAAAAAACGGAGCTAGCGAAACTATAAGAAAAAAAACGAGGATGGCTATTGTCAAAACCTTATAAATTGTAATGTTTCCACCAATTCTATTCATATCGCTTCCTTATACGGGTAACAAACAATGTAATTATGAAAATTATAAACATTAACGTTACTGCTAAAGCTGCAGCATATCCATTACGGTTATACTGAAATGCATTCCTAAAAACATACAGTGAAAGTACATTGGTAGAATATCCAGGACCTCCCTTTGTCATAACATAAACAAGATCAAACGTTTTTAGAGAGTTAATGAATAGATATACAGAAACAACCATTATCTCATTTGTTAACGAAGGAAGTGATACATACCAGAATTTATGCCAAGAATTCCCACCATCAAGCGCTACAGCATCATAAAGATTTACCGAAATCTTGCTGTATCCTGCAAGAAAAATCACCATGGAGAACCCATAATTCACCCAAGTTCCGGTAATTCCAACAGAAAAAAGTGCTGTATCACTGTCTCCTAGCCAGGCATGAGTGAGTGATGAAAGACCCATTTGCCTTAGAAATTCATTCAAAACACCGAAAGCCGGATTATATATCCATCGCCATATAACACCCACTACAACTAATGAAAGAATATACGGCATGAAGAAAGCTACCTCAAAAACTTTACGGCAAACTACATTGTTCAATTCAATAATACTTGCCAAAAAGAGACCTAGTACCGTTGGGAAAACCATAATGAATAGAATCAAGGTTGCATTATTTACTAATGATTGTAAAAATATGGGGTCACGAATAAGTTCTATATAATTCTGAATACCTATGAACTTTTTGGGACCCATCCCACTCCATTCCATACTTCCCAATATAATAGTCTGTAATACAGGTATTAATATAAATGCAACATAGACAAGAAGACCTGGAAGCAAATACAACAAGCCTCTCCAAGTTGAATCATAAAGACTACGATAGGATTTCAAATCAACCTCCTCCCGTTCATTCAGAAAATTACCCGCACTCCCCCTCTCAATGAGAAGGAGTGCGGAAAGATTAACTATTGAATAAATACTTAATTTGTAAAACTATCATAATCATCTTGAAGCCTTTGTACAAAAACTTTGGGTGTAATATTGAGCGCCATCAATTCTTGGACAGCAGCAGAACAGGTATCATAGAAAGTAGGAGTCACCCAATCGATAAAATAACCCATTCCGTTTGCTTCATCTGCTTGACTGTAGGCATCAAGAATTTCTCGAAATAACATTGGTGCATCAAGATAGTCTTCACTTTTTATTGATTGTGCAGGAAGCATCATGTTCTCTGCCCATTTTCTAGCTGTTTCTTCTGATGCTAAATAATCAAGAAACTTGATCGAAGCCTCACTATTATTTGATTTTTTAGAAACCACGAATGGAATTCCAGGGCCCCCAATAGCCTTCAGGCGTGATTGATTCTGTGCGGGCACCAGGAAAAATCCCACTTCAAAGGGAGAGTTTTCTAATAGTTCTCCCATCATCCAGTTGCCAGTAAGAAACAACAAGGAATTTCCCTGCATAAAGATGCTTGCCGAGTCATCATAACCAATAGCAGAAAAATCTTTTGTAAAATAACCATTCCGAACCCATTTTTGTAAAGTCTCTGCAGCTTTGATATTCTCCTCAATGTTCCAAAAATTTCCTTTTTCCCCACTCATCATATGATCAATTTGCTCACGAGTTGTATACACATGTTGAATTGCACTCCACTCATGAATGCCTGTCCAGCCGTCAAGATTGCCAAAATTAATCGGAGTGTATCCTGCACGTTTAGTCTTTTCCAGAATACTTTCCAGTTCAGTGAAGGTCTTTGGTAAACTAAATCCAAGCTTTTCCATTAAATTTTTGTTGTAAAAGAATCCTACGATTTCAGCAGTAGTTGCTATGCCATAATAATCGCCTTTATACCCCATTGCCTTGAGCGTGGAATCAGAGAATTTTGCTTTCCAGTTATTATCTCTAGCAACCGAATTAGTTGATACAAGCAATCCTGCCCTAACCATCGCACCCATGTCGGCTTCCCCTTGGTTGACCTGCATGATATCTGGTCCTGTTTCTGATTCAAGTGCCATCTTCAATACCAACTTTAGATCATCGAGAGTTTTAGTTTCTCGTGCAATAGTAATTTCAGGATTCTTTGCTTCAAAATCCTTGACGATAGAATCCATAATCTCACTCTCAAGACCTCTGTAGTATTGGTCCCACAAAGTGATGGATGTTTTGGATTCAACCTCTTTTACTCCGGCAGTCCATACGGATCCCATCACGAGTAACACAATCAGCATAATTGTAAAAAATTTTTTCATGCTGCATTCCCCCTTTTGTTTTAGGTTAACAGGAAAACGCTTTCCTGTCAAATTTATTCGACTTCTTATTCCAGTATATTATTACTGGAAAGTAGAATACTTCGATTATCCAATCATTTTCAGTTCAGCCCTTAAGCCCTCAAAAGCGTTCATAATATGTCTCCAAATCTGCTAACCCACTTCAGTAACTCTTATGACAAATCTTCAAATATTCTGCATTAATCAATGGAGAAACTGACTCCTTGCTAGCTGCAGTCAGAGAGCCAAGAATAGTTCCATAACGCAAACAAGTGGATAAGGGGGCATCATTGACGATTCCATAAATAAATCCCGCAGCAAAAGAATCTCCACTTCCAGTAGTATTCACCACATCTACACTATAGGCAGGACAGTGCAACACCTCATCTTTTGAAGAAAGGGCTACAGCTCCCTCCGAGCCAAGAGTAACTACAGGTATTGATACAATATTCTGGAGACTGTGCAAAACCTGCAATACTTCAGTTTCACCAGTTATTCTCTGCGCTTCTGATAAATTCATGAAACACCAGTCGACACTCCTTACTAAGGATGCATTTTCTTTATTCCACAGCCGAGTATCTTCATATGCAAGTCCTGTGGAAGTAGAAATTCCTAAATTTCGCGCATTTTTCAAAAATTCCTGAACTGCAGACAGTGCAAGTTGTTCGTAACATACATGGATGTGTACTAGTGACGAAATATCTATCTGTTTTATTTGTTCTTCAACTATTCTCTCACTTGCAGCTTTGTCTTGAACACAACTGAGGAACGATCTATCTTTATTTCCGTTAAAAATCAAGGATAGATTTGTCTTTTGGTTTTTTATCTTTTGCAGCAGATTGATATCGATACCTTTACTGACGAATTCTTCTACAAGATATCTACTAAATAAATCTTCCCCTATGGTAGCAAGTATTGAACTCGGGATATCAAGTTGAGCTAAAGCGCTAGCAATAATGGCATTTCCGCCTAATGAAAGAGAATAGGACTCAAGAAACAACTCTTTCCCCATCTCAGGTACTTTACTAAAGCCTCCAAGTAAAAGGTCAACATACACTGGGCCTATTGTCAAAACCCTTGATCTCATAGAAAGCTCCCATCTTTTTGCAGCGCTTTGACAATTATTGATGCATCGATCTGATCAACAAAAGGATGCAAGCTAAGTGCCTGTATTATTGATTGTTCACTTTTTTCTTCAAGAGCCTTTATTACTGCTCTCTCATAGCGTTTCATCTCATATAAAAGGGATAAACACTCTTGATCAATATCAGGAGCTTTCCCAACTGCAGCAAACCATTTTCCATTTAGCTGGGATGTAACCTCAATGATGTCTTCATCATCAAGATTAGGATCAAATCCTGCATTAGGTATATTGAGAATAAGCTGCTTATTCGAGCCCTCAATCAGACACTCGAGCACATCCAATGCTATGGCGTCATAACCATTTGCTTGTTTCTGTGAAAGTAGATCGAAATGTGTTATGTTTCGCTGATGGCCACTTTCGGTAGACATGTAGGAACCATTTCTAGCACTCATATAGTGATTAAATGCTTCCAAAGGTGAAACTGTATGTTGCTCTAATTTCTGATAAAGTTTCTCATCCAATAATTCTATTTGTTGTGCACGTAGTTTTGGGGCTTTTCTCTGTAGTTGCTCAACCTTTTCTTTCTGCAGATAATAGTATAAATACTCATTGGGAATGAAACCTGTTCGTCTGATATGCGAAACCATATCCTTATAAAAAGGCTCAATGTTACAAAATTCTTCAAGATGTTCGTTTATAAATGATTTAATCTTCTCTTCCCCTCTGACCTGTATAGAATAAACCCAACCAAGATGATTTAAGCCATAGTACTTTATTTGTACGTCTACTTCATCGCAACCATAGATTGAAGCTACATGGGTAGTGATTAACTGGGGGGCATCACAAATGCCAACAATCTTAGAAAAACCTGTTAAACTATATACAGCCTGAGTTATTAGCCCTGAAGGGTTTGTAAAGTTGATTAAAACAGCATTTGGAGCAAAGCTTTGGATACAGCGAACTTGTTCAAGCACTTTGGGTACAGTTCGCATCGCCAAACTAAAGCCACCTATACCTACTGTCTCTTGCGCTATTTGTCCAAATGAAATCGCTAACTGTTCATCTTGAGCTCGTCTTGCTTGTCCTCCTACTCTGATAGATGAAAAAATATAATCAGACTCCTTTATCGCTTCTTCCAAAGTTTCAGCTAAAACAATCATTACTTTTGAATTGTGATGATTTACTAGGGCATTCAACAACGTATCGTGTAAAAGATGTAGTTTCTTTTTATCAGTGTCAAAGAGCGCAATAGTCGTAATCTTTAAATGAGGTCTTTGTAATAGAGAGTGTAGCAAAAGTGGAAATCTTGGGCTTGCTGCTCCAAGAATGGTCAGTTTCATAGATAAATCCTCCAAAAGGTAACTTCATGATATTAGGAAAACGTTTTCCCGTCAAGTTAATTCTTTTCCTTTTTCCTTTTGTCAATTTTTAAACACTCTGTCCCTGCATGAGGCAATGATTGAGCAAGGTGAGAGAAGCCACCTCTTCACCTTTCATTAAAGACAGCAAAATCTCGGCGGCTTGCACTCCAATCTCTTCGATTGGCTGTCGAACACTTGCTAACGTTGGATTTGTATATGAAGAAAGAGTAATACCATCAAAACCAAGAACTGCAATATCATCTGGAATACGATGACCAGCATCAAGAATAGCTCGAATAGCGCCAATTGCCATTTCATCACTGAGCACAAAAACACTGTCAATTGTTTTTCCCTTCTCTAGAAGTCTATGCATAGCCTGCTTTCCTGATTCAACAGTATAACTACCCGTTTCAATCATACACTCTTCAAAATTTAGATTCACTTCTTCCAAAGCTTTTTTATACCCTTTTACTCTTTTATCTCCCACCGAATACCCACCGCCACTAATCAGTGCAATGTGTTGCTTTTTTCGTGAGATCAAATACTGAGTTCCATCATAGGAAGCTTTATAGTCATCGATACGAACCTGCGGGAAAGGAAGACCTGGAATATCAATACCAGCAAGAACGATAGGCATCTGGGATTTTTTAAGATGTTCATAGACTTGAGGGTTGCTTGTTTCATGCATTAGGATGATTCCGTCAACTCGACTTTCAAGTAGGAGGTCTAGATAAATTTTTTCAGAAGAAAGTGAGTCTTTCACTCTACATACCAAGGTCTTATAGCCAGCCTCTTCCAACACTCGCTCTGCTTGGGTGAACACCATTTGATGATATAGTTCTGAAACCTCGGGGATAATAAGACCACAATTGAAAGTACGTTTAAGAACCATACTTCTTGCTACATGATTGGCTACATAGTTTTCTTTTTCGATACAGGCAAGAACTTTTTGCTTCAAATCCTCACTTACATATTTCGTGCCATTCAATACACGTGAAACCGTTGCTACAGACACTCCGGCTTCACGCGCTATTTCCCGAATTCCCATTACTGTTTTCCTCTGTTTTGAGCATGTACGCAATTCAGAGAAAATGCAAGTCACCCTTGATAAGCGTCACGCTTTATATAGGTTGTATGCAAGAGATGATGACTCATCGTCCCCAGAGGTTTTTCTAAGAAGGAATCATACAACTGCAATATTGACGGATTCTCATGGGACTTTCTGATCGGCATCCTGCTATCCTCTGCAAAAATGGATTGAGCTCTTTTTGCTCGAATCTCCTTGGTTGTCGGAATCGGCTGGCCTCCTCCTCCTAAACACCCATCAGGACAGGTCATCACCTCAATGAATGTATAAGGGCTTGTTCCCTCCTTTATCTGTTCTAAAAGGACTCTTGCGTTTGCCAAGGTGTTGGCCACGGCAACCTTGATCGTCGCATCTCCTATCTGCACAGAGGCTTCTTTCATTCCCAGCTGCTGCCTCAATGGAGCGAACTCCAGCTGCTCAAAAGTTGTGTTGGTCAGTTTTTCATAGGCAGTACGAAGTGCTGCTTCCATAACACCACCTGAGGATGCGAACAATGCTGCAGATCCTGTTGAAGCGCCGAGAGGATCGTCAAACAGACCATCCTCCAGATGAGCAAAATCGATGCCCACTGTCTTGAGCATGCGAGCAAGCTCGCGTGTGGTGAGGGCATAATCGACATCACAGAACCGATCATCTTCGGTAAGGTTGAGTTTTTCTTTCCAATACCCAAAAGCACTATCCATCTCACTTCTGCCTGCCTCGAACTTCTTTGCAGTGCAAGGCATGATGGAAACCACCCTGATCGATCTTGGGTCTACCTGTGCTTTCTGTGCCCAGTATGTCTTTGCAATAGCCCCAAACATCTGCTGAGGTGACTTGCAGGTTGAAAGATGACCTACTTGGTCTGGATAAAAGGTCTCGATGAACTTGATCCACCCCGGGCTGCAACTGGTGATCATCGGCAACGTACCCTTGTTCGAGACCCTGCTGATGAGCTCATACGCCTCCTCCATAATGGTCAAGTCTGCTGCAAAATTGGTGTCGAACACCTTGTCAAAACCGAGAGCACGTAAAGCACTGACCATCTTTTCAGTTACCAGCGAGCCTCTTTCCATTCCCATCGCCTCACCTAGCCCCACCCGGATGGCAGGTGCTGTCTGCACCAAAACCACCAAATCAGGATCGGCGAGAATGTCGAACACCTCTTGCTCCTGACTCTTCTCGGTAATCGCACCGGTGGGACAGACCAACGAACACTGACCGCAGTTGATACACACCGAATTCGCCAGTCCCTGATCGAAGAACGTTGAAACCTTGGTCCCAAGACCTCTTCCGACCATTTGGATTGCATTGACATTTTGCATGGAGGAGCAGACCTCAATACAACGATTGCAGAGAATACATGCATTGGGATCCCGCACCAAAGCAGAGGAACTATCCTGGCTCATCATCTTTTTCTTGGTACGTTCAAAACGTGACTCTCTAACTCCCAGTTGTTGCGCAATCGCCTGCAGTTCACAATTGAGGTTTCTCTCGCACGTAGTACAGAGTAGAGGATGATTGGCAAGCAACAGCTCGACATTCAATTTCCGAGCCTTCAACACCCGTTGGGAGTGGGTATGGATGACCATGTTGGGCTGTGCTACGTGTTTGCAAGACCGAATCAGTCGCTTCACTCCTTCCACCTCGACGACGCAAACACCACATGAGCCATGTTCACTGACGCCCTCGAGATAACAGAGGGTCGGCACCTCTACTGATGCAAGTCTGCATGCGTCCAAAATTTTCGTACCTCGTGGTACTGTGATTTGTTTTCCATCAATAGTCAGCGTTATCATCTGCTCAGCCATGCAGCACCTCCCCTTCTCCGATCTTGATGTCACAGCGCAGACATCTGCCAGCTTCCATGCGGGCTTGCCTTCCACTGTAGCCCTTGTTGACTTCTTCAAACGAACGCGACCGCTCCCGTATCGAGAGTTTTCCTCCTTCAATGGACTTTCCCTCGTAGAGAGTTTTCGCAAGGGAGGTATCATAGGTGAAGGTAGAAAAAAGAAGTGCAAAACGGTCGACACCCATCAGCTCATGATCGATGATGCGTGCCACTTCCTTGCCATGTCCCATCGCCTCGGCGGCGGTGGACGGACCGGAAATCACATCGCCAATTCCCCACACCTTCTTTTGATTCGTTGCATATACGTAGGGCTTAATTTGCAGCGTACCCTGCTTGGTAGTCTGTAAGCCTTCTTGCTGCAACAGTGCAGTAGCCACCCGCTCTCCGATTGCAATAACGATAGTGTCACAGGCAAGTTGTGTTGTAACCCCTGTTTTTACCCTACCTCTTCTCCCACTCAAATCATACTGACCAAGTGTGAGCTTTTCGAGTATCAAGCTTAGGCCTTGCTCTGTTTGGACAACTTCCTTGGGAGCTACATTGAACTGGAATCCAATCCCCTCCGCAACAGCCTCCTCGATTTCACTGGTGTTGGCAGGCATCTCCTCGATATCACGTCTGTAGGCAATCGTGACTTGCTTATCCATCCTCCAAAGAGAACGGGCAACATCGATGGCCACATTGCCTCCTCCGAGAATGACCACGCGCTGCCCTATGCCCAGCTCTTCTGACTCGCTGAGACGTCTGAGCACCTCGGTTCCTTGGATTACCTGCTCAATATCAGAACCAGGAAGGGCGAATTCTGCGTGATGGTAGGACCCAAGAGCAAGAATCACCGCGTCACTATTCTTTTTCAGGGATTCCAAAGAGAAATCTCTTCCTAAAGCGCTGTTCATTACAAACTTGATTTGCAGTTGCGTAAACATCTCCAACTCTTTATCCAGTACTGAACGAGGAAGCCTATAGGAAGGAATTCCATAGCGTAAAACGCCCCCTGCCTTCTCGTGTTCGTCATACACGACCACTTCGTGTCCTAGTCTCCTTAAGTAGAATGCGGCACTCAACCCAGCAGGACCGGCTCCAACAATACTTATTTTCTTTTGCGTGGCTTTAGGAATCCTTCGAATCAAATCTGCATAGACATCTTGCTCCTGCCCCATCTTGTACAGCGTATCTGCAAGATAACGATGCAGCTCCCCCTGATGAACCGGAGCATCTAGCGTCTCTCTGCGACAACGCATCTGACAATGGAAGTGACAAATACGGCCAAGACTTCCAGGCAAGGGATTATCCTCCAACGTCGAGGTGAAGGCTTCTATCAGACGGTCTTCCCTTAAAAGAGCAATGTACGTCGGAATCCTCATGGTAAGAGGACAGGAGTTGGAACAAAGCTCCTCTACCAATGTCTCACACGTTCCTGCCTCACACTGTTTCCTCTGAATATGACTTTCATACTCTTCCTTGAAGTATCGCAACGTAGTCAAGACAGGATTGGAAGCTGATTGACCCAACCCACACATCGCCGTATCAGAGATATGGTGTCCAAGCTCCTGAAGAAGATCCAGATCCTCCAAAGTACCTTCACCCTTTGTAATACGGTCAAGAATTGCCAATTGTTGGGAAAGCCCTTCACGACAAGGTGTACAAGTTCCACAGGACTCCTTGGTGGTGAATTCAATGAAATACCTGGCAGCGTCAACCATACAGTTGTCGCTGTCCATCACCACCATGCCGCCCGAGCCCATGATGGCTCCGAGAGAGCCAAGACTCTCATAATCTATACTATGATCAAACAGAGATGCAGGAATACATCCCCCAGAAGGGCCTCCACTTTGTACCGCCTTGATCTTTTTCTCTCGGCTGACCGCCCCTCCTCCTGCTTCATATACCAATGTGGTCAATTTTTGACCGAGGGCAAGCTCCACAAGACCGGTATGCTTTACCTTTCCCACCAAGGAAAAAACCTTCGTACCGGTACTGGAAGGAAGGCCTATCTTGGAAAACCAAGTGCTCCCTTTTGCAATAATCAATGGGATGTTTGTCCAAGTTTCAAGATTGTTGATCGTTGTAGGACACCCTACATATCCCTTTTGCGAAGGGAATGGGGGCTTTAACCGGGGCCGACCGGCGTGTCCTTCGAGAGATGCGATCAGGGCAGTCTCCTCACCGCAGACAAACGCACCAGCTCCCTCAACGACAGTAAGCTCAAAATCAAGATTACGTCCAAAAATATCCGAACCCAACAATCCATGCTCATAAGCATCGTTGATCGCGTTCTTCAACCGCTTAACAGCCAGAGGATACTCAGCACGCACATAGATGATACCTTCCCTAGCCCCGGTGGCATATGCAGCGATGAGCATCCCTTCAATGACCATATGAGGATCACTCTCCATCTCATTGCGGTTCATGTACGCCCCGGGATCTCCTTCATCACTGTTGCAGATGAGAAATTTTCTCTTCTCTTGTTCCTTCGCCATCAATTCCCACTTCAAGGCAGTGGGGAACCCTGCCCCTCCACGACCACGAAGCTTGGAAGTCTTAACTTCATCCAAGACCTGCTGCCGAGTCATCGTACAGACTGCCTTCTCAAAGGCTCGATACCCACCGACAGCTACATACTCTGCAAGTGAGGAAGGATCGATCAACCCTGCATTGCGAAGAACCAGCTTCATCTGTGGATGAAAAAAAGGAATTTCACTGTACTCAGGGAGCTGATCAAAATCTTCTCCATAATAATGTTGCAACAGATGATGGTCCCATCTGCTAATCTTGCAGAACGCCTTCTTCTGATAATACGTCTGTTCAAGGGCCGCTTTGACGATTGGTTTCACGTCCTCTAGGGTAACATGATGCAACCAAACCAAGGGCTTGTTCACAAGATACAGCAGAACCAACGGCTCCTCACTGCAACAACCAAAACACCCCACTTCCTTCAGGCCGATATGCTTATCAGAATGTGCAATTTCTTCTGCAAAGGCTGAATACAGAGCTTGGGCGCCACCTCCGATACCGCACGTCCCCATTCCAACGGCTATCACCGGATGGTTTGGATACAAAGAAGCCAGTCCTTCTTTTTGCAATTGGTCCAATGCATTACTCATGATTCCTCCTTCGCTGGACGCAGGGTCTCGATCATGGCAGAGAGCCGTTGTTCAGTCACCAGAGAATGAATAACCCCATCCAACGCGATGACCGGAGCCAAAGCACATTGTCCGAAGCAGGCAACGGTGTGCACGGTAAACTCAAAATCCTCTGTTGTAGCCATCCCATCATCATCCAACTCAATTTTCAAAGCCCTCAACACTTGTTCAAGCAACGGTTTTGAGCCACGGGTATGGCAAGCTGTCCCACGACATACGGTAATGACGTGCTTTCCCTGTGGCTTGAGATTAAAAAAGGCATAAAACGTAGCTACGGAATACACCTCGCTCAAGGGTATTCCAAGACTCCTTGCTACAAGAATCAACTCATCTTTTGGAAGGTAGTTGTGTTCATGGGTGCGCTGCACTTCCTCCAAAATGGAGAGCAGTGAACCATGCTCGTTTCGTCTCGCATCTATGATCGAACTGATCATACGTTCGCGTTCGTGCATGAGGACCTCCTTGAAAAAGAACGATAGGATGTGTCAACAAACCCTATTATATGTTCTCAACTCCATCAGGTGATGATGTTGCACATTTCAGAAGATCATATACTGCATCGTACTGCAGGTAATTTGAGACCGCAAGGCATGAACACCGAAAATCATAGATTTAACACAATCGATGATACTTTTTATTGCTTTATGTGATTCAGAGTATTTTTTCCTCCATTTCAAAGAGAATATCTTCTTATAATCACCTTTTAAGAGTCTTATTCACACATTCCCTACCCGGGGGTTTTTTGAAGCCTGGGAAAATAATTGTGGTTACACATTCAGATTTGAGCTACTGTTAAGCAATGCCAAAAACTTCCATCAAACAAAGAATTCGTCAACAATATCTTGCTCATACCATCGTTCCTCTTCTGGTGGTCATTGTACTATTCGGCATCTTTATACCCGTAGGATATAGACAGTCGATAAGAATCATCAATAAGCGTGAAGGACACATTATATCAAACAATCTTTCCCAAACCTTGCAGTCATACCAACGATATGCTCGTTCTTTTGCAGCATCTTATGAGGTGCGAGATTTTTTACTCAGCAATAATGAGCAAACGCTGGCAAAAGAAATTTTTTCTGATTTCTATCAATTTTTATCTGCACAATCAATCAAAAGCTCTTTGGTAGTCCTAGAAGAAAATGGAACATTACGGTTAAGTTCTTCTGCCAAGGAGCCGACATTTTCTCAAATTCTTGCCCTAAGAGACATGGAATCGAGAATTCAAAAATCAGAGGACAAGCTCGTTGGAGAAGCGCTTGAAATCAAATTCAACTTTGAGAACGAAAGTGTCTATACTTACGGATGCGCCATTCTTGCAAATGATAAAACAATTGGCTATGCCTTTTTTCTGTTGGACAAGACTGATTTGATGCATGAATTGTTTGCCCGCGGAACGAGCATTACCGTGCTGGTCGATGAATATGACACTGTAGTTGGAACAACAAATTCATCAATACTGCAACCTTGGAAGAAATTTAGACCGGATGGCAAATCTGATGGACATTATTTGGTTGGATCGAAGGCATTTCTTATCAACAAAAAACCGGTTGAGCATACCAACCTTTCTATATACAGCCTCTCTACACTCAATGTTCAGGCACCTCTGATAAACTACATGGTTTTCTTCATGGCTTTGATGCTCGTCCTTTCCTACCTGTTAATCAGAAGGATGTCAAACAGAATAGCCTGCAAAATTACAGAACCGGTTGATAGGATGATCCAAGCCATCGAAGCTTTTCAAAACGGGGATATGAAGGCATATGTAAATATCGATTCAAACGATGAATTCCAAGTAATGGGAGAGCAATACAACAGGATGTTGCAAAGAATCAATACTTTGATTGCAAGAAATACAGAACTACAGGAAATTCGAAGAATCAGTGAACTTAAACTACTTGAATCTCAATTCAATCCTCATTTCATGTTCAATATCCTTGAGTGCATCAGGTACATGATTGTCCTCGATCCAAAAAAAGCAGAAACCACAGTTTTGTCCCTATCCTCATTACTGCGATACAGCATCAAGGATATGGATCAATTTGTCTTACTTTCTGAAGACCTGCAATACATGCATGATTTCCTACGTTTGCACAAAGTTCGTGCTGAAGACCGTCTCAACTACAAGATAGAATTACAACCTGGTCTGGAAAATCTTCTCGTTCCCAGACTTATCATCCAACCATTGGTTGAGAATTCTGTTAAATATGGATTACAGAACAACCTTACACTTTCCATAAAAATTACTGGTGAACTTGATGAACTGAAAAATCATCTCATTTTCATTGTAACCGATGATGGAGGCGGAATAGAATCATCATTACTGGAAAGCATCCAACACATGATACAAAGAAAAAGTGCTCATATCCCTAAATGTGGTATTGGTCTATATAATCTCTATAGAAGGTTGGAATTGATGTATAATGGAGAAGGATCACTATATGTATGCAATACAAAACAGGGGCTTGAAGCATCCGTAAGCATCCCTATAAAAAGGAGTTGAGATGTACTCGGTACTCATAGTCGAAGACGAAGCAGTGATAGCTCGAGGTCTTCAGTACGCTTTTGATTGGTCCGGCACCGACTGCGTAATAACAGCAGTTGCTCGCAACGGAATTGAAGGATTCAATCTTATCAAGCAACACAAACCACAGATTGTGCTGGCCGATATCTCCATGCCAATTCTGAACGGACTCGATATGATTGCGCAGGCAAAAGATGCCGGATGTCTGTTTGCGGCAATCATCATTACAGGATATGAAGAATTCCCTCTCGCTCAGAAGGCTATCGGCCTTGGAGTTGTAGAGTATCTGCTCAAACCAGTGGATCATGCAGCATTGTTGCAGGCTGTCAATAAAAGCAAAGAAACCCTTGCACAAATCAAGCTCTTGCAACAAGTAAAAGAAAGAGGTCCCCTTGAATCCTCACTTTTACCGAACAAAAGCTCAAATTCTCGATTAGGAGAACAAATAATTTCCTATGTAGATGCATATTTCTCAAAACAAATAAGCATTCAAGGTATCGCAGATCATTTAAACGTAAGCTATTCTACAATAACTAAATGCTTCAAAGAAGAAACCAACATGACCCTTAACGAGTATATAAACAGAGTAAGAATATCAAAATCTATTGAAATGATGCGTACAAAAAAAGAAACAATCTACATGATTGCAGAACTCGTTGGCTTTACCGATTACAAGTATTTTATCAAGGTTTTTTCAAAATACGTACAGGTTACTCCGAATCAATTCATGAAAAACCTTCCCATTACAGATTGAAAATCACCGTCTTCTCGAATAGTCGATGTTTTTACTCAAAAGTCAGACTATCGTGCCTGGACATTTGGGATGACAATAATGGGGACACACGTCAAGGAGGCTTTATACAATGAAAAAACTGATGCGCATCATGATGATTACCTCAATCTTATTGCTTGGGATGACCATGGTATTCGGCCAGGGCAAAAGCGAGGCCAAGAGCAAAGGCAGCAATAAGCTGGTAATCTATTCACCTAACAGTGAGCTCTTGATTTCAACCATCGTACCGATGTTTGAAAAAGAGACCGGTATCAGCTGCGAAATAATTAGTGCTGGAACCGGAGAACTTCTGAAACGCATTGCGTCTGAGAAAAATGCTCCCTATGCTGATGTAATGTTTGGAGGAACATACAACGCACATCTGCAAAACCTCGATCTTTTTGAGACCTATATATCGAGCAATGATCAATATTTGATCAGAGAGTACCAGAACGCAACAGGCAAGATAACATCGTACGTCTTGGATGGAAATGTCCTGTTGGTCAATACCAACCTTGTTGGCAACATAAAGATTGAAGGATACGAGGATCTTCTAAACCCTGCTCTCAAAGGAAAGATTGCTCATGGCGACGCGGCCTCTTCCAGTTCTGCGTTCAATCATATTGCAAACATGCTGCTTGATTTCGGAAACGGAAGCTATGAAGATCCACGGGGCTGGGAGTTTGTTGGAAAGTTTTTGGCAAACCTTGATGGAAAAATTGCCAGCAGTTCAGGCTCTGTCCACAGATCTGTTGCTGATGGGGAATACATCGTCGGTTTGACTTGGGAAGATCCCGCAGTAGATTACATCAGAAACGGAGTGGCTCCAGTGAAAGTCGTACATCCGAAAGAAGGAGCCCAGTACGCACCATCGGCGACAGCCATCGTGAAAAATGCACCCAATCTAGAGAATGCCAAATTGTTTGTTGACTTTCTACTCTCTGAAAAGGCCCAGAGCGCCATTGGACAAAACTTGAACAACAGACCACTGAGAGTTGGAGTTGCCAGTGCCCAGTACATGGTACCAATCGAAAACATATCGCTAGTAAGTGAAGATACTCAGTACATACTGAACAACAAAAAGAATATTGTAGATAAATATATAGACTTACTTACCTCGGTAAAATAGCGAACAACCCCTACTAGTACGTTGACGGGAGTGACAATCTAGTTGCTCCTGTCCCTTTTACTGCCTTTTCATATCCATTTCTTTACGGAGCAGAAGCATGAGCATCCAAATACAGTTTTCAAATCTAAGGAAGCAATTTGACCAAAACGTTATAATTGGCAACCTATCATTGACGATACACAGCGGAGAATTCTTTACTCTCCTAGGTCCATCTGGTTGTGGTAAAACGACCCTGCTTCGCATGGCGGCAGGATTCAATACCATCGATGGAGGCACTGTAAAATTTGATAACAGAATTATGAACGAGCTACCTCCCAACCTACGAAACATAGGGATGGTTTTTCAAAACTATGCAATTTTCCCTCATCTGTCTGTACGTGACAATATTGCCTTTGGACTGAAAAATCGACATACCCCAAAAGAAAAGATCCCCTCGATGGTTGATGAAATTATGGACGTCGTACAGATTCGTCAATATGCAGATAGAAAGCCCGAAAAACTATCAGGAGGACAACAGCAACGAGTGGCTCTTGCAAGAGCCATAGTTATTCAACCAGATGTTCTTTTAATGGATGAACCATTGTCAAATCTCGATGCAAAGCTCAGGATTGAATTGCGCAATGCAATCAAGGAAATCCAACACCGGGTAGGAATCACTACCGTGTATGTAACCCACGACCAAGAGGAAGCTATGGCGGTTTCCGATCGTATAGCAGTCATGGACAAAGGATGCATCCAGCATGTTGGAAAGCCACAAAATATTTATCAACGTCCTGCAAACTTGTTTGTATCCACCTTTATTGGAAGAAGCAACATCATCGAAGGATCCTTGGATTCAGAAGGTAATCTTTCAATACTAGGCCATAACGTACATATGAACAATCTCATTAGGCCCTATAGCGGCCCTGTGCAGGTAAGTGTTCGCCCTGAGGAGTTTGTATTCAGCTCGGAGGGCATACGGGGAACTATCACAAGTTCCATGTTTCTCGGTTTGAACACCCATAGTTTCATAGCTTTGGAAAACGGTCAGACTATAGAGACAATCCAAGAATCCACAATGGATTTTTTCCCAGAACCAGGATCAGTCGTCCACCTTGGTATTAAGAAGGAAAAGATTAATATCTTTGATATCCAAGAGGGTAAAAATATTGTAAAAGGCGTAATTGATGACAATCGAGGGGAGGAAGCATGACACTCAATCACCGTCATTTCGATATTTGGAAAGCTATTACCACTGCAATCTTCTTGTTGTACTTCATATTTTTGTTGTATCCCTTGCTTACTATGTTGTCAATCAGTTTCAAGGATCCTGACACAGCACACTTTTCTTTAGGATACTTTTCAAAGTTCTTTGGAAGAAAATATTACCTGTCTGCACTGTTGAACAGCATCAAAGTCACTGTTTCAGTAACCTTGATTACTGTTGCCATTGGAATGCCTCTTGCGTATTTAAGCACCATCTACTCGTTGAAAGGATCAAAGATGATGCAAGTACTCATCTTAATCAGTAGTGTATCGCCCCCCTTCATCGGTGCGTACTCATGGATTTTACTTCTTGGAAGAAACGGCTCCATCACGAGATTTCTCTCGAACGCTCTTGGTATGAAGACCTTTGATATCTATGGTTTTGGCGGTATCGTATTGGTACTCTCCTTGCAATTGTTTCCACTCATTTTCATGTACTGCCTAGGAGCCCTTCATTCGATAGACAGATCAATCTTGGAAGCCAGCGAAAGCCTTGGTTGTACGGGATTTAAAAAAATGATCAGTGTCATCCTACCCTTGATACTTCCCACCCTTCTCTCTGGATCATTGTTGGTTTTTATGCGTGCACTCTCTGATTTTGGAACACCTATGCTGATTGGTGAAGGATATCGTACAGTACCTGTACTTATTTTCAATGAATTCATCAGTGAAGTAGGGGGAGATAGTGGCTTTGCTGCAGCAATCTCTGTGATTGTGGTCATGATTGCTACTTTGGTTTTTTTTCTGCAGAAGATCATCAGTGAAAAACTTTCCTTTACCATGAGTGCCGTTTATCCGATTGAAAGCAAGACTCCTACGGGATTGAAGTCACTCTTTTCTCATTTGTTCTTGTACTTGATCACCGCAATAGCATTATTGCCGAGAATATATGTCATATACACCTCGTTTTTGGAAACAAGAGGGGCTTCTTTCACGAGAAATTTTTCACTTTCCAGTTATACTACGGCCTTTAACAAACTTGGCTCTTCCATTCAGACGACACTAGTCCTTGCCCTGATTACCATTGGAATCATCTTGATCGTGGCAGTCCTCATTGCATATCTGACTGTCAGAAGGCCGTCAAAACTCACGGCTATGCTGGATACTTTCTCCATGTTTCCCTTCATTGTCCCAGGAAGTGTTTTGGGTATCGCAATGCTGTCAGCATTCACCAAAAAACCTCTGTTAATCAACGGTACAGCCTTAATAATGATCTTAGCCTTTACAATCAGAAGGCTTCCTTACACAATCCGGTCAAGCTCTGCCATGCTCAGACAGATAAGCCCTAGTGTAGAAGAGGCTGCCATCAGCCTTGGTGCATCGAGTATAAAAACGTTTTTCGTGATAACCCTTCCCATGATGGCTACAGGAATTCTCTCAGGGGCCATCCTGAGCTGGATCAACATACTCAGTGAGTTAAGCACTTCTGTCATCCTTTACACGTCAAGAACCAGAACCATGAGCGTTGCAATTTATACGGAGATCATCCGAGGTAATTTTGGTGTAGCCGCAGCTCTCTCTACCCTACTGACATTGCTTACTATCATTTCATTACTTGCATTCTTCAAGGTCTCAGGAAGCAAAGACATATCCATGTAATAGGGAAATTGATAATGACTGAAAACATATCACAACCGTTTTTCTTTGGTGCTGCAACTTCTGCCTACCAAGCTGAAGGAACAGCAGGAAGTAGGCTTCCTGTTTCATGGGACAGGGAGTTTCATGATGCTAGATCTACTTTCAATGCAGATGTAGCAAGTGATTTCTATCATACCTTTGCCAATGATTTCGCCTGTGCAAAGTCGATTGGACTGAATGCGGTGAGGATTTCGATTGCTTGGTCGAGAATCATCAAAGATACGCATGATACAATTAACCAAGAGGGAGTTCTGTACTACCATAAGATGATCGACAGTTGTCTTTCACAGGGCTTAGAGCCATTTGTGACCTTACATCATTTCGATACACCCTCTCTCTACTTTGACTGTGGAGATTGGCTTAACAAAGCAACTATAGACCATTTTGTAACATTTGCCCGCATTTGTTTTTCTGAATACGGAAAGAAAGTACGCTATTGGATTACCATTAACGAACCCTGGTCTGTAGCGTGTGGACAGTATGTTGTGGGGCATTTTCCTCCTCATGTACACTATGATTTGCACTCTGCAGTAAAATCTATGCACGCCATGATGGTAGCACACGCGAAGTGTGCTGCGCTCTATAAAACAATGGGATTGAGCGGACAAATAGGGATAGTACATATTCTTGAATCCAAATATCCTCTACAAGATACTCCTATGGCGCGACATGCGGCAGAAAAAGAAGATGTCTTGGCCAATGCGTTCTTACTTGATGCAACACTCAAGGGTTTTTATGATGAACAAACACTTGTGTTGGTCAATTCAATCCTGCAAGCTTCACATTCATCGGACGAGGAGAAGCAAGTATTTTCCCCAAACAAACAAGATAGGGCCATCCTTGAAAACGGGAGTCGATGCACCGATTTCATCGGGATTAATTACTACACCAGTCACTTTTTGATGCCTTGGGACGAAGAGAATGACATCCATCACAATGGGACAGGTCAGCAAGGAACAAGTCGATTCCGTCTCAAGGGCTTAGGACAGCGAGTACGCAACATAAACTTGGAAACTACAGCCTGGGATTGGGCAATCTATCCCAAAGGATTGGAGGATATGTTGCAAAGGCTGAGACAGGACTATGACAATCCTAGGGTGTATGTTACGGAGAACGGTCTTGGAGCTAGGGAATCACGTAGCGATGAAACAGTCCAAGATGCAATGAGGATAGCGTATCTGAAGCAACATATTGAAACTGTACTTGCCCAAAGAAAAGCTGGGTGTAATATCCACGGTTATTTCATCTGGTCGTTATTCGACCTTCTTTCATGGACAAACGGCTATACGAAACGATATGGTCTTTTCTATACTGATTTTGCAACACAAAAGCGTTATCCCAAGCAGAGTGCTTTATGGATGAGGGAGTTTTTACATGGCTTTTACCACAGCAATATTTGATTTCAACGGGACCATCCTTTGGGACAGTGAAATAAACTACGACGCGTGGAATCGGTGTATCAGCCGATGGATAGGTGTTCCTCTGAGCCTTGATGACTATCGTCGGCTCAACGGAAGGACGAGCAAAGAAACCATCGAGCAAGTCTATCTCGGGGCAAACAAGCCTTGCCCGGATGTTGCTTCAATCGAGCTTATGATACAAGAAAAAGAAGAGGCCTATTGGGAGGCTTTGGATAGTCGCACCTCGTTGAGTCTGGCTCCAGGTCTTGCATCCTTGCTCAACTATCTGAAAGAACACGACATCCGGTTGGCGATTGCCACCAGTGCCACGAAGCAAGCCATCAAACGATACAACCAGCGGTTGCATCTGACCAACTACTTCGACCCAAATCTTATTATCACCAATGACGGCAACTTTAAAAGCAAACCGAGTCCCCAAATATATGAGCACGCCGTTATGATGACAGGGTCTCCTGCTTGTCGATGCATGGTTTTTGAAGATACGCAAAGCGGAATAGAGAGCGCCTCGGCAGCCAAGTGCGGATGCATAGTTGCGGTAACAGGTGATGCCTGTGATCCTCAGACAATACGAACATTGCCGACCGTCTCTCTTGCAATTACTGATTACAACCAATTCGACAGAACGCTCTTTTCGATTTGACCAATACCACTGTTTCATTTATGCTTCTTTGCATCGAGGAGGCTAGTATGCGTCATTACCGTAAAGAACTTACGTTTCATCTGAATTCAAGACGAGGCTTAGTGAATATCACCGATGAGGTGCAGAAAGCAGTAACAGAAAGCCAAATTTCCGAGGGATTGGTTCTTGTAAACGCCATGAATATCACCGCAAGTGTCTTCATCAATGATGACGAATCAGGGTTACACCAGGACTATGAAGTCTGGCTGGAGAAACTAGCTCCTGAGAAACCCTACAGCCAATACAAGCACAACGGGTATGAAGACAATGCAGATGCACACCTCAAGAGAACCATCATGGGCAGAGAGGTTGTAGTAGCCATAACCAAAGGCAAGCTGGACTTTGGAACTTGGGAGCAGATCTTCTACTATGAGCTGGATGGGAAGAGACAGAAGCATGCCTTGATAAAGATTATTGGGGAGTAAGAATCAGGAATCTTCTTCCTTTTCATCAGAAACATCCTTCGATTTACCATATGCAGGTGAAGACTCATGCACCATGTTCTGGCGAAGCACCTGATTTATCCTCGTCTGGTATCCTCGTTTTCCATCGTCTTTGTACCATTCGAGAATATCGGCATCGATATACATGCAGACCTTTTTCTTAATTGGCCGGTAATTTTCAGGATTGCGCAAGTGAGAAGGCATAAGATCTGCCAGTTGCTCATCAGTCATTTCAGGAATATCGGAGATATCTTTATCCTTGAATGCTTTGATTTCCTCAAGTCGTTTTTTTGATATACTCATAATACTTTGCCTCTTCTTTAGGTGTAACCTTTCTTGCTGATATAATCCTGATTATTCCATCCCTATCAGTAAGAACCACTAGAATAATCAAGAATCCCTCAAGACAGCCAATACATTGGTAACGGTCTTCAAACTCGTCTGAATGTTCCTTGTCATACCAATCAAGCAAGTTCGGATCATCGAATACATCCAGGATTTCATCGAACGAAAAGCCATGTTTCTTTTTGTTGTTTTGGCTCTTGTTCTCATCCCATTCAAACATTATGGCACCCCAGTATTGTCTATATATAAGTATATAGACAATACTGGGGTTGTCAAGTTCTAATGAAAGGTATTAATACTCCAAGGTAAGCCCTGGAAAGAGGAGGTGATGCCTTCTTTTCCGCCCCAAGGGGAGGAGTATCTCGCCTTGCTTTGCCGGCACTCGCTCGGTAATGGAACCATGGTTATGCTTTTGCTACTCTCGCTTCGTTGGGGAATCAGGTCGATTCTTCCAAGATCATATACATAGAGTAACTAGTTTGTCTTAGTAAACGCCATGAATATCACCGCAAGTGTCTTCATCAATGATGATTAGTCAGGCCTGCACAATGATTATGAACGATGGTTGGAGAAGCTTGCACCAGAGAAGCCCTACAGCCAATACCAACACAACGGCTACGAGGACAATGCCGATGCACACCTGAAGCGTACTATCATGGGCAGAGAGAGCGTGGTCGCCATTACAAAAGGACGGCTTGACTTCGGCACCTGGGAACAAATCTTCTACTTCGAATTCGACGGAAAACGGGACAAGCGGGTGTTGCTCAAGATTATCGGAAAGTAAGTATCAGCTGTCGTGTTCGTTCTCCTCTTCTTGCACCCCGCCATACACAGGTGCAGTTTCTTTGAGCATTTCTGCTCGAAGGATTCTATTGATTCTAGTTTGGTAGCCTTTTCCTTTTGATTTGTAGTACTCGAGCACATCAGCATCAAGTTTGATGCTGATAGCCTTTTTGACAGGAACCAATTTGTAATGCTCTCTTGGAACAACGCTCTTCAATGTCTGTAGAAACTGAGGAGTAAGTTCAGGAATATCCGAAAAATCAATATTCCGACTTCTCATTTCCTTAAGCTCATTGTCTGTCCAATCTTCATTACCCACCATAATATAATCCTTCTTCATACTTTGAAGCTCGACGCGCCGATATCAAACGAATTCTTCCTCTGCGTTCGGTTGAACTAACAATCACTAAGAAAAGGGCACCCCTGGAAGCATTCCCAATGGTAATGTAACGATCTTCGCATGTAGAATAGCGTTCATCATAAAATTCTATCCTTTTAGGATCGTAAAACACTGACTATTGTACGTCCCATACAAAGTCCTTTAGATTAGTATATATTATAAAGTATATATTATATAGTATAGCATAACTTCGGCACCTGGGAAGCTCGCCTCTTACTTGTTTTGAGACTACCAGTATTTTCTATAGGCTTAGACCGTATTGCAATACAGGACAGCTTTGCGGTACCCTCGAGGCTATGATTGAAGAGGAGTTTCAAATATTGTGGGCAGCCTGTATATAACAAATGAACTTTCAGAACTATTGCAGCCCAAAGATACACAAGCCTTGGAGCAAAGCATCCTTAAACCAACCTTCTTACAAAAGGATGATGCAGGTTTGGACTTAGTGCAATTGCTCAAAACAAGCTCATTTCTTCTGGGTTGCGGCTTCACACTCACCTTTCATTGTCCACTCGGGATACCAAGTGATGAATTGTTGACTCTTTTTTTCCATACGTTGCAGGATGCGATCGCTTTCATCAAAAACCATCCAACGGCACACGAAGAAATACCTCAGACCATACAGAACTATGGAAAGCTACTCGCTGAAGGCAAGCTGGTTGCCTTCCCTACCGAAACCGTCTATGGCCTCGGAGCCGACGCTACAAATGAACATGCAGTGGCACGAATCTTTGAAGCCAAGCAGAGACCCTTTTTTGACCCCTTGATCGTGCACATCGCCTCTTTGGACCAACTGGACGGCCTAGTTTCAGAGGCACCCCAAAGCGCTTATCGTCTGATGGAAACATTCTGGCCGGGTCCTTTGACCTTGGTGATGAAAAAACATCCCAGTGTTGCGGATATCGTTACGGCCAAAAGCGCCACCGTGGCCGTCCGAATGCCCAGCAATCCGCTTGCACTGGCTTTGATCAAGGCAAGTGGCCGTCCGATAGCTGCCCCAAGTGCCAACCGATTCGGCTATACAAGTCCTACTACAGCCGAGCACGTACACCAACAACTAAGCGGACGCATCGATGCTGTCCTTGATGGAGGCGCATGCACAGTGGGAATAGAATCAACGGTGCTATCGCTCTATACCGACGTACCTACGATACTCAGACCAGGAAAGATCGGCGTTGAGGAGTTAAAGCCCATTCTTGGCGATGTAAAGGTTGCACAAACCACAGGACCGACGGATACCCACCTAGAGAGCCCTGGGCTTTTGGAAAACCACTATGCACCCAAGACACCTTTATACTTGGTAGAAGATGTTGCTGAATATAAAGATCGTTCAGATGTAGGGGTGTTGCTCTTTGAGCAGACGGACCTCGAATACAAAGGCCCGACACAAATTATCAGTGAACATAAAAACGCCGAACAAGCCGCCTCCCGCCTATATTGGGCGATTCGCAGACTTGATGAGATGCATCTGAGCTTTATGGTCAGTACCTTGCTTCCTCATCAGGGTATCGGGGTGGCAATCAACAACAGGCTAAAGAAAGCTGCGATAAAACACGGACAGCCTTCAAGCCTGTAGAGCCTTCGCAAAGTCCTTGATTACATCATATTGAATGCGTTTTACGTCCTCGTTGCTCTTGCTCATCAGTTTGATCAGCGTCCTGACAAAAAAACCCATTCTGGAGAAGAGAAACTGACCTCCAAAGCTGTCAGCAACAGTGGCATGCGAAACGAGCTCTTGAGGGTAGTTGTTTTCCAGTTGCTTTTTGCTCGCCTCACCTTCTTCCATATCGCAGATAAATAGGCCCAATCGTTTGTCCAATAGCTTTGGTCCAGAAGCTTGACAGAAAGAACGGACCTTCTTATGGATTCTACCCGCATAAATCCCTCCTCCTATGACGATACAATCATAAGAGGAAAGATCAGGAAAGCCATCCTTTGCAAGATTGCAAAAACTGACATCCTTGCCCAAGGCCTTTCCAAGGTACTCAGCACACTCTTCTGTCGTCCCGTATTTGCTTGCATATACAATAAGAGTCTTCATCCAATCCTCCTTAGTTGCTTGTAAAGCATAGCATACCCGGACCAAGAGAGAAATACAAAGGATTAACGCATCTTCTTAACAACCACCTCTGCAGCCTTGATAAGCGGATAACCTGCAGGAGATCCGGTAAGCAAAGGCTGGGTACCGATTTGCATCGTCAATAATTGCTTGACAGTAACGTGGTTCTGGATCAAGAATCCTATGGCGTTCGTCAATTCCCCGGTGCTCAAACCTCCATACACTTCAGCTCCCAAAATCATACCACAATCGCTAGCGACTATGAGTTTTACCGTTTGCTTATGACTATGTTCAAGATTGCCAGGATGGGTATCCATCCCAGTAAAGCTTCCACAAATGACAGAAAAATTCTCACTCACCGCTTTGGTCTCCGTAATGCCGGCAGTTCCAAAGGCATGATTGCCGATAGCTGTTGCATAAATTGCGATTGTACCGGTAAACGGTTTGCAAGGACTCAGGGAATATAGGTTCAATCCGGCTGTTCTCGCCTCAGCACAAGCTGTTGAAGCCAACATGGTACGGTCTATCTTTCTGGTGACAAAGTCACGCTTCTCGGCACAATCTCCGACAGCTACAATATCACTGTTGCAAGGAAGGATACGCATATATTCGCATGTCTTGATAAACCCAAAATCATTGAGCTCTATTTTTGCTTGTTTGGCAACTGCAGTATTCGGAGCATATCCCATGGAAAGTATTACAGCGTCAGCTGACAACGTTTCCCCACTGGTCAAAAGAACTTCCTTAACTTTGCCATCCTTGCCGATAATCTCTTTCACTCCTTTACCGGTGATGACAGTAACGCCCCTCTCGATCAAATGCTCCTGGGCAAGCAATCCAAACTCTTCATCAAAAGCACGATTGAGAATGGTTTTCTCCACTTCAAGAAGCGTTACGTTGTAATCGCGCTTATTCAACTCATCTGAAACCTCCACTCCGATAAAGCCAGCCCCGATGACCAAGACCTCTTTCAACGAGGAAAGAGATTCAAGCACCTGGTCAAGGTATACTTTGTTCTTTGGAATGGTAAACACATTCTCAAGATCAGCTCCTTTGAGCCATGCCGGTTTGGTTGGGACTGATCCAAGTGCAAGTATCAGTTTTTTATAGTGGATGGTCTCGTTGCTGGCAAATAAGCATTGATGCTCCTCAACATGGATTTCTGTCAATTCGTCAATGACAATCTCTACACCAACACTGCTGAGCATTTTATCGGGAAGAATATTTTTGCTGCTATCGCTCAATGTTCCGAAAATATAGGGAATCCCACAGGGAATCAACACCTGTTCTTCTTTTCTCACCAGTACTACTTCTTTCTCCGGGTACGTTGTCTTCGTGGTGATTGCAGCTTGCAATCCACTAGCACCTCCACCAATTACCAAAACATCAATACTTCTCATGGTATTACTCCTCTTTAAACACGTATCAGTATGTATCTGTATTTTGAAAGGCTCAATACAAAATCAACCAAAAAGAAACCTTTTTTATTTATAATACATATATTTATATTTTTATATGATTATAAATAAACCATATTCATATATATTTGTATTTTTATTAGCACACAGAAAGAGAGGATTGCTCCTCCCCTCCTGCGATATTCTAGAAAAACTATTGCAGAGAGCCGTTACCTCTGCCCTGCCCTCGGAATCCTTGACCAATTGCTTGGGCGCGTACAGCCTCTTGTCGTTGCAACGCCTCAGTCCTTCTTGCCTCGATCAACTCTTTCTGTTCTTGAAGCATCTTATTTTGTTCTACTGCCTGAGGTGATTCTTGCATCCTGGCATAACCGTGCCGAGGTTGTGTTTCTGATACTTTGTTGTTTCTCATCAGAGGAGCTGCAGATACTGCAATTGTCACGATAATGAGTAGGATGGAAACCATCACAATCCGTTTGTGGTTCTTCATCTTTGACCTCCATGTCAATTTGTTGTCTTGTCTGAAGGGTCGCAAACAGATATCAAGTACACTTCAAGGAACGGTAAAGATTACATAAAGTGCAAGCAAAATCGAGTTTTCTCGTTACTCTCAACAGTGATTTGCCAACCATGGGCATTAACGATAGCCTGCACAATAGCCAAACCCAAGCCAGAACCATCCTCGCTTCGTGCATTTTCTGCTCTGCTGAGACGGTCGAAGATGAATGGAAGGAATTGTGGGTCGATACTCCCCTCATTCTCAATATATAGGCGAAGTGCCTGTTGCTGACTATCAGACTCAACATACAGGCTGATAGGCTTATCGCAATGACCGTAATGAATGGCGTTGGATAAGAGGTTGTCCAAAGCACGTGAAAAGAGCTGACTATCTGCCAGTATAAAAGCATCTTGCGCTGGTATGCGTATCTGCATGCCTCTTTTTTGAGCCTCTGTCTCAAAACGTTGCTTCAACGTTTCTAAGATGTAAGCGAGGGATATTTCTGATTTTTGCAAGATAAACTCAGGGGATTCAAGCCTCGTAAGCAGCGACAATCCGTTGATAAGAACCTCTAGGCGTTGAATTTCTTTTAAAAGCAAGTCCAATCGTTTTTCATCAGCTGAAAACACTCCATCCTTGACAGCCTCGAGCTGTCCTTTTAATACAGTAAGAGGGGTCCTTAAATCATGCGCGATATCCATGGCCCAGCGATTGCGCAGCTGTTCTTCGTGTTGTAGCGTCTGTTGCAACACAAGTGAAGCTTGGGCGATTGTGTCAAACTCAGAAACCGATTGTTTTTCCAAAGAAACCGACCGTTCTCCCTTTGCCATACGCTGTAACGCATGAGCAAGATGGCTGCTCTGACGTTTTAGAGGGAGCAGCACCAAATATGCGGTAAAGGCGGCCACCACCAAAGAGGCAGCAAGGGCCCAAAGTAATACTTGGCCGGAGGAGGCAAGCAATAGGGCGTTGGCTTCCACCTCAACGAAAGAGGGAAGATGCGTATTGAATCGGAACAAAACCTCCCCGTCGGAGGATACGACGGACTCCCACCGATGCGCCTCCTGCATTCCTACCAGCAACCCCCTCGATCGACCTACTCCACGATCGGTCTTGCGGTAAGAGAAGAGTATCTGGCCCTCTGAATCTGCGACGATCAGATATGTAGGATCGAGTTCAAAATCAGCAAAAGCCTCTTCCATCTGCTGGGCTGTGGGTTTGGGGTACTGCTGATGCAAAAGAATCAGACGGTTTCTTACTGATGCATGGAGTTCAGCAATTTGACGTGCGTGCCAAGAATCCTGGATGACGCCCAAGCCAAAATAGAGTAAAAACGAGAAAATAATGCTAAAAATGATCAATGAGACCACAATTAAGAGAACGTTTAGCTGCGCAAGGGAAAAGGATTTCTGCTTCAATTCAAGAATCCTTCTTTTTTCCGCTGAAACTGTAGCCGAAGCCACGTACAGTCTTGATCCACTCACTAGAACCCAATTTTGCCCTCAGGTTTTTCATATGAGTGTTTATGGTTCGATCAGAACCGTCATGACTATAGCCCAGACATTGGCCGAGTAGTCGTTGACGGGTTATCATCTGTGGGGCGTTCTGCGCCAAAATTGAGAGAAGTTTCCACTCAAGGGCAGTCAAGAATACCGGTTGTCCGTCTATGAGCACCTCATGTTTCTTATCGTCAAAGGTCATCATATGGCCTTCAAACTCGTAATTCTCTACAGAAGAGTCCTGTCTCAGCCCTTGTTCGATTCTTCTGAGAATTGCCTGTACCCGGAGTACCAGCTCACGAGGAGAAAAAGGCTTAACAATATAATCCTCCGAGCCTAGCTCCAAACCGGTGATACGATCGCTCTCTGATTCTCGTGCGGTGAGAAAAAGAAAGGGAATCGTATCATCATACGCATGAATAGCCTTCGCCAACTCAAACCCATTGCCATCAGGAAGCATTACATCAAGGATGCACAACTGAGGTCTTTTATACCTGAGGCTTTCTATCACCCCTCCTATTCGGTCGAACTCCTCGACCGAATAATCTGAAAGCTCAAGATAGGCCTTGATGGTCTCACGAATCGAAGCATTGTCTTCTACGACGTATATCATGCCTTGCATGATACTCTCTCATAGGACAGCTCTCAAGATTGAAGGCTTAATCTTTACCGATTCTTTACCCATCCTCACACATAGTTCTCAATTTTGCCAAGAGCCTTCTCAATTCGCTTTTTTTGATCAATATCCAAAGCCTTGAACGGTTTTCTGCAAGGCCCTGATTCTACACCCAAGATACTCATACAATACTTTATCGCGCTGAAAATTCCTTCTTTGACGACAGCTTCCACAAAATCATTCAACAGATGCTGTTTCTGCTGCGCCTTCACGATTTCTCCACTATGAAAATCATCATAAATCCCCTTGAAAAGACGCGGACAGACGTTGACTGTGGTTCCAATAGTGCTTTTGGCTCCTGCAGCCAGTACAAAAAGAAATATTACTACAAATTCAATTCATTTGCTAAGATACCTCACATTTGTTGTTGACATACTTTGCAATTAGCAGCATAGTCCCCATATCTTGGGGGACCTGATTACATGCATACTACCAAAGAGTCGATTTATCAAGGTGACAAGGCAGTTAAGACATTCTTGGCCACCATTCTTTTTTCTGGTCTGGCCTATGGATTTTACAGAGGTATTCAAGACAACTATCTTGCCGAAGTTGTCAAGATCAATGAGTTTGAACGAGGTGTGGTAGAATTCTTCAGGGAATTGCCGGGCTTGCTCCTCGTCTTTATCTTGGCATCGATGTATCGATTCAGCGAAACAAAAGTCTTCAAGATAGGAACCGCGATCATGCTTTGCGGAACGCTAGGGCTCTTGATGCTAGGATCAAGCAAGGTGATAGTAGTGCTCTTCATGGTTATCTTCAGCACTGGAGAACATATCGTCATGCCCATCAAAAGCTCCATGTCGCTCTATTTTGCAAAGAACGACAAAGGAGGAGCGAGCCTTGGGGTCACCTCCAGCATCAGCCACGGAGGCAATATTCTTGGGTTTTTTCTCGTCTCTCTCCTCTTTTTTATCTTTTCAAGACTCGGATATGCAAGAGATTCCTTGACAGGATTCAAAACAGTCTTCTTCATAGCCTCGCTGTTGCTGTTATGCTCAACACTCATCGTCATGACCATGAAGGATCAGGGTAGAAACGTGAGAAGAAGCAGACTTTATATCAACAAGAAGTACAACAAATTCTATATCCTTGAAATCTTTTATGGGGCTCGGAAGCAAATCTTCTTAACCTTTGCGCCTTACGTTCTAATCCTGTTTTATGGTGCCGACACCTCGATAATTGCGTTGCTTCTGGCAATTTGTGCTGTGTTTGGAATGGTGCTTTCCCCTGCTATAGGCATGCTGGTGGACAAACTTGGGTATAAGAAAGTTATGGTCGCTGATACCCTGATACTAGTTTTCGTCTGTCTTCTGTATGGCTTTGCACACCGTCTGTTTCCTAAGAACATCGCATTCTTTGTTGTCTGCATCAACTTTGTACTGGACTCGATCATCAGCTTGGCAAGCATGGCAACGAACGTATATGTGAGAGACCTATCCTCCAGCAGAGAGGAGTTGACGGCAACACTGACAACCGGTATATCTGTCAATCATTTGATCAGTGTCATGATTGCCCTGCTTGGAGGCTTCATTTGGAAGACACTCGGGATTGAGGTGCTCTTTACGCTTTCTGCAATCTTGGGACTCTTGAACTCTCTCTTTGCTGCCACAATCAAGAAACCAGAATCAACTATGTTCAATGCATGATCGAATCAATAAGAAAAGAGAGTATAAAAGCAAGGCAATACAGCAGATATGTCTGTGAGGCAAAACCCATGTGCTTGGATTTATGCTCCTCACTCATTCCTGCCTTGCCTACCTTCTTGTAAGATTTTTCGAACTGTAGTGCAACAAAAATAGTACAGATGGCCATGATGATGGGATAGTAGCCAAGAATAATCAAAAGAATACTTAAAGCATAGGCGCTGAATGCTTCAACTGCTATAAGAAGATAGGCTCCTCTTTGCCCGAGAAGTATGGCCAACGTTCTTCTCCCGCTTGCCTGATCCCCGATTCGATCACAAGCATTATTCACTGAGAGTATCATCGCAATCAACAACAAGAAGGGCAAACTCACCAAAATAGTACCAGCATCGAGGGGGACATCCTGTGTATACAGAGTTATCAAGAATAAAATTGAGCCAAGGAAGGTCCCTGCAAACAATTCCCCGAAGGGAGTTCTACTGATGGGAAGCGGCCCTGCGGTATAAAAAAACCCGACGAGCATGCAAAGAGAGCCAACGAATATCAAGCCATAGCTTGTCAAATATGCAAGGTACAAGCCCAAGAGAGCCGCAATCCCAAAAAGACCAAGGGACACAAACAACGCATATACCGGCTTAACATCCTCATGCACCAACACCTTCTCTTGTTCCTTTGTGTACTCTTTGTTGTCAACTCCATGATAATAATCAAAGAAGGTGTTGAAGCCTGTAGTACCCATGTCAACACACAAGGTTGCAAAGAGCATGACGATTGCCCGCTCTATCATGATTGTCCCTTGCAGGTTAAAAGCATAGACCAATGCTGCAAAAAAGGTCCCCATGCTGATGATTTTTGTTCGCATCTCTACGATACGGAAAAATTGGTACTGCGTCATAGGCAGATTCTACTCTTTTTGTAGGACTTTTTCTATTGTTTCTTACTTTTGTACTTGATTTTACCTATTTTCTACCGGTATTCTAGTAATGCATATTGATGCAATCAGTATGCAACTCTATAATCACTTTCTTTACATCCCGTCGTATATGCTTAACAGATTGTTTTGCATAAAGACCATCACGAGGACCTATCCTCGTCAACTTACATTTTATAGGAGAACTTTTATGAGAAAAAGACACATGTTTCTGATTGCCCTCATCTTGCTGAGTTTCAGTGTGAGCCTCTTTGCCGGCGGCCAGGGGGAAGCTCCCAAGACTGAAGGTCTCGATCGCAGCAAACATTTCATTACGGTTGCCACAGGACCTACCAGCGGTCTCTATTTTCCAATCGGTGGCGCTTTTTCCTCTGTATTCCAGAATAAACTCGGCTACAAATCCTCTGCTCAGGCAACCGGTGCTTCGGCTGAAAACATCACCCTCATTCGCGAAGGAAGAGCTGAAATGGCTATTGCCATGAGTGATGTCGTAGCTCAAGCGTACAAAGGGTTTGGAGCATATGAGGGCAAACAACCTGCAACAGAGTTGCGTGCCTTGCTCGGACTCTACCCCAACTATGTCCAGTTGGTTACGACCCGTCGAACCGGTATCACCAAGTTCACGGACCTCAAGGGTAAGAGAGTCGGCATCGGCGCTCCCAACAGCGGCGTTGAGGTGAATGCCCGCATGATGTACGAAGCTCATGGCATGACCTACGCGGACAGCAGGGTTGACTACCTCAACTATGGAGAGGCCATCGCCCAGTTGAAGAACAACCTTGTTGATGCAGTATTTGTAACCAGCGGTATTCCAAACGCCACCATCATGGAACTCGGAACCACCCATGAGATTGTCCTTATTCCCATCGAGGGGGAAGGCCTCGCAAATCTCAAGGCGAAATATCCGTTCTTCGTTGAGGCTGTTATTCCAGCTGACGTGTATGACACGAAGCAGGATACTCTTACCGCTACAGTACGCAACATCATGATCGTCAATGCAAATCTCGATGAAGAGGTTGCGTATGACCTTGCCAAGGGCATTTTTGAGAACATTGAAGACATCCAAGCCTCGCATGCCACGGCCAAGCGCCATATCAGCTTGGAAAACAGCCATATCGGCGTAGACATTCCCTTCCATCCAGGTGCGAAGCGATACTACGACGAAGTAGGAATGTAACAAAGGTATTGTGCGCAGCATGCGTCGTATCATACAAGGAGCAGTCCTCATCCTGGTGGTGGGGACATTGCTCTTTTTTCTCTTTCCAAGAAATATATTCACCTTGGTTTTACGAGAACAGCAAAGTAAACGTGAATTAGCCAGATGCACCGTACGACCTGCTGATGAAATTGTTTTTTCATGGATCCACTCCGCTGAATTTATTCCTTGGGTGGAACATTTTGTCATTCAGGACGATGGAAGTTTTCTCTTAAAAAAGTTTGCTGTTGCAGGGTTCGGAGCTGGGATTCCAGAAAACAAAGGAGTGGTGTCCTTACAGGATGGCATGGTCGTCATGGACCAGCTAAACCAACACTTTGATAGGATTCGTTGGATACATTCCCAAACAGCCCTTGTTTCCATTACAGTAGCAGGTGCCTCCTTCATTACCGGTGAAGAGGTAGAACATCATATACCGGTAGAACTTTATTGCAAAGGAATAGGAACCATATGGCCAAGATTAGCCTTGACGAAATGAATCCAGAGATGCAGGCCAAACAAAAGCAGTTGCTCGAAAAGTTTGACAAAGAGTCAAAAACTAGAACCTTCGACCAATTACTTTTGGCACAAGCCGTTTATTGGATAGCTATCGGCATTGCCTTGTATCACTTCATCACGTCCTTCATCGGGTATCCGGCAACCCATCTTCATCGCAGTCTCCATGTTTCATTGATTCTATTCATGACATTCTTCCTCTATCCAAGAAGCAAAAAATCCAGCAGAAAACATATTCCTTGGTATGATATAGTTTTTGCTCTTGCCTCCCTTGCTGTTGCCGTGTATGTGTGGACGGACTACATCAACTTTGTCAACAGGATGGGATCCCCCAATACGATGGATGTAATCATGGGTACGATGCTGATTCTTCTTGTACTCGAAGCAAGCAGAAGAATCAGCGGATGGCCCTTGGTGATTCTCTCAGTCATCTTCTTGCTGTATGGCCTCTACGGAAGAAGCGCTCCAGGCATTTTCATGCACAGAGGCTACACATGGAGAGCATTGGTAAACCATATCTTCATCAATACAGAAGGAATCTATGGTACCAGCGTCGATGTGGCTGCCTCCTATATCTTCCTTTTCATCTTGTTTGGAACAATCATGAATAAGTGCGGCATGGGTAAGTTCTTCAACGACTTGGCACTTGCCTTCGCAGGAAGCAGCAAGGGAGGACCTGCGAAAGTTGCTGTAATCGCCAGTGGATTCTTAGGATCGATCAACGGAAGTGCTGTAGCAAACGTAGTTACCACGGGAGCCTTTACCATTCCCTTGATGAAAAAAACAGGATACAGCAACGAGTTCAGCGGTGCTGTCGAGTCATCGGCATCGGTGGGCGGACAGCTTTTACCGCCGATCATGGGCGCTGCAGCGTTCATCATGGCAGAGATGATAGGAATCAAGTATAGTTCCATCGTAGTCAGTGCGGCCATACCTGCCCTGCTCTATTATCTTGGCATCCTCATCCAGGTACAACTGAGGGCATCAAAACAGAATCTGCAAGGAATTCCAAAAAGCGATCTTCCCAAGCTTGGCCAAGTCATGAGGGAGCAGGGACACCTTTTACTTCCTATAGTATTTCTTCTCTACATGTTGCTGTTCAGCGGATCTACCGTCATTTTTTCCGCCTTCTGGGCTATAGTGGCCACAATCGTAGTAAGTATGTCCAGAAAATCAACGCGCATGTCCATCAGGCAAATTCTGGATGCCTTCAGTGAAGGAACACGCGCCGTAGTTTCGGTTGCCGTCGCCTGTGCCGTGGTAGGCATCATCATCGGAGTGGTAAGCATTACCGGATTTGGACTGAACATGGCCAACGCAATCATCCAGCTTGGACAGGCAAACCTGATGGCAACGCTCTTTCTTACCATGATCACTTGTATGATTCTTGGCATGGGGCTTCCCTCCATCCCAGCGTACCTGATCACTGCTACCATGGCAGCTCCAGCTCTAGTCAGGCTGGGCATCCCCCCTCTGGCCGCTCATATGTTCGTGTTTTACTTTGCGATGTTCGCAAACATCACCCCTCCAGTGGCGCTGGCATCCTTTGCCGCAGCAGGACTCAGTGGAGGAGACCCCATGAAGACTGGCTTGCAATCAGTACGATTGAGCCTTGCAGGTTTCATAGTTCCATACATGTTCATCTACAACTCAGCGCTCCTGCTCATCGATACGTCCTTTTTCATAGCGCTACGAGTAACCATCACAGCAATTATCGGGGTTTGCATGATTGGGATGGCGACCGAAGGATATCTCTTCAAAAATATGCCGCCGGCTATTCGCATCATCAGCTTTGCAGGAGCCCTTTTGTTGATTACAGCAAATATCGTACAAGATGGCATCGGATTAACATTCTTGGCCATAACCCTCTTGTATCAGTTGTATCTCAAACGATCTGACCACAAGAAAGTACCTGCCTAAGCGGATATGGTGACTGCCAAAAGCAGTCACCATTTTGTTTATTCCTTGAGTATCCAGGTGGCCGAATGTGCCTTCTTGGTTCCTCTACAGGGAGGAAACCTTTTTCCCACTTTCATGGTTACTTTACGTTGTGGATGATCAGCACAGTGATATTGACCACTTTTTTCACAGGCTGCACCCGTTTGAGTGGGAAATCCTTCACGAACTACGGGTTCATTCTCAACACTTTGTTCGCCTTTTTTTCCGATAAGCATCCATTGCACGAGAATTGCCGCAGTACCGACAAGGACCACGAGCACCACCGCTACTGACTTGATTTGAATATCTTCTACAACAAGAAGCATCAGTACGACGATGAGAATGATGACCACAGCATAGATGAGGGTGGTTTTCACAATTCGCTCTTTTTCGACGTTTGTATTCATATCCTCTCCTACTAATGTTTATATATCCCAGGAGGGAAGAATTCATCACAATCAACAGATATCAGCATAGCCCAAACCTTGACGATACTCAACCTAATATTATTTTGTGTATACTAAAGGTGGGGGAACCTCTCATGACAACACATACCAATTATCGTGCATTTCTTATTCATGCACTTTTCTTATCGCTCAGCATGAGCTTTATCGACGTCAATACTGTCGCCCCTGCAATGCTTACCCAAAGTGGAGGAAGCACATTTCATCTTGGCCTTCTTTCTGCAATCATGGTTGGCATGGCAAGTTTCATGCAATTGTTTTTTGCCACCCTGATCATGGGATTCAGACGAAAGAAAAGCGCCCTTTTAGTGGGAATCTACATACGTGTAACGTCACTTTTTATCCTAGCCTTTTTCTTACACAATATTGGTCTACCGGCTCCTTGGAAAATTTACTTCATTCTTTCTTTGATGGCTCTCTTCTCTTTCAGTGGAGCATTTGCGAATATTGCCTATATCGATATTCTTGGTTCTACCATAGCAAAACCACTAAGAAAAAAACTGCTTACCCAAAAACAACTCATAAGCAGCATAGGACTAATCGTCAGCTCTCTTATCGTGAAAGTCGTTCTTTCACGATTTTCTTTTCCCAAAAGCTACAGTCTTCTTTTTTTTGCGGCCTCTGCACTCTTGTTGCTGGCTACCGTAGGATTCTGGATGCTCAAGGAAGATACAAAAGAGACCAAGGACAACAACAATTTGCTTGAGCGATTACGACTCTTTATTGTATTGCTGAAGGAAGATAAAAATATTCGCATGTATCTGCTTCTGATCAACACAAGCGGCATCATCCTAGCAACACTACCCTTTCTTGTCGTTCTTGCAAACAAGTACTCGACCGTGGATGGAAGCAGCGCTGGATCCTATCTGTTAATGCAACTTTTTGGATCACTGCTCATGACACTTCTTACAAAGAAATTCTCTAAAACAGAGAGGTATCGTTCACCTCTGTATCTCTTCATCATCCTCGCTTCAAGCATCCCCCTTATTGCTTTACTTTTACGACACCATCCAAACCTTTATCCAGGGGTCTTCATACTTGCTGGAGCGAGTACCGCCTTATTCCATATTGTAAGTGTTGGCATACTGCTTGAAATCTCCAATACCGAAAATCGCCCTCTTTACAGCGCAGTAGCAGGAGTTGGCGCTGTTATGAACATCGTCTATCCCTTGTTGGCCGGCGCATTGATTCCTAGACTGGGTTTTCCCACTCTTTTTTGCGCTACCAGCATGTACATACTCCTCGGTTTGATTGCAGCGAAGAATCTGAACTGTTTTTCATCCAACTAAGCTGGATACAATTTTATTGACTTATATATATTTTTCTTATAGAGTATCTGTATCAATTAGGAGGAATGATAAAAAGTCAGTAGGTGGTTACTGAGGCTCTGTCTGAAGGG
>CAZJMG010000019.1:0-55821 GCA_964547185.1 uncultured Sphaerochaeta sp.
GGAGATGACGGAGCGTTTATTTCTTCTGAAACAGCAGGGCTTGGGAACATTTCCTTCTATAATAAGCGTTGACAAAAGCCGAAGGCCCTATTATATGTGTTAACCTAGGCCTTTTGGTCTGTTAGGAGTATATTGCATGGAACATGCCAAAGCTTTGATCATTGTCGAGTCGCCTACCAAGGCGAAAACCATTTCAAAATTTCTTCCCTCCGACTGCAAGGTGGTTGCAAGCAAGGGCCATATTCGTGACCTTCCGGAAGACCGCATGGCAATTGATGTCGAGAAGGGTTTTACGTGTGAATATCAGGTGGTTTCAGGCAAGGAATCATTGATCAAGGAGTTGAAAAGCAATCTTAAGCAGGCCCAAAGACTATTGTTGGCAACTGATGAGGACCGTGAGGGAGAGAGTATCTCCTGGCATTTGCTTCAGGTGCTCAAACCGAAAGTTCCCTATCAGCGGATGGTTTTTCATGAAATTACCAAGAGTGCCATCACCAAGGCACTTGAACAGGGAAGAGATCTAGATGAAAACCTGGTTCAGGCACAAGAAGGAAGAAGGGTTGTCGATAGGTTGTACGGCTATACGCTCAGCCCGACGTTGTGGAAGAAGCTCTCAAACAAGAAGCTCTCTGCCGGACGAGTGCAATCGGTAGGGCTTCGCTTGACCGTTGAACGGGAACGCTTAAGAATTGAGTACAAGCAAAACACGTATTTCGATGCGAAGGCGGTTCTGATCAATTCCTCAAACCAGAGCTTTGAGGCAAAGCTTACAAAGTACCAAGAGCAACAAATAGCCACCAGCAAGGATTTCGATTCGACTACCGGTATCTATAAAGGTAAGAAAGAGACGTTGCTGCTAAAGCGAGAGCAGGCGCTGGCAGTGGTCAAGCAATTGTCCAGTGAACGTTTTGTTGTGGATGACATCCAGACAAAACCCTTTGTTACCAGACCTTCGATACCTTTTACCACCAGCACATTACAGCAGGACGCCATCAAGAAATTACATATAAGCGCCTCTGATACGATGAGAATTGCTCAAAAGCTCTACGAGAATGGCTTGATAACCTACATGCGTACCGACAGCCCTTCTCTCAGCCAGGAAGGAACCCAGGCTTCAAGGGTGCTGGTTGAGCAACTCTACGGTAAAGAATACCTCAGTTCATCTCCTCGATACTTTGCTGCAAAGAACGCATCAGCCCAGGAGGCGCATGAAGCGATCAGGCCTGCAGGAGAGCGTTTTCTTCTTCCTTCGGAAACATCATTAACAGGAAAGGAACTTGCCCTGTATGAATTGATTTGGAAACGGACGCTGGCCAGCCAGATGGCGGAGGCGAGAAAGGCTACTACTACAGTCAAAATTGTAGCCGGCGATGGGGAGTTTACAGCTACAGGGACACAAATCTTGTTTCCAGGCTTTTTAAGAGCTTATGTAGAAGGTTCTGATGATCCTGATGCTGCCTTGGATGACAAGGAAACCTTGTTGCCTCCGCTCAAGCTACAGGAGCATTGCCCCTTACAGCAATTGCAGGAAATAGAGCACCAGACCAAGAGCCCTGCGCGCTTTACTGAAGCTTCCTTGGTACAGGAGCTTGAAAAAAGAGGGATAGGTAGGCCGAGTACCTATGCAACAATCATCAAGACGCTAGTTGATCGCAAGTATGTCGTAAAGGAAGGCTCTGCGTTGGCACCTACCTTTATGGGATTTGCTGTCTGCCAGTTCTTGGAAACCAATTTTTCTCAGTTTGTCGATTATGACTTCACCTCCATGATGGAGACTAACTTGGATAAGATAGCAACAGGAGAACTCGACAAGGTTACGTTCCTCTCTGACTTTTTCCACGGCAGTGAGGGGTTGGAAAACCAGAATGCATTACAGTTGCAGTTGGACAACAAGGTGATTTCAAAAACATTGAAGCTCCCTCAGATCAGCGAGGATAATCCTGTAATGATCGGACCCTACGGACCCTATGTGATTGATGACAAAGAGCAGTTCATCTCCCTGCCTATTACATGGCTTCCCGGTACTGTCACCGATGATGAAGTCAAGCAGCTTATTGCAGAAGGAAAGAAGAAGGTGCCAGCGGTCGAACTGGGTGCTGGTCCTGTAAAGGGAGAGCCGGTCAAGTTGCTCACCGGTCGTTTCGGACCTTATTGGCAAGAAGGCGATGGTAAGGATGCAAAACGAGCATCGATTCCCAAATGGGTGCAGGATGCCCAAAAGAGTGAAGACCTCACTCTTGCTTCTCGCTATCTTGCGCTTCCAAGAATACTAGGACATGATGAAGAAGGAAATGAAGTGCTTGCCAATAAGGGAAAATATGGCCCGTACATTGTTTGCGGCAAGAAGACACGTAATTTGCTCAAGAATGATAAGGACCAGCAGTTGTTTTCTATAACCTTGGAAGAAGCTCTTGCCCTTTTGGCAAAGGAACCTGAAAAGGACAAGGCAAGGAAAACAGGATCAAAAGCCGCCAAGGCCTCGGTCATAAAGGAACTGGGGGTGTTTGAAGGCGATACGATTGCTTTGGCCGATGGCCGCTATGGTTTATATCTGAAAGTGGGCAAGAAAAATATTGCATTGCCTGCTGAGTATAAGAAGGATGAGGCGAAAGCCAGCTCCCTTGGGCAGGAGGAAGCCATAGCCATAATTCGTTCAAAGCGCGAAAAGGAATAAAAAATTACAAATATGGCAAAATTTATGAGAAATCGTCCTGTTCAGAGGCGAGTGGAAACAATTACCAGTGATAATGTGCTGGATGTACTTTGCTCGGAATTCAACCTCAACAAGGAGAAAATCTCAAGTATCCTCAGAAGTGTGGGAATTGCCTTGGATGGTTCGAATCGGGTAAGCGAGATGCCTCTGTATCGGGAGGTCATCACCTGTAAAATAGGCGATTGCTCTCGCTACACCCATGCTGATGAAGCATATCTTTTGTTGTTGGACGAACAACTGAGATCTTTTGATGAGATTTATGTTGATACTGCACCAATCATACAGGAGGATTGGTTTTTATACTTTGTATGTGATGCTGAACCAATCTTGAAGCGAAGGAAAAAGAAGTTGATTGTCCTGGAAAAGACCCTTGAAGAACTTCATGGTCTTAAGGACAATCTTGAAAAGGACAAAGAGGTTCGTATCCGCTCGACGATCAGGCCGGATATGTTACGGCTTTTGGCACGCAAAGGAATCGTCAGAATCGGCGATACCGGAAGCAGGGGAATAGCCGACGATCATCTGGTTACCCTCTTTGAACAAGTCGGACAGAACAAAAACCTCTTGCTTGTCACCCAGGACAGAGGGTTGAGCGAACGGATAGTTCGTCTTGCCCAGAAGCTTGAGCAGGAAGTGGTTGCCCATAGAAGACCTCGGCCTTGGTATAAAAAACTCTTCTCTCGCGGCAATGGCACTGCCGATGAGTTGCTGTCTCACAGGATGGTTGCCTGCAAGCTGGTGGATGGTGGAAAACTCAAACGATGTTATATCTGTCCTGAATGTGACGAGAGTTATTACGATGATCTGCACGCATGTGAAGGAATGGTCCTCTGTGGAAGCTGTTATCTCAAGCTGAAGGAACAGGAAGCAAGACAGGTGGCACAGAACAAGCTCAAGCGTGAAGCCGAACTTAAGATGGAAGAAGAGAGGCAACGAAAACTGGAGGAAGAAGAGCAACGTCTTGAACAAGAACGTTCTCGCGATACGGTGGAGAACCGAGTCAGGCAACTACAGAAAAAAGTATTGCGTATACTTTTGGTTGCCTCAGCTTCTGTGTTGCTTCTGATTATCTTGTTGCTGATCATGTTTTAACAACCGATCGATGTGTAAGACAAGAGGCTGTCGGAGATTCCGACAGCCTCTTCAGTGCCCCTGGCGCGATTCGAACGCACGACCCTTTCCTTAGGAGGGAAATGCTCTATCCAGCTGAGCTACAGGAGCAAATGCAAGGACGATACTACCGTAAATAGTGGTGGTGTGCAAGGGGCGGGGTGTAATTTCGACCTTTGTAGAGGAATTTGGAAAATTTTCAAATTGCTCTGGTTAATTGTTGCATAAATATACTAGTTATTGTATAACCTAGACAATGTTCTACATTTTTCTTTTCTCTTATGTCTCGAACACTATTTGGAGGTACCAAAGATGAAAAAAAGCCTGTTTGTTTTGATGGCCATTCTGCTTGTGCTCACACCTGCTTTGTTTGCACAGGGGTCTAGTGAGGCTGCCAGCCCAAAAGTTGGATTTATCGGTCCCATGACCGGTGACTATGCCAACTATGGAGTATTGAGCAATAACTCTGCCATGTTTGCTATAGAGCAGCTGAACGCCAAGGGCGGAATTGCTGGAAAAGTCCGTGTAACTCTGGTTACCGAGGATTCCGAAGGCAGTGTCGAGAAGGGTCTTTCCTCAATTGAGAAGCTCTCCTCTGCAGATAGGATTGTCGGTTTGATCGGTCCTGTTTTTACCGGTGTCAGCTTTGCAGTCGGTGAACGCGTTCAGAATGAAGGCATTGTCATGATCAGTCCTTCCGCCACCCATGCCGACATCACAAGCATTGGTGATTATGTCTTCAGAACTGTCGTGTCTGATGGCTTGCAGGGAGAAGTTGCTGGTCGTTATTTCAGAGAAGTGCTCGGGTACAACACCATTGGAGTGCTTTATGCAAAGAATGACTATAGCCAGGGACTCTACGAAGGTATGACCGCTTCTTTTGAAGAGGTTGGTGGCAAAGTAACCATTGCTGAATCCTTCAATGTCGGCGACAAGGATTTTAAGACCCAGTTGACAAGAATCCGCAGCGCTCGTCCAGAAGCAATCTATATTCCAAACTACACTGCAGAGATGGCTCAGATTCTTGAACAGGCTTCCCAGCTTGGCATGAGAATTCCGTTCCTCTCCTGTGATGGATTCTCCAATCCTGAGATTTATAATCTCGCTGGAGCATTCACTGATGGAGTTATCTATGTTGGTCCTGCAAAAGTAAAGGAAAGTCCGGCATTCAACAAGTTTGTTGCTGATTACACTGCTAAGTTCGGTGTTGGTCCCGACAGTTTTGCCATTAATGCATATGATGGGACAAACATTCTTCTTGCCGCCATGGAGAAGGTGTACAACCAAACCGGTAAGTTTGACCGCAAAGCGATTCGCGACGCAGTTGCTGCAACGAAAGACTATCCTGGTGTATCAGGGGTGATCAATTTTGCTGATAATGGTGACTTGGTAGCCTATCAGGGGCTGTACAAGGTCAATAAGACCACTCCTGAATATTTGGGGACCTTCACTGTTGTCGATGGTAAGCTTGTTCAGATCGACTAAGGTCAAAAATCCCGGTCTTGCGGGAAAGGGGAGGACCGGTGTTGTTTACACCGGTCTTTTTATGTTATCGTTTTTTCCAGTTCTCGTACGAAGGAGAGTTCATCGTGGGAATTGCTGAATTTTTCCAACATTTTATGAATGGCCTGACGCTCGGTGGTATCTATGCCTTGATCGCCCTTGGGTACACGATGGTATACGGCATTCTGAAATTTATCAACTTCGCCCATGGTGACGTCTTAATGGCAGGTGCCTATGTAGGGTTGTTTGCATTCAACGCACTCAGAGGCGATGCAAATCTTGGTCTATGGACCTTGGTTGCGTTCTTCTTGGCAATGCTGATAAGCATGGTTTTCAGTGCTACGCTTGGAATGACCATTGAGCGGATTGCCTACAAGCCGCTTAGAAAGGCGACAAGACTGGCTCCGCTGTTGAGTGCAATCGGTGTATCATTCATTCTTTCCAACAGTGCAGCTTGGATGTTCGGGACGCACTCCCGAAAGTTTGACTATCCATTTGACAATACCCCGATTCATATCGGTGATGTGGTTATTACCCCGCACCAAATTTTAATTCTGACTGTTTCATTGGCCATGATGCTGATCCTCAAGTTGTTTATTGATAAAACACGGATGGGAAAAGCCATGAGAGCAACCAGTCTTGACCAAGGGACAGCGATGCTCATGGGTATCAATGTAAACCGTGTAATCAGTCTTACCTTTGCCATTGGAAGTGCTTTGGCCGCTGTAGGAGGTATTCTGATAGCCTTGGATTTCAAGGTGTATGCAACGATGGGAACCATGACAGGGCTGAAAGCCTTTGTTGCAGCGGTCGTCGGAGGCATCGGGAATATCAGCGGGGCTATGTTCGGAGGAATCCTGCTTGGGCTCTTGGAGACCTTTGGTGTCGCGATTTTTGGCATACCCACTGGCTTGAAAGATACCATTGCCTTTGGTGTTCTCATCCTCATCCTCTTGGTCAAGCCTGAAGGACTCTTCGGCAAGGTCGAAAAGGAGAAAGTATAATATGTTCAACTTCTTTCTGCTTATCTTGATTTATTCAGGCATCTACGCATTGATGGCTATCGGACAGAATGTCATCACCGGCTATGGTGGGATGCTCAGTCTTACTCAGGCAGGTTTTTTTGCCATTGGAAGCTATGCTACTGCAATCCTTGCAACAAGGTATGGGTTTTCTTTCTGGGCTACTTTGCCTGTTGCCGTATTGATAAGTGCCTTTTTCGGCTTTCTTATTGGTCTTCCCACCCTTAGGTTGAAAGGTGATTATCTTGCTATAGCCACCTTGGGCTTTGGTGAGATTGTTCGTAATGTACTGAACAATTGGGATTCCTTGACCAATGGACCTATGGGGATACAGCGTATCCCGATGCCCGATTTGTTCGGTTTTACCATCAACCCCTACCGAAAGTATGCCTTCTTGGTAATGGTTTTTGTATTTGTTGGTATTGCATATTTCCTCTTTCAAAGGCTCGCCCGTTCCAGAATGGGTAGGGCTCTGACTGCAATCCGTGAAGATGAGATTGCAGCCCAAGCCATGGGTATCAACATTACCAAGTACAAGGTATATGCATTTGTACTTGGGGCTTCTGTTGCCGGTGTGGCAGGATCTTTGCAAGCTGTGTTCACGCTTTCTGTAACACCCACGACCTATACCTTCATGGTTTCAGTGATGGTGTTGTGCATGGTTGTTCTTGGTGGAATGGGAAATTTCAAAGCTTCAATACTGGGAGCTTTCCTAATTCAGTTCATCAGTTACTTTCCTCAGTTAACAGGGCTTTCGAGTGTCATTCCGGCCCAGTTTAAACAAATTCTGTTTGGTTTAATCTTGGTTGTTATGATGATTTGGCGACCACAGGGAATTCTCGGAAGAGAGCAGACACGATATAGGAAACGAGCTGTGTCAAGCAAAGGAGGTGGAAAATGATAGTATTGGAAACCAACCAATTGACCAGAGCTTATGGTGGCGTTGTAGCTATCAACAAGGTGGATTTTTCAGTCGAGAGTGGCTTGATTACCGGTCTTATCGGTCCTAATGGGGCAGGAAAAACCACTCTTTTCAACAATATGACCGGACTCGATGTTCCTTCATCAGGGAAGGTCTGGTTCAACAAGAAGGAAATTACCGGTACCCCGGCACATAAGATATGTCGGATGGGTATTGCCCGTACTTTTCAGAATATCCGCCTTTTCAAGGAATTGACGGTGGTAGAGAATGTCATGATCGGCCGTCACTTCAAAACAGGCAAACACGAATCCAAGGGAAGATTTCTTCATGCGATAAACAGCTATGTGATGCTCAAGCAAGAAGAAGAGCTCATCTATGAGCGAGCGCTCGATTGGCTCGAGTTTTTCGGCATGGAAGGTATGAAAAATGAACTGGCTAAGAACCTTCCTTATGGTAGGCAAAGGGAACTGGAGATAGCCAGAGCGTTGGCTACAGACCCTAAGTTGCTCTTCTTGGATGAGCCGGCTGCGGGCATGAATCCACAGGAAACCGATCACCTCATGGCGACCATCAGAAAGATTCGCGATTTGGGTATTACTGTGGTTCTGATTGAGCATGATATGAAGTTGGTGATGAATATCTGTGACACCATCACTGTCCTGAATTATGGACAGAAACTGGCCCAAGGTACCCCAAAAGAAATCAAGAACAACAGTAGCGTCATCGAAGCCTATCTTGGAAAGGAAGAAGAATGAAAGAGTTGCTTAGTATTGATGACATAAGTGTTTCGTATGGAAATATCAAGGCGTTGAAAAATGTCAGCATGCATGTCAATGAGGGTGATATCGTCTGTCTCATTGGTGCGAATGGCAGTGGTAAGTCGACATTGCTCAAAGCTATCGTGGGACAGGAACCTCTGGTCAATGGATCGATTACCTATGATGGAGAAGAGATTTGCCGTGCAAAAAGTGCTGTTGAGAAAGGTTTTCGAAGAACTCGTACCTTGACAACTGATTTGATTGCCGCAAAGGGAATAGCTTTGGTTCCTGAAGGCAGGCGTGTTTTTGCGGACATGACTGTTGAGGAAAACCTGGATATGGGAGCTTTCTTGGTGAGAGACCCCGCTCTTATAGCTGAACGTAAAGAAGCAATGTATGATTTTTTTCCTATTCTTGGTGCGAGAAGAAGGCAGAAGACGCGTTCTCTCAGTGGAGGAGAGCAACAGATGATGGCCATAGCTCGCGCTTTGATGAGCGGTCCTCGTCTGATTTTGCTCGATGAACCAGGATTGGGGCTGGCTCCTTTGGTTATTGCCGATATTTTTGAAAAGATTGACTTGATCAATAAGCAGGATAATGTAACAGTCTTCTTGGTGGAACAAAATGCACGGATGGCTTTGAAGGCTTCCACTGAAGGGTATGTCATGGAGAACGGAAGAATTGTCCTCAGCGACGCCTCAGCCTCTCTTTTGGAGAATGAAAAGGTCCGAGCGGCATATCTTGGGGAATAATCACTGGAAATTATGACCAGCTTGAATTATAGTTAGCGTAGATGGTAGTGAGGAGATTCATATGATTATCGAACGAAGAATGACACGCAACCCTGTTACCGCTACACCGGATATGTCGATAGCTGAGGCTTCAAATCTGATGAAACAGGAAAAAGTGCATCGGCTTCCTGTTTTAGACAAAGAGAAGAGGCTTGTCGGCATCATCACTGAAAAAGATATTTTGTATGCTACGCCTTCTCCGGCAAGCAGTCTTTCCATACATGAGATGGCCTATCTGCTCAGTAAGCTCACAGTGAAAAAGCTTATGAGTAAGAATGTAGTTACCATCACCAAGGATACTACTGTAGAGGAAGCTGCCCGCATGATGGTCGACCAAGATTTATCCAGTCTTCCTGTGCTTGAAGGTGATAAACTGATAGGTATTGTTACAAAAAGTGATATGTTCAAGATTCTGCTCGAACTTTTCGGAGCACGTCATTTTGGGGTGCGGGTCTCTTTCGTCGTAGAGGATAAACCAGGAACCATTGCGAGAATCAGCCAAGCTTTGAGTGAGGACGGGATTGACATCATCACCTTTGGTACGTTCATGGGTACTGATCCGACAAATGCCATCTGTACCATCAAGGTTCAAGGCGCCCCCATAAGCAGAATTGTTGAACTGATTAAACCCTTCGTGTCACAGTTATTGGATGTCAGGGAGGTTTGAGTGCCAAAAAAGAAGAAAATAAAGGCCTCAGAGAAGCAAAAGACGGCTGGTGACAGCCGTCTTGACGTTCCCTCTGATGCCTATTTGCCATTTAAGGATATCACTACGGTAGTTCCCCAGAAGCTCAAGGCCAAACAACCAACACCGGTCAAAAAAGCAGTTGTGCAACGCAAAGAACCGATTGTACTTGGTTTTGATCCAAAAGCAAATTTCGGGGATATTTTATCAACTTGGGAGAAGACCGGTGAGCTTGGTGGTGTAACCAAGCGAATGAAAAGCCATAGTGAGGTCAAGGTCCAAAAGACCTTTGAAGAGATTCTTTCTCAGTGGGAAGCTGAAAAAGGGGCTGAAAAACTGCAAAAGGCAGAACCAGAATTACAAAAGAGCAAAGCATACAGCCCAACGAAGGATTTTGGTTCTTTGCTTGAGCAGTTTGAGCAAGCTTCTCCTAAGAAAAAAACTTCTCCTGTTGGAAAAAGTGAGTCTTCTGCTAAAAAGGAAGCTCCTCTCAAACCCTCAAAGCAGATGGAAGATGCTCTTATTGAGAAGGATGAGCTGGATCAGCAGCGGGATGCCTCAGTGAGTTGGACCTTTGCTGATACTTATCGGCAATGGAGTGCCGTATCTGACGAGGAAGAGGCCATACGAAAGGCACAAAAAGAGAAGTCCAGAACAAAACAGCAAGAGTTCTCAATTAGTGCACTGCGTGCCATGGAGCCTCAGGCTAGCCTTGACTTACACGGAATGAAAGTGTTGGAAGCAGAGAAGGCTTGCGCCGATTTTCTGCAAAGTTCAAAACAAAACCGCTTGGTAAAGATTGCGATTATTACCGGAAAAGGTTTGCACAATGACAAAGGGTATTCTCTTCTTAAAGAAGCAGCACTGAGTCAAATTCGATTGAGCAATGTGGTCACAGAAGCCTACACCCCAAAAGCTTGCCATGGCGGCAGTGGGGTGATTTGGATTATCTTGAAACGATCCTGAATACACGACAAGAGGCCGGTATCTTACAAGATTCCGGCCTTCGTTCTCTTTATGAGCTTGTTAGCGTTCGCGGTAGATTATGCGACCCTTGGTCAAATCATACGGGGAGAGTGCCACACGCACAGTATCTCCAGGAACAATCCTGATATAGTGCTTGCGCATTTTGCCCGAAAGATGGGCAAGGATGACATGTTGATTCTGTAGTTCCACACGGAACATGGTATTGGGAAGAGCCTCTCGTACGACACCTTCCACTTCGATTGCTTCTTCTTTGGCCACAAATCCTCCATATATCTGCTTAAAAGCTAGGAAATTATAGGCACTAGCTTGTAATGTGTCAACACAATGCTACCCGATGAAAATATCCCAATAGCCTTTCAGGAAGATTCCTAGGATGATTGCTGGAAGAAAATACTTGAAATATATGCGAAGAGTTTTTGGGAACTTGAGGCCGTTTCCTTGGTCGGCTTCAGCAATAAAACTATCCCATCCCCATCCGTATTTATAGGTACAGTAAATAGTAAAAAATAATGAACCAAGAGGGAGCAGTGTGGAGCTCACAATAAAATCCTCGAGATCGAGCACTCCGCTGCCACTGCCGAATGGCTCAAAACCTGACCAAAGATTAAATCCGAGAATACAAGGAATGCTTAACAAAATAATGAGAAATCCATTGATGATGGTAGCTTTCTGCCTGCTTGTTCCCTTGATGTCAATCCAGAAACTGATGATGTTCTCAAAGACTGCTATCAATGTACTCAAGGCTGCAAAACTCATGAACATGAAGAAAAGAATGCCCCAGAAGCGACCTCCCGCCATCTGGTTGAAAATATTGGGCAAGGTGATGAAGATCAAGGAGGGGCCTGCATCAGGTTGTACGCCAAAGGCAAAAGCCGCAGGGAATATGATCAATCCACTGCACAGTGCCACAAACGTATCCAAACCGATGATTCTGACCGCTTCTCCTGTGAGTCTGTGCTCTTTTCCGATATACGATCCAAAAATAGAGATGGAGCCGATACCGAGGCTCAGGGTAAAGAACGCCTGTCCCATTGCAGCATAGATTGCCTCGAATATTCCATTTTCAACCATATGAGAGAAGTCAGGGACAAGATAGAAGCGTAGGCCTGCAGAGCCTCCCTCAAGCAACATGCTGTTCAGTGCGAGCAATATCATCAAGGCTAATAGTCCAAGCATCATGTACTTTGTAATTTTCTCCACCCCTCCTTGCAACCCTTTGGCAACTGGAAGGAGCCCTAAAATAACTGCGAGAACCATCCATGCCCCCATCGAAACTGGGTTTTGAAGCATTGAACCGAATAAGGCTCCGACACCCGGTGCATCGAGATTGGCAAAAGATCCTCTTGCTGCATGATAGAAGTAAGACAGCAACCAACCGGTGATTGTTGTGTAGAACATAAGAAGCACGTAGTTTCCGATGATCGCAAGTTTTCCATAAACATGCCAAATTTTCTTCTGAGGTGTCAGGGTCTCAAAGGCGAGGCCGATGTTTTGTTTGCTTGCCCGTCCTATGGAAAGCTCCATCACCATCACAGGAAGACCCAGTATTATCAAGAAGAGCACATACAAAAATACAAATGCGGCCCCCCCGTATCGACCTGTGATAAAGGGAAAACGCCATACATTCCCTAGTCCAATTGCACACCCTGCCGAAAGCAAGATGAATCCAAGCCTGCTCGCTAATGTTTCACGTGGTTTGACTGCACTCATACTACTTGAAGAATCTCTCTTTTTACTGATTTTGTTTCTTTCAGAAATGAAACAACCACGATATTCTAAGGCAGTATAGTGTGAAATTGCAACAGAAATTTGTAAATAGAGTGTGATGCGTTGACAGAACAGCCTCTCGAAGGCACTATACAAAGTATCATTGCATGCAAAGAGGTAATTGAAATGGCGAGTACAAGGGCGTTGCAAGCGTATTTAGCTAAGGCGAAGGAAATTGACGAGGTAATGGTTGCCTATACAGCGGCATTATCCCAGATAGCGGATGTAGAACCCTCTATCGCAGGGAGGATCGTTAATGAATTGAAAGATCAGCGGACACATCTCAAATTGATTGCGAGTGAAAACTTTTCTTCTATTGCCTCACAACTGGCCATGGGAAACCTGTTGACGGACAAGTACAGTGAGGGCTTTGCCTATCATCGCTTCTATGCCGGATGTGACAATGTTGATGCCATTGAGAAGGCAGCTTGTGATTATGCCTGCTCCCTTTTTGGTGCGGACCATGCGTATGTACAGCCTCACAGTGGAGCCGATGCCAACTTGGTTGCCTATTGGGCAATTCTCAATGCAAAGATACAGGTCCCTACGCTACAAGAGCTGGGTATCACCAATCCAAGCGACCTCAGCCGTGAACAGTGGGATGTTGTGCGCGAGAAGCTTGGCAATCAGAAACTTCTTGGATTGGATTACTATTCAGGAGGACATCTCACTCACGGATATAGACAAAACATCTCAGCACAGATGTTTGACGCATACACCTACGCAGTTGACCAAGAGACTGGACTTTTGGATTACGATCATATACAAGAGTTGGCGCAACAAATCAAACCGCTGATCCTTTTGGCAGGATATAGTGCCTATCCAAGAAAAATTGATTTCAAGAGAATGAGTGAGATTGCCAAGTCTGTTGGTGCTGTCTTCATGGTGGATATGGCACATTTTTCTGGTTTGGTCGCAGGCAAGGTCTTTGCAGATCAGTATAACCCTGTACTTTGGGCTGATGTGGTGACCACCACCACGCACAAGACGCTCAGAGGCCCACGTGGGGGCATGGTCTTATGTAAGGAAGAGTTTGCAGAGAGTGTGGATAAGGGTTGTCCTTTGGTGCTTGGTGGCCCTCTGCCGCATGTCATGGCAGCTAAGGCCGTAGCATTCAAGGAAGCTCTCGAGGCGAGTTTTTCCCTCTATGCACAGCGTGTCGTCGAAAACGCACAAGCGTTGGCCGACGCATGCATGAAAGAAGGTATTGAAGTGGCAACAGGAGGTACTGATAACCATCTGATGCTGCTTGATGTTCGTTCTTTCGGACTCAATGGCAGACAGGCTGAAACAGCGCTCAGGGAATGTGGAGTCACCTTGAACCGAAATGCGCTTCCTTTCGACCCCAATGGACCTTGGTACACCAGCGGGTTGAGAATCGGTACGCCGGCTGTGACAACCCTGGGGATGGGAGTCCAAGAAATGGCAGAGATTGCCTCGATTATTGTCTTGGTTTTGAAGAACACAAGACCCTTGATCTTGACAAAGGGTGCGAAGGCTGGAGAGCCGAGCAAGGCCAAAGCAGTGACAGACCCGGCAGCAAAAGAAGAGGCGATTGCTCGTGTCCATACCCTTCTTGATCAGTTCAAGTTATACCCTCAATTGGATGTACCCTTTCTTCAGGAGTATTTTCCTCTCGACAACCAAGTGTGCTGATGTTAGCATGAGTCTTGGTGGAGGCAATAGATGAGTAAAATCTTAGAAAACTGTAGATACAGTAAGGACCATGAGTGGGTGAGAGTCGAGGCTGATAAGGCGTACGTAGGAATTACCGACCATGCTCAGCACGAACTAGGGGAAATTGTATTTGTAGAGTTGCCACCTATCGGTGAACGATATCAGAAAGGCGAGGAAATCTCCACTGTTGAGAGTGTCAAGGCAGCCTCAGCAATTCTAAATCCAATCGATGGTGTTGTCGATCAGGCAAATGAGGATCTTGACGGCAGTCCGGAATTACTCAACGAGGATTGTTATGCTAATCATCTGTTTGTGCTGAAATCCTTTTCCGTTGAAGAGTATGAAGCACTCCTGGATGCAAAAGAGTACGAAGCCTATCTTGCAACTTTGTAATCAAAAGTAGAAGAACGTCGCCAGTGATGGCGGCGTTTTATACGTAAAGCCTTGGAGGCATTGATGATTTATCCCTATATTCCCCATACTGATGAGGACCGTAAGCGTATGCTTGCCTCCATCGGTGCAGATTCCCTTGAAGAATTATTCTCTCATATCGGTGAAGACCTATTACTCTCTGATTCCGTCCCTATAAGTCATGGTAAAACTGAAGATGAAGTACAGAGGTTGATAAATTCAATTGCACAACGCAACGTCAAAGGGATCCCTTTCCTTGGTTGTGGTTGCTATGATCATATCATCCCATCAACAGTAAAGGCTTTGAGCAGTCTTCCTTCTTTTGTAACAGCGTACACCCCCTACCAGGCGGAGCTGAGTCAGGGGCTGCTTCAAGCCATGTATGAGTTTCAGAGCATGATTTGCGAAATAACCGGCTTGGATGTTGCCAACGCTTCTTTGTATGATGGGGCTAATGCAGCTAGTGAAGCTGCAGCTCTGATGATCGGTGCAAAAAGAAAGGCATCGGTGGTGTTGGTCAGTAGGACCTTGCATCCGTTTACCCTGCAGGTGTTGCAGACATGGGCTGAAGGGACTGACAATTCGTTGCGTTACCTTGAGGAAAAGGACGGTGTCCTTGATGCATCAATGCTCGAATCACTCTTGGATGAGCAATGTGGTGGTCTGATCGTGCAAACACCCAATAGATATGGATTGCTTGAAGATTATACCGGTTTTGCAGATTTACTGCACGAAAAAGGTATGCTCTTTACGATTTGTAGTGATCCCCTCTCACTGGCCATCCAGAAAAGTCCTCAAGAGTGGGGTGCGGATATCGCTGTGGGAGACACCCAGTCTCTCGGTCTTGAGATGGCTTTTGGAGGTCCCTCTTGCGGCTATATGGCTGTTAAACAGGAACTTTTGCGAAGGCTTCCAGGGCGATTGGTGGGTGCGTCTGTCGACAAACAGGGACGCAGGGGCTTCACGCTCACCTTTCAAGCTCGGGAGCAACACATCAAGCGCGAGCGCGCAACCAGTAATGTCTGTTCGAATCAAGCTCTTGCAGCGTTGATGACAAGCATTCATCTCTCCTCTCTTGGATGGGACGGGATGGTGGAGGCTGCACGACAAAGCTATGTCAAGGCACATTATTTAGCGTATCATCTGGCACAATTGCCGGGGATGACCCTTGTTTGGGATAAGCCCTTCTGGTGTGAGTTTCCTCTGGTATTTTCTGATGCTAAACATATGAGGAAATTTCTTCAGGAGTTGAGAAATGAAGGTATTTGGGCTGGAGTACGTCTTGCCCAGCTTACAAGGCAGGCAAAAGATGAGCTGGTTCTCTTGGTTGCAGTTACTGAAAAACGCAGTCGTGAGGAGCTTGAATTATACCTGGCTGCTGCGCGGAGGGTCATGAAATGAGAGAACCATTGTTGATAGAGAAATCCAAAAAAGGGAGGAAGGCTTACTGTTTCCCTCCTCTTGATCTGCCAAGGGGGTTCGATCAAGCTCTTCCGTCCCTTCCGAAAGAATTGAGCAGACAGACAGATGCCCGACTTCCTGAAGTCTCGGAATTGGATGTGGTACGCCATTTTACAAACCTCTCCAAGATGATGCACGGAGTGGATAATGGTATGTATCCTCTTGGATCTTGTACGATGAAGTATAATCCAAAGATTTCAGAGCATATTGCCTGTATGGAGCAGTTTACGCAGATGCATCCACTTCAGGATTCTTCAACGATACAAGGTTGTCTTTCTGTGATGTACAATCTGTTGGAAGACTTGAGTTCGATCACCGGCATGAGCTGGGGCTCGTTGCAACCTTGCGCTGGTGCACATGGTGAATATACAGGCTTGAAGATGATTCGAGCTTATTTCCGCAAGCAGGGGGCTTTGCAGCGTAATAAAGTATTGATCCCCAGCAGTGCGCACGGGACAAACCCAGCGAGTGCTGCAATGAATGGCTTTGAAGTGGTTACGATACAGAGCAATGCGGAAGGCTTGGTGGATCTTGACGATTTGCGTAGCAAGCTGGATGATTCGGTTGCCGCCCTCATGCTGACAAATCCCAATACGTTGGGCTTGTTCGAGACCCATATCACCGCCATAGCAGACATGGTACATGCAAGTGGTGCTCTTTTGTATTATGATGGGGCGAACTTGAATGCCATCATGGGAATGGCACGCCCTGGAGATATGGGTTTTGATGTCTTGCATCTTAATTTGCACAAGACCTTTGCCACTCCTCATGGAGGCGGAGGACCTGGTAGTGGGCCGGTCATGGTAAATGACCTACTCAGACCGTTTCTTCCAAGACCGGACATCCAACTCACTGACAGTGCATACGTATATCAGTGGGAAGGAGAAGACTCTATAGGAAAGGTCAGCCTTTTTTGGGGTAACTTCCTAGTAATGCTCAAGGCTTATGTCTATATCTTGCGTATGGGCAGTGAGGGGCTTAGGGCGGCATCAGCTCATGCGGTATTGAATGCCAATTATCTTGCAAGTCAGCTTAAAGACTATTACCCAATACCCTATGGACAGCGGTGTATGCATGAGTTTGTGAGCAGTCTGCAAAAACTCAAAAACGAGTATGGAGTAACTGCGCAAGATGCCGCTAAGGCTTTGATAGACAAAGGGTATCACCCGCCAACCATGTATTTCCCCACCATGGTTTCAGAAGCCCTCATGTTTGAACCTACAGAAAGTGAGAGCATTGAAACCCTCGATGACTTCATCCAGGCTATGATTGAGATCTTTGAACAGGCAAAGACAGATGCATCAATACTGAAAAATGCACCTGTTACAACTGTAGTCGGAAGATTGGACGAAGTGAAGGCGGTAAAAGAACCGAAGCTCAGATACTAAGCAGGATGTTGCACTTTTTGCTTTGCAGTCTCTTCATTCCTAGGGTATCCTATGGGTATGAAGAGACTATTAATACAAAACGGACTTCTTGTTGATACTGAGTGGACCAGGCATGCTGACATCCTGATCGAAGACGGTAAAATTGTCCGCATCGCAGCAACAATTGATGCCGAAGAGGTTCCTGAGGGAACAGAGATTGTACCTCTTGAGGATATGTGCATACTTCCAGGTATTATTGATGCGCATACACATTTTCACCTCGTCAGCAGGGCGGCTGTTACCGCAGACAGCTTTGAAGAGGGCAGCCGTTGTGCAGCCTTCGGAGGAGTGACGACGGTCATCGATTTTGCCGATGATGACAAACAGGGCAATCTTGCTTCTTGTGCAAAGGCCAGGGCTGAGGCCATGGGGGCTCAGATGGCGATAGACTTCTCACTTCATCAAGGAGTGTACTCCTACCGAGAGGGCCTTGAGGATGAGCTTGCAGCGCTCAAGAAGGCAGGAGTAAAGGTAATCAAGATGTTCACCACGTATAAGAATGTTGGGTATCTTGTAGAAAAGACCGAGGAGCTCAAGGCAATTTTTTCTTTCTGTAAAAAGCATGATCTTTTGGTGAGTGTCCATTGTGAGGACGATGCAACCATCAGTCGTATCGAGAATGAATATGAGGGTCCTTACACACCGAGCGCTCATGCAATTCTCAGACCGGCTGAGGCGGAAGCCAAAGCAATTGATACAGTAGGCAGGATCGCCCTTGGCCTGGATATGCCAATATATGTGGTGCATCTCTCAAGCAAAGCTGGTTTGCAAAAGATCCGCGAGCTCAGAGCCAAGGGTTTGCGAGTAATTGTAGAGACCACTCCACACTATCTTTTCTTGGACAAGAGCAAGCTGGAAGGTGAGGATGGAGAACTCTATGTTATGACGCCTCCTCTTCGTTCTGCAGATGACAACCTTGCCTTGCAGGAAGCTGTGCTCAATGGTGAGGTCCAGATTATTGCAACAGACCACTGTTCCTTCACTGTTGAGCAAAAGAAAGCCTCTGATGATTGCAGAAGTACCCTTCCTGGAATTCCTGGAACTGAAGAACTGCTGAGCTTGGTGTACTCTTTTGCTGCAAACAGCGGGAGAATAGGCATACAGCAGGTGGTGAACCTGCTCAGTACAGCACCGGCGAAAGCGTTTGGACTATATCCCAAGAAAGGAGCGATCAGGGTAGGCAGTGATGCAGATTTGGTAATCTTTGATCCTGATTTTTCATGGACGATCAGCAAGGATACAACGCATTCGGCAAGTGGATATACTCCATATGAGGGAATGGAAGTAATCGGAAAACCAATTATGACCTATCTCAGAGGAAGGCTGATTATGGGCGATGAAATCTATCTTGGAATCCCAGGAAATGGGGCATTTGTAGCCCAGGATCAAGTAGGAAGAGGAAAGACTGTCATGCATTGATTTTTGCGTAAAAAAAGCACAAAATGAGAGTGCAGCAGGGATTTCCCTGCTGCATATATTTTTATAGTACTTCTTGTTGTCACAGACAGCTATTTTCACTACACTATGAGAGAGGTGCAACCATGATCAGAGGAATATTGTTTGATATGGATGGGGTTCTCATCGATTCGGAACCGATAATTCTACATGCTGCCATGTCCTATTTCAAAGAGATTGGGGTTCCCGTAAAGGCCGAGGATTTTGAACCGTTCATCGGTGCCGGAGATAGGCGCTATCTTTGCGGTGTAGCTGAAAAATATGGTGTCCATATTGAGTTTGAAGAGGCACGTGAATCACTTTTTTCATACTATGCACAAGGAGCAAAAGAGCGTGGTGCAGCTCTGGGGGTTCATCGCTTCATCCGTAATGCAAAGAAAGCTGGATTGAAACTTGCCCTTGCTACCGGTGGTGTTGCCAAGAAGGTGCAGATCAATCTTGAGGCCATCGGACTTGACGCTTCTGATTTTGATGTCGTCATTACCGGTGATAAAGTCAAACGCAATAAGCCAAACCCGGACATCTATCAACTAGCCGCCCTCTCGATGGGGTTGCCGACCCAGGAGTGTCTGGTGGTGGAGGATGCTCTCAATGGTGTAGAAGCAGCAAAGAAAGCAGAGTGCAGCGTCTGTGCACTCACTACATCGTTCAGCGTATCTGACTTGGCTGCAGCAGGAGCAGACTATATTGTCTCCTCTTTGGATGCCTTTGAGGATTTTTCTTCGATTGATCAACTTACGAAACTGCTTGATGCCTCCTCAGGCCTTGATGAAAGAATCTTGTATGGGGCAAACATGATTCTCGAAGCTGGAAAATCAGTGCAGACTGATCAGCAATTACTTGATATGGCGATCAATATGGCATATAAGACCCGCAAAAGAGCCTATACCCCATATTCTCAATACAAGGTGGGTGCTTCTGTAATCAGCTGTGCTACCAATCGTGTATACAGCGGTTGTAATGTAGAGAACTCCAGCTACGGGGCAACTATCTGCGCTGAGCGCAATGCAGTTCTTAATGCGATTGCAAGTGAGGGTGTCATAGGAATTTCGAAAGTGGTGGTGGTCAGTGAGGACAATCCTCCTGCCCCTCCGTGTGCCATGTGCTTGCAGGTCCTTGCTGAATTTTGCAGAGCAGAGACAGAAATACATTTGCTGGATATTGATGCTGCAGAAGGAAAAGGAGGCTCCCATCTGGTGTACAAGTTCTCTGATTTGCTTCCTTATCCTTTCATTTTCCCGAGTATGAGGCATTCATGAAACAGAAGTCCTTGCTCATTGCATTTTTATTGATTCTTGTACTGTTTGCTGGATGCACCAATACGAGACACATGCTCAGCCCCTTTGTCTTGGATCCTGCGGTGTCATTGGAGACAAAACTGTCTTATTATGGCCTTCCTGAGGTGCAGATAACGTATCCTGATGTGTACTACAACGGCAATGAATGGAAAGACAGGTTGATTGAGCTTGTGCAGAATGCAGAAGAATATCTTATTACTTCAGCGTTTCTCGCTTCCAGCGCAAAGGAATTGGAAGAACTGTATGAAACCCTTGCGATGAAAGCAGAAAGTGGGGTGAATGTCTATTTTGTAGTAGACGGTATAGGCCCCTTTGATATGACAGAGACCAGACTGCATCTCATACCCATCAAGTTTCTTACGGAAAGTGGCGTGCATCTGCTTGAGTACAATCCCATAAGTGGGGGAAGGATTGTTTCTGGAGCGAACCTTCTGCTGCGTGACCATAGAAAGTTTCTGATTGTCGATGGTAAGTATCTTGCAATTGGAGGTATGAACCTGAATTATATCTCCATCGGGGCCACTGATGACAACTTACAACGTGACAGCATGTATGAATTTTTTTCTCCCGAGCTTTGCGAGGTGTTGCTTGATAATTTCGTGCCTTGGTGGAATACACAGAGTTGGGAAGAAATCAGAAGAGAAGATTTTTCAGTAGATTACAGCACCACTGAGGGGAAACAAACCTATCGTGCTTGGTATATGGACCAGTTCCCTTTGGACAAGAAAGCCAGCGGAGTATATGGCTCTCTGCTTGCCGAAGCTCAGCATTCAGTCAAGGTTTTGCCATTTCTACCCTTCCTGGACAAACACATGATCGAAGCTTTTCGTCTAGCTCAGGAAAGGGGAGTGGATATTCAGATGGTTATCCCCTTCGATAAGCGTGTCGGCAACCGCAAGGGCATCGAGTACATGACGAAAGACCTGTTGAAAATGGGTATCGACTTGAGAATCGAGGAAGGGAATGAAGAACAACAGGCTCTTTTGCATGAAAAGTTGATGATAGTCGACGATCGATATGTTGTAATTGGTTCTACAAACTTGAATTATCGATCTTTTAATCTTGCATATGAGACAGCTCTCATCATTGACAGCGAAAAACTGGCCCGACAGGTTACAGAGCATTTTCAGCAGATTTATGCTGCAACGATTCCAGTAACCGAAGAGATGGCAAAAACTTGGAGAACCTTTGCAAGATTTCCACGATTTTTATTCGCGTTTATTGGAGGATGATCTCTTGAGACGATACATACCAACGTTGATGATTCTCTTTCTGCTGCTCTCTCCCTTGAGTGCCCGTTCCTTGGGATATGGCGTAAGCTTTTTTGGCCAGACAATTGTTGAGGATGTAGACTTAACCACCAGTGGAGTTGAGTTTTCATTGGTATACAAGCCTTATTCGTTCAAGTATTTCAATCCTTCCTTGATTGCAAGGACGGCATTCGGTACTGAAGCTGATGGGGCGTATCGTATTCCCTATGTTCAGATGGGCTTGAGTGTCGATCTGCTGCGAACCATCAATCATAAATTCAATTTTCTTTCGGGTAACGTCGTTGCATATACCCCGGCGCTGATGGGGAGTGTTCATTTTGATCCAAGACGGGACTGTACTCTGTTTTCACTGGGATTCAGCCCCTTCAAGCTGAGCCAGAAGGATTTTTGGTATGAATTCTTCTCAGGTTTTGTGACCTATGACCTTAAAACCGGTGAGATGGATACTTGGGGTATCAACCTTGTCCGGTATACATATCTTTTTAAGTAGGCTCTTATGAATAAGAAACTCTTCTTGTGTTCATTACTCTGTATACTAGCTTTTCCTATGTCGGCTGGATATTTCGACTTGGCGGTCACATTAGGGGCGAATGTTCATATGAACGAGAGAGACCTCGACCCAAGTAGAATGAAACTTGCCTGGGGTCTGTCGACTGGCTTGACCGATGTTTGGGAATTTACAGTCCAGGTGGATAATCAGCTTGTCCCTTACTTTTTCCAAGATGCATCAATATCATTACTTACCCAGAGAACCCTGTTCGGACAGCGTTCCACAGGCTCAAGGACTGCAGGGGTGGGAATAAACACCCTGCTTGGGATGGGGGTCATGTTCAGTGAGTATCGAGAGCAGGGAACGTTCGGGCTCTCTCATGTTCTTTTTTCAGTTACCCCATTGACTGTAGGTTCTCCGGTAATGGGAAAGCGTGAACGTTTGTTGACGCTCACGCTTGCCTATAATCTCTCAACCGGTGGTATTGGAATACTCTTTGACCTCATCAAGTATGATTTCTACTTGGTGGGTAGTTACAAGGACTACCTTTAGCAACCCTTTTCCAAGTCCATCATTTTGTCGACTCTTCTTTGATGCCTGTCACCTTCGAAAGAAGCATCCATGAATGCTTGCAGCATGTCGACAGGGTCTTCGCTGTAGTCGATTCTTCCCCCGAATGCAATGAAGTTCACATCATTGTGTCTACGGGCCATGCTTGCAGCATAGCTGTTCTGTGGAAGAGCACAGCGGATGCCTTCAATCTTATTTGCACTGATTGATATTCCTATCCCTGTACCGCAAAGCAAGATGCCGAAATCATATCCGCCTCTTTTAAACTCTTCGCAGGCGAGTTTTGCCATATCAGGATAATCGACAGATTGGATATCTGTTACCCCGAGATGGTTTACGTCGTAGCCTGATTCGTACAGATGTTCTATAAAAATTGATGCAAGTTCCACAGCTCCGTGGTCATTTGCAATTACTACTTTTGGCATATGGTTCTCCTGTTTTTCGTAGATGGTACTGTATTTGCCTGCTTCTGACTAGCAGTTTCACATTGTAAGTACAGTGCAATCTGCAGTAGAATAGAGTACAACAGGAGTGAAATGTGGCAGAGATTCTTATCAGTGGACATCGTAATCCTGACATGGATAGTATTTGTGCAGCATACACGTATGCATATTTAAAGAATAAGATCGATCCGAACAATACCTATGTACCGGTACGATGTGGGCATCTCAATGATACAACCAAAGCACAATTTGAACGTTTGAAGATTACCCCGCCTTCCTTCATCAAGGATGTTCGCACCAAAGTAGGCAGCATTGTACGAAATACAGATTCAGTAGTGCAGGTATCCGATCCTGTCTATAAACTGGTCTCTTTCTATGGTTCTGCAAGCTACTCCAGTGTTGTTCCTGTAATGGAGGATACTACCTACAGAGGATTGCTCAGTGTAGATGAGGTAAGTCGTTTCATCCTCAAGGAGAACAGTGGTCAGAGACCCGTGTATCATTTTGTGGTCGATAATTTTCCCAAGGTCATCAAAGGAACATTCCTGAAAAAAGGAGCATTAGAAACATTTGATGCTCCCATCATGGTCGGGGCAATGCGGTATGCTGTTTTTTGCAAGCACATGGAGGCATTGGAAGATCGCATCCCGATCTTGGTGGTCGGGGACCGTAAAGACCATATCCGAAAAGCCATAGAATGGCAGATTCCTGCAATAGTTTTGACAGGAATCACAGAAACGGTGAAGAGTGATGTGGACTGGGATTCCTATAAGGGGACAGTGTTTCTCAGTGAGCTCGATACTGCTGAGACGCTACGTCTGCTCAGGCTCAGTGTTCCGGTAAGCAGGTTGATGGTGCATAATCCCCCAGCCCTTGATATGGATTGTCTGTTCGAGGAAGCAAGGGATGTCCTCTCTGATAGTGAGTTCCGTGGTTTGCCGGTTTTTTATGAGAATGAGTACAAAGGATTCGTTACCAGACGCTGTTTTTTGCAAAAGCCAAAAACTAAACTGATTTTGGTAGATCACAACGAGAACGATCAAGCTGTAGAAGGTGTAGATGAGGCTGAGGTTGTTGAAATAATTGATCATCATCGGTTGGGGGCGGCAAAGACCAGAAACCCAATCTTTATCTGTTGTGAACCTCTTGGGTCAACCTGTACCATCATATATAAGCTGTTTATGCGAAACAATGTTCCCATCACCCCTGAGATTGCGAGGGTGTTGCTCAGCGGCATTGTCAGTGACACCATCATGCTCAGAAGTCCGACGACCACCTTTGAGGATTATACAGCGGTGCAAGATTTGCTCACCCTTGGGGATGTTGACGACATGAGGGCGTTTGGTGAGCTGATGTTCTCAAGTGGAGCTTCCTTGGCCAAGGAAAATCCAGAGAAGATGATAGAGTCGGATTTCAAGCATTACAAGGAGTTTGGGGTTCGTTTTGGTATCGGGCAGTGTGAGGTTACCACTCTCAGCGACGTGGAGGATTATAAAGAAAAGTATCTGCAGCAACTACAGAGAGTGAAGATGGCCCATGGTCTTGACTGGGCGATGTTCCTCATTACCGATGTAGTACGGGAGAACAGTATTTTGTTGATGACGTCCATGCCGATAGCAGAGCGCAAACTGGCATATCGCAAACAAGCGGAGGGCACATTCTTCCTCAATGGAGTACTTTCTCGCAAGAAGCAATTGTTGCCGGAAATCCTCAGGGTGTTGGAAGAGTAGGTTATTTTATTTCGCTGATGGTGTTGACGTTGGGGATGGTCTTCAGGTTCTTGATTATTTTCTTGAAGTCTTCCTCTCGTTCAACTTCCATGGTAAAGGTCCCCATCAACTTGCCTTCATCATCGTCATGCAACCTTCCTTCAATCAGGTGCCCCTTGTATTTGCGAAGAGCTCCTTCAATTTCTCCAAAAAGATCATAGGTTCTCTTGCTGGTGATGCTAAATCGCTTTGTCAATTTAGGGAACTCGTTCTCCCATTCAACCTCGATAGCCCGGTCGACAATCTCGGTCATGTTCTTGAGGTTCGGGCAGTCGCGTTTATGGACGATGATGCCTCTTCCTCTGCTGATATAGCCCACAATATCATCACCACGAACAGGAGAGCAGCATTGGGCGATGTTGATCATCATATTCTTCTCATCCCCGACTCGGAACTTCATCCGTTTTGTATCGAAGACATGTCTGACGATATCTTCACTTTCGACCAGGGCAGGTGGTGGTTGCTGTTCCACCTTCGGCTGAGGTTCTACCGCTTTTCTCTTGGCAATGATGTCCTTGTCGATCAGAATGTTTTCATCATATTTGTTCAACCATGCCTTGATCTTCTTTCGGGCACTGTTTGTCTGGGCATAGCGTAGCCACTGCAGATGCGGCCTCGCGTTGGGACTGGTGAGAATTTCGATGACCTGAGTGTTTTTTAGCGGAGCATTGAGCGGAATGATCGACCCGTCGGCTTTGGCCCCTGTGGTATGATTACCGACTTCCGTGTGAATTTGATATGCGAAGTCAAGAGCTGTTGCATTTGCGGGGAGCTCCACAATATGGCCTTGGGGTGTGAATACATAGATGGTATCCTTAAGCAGCTCCCCCTTGATATCTTCCATATAGGACTCACTGGTCTCAATCTCATTGGACCAGGTCTTCAGCTTGCTGATGATGCGGGAGAACTGTTCGTTGTCCATCTTGGACCAGTTTCCACTGTCGCTTCCTGTTTCTGTCTTATAGCTCCAGTGAGCTGCAACGCCGTATTCTGCTGTGAAATGCATTTCCTTGGTTCGGATTTGTATTTCCATCAACTTTCCGTCGAGGGCCATGACCGTAGTGTGAAGACTTTGATAGTTGTTGGCCTTGGGCATGGCAATATAGTCTTTGAACCTGCCTTCAATAGGAGGCCAAAGACGATGGACAACTCCCAATATTGTGTAGCATTCCCCGACTGTATTACAAAGAATTCGAACTCCAAGAATGTCGAAAATCTCGTCGATTTCCTTTTTTCGCTTCTTCATTTTCATGTAGACAGAGTATGTATGCTTAGCTCTGCTCATTACAATGATGTCTCCCAAGCTGGCATCACCGCAGGCTCGGTAGATGGATTTTTCTATTCTGTTGAGGTATGCGTTCTGTTCACTTTTCTTACTCAACAGATAGTCTTGGATATAATTGAAGGTGTCAGGTTTAAGTATTTTCAGGCTCAGGTCTTCCAGTTCATCCTTGAGCCACGATATTCCAAGTCGGTCGGCAAGAGGTGCAAAGATATCCAGCGTATCTGAGGCAATCTCCCGTGCACGTTCAGGATTGAGATGCTGAAGCGTTCGCATGTTGTGCAACTTGTCTGCAAGCTTGATGATGATCACCCGTATGTCCTTGCTCATTGCAAAGAACATCTTGCGAATCGTCTCAGCCTCTTGGACGCTTTTGTTCATGGTCTTGAGGTTGGCGATCTTGGTTTCCCCTTCAACCATGTCGGCAACCGCTTGGCCAAACAGATTGGCAAGCTCTTCATAAGAGGTGTCGGTATCCTCGATTGTATCATGAAGCAGGCCAGCACAGATGGTATCGGCGTCCATCTTCAATTGTATCAATATTTCCCCGACAGCCAAAGGATGAATGATGTACGGTTCTCCGCTTGCACGTTTTTGGTTCTCGTGCTTACTTGCAGAGAATGTGGCGGCTGCAAGAATTTTTTCCTGATCCGCTTTTGGGTATTTGAAAGCCTTTTGGATAAAGCGTTCTATCAGTTGTTCATACATGCAAGACTCCCCATACGACTCGGTCCAATCCAGACAGGTCTTTCTTTATCGAGACCTGATAAAAATTATGAGCTTCAAGAAGATCTGCTACTTCATGAGCCTGTCGATAATCACATTCGAGAAAAAGGGCTCCTTTACTCTTCAGATGATTGGTGCTTTGCGCTATCAGTCTTCTGATAAGAACAAGTCCATCATCGCCTAGGCCATCAAGTGCCAGATACGGTTCCCAACTGACCTCCTTCGAGACCTCAAGGCACCACTGCTTGGTCAGATAAGGAGGATTGCTGACGATGATATCATACTTTTGGTCGGTGGGGGAGAGGAGGTCTTTGTGCAATAGGGTGCACGGCTTTTGCATCAGTGTCCTTGCATTGGTTTTTGCAACTTCCAGGGCCTGTAGTGAGATGTCGCTTAAGGTAAGAGAAACGGAAAGCTCCAAAGCGAGTGTGATTCCGATAGCTCCGCTGCCGCAGCATACATCAATCAGATCCAAGGTGTCTGTTGATGGGATATTCTTTGCATAATCGAGGACGGCCTCGATGAGTGTTTCTGTATCATTGCGAGGGATGAGGGTGTGTTCGTTTACAAAGAATTTTCTTTGGAAGAATTCTTTGTAGCCAAGAATATAGGCCATGGGTTTGTGCTCAAGTCTTTGTAGAAGTAATTTCTCGAGGGCTTTTAGCTCAACGGTTGAAAGCTCTTTCTGTGCGTGTAGAATTTGCTGGATCTGGTCAAGCCCTGTAGCCGCCTCCATCAGAAGGCGGGCATCGAGGTACCAGGTTGATCCTACAGAGCCAGCCTTGAGTTGTCTTGCTCCCTCGCGTTTCCACGCTTGTAATGTCATCTATGCTTCCTGTAGAGCTGCCTCGCCAGCTGCAATCTTCAAGGCTTCCACAACCTCATCCAAATCACCTGCCATAATCAGCTCAAGTTTGTAAAGCGTAAGGTTGATGCGATGATCGGTGAGTCTGTTCTGAGGGAAATTGTAGGTTCTGATTCGCTCACTGCGGTCGCCCGAGCCGACTTGGCTTTTTCTCGCCTCAGCACGTTCGCGATTCTTCTTTTCTTCTTCCATATCAAAGAGTCGTGATCGCAAGACACGCAAAGCCTTGGCCTTGTTTTTTATCTGGCTCTTTTCATCCTGGCAGATAACAACCAGACCGGTAGGAAGGTGGGTAAGTCTTACTGCACTGTCTGTAGTATTTACGCTCTGTCCACCTGGGCCTCCTGAGCGCATTACATCGATTTTAAGATCTTCCTGGCGGATCTCAATATCAGTCTCCTCAGCTTCGGGCAACACTGCCACGGTTACTGCACTGGTGTGGATTCTCCCTCCACTTTCAGTTTCAGGGACTCTTTGGACACGATGTACACCACTCTCAAAGCGAAGCGATCCATACACATCCTTTCCACTGATTGAGACAACCAATTCCTTATAGCCACCAATACCAGTCTCATTGGAAGAGAGCATTTCAAGTTTCCAACCCTTCGCATCAGCATAGTGGGTGTACATGCGGAATAGATTGGCAGCAAACAGTGCAGCCTCTTCTCCTCCCGTCCCTGCACGGATTTCCATAATGATGTCCTTTCCTTCCATAGGATCGGGAGGAATGAGCAACATCTTGGTTTTTTGTTCTCTCTGTTTCAGCTGTTGTTCAAGATCTACAAGTTCTTGCTTGGTCAACTCAATCATTTCACTGTCTGTTTCTTGTTTGAGCAGCAACTTTGCATCTTCAATCTGTTGTATCAAGCTGGACATGATCTTCAAGGTATCTATAATTGGAGCGATGTGTGATCGCTCCTGATTCAGGCTTTTGTAGAGTTTCATATCCTGCATCGTCTCGGGACGACTTAGTTTTTCATCAATATCTGCTAACTGTTTTTCATAATCAGGCAGTTTTTTAAGCATGGTTATCTCCTAGCTCAGAGTATACAAAAGTGAGTAGACTTTGCATAGCATTGCTAGATATCCATTTGGGAAAGCAATTGTCTGTTCTCTTTGATTTTTTCGATAGTCAAATCATTCATACGCCAAAAAAGGAGTCCCCCAGCAAGAAAAAAGAGTGCTGGGATCAAGCCCATGTGCAGGCGGATCCCGAATTTTGCTGTTTCAGTTATATGCTCGGGGTCAAAATGAGTCAGTTCATGTACTACGAAAAAAACCAGTGCCTGGCTGGCATAGCAAAGCCGCATGAAAAAGGCCCGTATGCCTAGCACAACTCCATCATCACGTCTTTTTTGTGCAACGACAAGACTGTCTATCACATCCGCCATAGCAGGGCTCATGAATGTCCAGAATCCACCAAACGCAAGACCCCAAAGGGTCATGCCGATGATATAGGCGATTTGTGTTGTGAAGAACGTAAGTGGAAATGCAAAAAGTGCCAGAAAAAAGCTGCAGATGACCAGCATTCTTTGGTTGTTCTTCAACTGTTTGGCTACTGCTCTCCAAATAAGGATGGAAATGAGCGTTCCTGCAAGCATACCTGCAAAGATTGGGGTGGCTTGGCTGCTTCTTGCCTCAAGGATGTACTTCACCACATAGTTGATGCTTGCTGTCATCAGCATACAACCGCTCTGATAGAGGAAAAGCAACAGAACAAAGACCAACAGCGACCGGTGCTTCAGAGCTTGCTTCATCTGAATGAAGAAGGATGGCGCTTTCGATTGTTGCTGTTGTATGAATCGCTCGATCATCTGTCTTGATTCAAAGACACCGTTACCTACAAGAAGTGTTGCTATTAGACTGATGCAAGCAATTACTATTGCTGAGAAAAGATAACTTTGTCTGACCCCATAAGAGAACAAAAGTGGGGGAATGATGAATCCTGCTGCAATGCCAAGAACCCCAATGCCGGTTCCCATTATGGCCGTCGAAGTCCTCTCTTCCTGGGTTCTGAACTTGTCCGGATAAATGCTTTGGTAGTTCACTTCCCAAAGTGAGTACACACCATCATACAGACAGATGGTCAAAACCATCCAGAGGAACACAAAAAGTGGTTGAGTTCTTGCATCCCAACGAGTCGGTACAGAAAAAATCAGGATGAAGCTGATACTGCAAAGAATCAGTCCTATGATGATCCAAGGAAAGCGCCTGCCAAGGCGCTTGGCAAACGGCGCACCCTTGTTGGTTATATACCCGATTACGGGGTCGTTGACGGCATTCCAGATTGAGTAGAGGATGGTGGCTAGAGCCGCGTATCCTGCAGCAAGACCCACCTCTGTCTCATAGAACATGAAAACAATGGAACCAAAGGCCCCTGTAAGAAACTCAGCAATGAATTTCCCCATTGCGTACGATGCCATAGTACTTTTTTTTGCCATTTTTGGGGCCCTCTCTCAAGTATATTGTTATACTGTAGGATAAAGCCTTCTGTCAAAAGAAAGTGAAAAAATCAGTGTTTTTCGGTAGTGAACCTGACTACCATATGTACCACAGCCGGTTGGTTTGACACATTGGTGATGGAGTGCTCAATGTCACAGTGGTACATCAGAAAGTCTCCCTTTCTGATTTCTGCAACATTGTCTCCTGCCTTAACCTTCACAGAGCCTTTGACAACTGTCAAGAACTCTTGGGTCCCGCTATAGTGTGGCTCGCTTTCAAGACTGCTGCGTGGTTCGAAATTCAGGAGGTACATTTCAAGGTCTTCCACCATGCTCAGCGGGCTGAGAATTCTGATCAGAACCCCATTGTCGAGTGTTTCCATTTTCGCGTTCTCTTCCCCTACCGGGTTGAGATTGAAAATTCGCTTGGGTTGGGTATCTGTATCGAGCAGGTCATTGAGGTCAACATTCAGACCCCGTGCAATTTTCCATACCGTCGCAACAGTTGGATTTACTTTGTCTGACTCTATTTGGCTGAGCATCGCCTTCGAAACCCCTGAGCGTTCAGAAAGAACGTTCAACGTTAGCTTTCGACTGGTCCTGATGCGCTGGATGTTTTTTCCGATCATCGGAGGGTTTTCCATATCATGCTCCTAAAGGTGTAATAAGTTTGACATAGTGAACACTGTTTACTATAATAAACATGTTTATTGTAAGCTTGGTTGTGTACCTTGTCAAGGAAAGTGGATTATGGAGGTAAGCTGTGAAACGGATTCTGATCATTGGCTCATTGGGGCAGCTGGGTTCTGAAATAGCTTTGGAGTGCCGTAAACGATATGGTTCAGAGCACGTCGTATTGACCGATATCAGAGACGATGTGAATCGTCCGCTTGTAGAGGGCGGTCCTTTTTATAAAGTCGATGCCAAGGATGGACAGGCAATAGCCCAGATTGTCAAGAACCATAATATCGATACCATCTATCATCTTGCCGCAGTACTTTCAGCAAGGGCTGAGAAAGATCCACTTGGGGCTTGGAATCTTAATATGGGAGGGTTGCTTGCCACTCTTGAAGTAGCGAAAGAGTATGGATGTGCCGTATTTACCCCCTCTTCCATTGGGGCTTTTGGGCCGACAACCCCGAAAAAGTTCACCCCCCAGGATACCATACAGCGCCCTACCTCCATCTATGGAGTGACCAAGGTAGCAGGGGAACTGCTTTGCGACTACTATTACCACAAGTTTGATGTCGATACTCGAGGCATTCGCTTTCCTGGTGTCATCAGCAATCTCACTCCTCCAGGAGGAGGCACAACTGATTATGCAGTTGAAATTTATTATGAGGCGGTAAGACATCAGCGCTATAGTTGTTTCTTGCGGGGTGATACGTATTTGGATATGATATATATGCCTGATGCGGTTGAAGCTGCGATCCAGATTATGGAGGCGAATCCTGCAAGGCTCAGGCATAGGAATGCTTTCAATATTGCAGCGATGAGCTTTTGTCCGGAAGAGCAGGCAGCCTACATCCGTACCCATATTCCTGACTTTACCATCAGCTATGAAATTGACCCGGTGAAGCAGGCAATTGCTGATTCATGGCCCGATTGTCTTGAAGATTATGCAGCTAGAGTTGAATGGGACTGGAAGCCGAAGTTTGATTTGGCTGCCATGACTGAAGATATGCTGAATACGATACGAAGGAGGGAGGCATGAACGATCATCTAAAACAAGAATTGAAAGCTTTTTTTGCACAGATGGAACAGGATGGTCTTCTGAAAAAGGAACGGGTGCTGAAAAGTAGCCAAGGCAGTACGATCAACGTGGGAGGGCAAGACGTCTTGAACTTCTGTGCCAACAACTATCTTGGTCTTTCCGACAATAAAGAGGTGATACAGGCTGCCAAGGATGCAATGGATCAGTGGGGCTATGGCCTCTCTTCGGTGCGTTTCATCTGTGGAACCCAAGAGGTTCATAAAGAACTTGAACGGAGAATCAGTGCCTTTCTGCGCACTGATGACACGATATTATTTTCTTCTTGCTTTGATGCAAACGGTGCGCTGTTTGAGCCTCTTCTCAGTGAAGAGGATGCGGTGATCAGTGATGAGCTTAATCATGCATCCATCATTGACGGAATACGATTATGCAAGGCAAAACGACTGAGATATAAGCATAGTGACATCGAAAGCCTGAAGCAGGCCTTGGAGGAGAGTAAAAAAGCGCGAAGACGCTTGATTGCCACCGATGGTGTTTTTTCCATGGATGGGGATATTGCCAAGCTGAAAGAGATTTGTGCCCTTGCCAAAGAGTATGATGCTCTTGTCATGGTCGATGACTCTCATGCAACCGGCTATCTTGGCAATAGTGGACGAGGTACAGTAGAGCTTTGCAACGTCGAGGGGCAGGTTGATCTGATTACTACCACCTTCGGTAAAGCTTGCGGAGGTGCGAGCGGAGGGTGTATTTCAGGGAATCAGCTTCTCATAGATCTGTACCGCCAAAGAGGTCGCCCGTATCTCTTTTCTAACACCTTGGCCCCGGCAATCTGCGGGGGTACCCTGAAGGTTCTCGATCTCTTGGAGAGTGGAAATCCTTTCAAGGACATTACAATGAGAAATGCCCGATACTTCCGATCCAAGATGGAAGCAGAAGGATTTGACTTGGTGCAAGGAGAGACCGCCATCGTCCCTGTCATGATTTATGACGAGCCCAAGGCTGTCATGATGGCTGAAAAACTACTCTCTCTGGGAATCTATGTTATTGGGTTCTGCTACCCTGTGGTTCCCAAGGGGAAGGCGAGGATACGAGTCCAGCTTTCTGCAACTCATACCCTCGAGGATATCGATCGTGCTGTAGAGGCGTTCAAGTCAGTAGCAAAAGAGATGAACATATTATGAAAAAATGCGCATCTCAAGTTGTTTCCCATACTCTTTGAGTTGTGAAAGCACTAGTTTCTCTTGAGCAGGAGTTTCTGTGCTTTCCAACTTTTCATCAATTTTTCGGTTGAAGAAATTCCAGTTCATCTTGATGGATCCGGGAGGATTGAGGATTCTGTTTGCACAAAAGCTTTTCCATTTCTTCTTTTGCCTGTCATCCAAGACTTCTTCCCAATTTCTTGCAACATGGCGAAAAAGCATTTCAGGGATTCTGTTGTCCTCAAAGTCCAGGTTCAACGAAAGCTTGTCTTTGGGCGTTGCCCCTCGGATGAGGCCAAAGCGCTTTTGGTCTGCATCGCTGAAGAAGCGGTCATACAGCATGAAGTCCACATCTTCAACACCCTCATAGGCCTCTTCAATGTTCCTTGCCAACAGCAGTAGGTTTGTTTGTTCACTGATCTGTCGATGTCTAAAAAGTGCGAGATTCTTGTCGATTCCCAGCTTTATTGCCAATTCATCGGTCAAAACGTTCAGCGGGGAGACAAAAGGACACTTATTGATGGAGAGTATAAAGACTCCCTCTGTTTTAAGCAGATTTTCTTCTGTTGCATGCAAGAGGGGAGCTGTATCCTTGCTCAGATCGAAGCAGATTATTGCATTGGCGTTCCGTCTCATATGCGTGATGGGGGTGATGAGACGGGAACAACCCTCTTTATTGCTGAAGAAGGCTGCCGTATAGAGTACAGGGTTTCCAAAAGGGGTTTGTGTAATCCTCTTTACCGCTGCTTTGTTGCGAAGTGAAAAGTAATACTCGTAGAGCTTGGGTTGCTTGGCCTTTATCAGACGGGCAATATTGATGGTTGCCAGTACGTCCACCAAAGCATCATGTGCCCCTTCCTGCTCAATGTCATTGGCCTGAGTGAGACAGGTAAGACGAAATGTCGGGTTGCCGGTTTCCTCTTTCCTTGGCGGCCAATTGATTCCTTGAGGCCTAAGGTCATAGGCAGCTCGTACCAGGTCGATGATGTCCCAACGGCTGCAATTGTTATACCACTCTCGTTTGTAAGGATCGAGGAAGTTTCGGTACAAGGCATTTCTGATGAATTCATCATCGAACCGTATGTTGTTGAAACCGGCAACGACGGTGTTTGGTTTTGAAAATTCTGTATTGATCCGTTCGATCATCTCGCTTTCACACATCCCTTTTCGGTTTACTTCCTGTGGTGTGAGCATGGTGATGGTGCAGGAAAGGGGATCTGGCAGATAATCATCACTGAGTTTGCAGTACAGTACGATGGGCTCTCCAATCGGATTAAGGTCAAGATCGGTACGCTGTCCGGCAAATTGGGCAATTCTGTCATAGCATCGGTCTAGGCCGAATGTTTCAAGATCATACCAGAAGATGGTCTCTTTGTTGGTTTGATAATTCATGTATGCAGTGTATCACAATCGATGAGATATGTCTTTTTTTCAATGCATGGTTGTTCTCTTTGCATCTCTGTTTTATGATGTGCCAAAGGAATGCTATGAAGATATCTGCTTTATTCTTGATGTTTCTCTTGCTGATGGTTCCTCTTGCAGCAAAAGCTCCCACCGCTAATGATATTACGGTGGCGGTTGCCGCGCTCACCGATGCAACCATATGTGCTGTAGCCGCATTTATTAATACGCCGGCACTTGAGCTGCCTGGTATGCAATTTCATTATGCAGAAACAGAATCCTTGCCACGGCTTTTGGTCTTCGATCAGGCTGATTTGGGAACTTTCCTTCCTTATTTTTTACAGACAAGAAACAGCAGCAACTCTTTCTTTGCTTCCCTGTTACGGACAGCTCGAGGACCGCTCAACGATATAGCAATACAATATCTTACCGTGCATGCCTGGCAGGTCGGTCATGCAATTTTGCAAGGATCAGCGACGACTGAGTGGAGAAAAGGCGATAGCGTAGCAACCTTGATGGGAAGTGTCCTGAGTACCGGGGCGATTCCACCCCTCTCTGTAGATGCCAATGTGCTGGTGAGTGGACGTAGGGTAAGCACGCCGGTGAAAATCGATGGTACATTCTTATTGTATACTGACGAAGAAGGCTATTTTGCCGTTGAACCGATATCACTCAAAATTAATGGAAAGGCGGCAGAAGGCCAAGAGCCATGAGTGCCGGATCTTTAGGAGGAATCATGTCCGATATTATGCAAAAAACCAGCGATTTCCTTACAAAATGGGGAATTGATCCTGAGACAGTCTCAATGGAACCCTTGCTTGATAGCTTTCTAAAAGCTATGGAACAAGGGTTGGAAGGAAATGAGGAAAGCAGTCTCAAAATGATCCCCACGTACACAGAAGTGGTCAGCACTCTTGCTGTTGGTGAGCCTGTCATCGTCCTTGATGCAGGGGGCACGAACTTCAGAACCTGCTTGGTGACGTTCTGTGAAAACGGGACTCCCCGTATTGAAGACTTTAGAAAAGTAAGTATGCCGGGTGTAAAGGAAGAAGTTAGCGAGCAGCAATTTTTCAGTACTTTTGCCGATGAGGTTGAACGCCTCATAGACAAGAGCGATAAGATAGGCTTTTGTTTTTCCTATGCAGCAGCTATCACCCCGGACCATGATGGAATCCCATTGGTTTTCAGCAAGGAAATCAAGGCCCCACAGGTAATCGGCAAGAAAGTCGGAGCCAGTTTGCTTGCTGAGCTTGCAAGAAGAGGTTACGACGTTTCCAAGAAGAAAGTTGCAGTACTTAATGATACCGTTGCCACCTTGCTTGCCGGACAAAGCGTCAAGAGTGAGGTCCCCTACAGCGCTTACGTTGGGTTCATTCTCGGCACGGGTACCAATACCGCCTACGTTGAAAAGAATGCTGCCATCAAAAAAATCTCAATACAGGATGACCGAAGTCAGATCATCAACATAGAGAGTGGTAATTTTGATTTTTGCCCGAGTGAGTTGGATCGACAGTTCTTCAATGCAACAAAGCATCCCGAGCAATATCATCTGGAAAAAATGATCAGTGGTGCCTACTTGGGGCCCTTGAGCACGATGCTGATTGAAAAAGCAATCGAGGAAGGGATTCTCAGTACGACCTTCGCCCAGCGGTTTAGCAAGCTCGGTGGGATCAATACAACGGTGATGAGTCATTATCTTGAGATGCCCTTCAACAAGGAGTACGCTCTGGTAGCTTGCTGTGAAGGCAATGAGGATGATGCGAAGGCTCTTTGGCTGATCATCGACACCTTGATTGCAAGAGCGGGTAAAATGACTGCAGCAAACCTTGCAGCTACTGTGCTCAAGGGCGGCTGTGGAACAGACCCGAGAAGACCTGTGTGCATCAATGCAGATGGAACCACGTACTACAAGACTGAGTACCTGAAAAAGTATACCGAGTACTATCTTCATAGATATCTCACACTGAGATATAAGCGCTATTATCGTTTCGTACGCATCGATGACTCGCCGACCATAGGCGCTGCTATCGCTGGTTTGAGTCTGTAGGGGAGCATGGCCATGGCTGATTGTTTCACTGTTGAAAAACGGAGCAGAATCATGGCCGGCATCAAGGCGAAGGACACGAAGGCAGAGCTTGTCGTGCGTAAGTATCTTTTTCGCCAAGGATTTCGCTTTCGAGTCAATGATGTCCGGCTTGCTGGGAGGCCGGACATCGTCTTGCCCAAGTATAAGAGTGTGATTTTCATACATGGTTGCTTTTGGCACGCTCATCAAGATTGCCAATTTTTTTCAATGCCCAAGACAAATCGTGAATTTTGGGAACGCAAATTACAAAACAACAGGGAACGAGACCAAAAGGTATGCGCACAGTTGTTGAATCTCGGCTACAACGTATTTATCGTATGGGAATGCGAGCTTTCTCCTCCCAAGAAAAGGGAGGAGACTTTACAGGGGTTGGTCTATGAAATATGGAATTCTGACTAGTCGCTGTCTGCTCTTGCAATGATGCTCCGATGCCAGTTCAAAAGATAATCATGCCTTGCAACATCGTCACCACGGCAATCGACGAGGACACGGAAAACTGATTCAGTCTTGCTTCCTCTCATCCAGAGAAAGTCGGTTATGACCCCTTCTTCGTTTTTAAGGACCACCTTATACCCGCCGGAGAAAGGAGGGGTGCGATAAGACTCCCCTTGCCCCGACCTTTCCTCAATGCCTTCTGTTTGCAAGACGTTGTAGGAGAATATTCCCATTTCCTTGAGCTGCTTCTCTTTCAGCGCCCAATCAGATTGGAAAATGACTTCATATCTGTTCTTGAGTGTCTGATGATCTTTGTGGATGGCCATCTTTCCTTCCACACAAAAAGCTCCGGTGGTGGTATATAAAGGTAAACTCTCAATGATTTTTTCCAAGCTTATGGTATGAGGGATGTCCATTCCATTTGCACGAAACCATAGCTTAGCCACATCCCTGTTCTTTATCAGCTTGATCAAGCTCATCAGAGTATTCAGAGGATCCCGAACCTTTGCTGGATGGGTGATGTTTCCTCCGTTGGACCCTTCTCCAAGAATCGGGACGAGATATCCTTCTTCTCGTTTCATTTGTGCAAGTTGTACCACATTCGCTTCACCGACTTCAGTGCGAAACACCTCTGCATCAAAGGCTTGGGCGATGGTCTGGATTCTCATTGAGGTTGGGCAATTGACCACAACAGCCAGGGGGGCTTGTGGATTTTGGAGCCTTGTCTGGGAAAGTTCTGCAAGCACAACCAGTGCAAATACATTTTGAGCCTCAAGGATATGAGCCTTTTTTGTTCTTTCGTCAATATAGACGAGGTTTCCCCTATCTCCGTCATTGTCAGGTACATACCCGATTTTATAAGCGTTGTCTTTCTCGTACAGCTGTTGCAGTGTCTGTTGGCATAATTGAAGGTTTTCCCCTTCTGGTACAATGGCATGTACAATCTGTGACGGTTTGTCGTTGATCATATGTACCTTCAGGCCAAGAGAGGACAGCATGTTCTTGTCGATGGAGACACTGCGGGCACTGCCGTTCAATTCGCCAAGAATCCCAAGTTCTTGCTTTTGTAGAGCAGAAGCCAATTGAGCCTTGAATTCTCTATGTATGTTTATATCAGAGCTTTTGGTGGTTGTGGTCAAAACAAAGTGTTCATACCGTTGCAGACTCTGTTGCTGTTGGTGTCTGACATCTTCAAGGACCTTGCGATATTCATCGGTATCCATATCAGATGAGAGTTTTTGCAGATAGGAGAAGGCATTTTTTTCATTTTTGACAATATCAAGGAAGATGTTGCAGAGCTTTGCAGCTTCCTCAGTAGGGAATACTCCTCCCTCCTTGCCGAATTTGAAGCCGTTATGACCCACAGGATTGTGGCTTGCAGATATATAGAAAAATGCATCTGCCTCTTCTGGGAATAGATTGGAATCAGCCATGATCTGAGGTGCTGCTGCGATAAACAGATAGCGGACTCTCACCCCAAGGGCGGTCAAAGTGCGCGCTACGATATCACCGAGTATCCTTCCTGTTGGACGAGCATCAAGGCCAAGAAGAATCGTCTTCGTCCCAGAGGTTTCTTTTGGCTTTTGTCCACCGGCTACGGCCTCTTTTGATGCACTGGAGACGTTGAGATATCGACTGACACTAAGGGCGGCAAGAGCTGTGAGGGCTGCATCGGCATCCTTGACAAGTACGTTGCTGTCCTCTTCGTCTCCACTTTGTGCAAAAACCTTTCTCCATCCTGATGAGGAGAGTATCATGGTTGAGAGTGCTGAGAGCAGCTGATCATGAGTGGGGGTGGGAAAGGCAAGGCTGTCAACCTTGTCGTCGGCTATGGGGAAATGGCTCAAAGAATCATAAATAAGCATAGGACCTCCGCTTATGCGAGTATAGCATATATTGCTTCGTTTGCGGATGTGCGCTAGTGTACGAACATGCAAAAAAACTGTGCGGCATTTCATGATTTGAGTTGTTATGCAAAAAGTTCTCTTACCGTTGTTCTTCCGGTTCTGGAAGTAATGGGCATTGAAGCCTGTCCGGTTCCTACCGCCTTGCTTTCCAGTCAAACCGATGGTTTTGATACATACTATTTTCAGGATACCACAACTGCGTTCTTCTCTATTTTGGACACATGGGAATCATTGGGGCTCTCTTTTGATTCCATCTATTCTGGATTCTTGGGCAGTGAGAAGCAGGGCGAACGAATTATTCGTTTTGTGCAGAATCAAAGGAAAAAGTCTTCACCATTGGTGCTGATAGATCCTGTATTGGGCGATGAACACCAGCTTTATGGTCCGATTACAGAGGCTCAGGTTGAGGCAATGCGCTCTCTGGTGTGCTGTGCCGATGTCATTACGCCTAATGCAACAGAGGCAGCCTTGCTGCTCAAGGAACCTTTTCAGCAATCTTTTTCCGAGAAGCAGGCTCTGCAATGGGCTGGGAAGTTATCCTTACAAACTGGGGCCATGACAGCCATTACCAGTGTATCTCTTGCTCATGGGCATGTAGTCGCCTGTTGCAACAAGGAGAAATCCTTTCTGGTCGGCTATGAACAGATTCCTGTCGCATACCCGGGTTCTGGTGACTTGTTCGCTTCTCTTTTGTTGGGTAACTTGCTAGGTAAGGCCTCCTTCCAAAGTTCTGTCGAACAGGCGGTTTACATGACATCTCTTGCTATTGAAAGAACTAAAAATGCCAAGATGGAACGACGTCATGGTGTTGCAGTTACCTCAATACTGAGAGAGCTTGCACAGCAAAGAGGTGCTCATGGGAGTTGACGTGCTGCTCCTCTCTGCAAGTAAAAGAGAATTGGAAGGAGTCCTTCCAAAAGAAAATGAGGTCATCACCATAGCCGGAAACCAGATTGTTTCCCAATGTATCGGAGTTGGTAAAGTACTCAGTGCATTGAATGCTCAAAAGGCGATCTTGACCTATAGCCCCTCTCTTGTCGTGCTTGTTGGGTATTGTGGTGCATTGGATCAGAGTCTGCAAATCCTCGATCCTGTAATCGCACGAGAGGTCAAGCAATATGATCTTGACCTACGCTCTTTTGGTTTACAAAGAGGGGAGACCTTTGATGAGCAGATGCACGCTGTAAGCGGTTGTTGTAGTTTGCACGCCCCCTCTTTGGAAGGGTTCAGGCAGGTTGTGCTCGGCAGTGCTGATCGATTTTTACTGCGCAACTATAGAGAATCGCATCCGTTTCTCACTGAAGAGATGAGTCTGCAAGTGAGTGATATGGAGGGTTTTTCTGTGGCTCGGGCGGCAAGCATGCATGCTGTGCATTGTTCGATACTCCGAGTTGTGAGTGATGATGCACAAGGTCACAGACCAAAGAAATTCTCCTCATTCGCAAGGGAGGCTTCAAAAAAGCTTGCTCTTGGATTGCTTCAGTTGCTCGAAGAGCCAAGGGAAAAGTCCCCAACAAGCTTATAGAGTTTTCCATCTTTTTTCAGCCGTATATCTCGTTCAGGAAAATAGCGTGGAATAATCGATTTTAGATAGTTCATTGCTGCTTCTTCAATTTCTTTTTTATGGTCTGCGTCCACTTTTGCAAGCGTCCTGATCTCGATGGTTACAAGATACCCGCGTCCATGGTCGCTGCCATATCCGAGAGTGAACTGTGTGCCTGTTGAAAAAAGCCCATCATAGGCAACAGAGGCTGCCTGCCCTCTCTTGGGTCGGTTTGGATGGAGAGGATAGTGTTCTCCGTATGTATCCTCAAGAAAATGATCGAGGTCGTCGCAAAGCACTCTCATTTTGGATTCAAGTTCAATTTGTTTTGGGTGGGTGCTCATATGGTGGTTCCTTCAATGATTCTTCTTCAATTTTATAGCGTTGCAAGAAAGAGTAATAGGACGAGAACAGGGAGTGCCCTTCTTGCTCTTCTATGAGAGGTAGCGTTGGTTGTTGTTTAACCACCACAGGAGGTTCAACTTCCTTGGGACCCAGCTTCAATTGGTCAAAGGTAGTCCTTTTTGAGAGAAGCGTGGCAAACTCGCTCAACTGCGTTTTTTGCTGTTCAAAAATAACTTCGGCTCCCTTGATCATGGAAGAGAGAGCGAGAGGATTTGTAGTATCGAGTTTGTACTCCTGTCCAAGGCTCCCATGAATGCGACAGTAATTGATATCTTCAATTGTCTGAGCTATGTGGTCAACAACCTGCATCTGGCTGGTTGCATAGATTTTTTGAATGGGAGCACCTTTTGCAGGATCAATCCATCCAATGACCCCCGTGCCTGTCCCGCTTATGGTGAAGGTGAAGTCGCTGCTTGCAGTGGAGAGGCTGAGGATGTGAAATTTCTTTGCGTTGGGGTACATCTTTTTTGCTGTTTTGTAAGCATACAGGCTGGGATTGTTTGCAACCACGCCTCCATCGATCAGGCTTAATTTCTGTTTATCTTTCCTGTCATATAAGTAGGCTGGTTTGAAGAATGTGGGAGCTGCGCTGGTAGCTCTGGCTGCTTCCCAAAAAAGAAAATCATGAGCATCCTTGGAATTGAAGAAGAATGGTTTGCCGTTTGCAGCATCATAAGAAACGACCAACGTAGGGACGACTGCCTCTTCAAGAGGAATGTCTCCAAAAATTTGCTTGAGAAATTGTTCAAGTGGTTGCTCATCATACTTATCGATGAAAATCTGGGAAAGCAGTCTTCCTTGGTTCTTGGGAAATATATGCATTCCGTGATTGATGTACAACTTTTGCAATGATGCGATATCAACTCCAAACGGAAGTGTCCCAAGCAGTTGTTCTCCCTGTTTCTTGCTCAACAGCCGTTGCCATACACGTTGCATCGGTTTTTCATAGATGTAACTGATATAACGGGGGTCGATTTGCAGGGTTGTCTTTTGTACCGGTGCTGTGAGAGCAAGAGCCAAAAGCCCTCCTGTTGAGGTTCCAGCAATAAGATCGAAATGTGAATATAGGGGGCGATTGTCACCGATTGACTCAAGCAGCATGCTGAGTTTTTCTAAGAGTACTGCAGGGACCAATCCGCGCATTCCTCCTCCGTCTATGCAGAGAATAAACCTTTCTTCTTCTTCCAGTGCCGTCTTTTGGCCAAATATTGATGATAACCCCATGGTATAAGAGTGATGAAATTATAACATAGGGTCAAGCGGTATATTGATACTCAGAGCCAATATAGATATAGAAGCTTTGAAATATACCGAACAAAGAATGATATAATGGATATATATTAATAATTACTACTCATCTATTCATGCCTACCCTGTATTGGATAAGATGCACATATGAGTATCGATGTGTATAGAGTGTATGAACGCTGTAATCTCTGCCCGAACCATTGCAATGTAAATCGGGTGGCAGGAGAGAGAGGCAGATGCAATGAATCCTCTGTTGTCAGGGTTGCTTGGTCCGGCTTGCATAAAGGGGAAGAGCCTCCGATTACCGGTAAGAACGGCTCTGGAATGATTTTCTTCAGCGGTTGTCCGCTTCACTGTGCCTATTGTCAGAATTTTCAAATTTCTGGGCCTTCAGAACATGATGAAAGAGCAGTTGGAATAGAAGTCAGTATCCCTGAATTGGCTGAAATGATGCTTGTTCTTCAAAAAATGGGAGCAACGAACCTCAATTTGGTAACAGGTACTCATTTCATCCCTTCCATTGCAATGGCTTTGGACCTTGCAAAGAAGAGAGGCTTTGTTTTGGACGTGGTATACAATAGTAGTGGATTTGAGTCTGAGCTCGGTCTCTCTATACTCGATCCATACATCGATCTGTATTTGGTTGATGTGAAGACATTGGATGAAGAGGTGAGTAAGACTTTCTGTGCTTTGGCCTTGTATGCAAGATGCATCAAAGCTGTAATGCAATATCTTGTAAGTAAAAAGAATCATACTTATCTAACTGAAGACAATCAGTTGAAGGGAATCCTTGTCAGGCATCTTGTCTTTCCCGGTACTATCGCAGCAACAAAAGAGGTACTGACCTATTTTTCCCAGGAATTGAAAAAGCATTGCTATCTATCATTGATGGTGCAGTTTGAAAGCCCAAGAGGCAGCACAATGTTCAGTCCTGTCAGTGAAGAAGAGTATGAGAGTCTGCTGCAGATGTTGGATGAGTTGTCGATCGAAGAAGGATTCATCCAAGAACTCGGAGAGAATGTGTCTTGGATTCCCGACTTTACCCAAGACAATCCATTCCCTGAGAATTTTGCTGCACCCTCTCCTTACTTTCTTGACCTCAAAAAAAAGCTCAGCCGATAAGTGTCCCGACATACTTGCGTTCATAGAGTATGTTCATGGTATTCTCTATATTTCGGCCATCACCGCAGACTACCTGCATATGCAGCTTAGCTGCACGTTTGCTTGCCACCGGATCGAACGGGGCGTTTTTCCCTGGTGTCCAGCTGTCGCCGACCATCTGTCGATACTCTTCCCAACTGATTGCATCCAAGGGTGTTGCATCAGGGTTTTTCTTGGGGTCATCGGTATAGACTTTGGCGATATTGCTCAAGTTTATGATCAGATGTCCTTCAAAACGCTCAGCGAGGATCACTGCATCATTGTCAGTTGAAAAGCCCGGTTTCCAGCCGGCGGCCACCAAGACTTGTCCCTTGAAGTTGATGTGTCCGGTAGGGTCTGTGACGAGATTGTCGGTGCACAAATCACTGAACATAGCCTTGATCAATTGTCCATTGAGGTGAGTCGCCCTGATACCAAGCCAATCAAGTTCCTCACTCGGCGTATCTGCCTTGATGGCACGCATTGCATTCTGATAATCCCTAGCTGGTGCCCCTCCGCCGCAAACAAGGATCAATTTTCTGCTCTTGTCTTCTTGTAAATATTGTCTTAGCGCATCATGAAATTGCTTGAGAAAGTCTATGTCGACCTTGTTGGGAGCAATGATGGATCCGCCTAAAGAAATGACAGTTACTTTGTTCATAAAAGCCTCCGAATCCAATGGTACCAGATTTTTATTTTGCTCTCAATGAGTGTTTTCAGTTTATACGCAATAGAGCGTGATGTTTCCGAGTTTCCTGATTGGCTCTGCCTGATCTTCCTTGATTTTATTGTCTGTGATGATGATGTCGAAATCAGTTATGTCTGCATAATGGCCGGTTTTTATAACGCCGAATTTCGAGGAGTCAGCAACCAATATGCGAGTGCTTGCAGACTTGATGGCTGTCTGTTTGGTTGTCCTTTCGAAAAAGTTGGAACAGGTCACTCCCAGTTCATAATTGACCCCGCTTGCAGTAATGAACGTCTTGTTTGCTCTGTTTTGTTTCAATAAGGCAAGCCCCTCATTGCTCTCCAAGACCATCGAACTTTGATGAAAATATCCTCCGGTAACAATCAAGGTGCAATTTTTCTTCGATGATACGACTGCTGCTATGTTCAAAGCATAGCAAATGACTGTCAGAGGGATATCGGTAGGAAGCAAAGATGCGATGTATTCGCCGGTGGATCCTGCATCAATGATGATGATGTCGTTGCTTTCTATCAAGGAGACAGCTTTTTTTGCAATGCGTAATTTTTCTTCATGCATGGCAGTCTTAGCCAATTGCAAACTATATCCATCCCCATGCTGCTCTTCTCCTTCCTCTTGGTACAGAACACCACCATGAAAGATTTTTAGAGAATCATCGCTTGAAAGAGTGGACAGGTCTCTTCGCACGGTCATGTGCGATACGCCTAGAAAATCTGCAAGTGCTTGAATAGTCGAAGATTTTTGAACTTTCAAATAAGCCCTGGTTTCCTCCAGACGTTCTTTTCTTGTCATGGCAGATGCTGTTCTCCCTTTTCTGTTCTCTAGTACTAGTATTAACAAACAAAATGTTAAAAAAATCAAGAGAAATTTTATGATGATATAAGAACTTTTTGCAATGCTATGAATTAAGTATATGAAAAAAAAACTTGACAACCTGTTAAAACAGGGCTAATATTCACACAGATGTTAAAAAATTAACAAATGAATGGATGGTTATCCACGAAGGAACAATAAATGAAAGAACAAGAAGTGAAGCAAGCGTACCGACAGATGATAGTAGATGCAGGCAACAAGATGATGGAGCTGAATCTCACTGTTGGTACTTGGGGAAATGTCAGTATAAGAGACGTTGAGACTGGTCTTATTTACATCAAGCCCAGTGGAATCCCTTATGATGAAATCACTGAGCAGGATGTTGTTGTAATGAACGAGAATCTGGAGATTGTTTGGGGGCATAGAAAGCCTTCTATTGAATTCCGTTTTCATATAGCAATCATGAATGCGAGGAAAGATGTGAATGCAGTAATTCATACTCATCCGATCTTTTCCAGTGCATTTGGGGTGACCGGACAGGATATTCCTGGTATCAGTGAGGATTTTGTACAGATTGTAGGGGACAAGATCATCAATTGTGGATACTCATTACCTGGTTCGGAAGAATTGGCTGGTTATGTAGTTGAAGGACTTGCAGACAGAAATGCTGTTCTGATTCCTAACCATGGGACGGTCTGTGTTGGTTCTGACATTCCTGCTGCACTGAAAGTGTGTCATGTTGTAGAAAAGTCTGCCCAGATTTTTATCTATTCAAAAATTCTCGGTACCCCAAATATCATCAGTGAAGAAGATATGAGAGCCATGCAATTTTTTGCTAGAAATCATTATGGACAAGGCAAATAAATAGGTTTAACCGGCCTTCGGTCGAGTGATATACAATAAGGAGGACTTGTATGAGAAAGAGTACGAAAATGGGTTTGCTTGTTTTCTTGGTACTACTTTTAGCTATGCCAATGGCGTTTTCGCAGGGGCAAAGAGCCGCTGCAGACGCGTATGAAGTAGTGACGGTGGTCAAGATTACCGGTATCCCATGGTTCAACAGGATGGAAGAAGGGGTAAAGCAGGCCAAGAATGAGCTTGGTTTGAATGCCTATCAGATCGGACCAGCTGATGCAGACCCTGCACAACAGGTAAAGATGGTAGAGGATTTGATCAGCAAGAAGGTGGATGCAATCTGCATAACCCCCAATGATGCCACAGCACTTGAGCCTGTTTTCAATAAGGCAAGAGCTCAAGGAATTCTTGTTTTGACTCATGAATCCCCAGATCAGGCTGGCAAGGATGTCGATATCGAGTTGATCGACAATGTTGCTTTCGCTCAAAGAACTTGGGATATGTTGGTTGAAGGGATGGGTCCTAAGGGCCAGTATGCTATCTTTGTTGGTGGTTTGACTGTACCTTTGCATAACCTTTGGGCAGATGAAGGCATCAAGTATGCACAAGAAAAGTATCCCGATCTACAGCTGGTAACAGCAAGAATTCCTTGTGGTGAGGATCAGGAGCTATCCAAGCAGAAGACTCTGGAGCTGTTGAAGACATATCCGGATTTGAAAGGAATTGTTGGTTTTGGAAGTCTAGGCCCTCCGGGAGCTGCTCAGGCTTTGAAGGAGAAAGGTCTTGCCGGTAAGGTTGCTGTTGTCGGGACAGTAATTCCTGGACATGCTGCTCCTTATTTGAAAGAAGGTTCGATGACCAAGGGTATTTTGTGGGATCCAAAAGATGCTGGCTATGCTTTGAACTGGGTTGCAAAATACATGCTTGATGGTGGAAAGGTCGCAGACTTAACCGAAATTCCAAATGTTGGGCCTGTAGTTGTCGAGGGTGATGTAATTAAGGTTAATGCCATGGTTGATATCACCAAAGAGAACGTAGACAGCTTCGGTTTCTAGGTTTACGTTTCAAACAAGCTCCGGGATGTTTAATGAATTGATGTTCCGGAGCTTGTCTATTTAATACTATACGAGAAAATATATGCAAGCCAACTTTCTTTCAATGCAACATATCAGTAAACGCTATGCAGGGGTCCAGGCTTTGGATGATATCGACTTTGATATCAAGGAAGGAGAGATTCACTGCCTCGCAGGAACCAATGGTTCAGGAAAATCGACGTTAATAAAAATTATTTGCGGTGTTGAGCAACCCGATGCTGGTTCTGTAATCCATATCGGTAATGATGAATGCAAGCATTTAACGAGAAAAGATGCAATTCATTACGGAGTCCAAGTCATCTATCAGGATTTGTCTCTCTTTCCCAATCTCAGTGTGCAAGAAAATATTGCCTTCAGTGAGACGATGTCCAGTAAAAACCGTCTGATTTCGTACAAACAAAGTCGTGAGATTGCGCAAAAGGCCATGCAACGCATCGGCATCAGCCTTCCTCTTGATAAGCCTGTATCTGATTTATCAATGGCTGACCAGCAGTTGGTGGCTATCAGCAGGGCTCTTACCAGTGATGTAAAACTATTGATCATGGATGAACCAACGACAGCTCTTACCAAAAAAGAGGTCGATGCCTTACTCTCTGTCGTAAAGGATCTCAACAGCAAGGGTATAGCCACGCTGTTTATCAGTCACAAGCTCAATGAGCTCATCGAGGTTGCAGATCGTGTTACAGTGCTTAGAGATGGAAAAAAAATCGGTTGTTTTGCCTGTTCAGAGTTGGATGACAAAAAGCTTGAACATCTTATGACTGGGGCAACTACAACATATACCCCCTATGTGTATAAGAGACCTGATTCTTTGAAGCCTGTTCTTGAATGCAGCAAGATGAGCAAGGAACACAATTTTGCGGATATTGATTTGACTGTATATCCCGGGGAAATAATCGGACTGACTGGATTATTGGGTTCTGGACGAACCGAACTTGCTTTGTCCTTGTTTGGCCTAAATACACCTACCAGTGGGACTTGTATATTGGATGGAGAGCCGGTGGTCTTGAAATCTGTTGAAGAGGCCGTGAATAAGGGTGTAGCGTATGTACCGGAGAATCGGTTGGTGGAAGGATTGGTTCTCGATCAGTCGATAGAGAAAAATATCGTCATGACTACTCTTGATGAGAACGTCAATGCTCTGCTTCTCCTAGAAGAGAGAACAATGAAAGAAGCTGTTGCTCAGTATGTAAAGGATCTATACATCAAAATATCCAGCACTGAATATGCAGTAAAAACTCTTTCAGGAGGTAACCAGCAGAAGGTCGTGCTGGCAAAGTGGATCGCTACCAAGCCCAAGCTATTTATCCTTGACAATCCTACTGTTGGTATAGATGTTGCGGCAAAATCAAGCATCCATTCGATCATCAAGAAACTGGCGGCAAAAGGGATGGCTGTAATCATCATCAGCGATGAAATTGCCGAGGTTTTATATAACTCCAATCGCGTGCTTGTTATGAATCGTGGAAGGATAATTGGAGAATTTGATTCAGCGCAAGCTACAGAAGACGATATTCAGTCGTTCATAGATTTGCATGCTGTCTAGTGAGGTGACAAAATGAAAAAGCTGCTTAAACGGCATGAAACCTATGTGTTTGCCATTATCATCATCTTTGGTTGTATCATCACCAGTATCAATCCAAATTTCTTGACGCTTGAAAATGCTTTTGATCTTCTTAAGAGCAATGCCTTTATTGGGATAATGGCCATCGGCGTACTGTTTGTATTGATTTCTGGCGGTATTGATATCTCATTTGCTGCTACAGCAACCATAGCTGAGTATGTAACGATCTTGGTTTGTTTGGAAATTGGCGGATCCATGCTCTTTGCATTTGCCTTTGCTGTCCTTATTGGAATTGCCCTTGGTGCAGTCAATGGCTATCTTATCGATAGGTTTGCCATTCCTCCGATCATAACAACCATAGCCACCATGAACTTGTACTATGGCCTTTTGATTGTATTTACAAAAGGTAGGTGGATTTATGCTCTTCCCCCGTATTTCAGGTCATTTGCGGATATTCGTGTGCTTACCCTGTATACAGAGAATGGTTTGCCCTACGGTATCTCTATCATAACAGTAATCTGGTTTGTACTGATGATTCTCTCTTCCCTGCTTCTGGTCTATACCCGTCTCGGGAGAAGTCTGTATGCGCTGGGCGGGGATTATGTTTCTGCCAAACGGGTAGGGATTCCTGTACGTTCAATACGAGTGTTTGTATATGCCTTCATGGGAGCCATGGCTGCGATTGCAGGAATTGTACAGGCTCTTTTGGTCCAAACTGTTGCTCCAAATTCAATAGTTGGAAAAGAGTTGAACGTCATAGCAGCGGTCGTCTTGGGTGGAGCGAGTCTTAGTGGTGGAGTGGGAACGGTTGCCGGTATGTTCCTAGGTGTGATGTTGCTCGCCATAGTGCAAAACGGAATGACACTTATGAGGGTTCCTGCTGTTTGGTACGATGTCTTTGTTGGAATAGTGGTGATTGTCAGTGTTGGCGCGAGCTCCTATAAGGCCAAGAAAAGCAAGGCGACCAGTGTCATTGACATCCAGGAAAAGGATTCTACAACCTGTGATGCATTGCAAGCTCAAGGAGGAAAACAATGAAAGCTCTGAAGTTCAAGAAAAATGAAACAACCGTCTTGATTGGAATCCTCGTCTTTGCAATCTTGATAATGATTATAGTGAATCCGGGAACCTTCCTTACTTCAACTAATTTGCGTGGTATGGCATTTCAACTTCCTGAATTAGGAATTTTAACGTTGGGTATGATGGTTGTAATGATAACCGGGGGAATTAACCTGTCGATCATAGCTACAGCCAACATGGCGGGAATTACGGCAGCACTCATTCTAAAGTCAATGGAAGCTTCCCCTGTCCTTGGTTTTCTGCTTGCTTTTCTCGCTTGTATTGCAGTTTCGGGCAGTATTGGATTGTTCAATGGAGTGCTGGTGGCCTATATAGGCATCACCCCGATATTGGCAACGTTGGGGACAATGACCTTGTTCAATGGTGTTGCTATCGTCATCACCAAGGGCTATGTTATTTCTGGGTTTTCCCCGCTTGTTCTGTACATTGGAAACGGAAGTTTGTTGGGCGTACCATTCCCTCTACTCATTTTCATCTTTTCAGCTCTGATCATGTCTGTGATATTGGGAAAAACTCGCACAGGATTCAGTATGTATATGATTGGATCCAACTCAATTGCGACAAAATTCTCCGGAATCAATAATGCAAAAGTATTGATTAAGACATATCTCATTTCGGGGCTGTTTTCCGGGTTTGCAGCAATGGTAATGATAAGTCGTTTCAACTCAGCAAAATCCGGGTATGGAAATTCTTACTTGTTGGTTACCATTCTTGCTTCAGTGCTCGGTGGGGTAAACAGCGATGGTGGTTTTGGTAAAGTATCAGGCGTTGTAATCGCCTTGGTCACCTTGCAGGTGCTTTCAAGTGGGTTCAATCTCCTTCGTGTCAGCTCATTCCTTACTACTGCAATCTGGGGCTTTGTGATGATTGCGGTCATGGTTATCAACCATATTATTGATACAAACAAGAAGGTGGTGGTATGAAAAGTCAGCTAAAAAGGTATCTTGGTTTTGATTGTGGAAATTCTTCCGTACGCACTGTTGTTGGAACGTTCGACTCAGAGAAGATACAGCTTGAAGTTATCAGCCAGGTTCCAAACAAGGAATATCGCGCTGTCTCTTATGAGCATTGGGATATACTGGCTATCTTTCATGAGATGCTCAAAGGAATGAAGATTGCATGTGATAGGTATCCAGAGATACAAACCTTTGGCATTTCAACGTGGGGAATCGATTTTGGACTGTTGGGTAAGTCGGGTGAGTTGCTGGGCAACCCTCTGTGTTACAGGAATGTGCTTGGATCACAAGGCATGGCCACGAAGACAATACAAGAGCAAGAGGCCCTGTTTGCTGCTACTGGAATACAGAACCTCCCCATGAACAGCATGTATCAGTTGTTGGGAATTCGTGAGGCTCTGCCTGAGTATTATGAACAAGCTCAAACGTTGCTCCTGATTCCCGATCTTCTGAACTTCTTGTTTACCGGTGAGCTCAATAGCGAAGTTTCCATTGCCAGCACGACCGAGTTGCTGGATATGAGAACCGGCCAGTATTCTGATGCGGTGTTTTCTATCGCCGATTTGAAAAAAGAGTTGTTTGTCCCTCTAATCAAGCATGCAGAGGTACGGGGAACCTTGAAAAACGACATTGCCCAGTTGTATCATCTTCCTCTGTTGAGGGCCGTTTCTGTTCCGTCACACGACACTGCCGCCGCAGTTGTCACCGTACCTACTGAAGATAAAAATTTTGCCTTCATCAGCTCTGGTACGTGGTCCTTGATCGGGACAGAGACAGAAGGTGCAATCATCAATGACCAGGTGCAGGAAAAGGGTTTTTCAAATGAGGGAGGAGTCTTTTCAACCATCACGTTGTTGAAGAATTCTTGTGGTATGCATATCCTGCAGAATGTTAAGCGGGAGTTGGAATTCAACGCTCATCGCTCTTATGTATGGGATGAAATTGTGGCGTTGTCCATGCCCTCCCTATCTGAAGAAAGTCTTCCAATTTTCGACGTAAATGATGAATCACTGTACAATCCTGCTTCCATGATACAAGCTATTGGAACTTTGACCTCTCTTGAGGATATCGGAGCCATTATCGCTTCAGCGTATAAGTCTCTGGCGATGAGTTATAAGACAGCTGTTGAAGATCTACAAGAGATAACCGGACAATGTTACGATACGATTCATATCATCGGAGGGGGCTCTCGAAATGATCATCTTAATCAGATGACTGCCGATTTTACCGGAAAGAGGGTTGTCAGCGGACCAAACGAAGCAACGAGTCTAGGTGTCATCGCTTTGCAGGTTATGAGCGACCATCCTGAGCTTACCTTGGAAGATATCCGGCGCATCGTGCGCAACTCGGTTGAATTGGGAGAATTCCTACCTCAATGACCGGTCATTGTTCAGACTGAGCCACCTCAAGGATGGTAATCAATTCTTCGGGCTCAAGTCTGAACGCAGAACCTTTACCTTCAAAGAAACAATGGTCTGCTATAAAATGTATGTGCAGATCAGTATAGACAACTGTCTTGTTCAACTTTTTGTTTACAACTGTCGTATTGATCTTGCCATACATGCCTTTCCCTCCAAAAGGGGAAGGAAGCAGGCCTCTTACAGAGTCTACCTTTACATCAAAGTATTCATCTACTGAGATGAACTCCCCGAGACCAGACAGCCCAGCATCCTTGAAGTAGATCATTCTCTTTGCAATATCCAGACAGGTGGTGTTGCACTTTCTTACGGTCAACATATCACTTGCAATGATGTCTGCAAGGTTTCGGGTGTCCTCACCTAAAAAGCCGTCGAGGGTGATGACGCCCTTTTTCATCTGTTGCTGTATTTTGTCAAATTCAGGTGTTTGTTTCATGTTCAGCTCCTGGTCATGAAAATTTGTCATAGAAGATGTTTTCTGGAAGAACCCCAAGCTCAGTTAGTACCTCGATGCAGGCGTTTATCATTCCTGGGCTACCGCAAAGATAGGCTTCACATTTGCTTCCCTCTTTAACGTTCTTTCTCACTACATCGGTTATGAGTCCTGTTTCTCCTTTCCAAGCGTCTTCTTCAAGAGGTTCACTCAACGCAGGGACGAAGGTGAAGTTCGGCATTTTTTCTTCCAAAGCCTTCAGTTCATCAAGCAGAAAGAGATCTCTCTTTGAGCGGGCTCCAAAGAAATAGGAAGCCTTTCGATTGTTGCCTTTCTTCTCCATGTCGAGCAAAATTGACTTTATCGGAGCCATTCCCGATCCTCCAGCTATGAAGATGATAGGGTTGTCCGAGTCTCTCAGATAGAAATCTCCATAAGGGCCGTTTATTGTTACAGCATCGCCCTCTTTGAGATGTTTGTGTACGTAGGTAGTACAGATGCCGTTTGGAACAAGACGGATTTCCAACTCAACATGTTTGTTGTCATCCGGAGACGATGCGATCGAGTAAGCTCTATATACTTTCTCATCTGTTTTCTCATACTCAGGGACTTCAAACTGTATGTATTGCCCTGCTTTGAGGGTTATCTCAGATGGGTCGAGCAATTTGAGCCTTACTTCCTTTATGTCATGGGTAAGATCTCTGATGCTTTCCACTTGGGTCTTGAATTCCTTGACTAAAAAAAGCTCTTCTGGTATGACGATGGCAATATCGGTTTTTACCTTGAACTGACAGGAAAGGCGAACTTGCTGCTTCTTTTCTTCGTCTGAAATCCAGGGAAGTTCTGTGGGCAGGTATTGGCCACCGCCGGAAACAACTTTCACTTTACAAAGGCCGCAGGATCCTCTTCCTCCGCATGCAGAAGGGATAAAGACCCCTTCCTGGTTCAGAGCCTTCAAAAGCGGTTGTCCTCCTTGTACTTCAAGCTCTTTCGATCCATCATTGATGGAAATCTTCACCGTCCCGTAATTGCCTATTGTGGCATCGGCAATGACCATCAAAAGTGCTAGAAATACTGAGATGAGGCTGATGATTGTGATGCTTATCAGTAGTGTAATCGCCATTGCGCTCTCCTTACGACAGGGTGATCATGCCGGTGAATCCCATGAAGGCCATGGCCATGAATCCTGCAATCACCAACGTGATGCCCGGGCCTTCAAGGCCTGCCGGTACTTTTGCATTCTTGAGCTTTTGGCGAATTCCTGCCATTGCAATGATGGCGATGAACCAGCCGATCCCACTTCCTAGTCCAAAGAGAAACGAGGTAAGGAAGGTGTACTCTCTGATGACCATGAAGAGACTGACACCAAGAATGGCACAGTTTACCGTGATCAAGGGGAGAAAGATTCCCAGGCTCTGGTACAAGCCTTCACTATAGCGTTCGATGGTCATTTCCGTAAGCTGAACGAAGGCGGCTATGACGATGATGAAAACTATGAATCGTAGGTACTCCAGCCCGAAAGGTATGAGCAGATACTGGTATACGAGCCAGTTCAAGGGCGTGGTGGTTGCCATGACAAATATCACCGCTATTCCTAAACCAGTCGAGGTTTTCAGCTCCTTGGAAACAGAAAGAAAGGAGCACATTCCAAGATAGTTGGTGAGCAGTATGTTGGATGTGAAGATTGAGGCGAACAATACAGCAATTGGCATAATCGATTCAGACATTCTTTGCCTCCTTCATGATAGTCTCCCTGATTACCCAGATAAAGATAGCCAATACGAAGAATCCTCCGGGGGGCATGATCATGATGGACCAGTTTGTCCACCAAGAGCCTAGGACCCTGAATCCCCAGATGCTTCCCATACCCAGCAATTCCCGTATGAACGCAATTGCCAGCAGTACATAGGCATAGCCGAGTCCAGAAGCGAGGCCGTCGATCAGAGAGAGCGTGGGCTTGTTCTGCAAGGCAAAGGCCTCGATTCTTCCCATGATGATACAGTTCGTAATAATCAGTCCGACATAGGGGCCAAGCTGTTTCCACATTTCAGGGTAGAAGGCTTTCAGGACAATATCTACAATAATCACGTATGTAGCAATGACCATGGTCTCCACCATCATGCGTATTCTTGAAGGTATATGGTTCCTTAACAGTGAAATAGTCCAGCTTGAGAGAGCTGCGGTGAACATGACACCCAAGGTCATGACCAAGGTGTTTTGTAGTTTATTGGTCACCGCAAGGGTGGAACAAATACCTAGGATCTGTACAAAAACTGGATTGTTCTTACCCAGCGGTTCCATAAGGGTTTTGCGTACCTGATTCTTGGTCATCTTACTCTCCTCTTATAATTATCTGGGCGTCAGAAGCGGCACGATTTACCAGATTTCTGAAGTATTCAGTGGTTCTTGTTGCCCCTGTTATGGAATCAATCTCGTTTTCTGCTCGAGCAGTGCCTTCTTCAACCAAGATGAATGGGGCTTTTTTACCCATGAACTGATTGGTAAACCACTGTTCCTCGATACGTGCTCCAAGACCTGGCGTCTCGTTTTGACTAACGATTGCCAAGCCTGAAAACGTAGTCAAATCCTCCTGCAAGCCAACCATGATCTCAATGGGACCCCAAAGGCCTGGGCCTATTACCGATATGATGTAACGCTTTCCTTCAGGACCAAGGAAGGTGTAAAAGCCGTCTTCGAGGGTGATGTTTTCAAGGAATGCTTTTTCTATTCCGGCCCTTGTGTTCTCAAAATCAACTCCCCCTGCTTGTAAAACAGCTCTGCGTGTAAAGGAGAGTTCGTTGGCCTGAGCTCTTTGCAAGGTGCTCAAGTGAAGCCCTGAGGTAAGCAGGATACAGAAGACAGTAACTATCAACATGAAGAGCAAGGGGTAGATTCGTTCACTGTAGAAGGTTTTTTTTGCTTTCATTTCTCTCCTCCCTTTGCTGCTTTGAGTTTTTTCTTTGCCTTGGCATTCTTGAGAAGGGTATCGAGCAGGGGTGCGAACATGTTCGCCAAAAGAATGGCAAATGTCACTCCTTCTATCCAGTTTGCGAAGACCCTTATCAATACTGTAAGAATTCCAAACAGCGCTCCATAGATCCATTTGCCTACATCGGTGGATTGGGATGCCGATACTGGGTCGGTAATCATGAAAAACGCTGCAAAGAGGAAACTTCCTGCCAAGAGAGAGGCAAGAGGATGCATGACCTGTTGATAGCCGTCTGTAGTTGCTATCTGTAGTCCGCTTGCCCACAGGATGGTCTGAAGGATCAAGAAAGAGCCTAGTGATGATACGACGATCTTCCAGTTGGCAGCCTTTTTATAGATGATGAAAATTCCTCCAAGCAATATCAAAAGGGCACTGGTTTCCCCAAAACTGCCACTGCTGAATCCAAAGAACAGATTGAGCAAGCCATCAGCTCTTGTCACCAACGGCGTTGCAGTCGAGACACTGTCGGCTTGGCTGAGCCATGATCCAAAGCCTGCAGGGAAGTATCCAAGATCAGTTGCGTTTCCGATGAACTGTGCAGTCATCGGAACTCCGAAGCTGATATAGACAAACGCTCGAGCAGTAATAGCAGGATTGAAAATGTTCTTGCCAAACCCACCGAAGATCATCTTGCCAAATACAATACCGAATGCTATGCCGACTGCGGCAATCCACAGCGGTATTGCTGGAGGCAGGGAGAGTGAGAAAAGCGTACAGGAGACAAATAAAGATTCTGTTATCTTATATCCATAACGTCGAGACATAAGATACTCACTGAGCAATCCTGTGGCTGTGACCACGATCAATACTGCGATGAATCTCCAGCCGAAAAAGTAAATTGCAGCTAGACATAACGGCAAAAGGGCATACAGTACATTACGCATAGCTTGTTGTTTTTGAATTTTCACAGTTCCTATCCTTTCTTTTATTGCTAGTAGTATAAGCTATCTTCAGTGGAAAGTAAAAAAGTTTCATGATTTGGATAGATTCC
>CAZJMG010000020.1:0-55655 GCA_964547185.1 uncultured Sphaerochaeta sp.
CCGGTTAGCCGGTATGAACATAGATAGATGAGAGGACGCAACTGCGTCCTCTTGTCATTTCAGAGGGCAAATAACAAAAATTGCTAGGCAAATAGTAGGAATAGTGTGATTTCCACACTTCCTACCTTGTCCAATATAAGCCTTTTTACTATGATGGTAACAATTCATTCCAAAAGTGAATATTGAGGGTATAAGTATGCAAATTGTGTTAAAAGATTTGAAGAGAAGTTATGGTGCGCTTCATGCGGTCAACCAGATAAGTCTCTTTATACCCTCTAATACAGTCTATGGCATCATAGGAAAAAGTGGTGCAGGCAAGTCGACGCTGGTTAGATTGATAAGTCTATTGGAGCGTCCTGATGCAGGGGAAGTCTATTTTGATGACATCCGAGTTGACAACCTAACTAAAACGCAACTCATACAAAGGCGTCGCCGCATAGGCATGATTTTTCAAAACTTTAATTTATTCTCCAGTAGAAATGCTGCTCAGAATATTGCCTATCCTTTGGAAATAACAGGGACCTCGAAAGAAGAAATCAACAAGCGAGTTGAACAACTTCTTTCCTTAGTCGGTCTTGAAGGACGAGGGAAGGCACCCATCAGCACCCTAAGTGGTGGACAGAAGCAACGTGTAGCAATCGCTCGAGCCTTGGCAACCAACCCCGACATACTCTTTTGTGATGAAGCCACTAGTGCACTCGACCCCCAGACAACACATTCCATACTAGCTCTATTAAAAGAGATACAACGAAAAATGAGTCTTACCGTGGTTATGATCACACATCAGATGGAGGTTGTCCGTGATGCCTGTGACCAGGTTGCAGTCCTCAATGATGGTGTTGTGGTTGAAGAGGGCTTGGTAGCCGACATTTTTGCCAATCCAAAACACGAGGTCACCAAGGAGTTTTTATCCCATCTTACTGGTTTTGATGACAGTTCAGCCGACAAGATGGTTCAGTGGTCAAAAACAAGAGGTGCCTATACCCTAAGATTCAGGGGAGGAACCACTGACCAACCGATACTCAGTAAGATAAGCAGGCAGGTTGGCGTTGATTTCAATATTCGTGCTGGAGGGATTCAAAAAGTAGGTGATCTCGATATCGGTACCATGCTTGTCGATATCAGCGGAAGTGATGAGCAACGACAAAAAGCCATTGAGGCATTGAATCAGATGGGGGTTGTTGTAGAAGAGGAGGCAGTGGTATGAACAGCAGAATTTGGATGTTGGTCTTTGATTCAACCTTGCAAACGCTCAGCATGGTCTTTTTTTCTACTTTATTCTCTCTCTTGCTTGGGCTTCCTTTGGGCATTCTTCTCTCTGCAACCTCCTCAGAGGATCAGGGGGGAATCATCCCTCATCCCGTTTTAAATAATGTTTTGGGAAGAATCGTCAACGTATTGAGGTCTTTTCCGTTCATCATCTTGATGATATTACTGTTTCCCTTGTCCAGGCTGCTTATTGGTACCAGCATAGGAACCACAGCAACCATCGTTCCGCTGTCCATTGCGGCAGCACCGTTTGTGGCTCGAGTAATTGAGACCGCACTGAAGGAGGTGGATCCGGGGGTCGTTCAGGCCGCCCGTGCTATGGGTTCCACCAATATGCAGATTATCTGCAAGGTGTTGATCCCTGAGGCTCTTCCCTCCTTGGTCAGCGGTGTAACCCTGACTATCATCAACCTCATTGGGTATTCAGCCATGGCTGGTGCCATTGGAGGAGGCGGGCTAGGCGATTTGGCTATCCGTTATGGATATCAGCGCTTTCGGGGAGATATCATGCTCGTGGCCGTCGTAATCATTCTGGTCCTCGTTGAGATTATCCAGGTGATCGGCAACAAGATCAGCGGCAGGTTGCTTTCCCGTCGTTGATTACAATTATCACTACTTCCTAGACGCCTCTCAGAAAATCTGGGAGAAGGAGAAACTATGAAAAAAATTACTACAATTGCACTCGTGCTGCTGCTTGCGGCAACATTGTTCGGGGCAGGGACGAAAGAGCAATCTAGCGCCAACACCATCGTCGTAGGGGCTACACCAGAACCCCATGCGGCATTCTTGAACTTGGTTGTTGAGGAGCTTGCAGCGCAGGGCTATACCCTCAAGGTGCAGGAGTTCACAGACTATGTAACCCCTAATGAAGCTCTTGAGACAGGAGAGCTGGATGCCAACTTCTTCCAGCATATTCCGTATCTTGAATCATTTAACAGGGATCGTGGGTATCATCTTGCTAATGCAGGAGGCATTCATGTAGAACCTTTTGCTCTGTATTCAAGAAAGCACAAGACTCTCAAGGATCTTCCCAATGGAGCTACCATCGCAATCCCCAACGACCCAACCAACGAAGGCCGTGCACTCTTGCTGCTTCAAAGTGCTGGTTTGATCACCTTGAGGGCAAATGTAGGGCTTGAAGCTACTCCGCTCGATATTGCCACCAACCCTAGAAACTTCAGATTCCGCGAGATAGAGGCAGCAAGCCTTCCTCGTGTACTGCAGGATGTTGATGGTGCAATCATCAATGGCAACTATGCAATACCAGCAGGACTGGTCGCCACACGTGACGGTTTGTTGGTTGAAGGTGCCGATAGTCCTTATGTGAATGTTGTTGCCGTCAAGCAAGGCCGTGAGAACGATCCTGCCATTGTTGCATTGGTTAAGGCTCTTCGAGGGGATAAGATTAAGAACTATGTCGCACAGCGGTATGGAAACGGTGAAGTAGTGCTGGTCGACTGACGTACGGATTAAAGAACTACAACCTCCTGGCTTACCCCGGGAGGTTTTTTGTAGTATGATGATTGTTGCATAGATATACACTATATTCGGTATTAATGTAATATATATGCAAAAAAGTTGACATATATTGTATAAATATGTAAGATGACCTATCTATAGCAACGGAGGATATCATGAAATCATTAAAAGGCCGCAGTTTTTTGACTCTCAAAGATTACAGTGGAGAGGAAATTCTAGACCTGCTGGAACTCTCATTACAGCTGAAAGCGAAGAAGAAAGGACTTTCATATCCCCCCGCTTTGCAGGGAAAACTACTTGATGGGAAAAATATTGTACTGATCTTTGATAAAAGCTCCACCCGGACCCGTTGCTCGTTTGAAGTTGCCGCTTTTGATGAAGGCGCTCAGGTTACCTTCCTGACCAATAGCCAGATGGGGAAGAAAGAATCCATTGAAGATACCGCCAAGGTATTGGGACGGATGTATGACGGCATTCAGTATCGCGGATTTAGTCCCCAGATCATCCGCTTGATTGCTGAGCACAGCAATGTTCCAGTCTGGAATGGCCTTACCGATGATGATCACCCTACCCAGGTATTGGCTGATGTACTGACCGCAATGGAATATTCAAATAAGGTGCCAAAGGATCTGAAGTTCGCCTATATCGGAGATGGTCGGAACAACGTATCAAATGCGCTTATGATAGGAGCTGCAAAGCTTGGCATGGAATACCGTATTGCTGCCCCGAAAGAACTTTTCCCTAACCAACAGCTTCTTGACGAGCTTTCTCTGGATATTGAAAAAAGTGGAGCTAAGATATCTGTTACAACCGACCCTTATGAGGCGGTACAGGGTGTTGATGTCATCTACACCGATGTATGGGTTTCGATGGGAGAAGAAGACCAGACTGCAAAAAGGATAGAGCTATTGAAAGACTACCAAGTCACGATGGATCTTCTGAATGCTTCAGGTAATCCAAACGTATTGTTTGAGCACTGCCTCCCTTCATTCCATGACCTCAACACCTCTGTGGCACAACAGATACATGCTCAATTTGGACTTTCTGAACTTGAGGTGACTGACCAGGTGTTTAGAAGCAAACACTCTGTCGTGTTTGATGAAGCTGAGAATCGTATGCATACCATCAAGGCTGTGATGGTAGCGACCCTATCTGATGCATTATAAAAAAATAGAGGGCAGATAGACACAAGGAAATAAGCCTTTTCCTTTATATTGTGTCAAAATGATACATTTTTTCGTCTCGATTTTGAGAGTGGGTATCTCCTTGGCCCACTCTCTTACAATTATATATCTGTTTGCCTTGAACTTTAATTCCAAGAAAGAGTATAAAGTATTATAATAAAAACAAATAATAACATCTGGCGTTGATGGGGAAATATTTGGCATGGTTGTTGCATTACTATTGGTGAACCTGGAAAGGTGAAAAGAAAACATACAGAACACGGAGGTGTACTATGAAATACTTAGCAAAAAGAAACTATGATTCACCAATGGTCTCAGCTTTTGATTCATTGTTCAACGATTTTTTAGGTGATTGGGGTTTGACTCCTTCAAGGATTCCAGCCGTAGACATCTCTGAACATGATGAGGCCTATGTCTTGGAAGCAGAGCTTCCTGGGTATAAACAGGAAGAAGTCAAGGTGAGCATCGAAAAGCACGTATTGAAATTGAGCTCTACCAAACAGAGCAAAAAGGAAGAAAAAGAGAAAAAACATCTTGTATCGGAACGATGTTACCAGTGCTTCGAACGTTCCTTCTCCCTTCCTGAAGATGTGGATGAAGAGAAGATCGAAGGAGAATTCAAGGACGGAATTCTGAAGCTTACGCTTCCTAAGAAGGAAGTCGCAAAACCCAAAGCTATTGAAGTAAAAATTAAATAACGGTTAGAACAACCATCCTGTACACAGGCAAGGCTCCGACAAAGGGGCCTTGTCTTCTTTTACCACCTAGACAGCAATGATTCATAGAACTGTTTGGCCAAGCATATGTTGCCCAAGCTGATACGCTCATCCTCGGCATGCATCCTGTCTACCTCTTTCTGTGTCATCCGAGCTGGAGTGAACCGGTAGACTGCCTCGGATAGTCCTTGATACTTGCGTGCATCTGTAGCACCGAGCATCAGATAGGGTGTTATAAGAGCATCGGGGAAGACAGAAGAGATTGTCTGGCTTAAAACAGAGTATGCTTGGCTCTCTATAGTGCTGATTTTAGAACTTTCTACAGCATGAATAAGTTGAACTTGCAATGAGGGCTCTTTGCAGACTTTATGGATATGATTGACCACTGCCTGGGGAGTATCTTCACTGAGAAGCCGAACGTTGATTACCGCTTTTGCCTCTTTTGAAATTACATTGTTCTGCTTGCTGGCCTGGATGACTGTCCCTACGACAGTGCTCCTGATGGTTGCATTGAGTGTTGGATTTTTTTTGAAAATAAGGGCTATCAGGGGCCAAGATACCCATAGGTTGAGAAAAAGCAGGCTATAGAGAAAAGGACCTTCCTTGCCAAGTTTGTAGAGCATCTGCTTGATAGGGTAGGTAAGGTGGACAGGCATTTGATGTCTTTCAATGCGGTGCAGGGCTTTGCAAATCGATCCCAAGGCGGTAGGAAAGCTCGGGGTCGATGAGTGTCCCGACTTCTTGTCTATGCAGAGGGAAATATCTGCATAACCCTTTTCAGCGATACCGACCACGGCAATGCTTTGCCTAAAGCCCTTGATATAATTTTTGCTTACCACTCCTCCCTCATCGAGAATCATGGAGAAATGCAGATCTTGATTCTTGAGATACTGGGCAATGCGATATGCACCCTCTTTGGCTTGGTTGCACTCCTCATCGCAGCCAAAGGCCACATACCAACTTCGTTTTGGTTTTTGGTTTCTTGCAAGCAACGCTTCAAAGCTGGCTAAAATGGTGATCACTTGCAACTTGCAGTCAAAGCTCCCCCGTCCGTAAAGAAAGTCATCGTCGATGGTACCCTTAAAAGGTGCCTGTGACCATAAGGCTTCCTTGGCATCGACAACATCAAGATGTGCTAGAAGCAATGCAGGTTCAGTGTCAGACTCTCCTTCAAAATGATAGAGAAGATTGTAGTCCCCTATCTGTGTTGCCTTGATTCTATGCTGGTTGCAAAGGGGGAAGCTCTGTGCTAGGTGTGCAATGAGGCCTTCAAATTCTCCCCAGTTCGTTTGATCGGGTTGGAGGTGGGAAATGGTCTTGTACTCAATAGCCTTGGAAAGAATCTCATACAAGGCAGGATCTGTTTGCGTCTGGTATGTGAGGTCGTTTAACAAAGGAGGGTCTCTCAGAATAACCGTTCTGAGCAAAATTACAAGCAAAAGCAAGAGTATACAGCCTAAAAGAAGCCACAAAACCATGGTGAATCTCCAAATGTATTCTAGAGTATTTTACAGTATAATGATATATTGTAATGCAACAAGAGAAAACTGTATCAAATCACGGGGGTGAAAGGGATGCCCAAGAAGATAGATCATGAAGAAAGAAAGGAGAAAATTCTGCAAACGGCACTCAAAGTGTTTGCCAGGGAAGGATATCGTGACTCCAATCTATCTTTGATAGCCTCAGAATGTGGAATCTCGAGGCCCACCATCTATCAATATTTCAAGGACAAGGAAGAAATTTACTACTATGCTGTGAAGTTGGTAACCGGCAGGATGTTCAGTAAATATGCTTCCTATGCTTGGTCGACAGACCAGGATTATATCAGTCGCATCACCACCATCTGTTTGGATATCATGCAAACAGCAAGTGAACATGACGGGGAGCTGACAAGCTTGGTGGATGTCATGTTGCAAATGAAGAGGGAAGGACGTGACTTCAATGAGATAGTCCTCAGGAGAACAGCAAAGCTTACAATCCTTTTCAAACGGTTGTTGAGAATGGGTGTTTTGAACGGGGATATCATTGAATGTGACTTGAACAAGCTGGCAGACCATCTTTTACTCTTGCTGGAGTCTTCCTGTTTCCAAGTTGCTTTTCTCGATACCTTCGACATGCAGATTTCCAAACAATTGGTCAGCTCTTATCTTAATTTTTATCGCAAAGAACCAGAGCCTAGCCGATAGAAGCAATCCTCATTATATTAGGTGTGTACAGGAAAAGGACCTCGAAAGGGTTCGGTTGCTTCATACCCTAAGGTGAGGAGTATCCATGAATATTGATTCAATGACAATTAAACTGCGTCAGGCGATCGGAGATGCCGATATGCTTGCGAATGAGCATGGCAATGCTGAAATAAGTACAGAACACTTGCTTTTGGCCTTGCTTGCCCAAAAAGAGGGCTTGTTGACGCCCCTGTTTGAGAGACTTGGAGTTCCCTTGGCCTCTGTGAATGCCAAGCTTCAGGAATTGGTGAACAAGTTGCCCAAAGTCTATGGGTCCAATACCAAGCGCTCAATTTCTGCACAACTGGGTAATCAGTTGTATGCAGCTGATAAAATAGCGAGAGAGTTCAAGGACCAGTATGTCAGTGCAGAACATGTTCTTCTGGCCATACTTGAGGACAACTCTGCTGCATCCAGGACTCTCAAGAGCTTGGGTGCAACCAAAGAATCGGTGATGCAGGCCTTACAGACTATACGCGGAAACCAAACAATTCAAAGTGAGGATCCTGAAAGCCGGTATCAGGCTTTGGAGAAATACTGCAGGGACATGACCCAGCTTGCTCGTTTGGGAAAGCTTGACCCTGTCATTGGTCGTGATGAAGAAATCCGGAGAGTGATGCAGGTACTTTCTAGAAGGACAAAGAACAACCCTGTTTTAATCGGAGAACCAGGGGTAGGAAAGACCGCCATTGTAGAAGGTCTTGCCATTCGCATTGCCTCTGAGGATGTTCCTGAATCATTGAAGAATAAACGTATCTTGAGTTTGGATGTCGGAGCTTTGGTTGCAGGAGCAAAATTCAGGGGAGAGTTCGAAGAACGCTTGAAAGCGGTAGTGAAGGAAGTGACAAGCAGTGAAGGAGCCATCATTCTCTTCATAGATGAGTTGCACACCATTGTGGGAGCAGGAGCAAGTGAAGGCTCTACAGACGCCTCCAACCTCATAAAGCCAGCGCTCTCCCGTGGCGAATTGCATACAATAGGGGCTACCACCCTTGATGAGTATCGCAAGTATATTGAAACAGACAAGGCTCTTGAGCGACGGTTTCAACCGGTGTTTACCTCTGAACCATCAGTAGAGTCCACCATCGCCATTCTCCGTGGGTTGAAGGAACGGTATGAGGTTCATCATGGTGTACGTATCAAGGATGAGGCTCTGGTTTCTGCCGCCACCTTAAGCAATCGGTATATCACCAACCGGTTTTTGCCGGATAAGGCCATAGATTTGGTTGATGAGGCAGCAAGTCAGTTGAAAATGGAGATAGAGAGTCAACCTCAGGAGCTTGATCATATCCAAAGGAAGATACTGCAACTGAATATTGAAAAGCAGGCGCTTTGTAGGGAAACCGATAAGGCAAGCAAGGATCGTTTGGAGAAATTGCATGCAGAGCTGAGCGAACTGAAATCAAAATATGATGCCATGCATTTGCAATGGGGTAATGAACGGAACTCTATTGCAGAGCTAAGAAAGTATAAAGCACAACTTGAACAGCTCAAAGTGGAAGAACAACGTGCTGAACGAGATGCAGACCTCGCAAAAGCTGCTCAGATCAAGCATGGACAGATTCCTGAACTCACTAAGAAGATAGAGCAGATGAGTGAACAGCTTGCATCCGTACAGGTTGAGGGCAAGCGGATGCTGCGTGAAGAGGTCTGCGAGGATGACATCGCTCGGATTGTCAGCAATTGGACAGGGGTTCCAATAGCAAAAATGAAGGGTAGTGAGATGCAAAAGTACTTGCATCTGGATCAGACGCTTGCTCAGCAGGTGATAGGACAGACACAAGCAATTGAAGCGGTGAGCAATGCTATTCGTCGAAATAAGGCAGGTATAGGTGATGAGCATAAGCCCTTGGGGTCATTCCTCTTTGCCGGGCCTACTGGAGTGGGGAAGACTCTGCTTGCAAAGGTATTGGCACAGTTTTTATTTGATGATGAAAAAGCTCTCACCCGTATTGATATGAGCGAATATATGGAGAAGTTCTCCGTAAGCAGGCTTATAGGGGCTCCTCCGGGATACGTAGGATATGACCAGGGTGGACAATTGACCGAGGTGGTGCGCAGAAGACCTTATTCGGTCATCCTCTTCGATGAAATAGAGAAAGCTCATCCGGATGTGTTCAATGTATTGCTTCAGTTGCTTGATGACGGCAGATTGACCGACGGGCAGGGTCGATTGGTGGACTTCACCAATACGGTGATTATCATGACAAGCAATCTTGGAAGTCAGCAACTGCTTTCAGCTAAGAGTCATGAGGAGGGCTCGGCTCTTGTAATGGATATCATTCATGCTTCCTTCAAGCCTGAGTTCATCAATCGCTTGGACGAGATTGTTATCTTTGAAAGACTCAAAGAAGAGCAGATCCGCAAGATAGTGGTATTGCAATTGCAGATGCTCAAGCAAAGGCTTGAGAATCGAGGGTTCTCACTTTCTTGGGACGATTCAGTAGTCGATATTCTCTATCAGGTCGGCTATGACCCTGTCTATGGCGCGCGACCGATCAAGCGGGCAATTCAGAGGATGGTGGAAAATCCTCTCTCTGTTCAAATGCTCGGAGGAGATTTCGTTGCAGGTTCATCCATCATGCTTACCTGCAAGGATTCTCAGGTTGTTGCCCTGTCAATGTAAGGACTTTTTGGTATTCGGCCAGTGTGTCGACATCCTGTATGTAGGCTTGCTCGTCAACAACAACACGGAAGATGGGGTAGGCAGATAGAAGTGATCGCATGGTAAAAGAAGGCTTCTGGCTTTTGATGATTGGAATAAAGGAAGGCTGTAGCATCACAGGATGTCCCAGTCTTCCTTTGTAGCAAGGCCGTACTACTGCATGCTCTTCAAACTCCATGAGAAAGGCATAGTGACGGGCCTCAATAAGGGGCATATCGGCAAGAGAGATGAAAAACGACTCTTGAGCATTGAGATGAGAAACTCCACAAATGGTGGAACTTCCCTGTCCTTGAACATAATGGTCGTTTATTACAATCTTGAGCTTGTCACTTTGATAGCCTGCAATCTGCTGCTCGATCATCTCATGCTGATAGCCGGTAACCACAATGGTATCAAGGCCTGCTTCTAGGGAAGCCTTAACGGCAACAGCAACAATGGGCTCTCCTTTATAGGGCAGCAATAGTTTTTTGCCTTCACTTCTACTACCCAGTCCTGCTGCTAAAATAATATTTTGCATCCTGTTTCCTTGTGAGAGATGTTCAAACGTATTATACTCCATGCCATTATGATTGCTACGTATTTCAATGCCCTTATGGTCATCATTGGCTCTCTTTTGGGGTTGGTCCTGAAGAATAAGCTCAAAGAGTCTTACCAACAAGTGGTTTTTACTGCCTCGGGTTTGATTACTTTGGTCATCGGTATGTCGATGGCGATGCAAAGCGGGTCCTTCCTGATTTTGTTGTTTTCAGTTGTCATCGGAGGATTCCTCGGTTATGCATTACGCATAGAAGACGGCATTCTAGAGTTTGGGGCTTGGATGGAAATCAAGTTGCGCAGAGGACGGCAGGAAGATGCAGAGAGTGCCCGGAATTTTGCCCTGGGCTTTCTGAATGCCTCCTTGTTGTTTTGCAGTGGAGCCATGACCGTAGTCGGATCTATACAGGCTGGGACTGTCAAAGACTATCAGTTGCTCTTGGTAAAATCCATCATGGATGGATGCATGGCGATAATATTCAGCGCTGCGTACGGGCCGGGGGTGATAATGAGTGCCCTGTTCATCCTGCTGTATCAGGGGTTCTTCACTCTTGCCGGTGCTTGGATTTCTCCAATTCTTGGAGAGAGTGGAATCAATGAACTGGCTGCTGTGGGGGGTGTTCTTCTTTTGATGATTGGTTTCGGCCTTCTTGATATTAAAAAGACTAAGACAGGTAACTTTCTTCCTGCAATGGTGATAGCGCCGCTTTTAGCGCTTCTTGCTCCCTATCTGACGAAACTTATTCCTGGTTTTGCTTCCTAGGATTGTCTTTTTGCACATAGTGAAGAAAACTCTGAATGACTTCAAGTTCATTTTCTCCGAGGCCTTCAATTTGATTGATGATGTTCTTTCTTTTTAGGTTGACATTCTCTGCAACTTCTTCATAACCATCCCAGGAAAAGCTTCTATCCAGTTCTTCAATTCCGAGTCCTGTTTCTTGCATGATTTTCTTCAACACTTCATAAGGGGGTTTTCTGTCTGTCTGTACCCAGCTTGATAAGGTGCTGCGTTTTACTTGAAGGATTTTAGCCATCTCGACGACACTTGAAGCCCCGATGAGGATTTTAACTCTGTCCCAGAATGTGTGCATGCTATAAATATATCAAAACAAAACCATGAATGACGGAAATATGTCATAAAATTATGACAAAATAGAATTCATTTCACTATTTCCTATAATGAATATGATTATACATATGGGATATGACGAAAAAATATCACCTTGAACAATCAAGGTGATGAAAATCAGGAAACAAGGACCTTATGTACGCTTTTTAGCATCCTGCAAGGCTGTTTCACCCTCTGTGTCAGTTGCTACAGGACAACGATCAATCTTCCAGATGTCTTTTGCATATTCCTCAATGGTTCGATCACTGGAGAATTTGCTGCTTGAGGCAATATTGAGTACTGCCCGTCGATTCCACTCGCTCTTGTCATTGTGATAGAGCTCTCGAGCTTTTCGGTGTGCATCACTGTACATTCGAAGATCTGCAAAGTGGAAATAGCGGTCTCCTTCCTCAAACAAGCTTCTTCTGAGTGGTTCAAAAATGTTTGGCTCGTTGACGTTGAAATAGCCACTGAAGAGCAAATCGATTGCAGTCTTGATTTCCCTGTCTTTCATGACAAAAGAGAAAGGATCATAGGATAGGCTGAGTTTTGCAATTTCTTGCTCTGTATGACCGAAGATGAAAAGGTTCTCTTCTCCCGCCTCTTGTGCCATCTCCACATTTGCCCCATCCATGGTACCGATTGTAAGCGCTCCGTTGCACATGAACTTCATGTTGCCGGTTCCTGAAGCTTCAGTCCCGGCTGTAGAGATTTGCTGAGAAAGGTCTGTTGCTGGAATGATCTGCTCTGCCATTGATACCCGGTAGTTGGGCATGAAATAAACAGAAAGCTTGTCTCTTGTAGCAGGATCTGCATTGATGACCTTTGCAATATTGTTGATAAGTTTGATGATCAATTTTGCGTTTACATAGCCAGGGGCAGCCTTCCCGCCAAAGAGGAACGTGGTGTGCTCCATGTCCTTTGTGGCATTCCCTCCTGCTTTGAGGTCATCATAGATGAGCAGGATATTCAGTGCATTGAGCAATTGTCTCTTATACTCATGGATGCGCTTGACCTGGACGTCAAAGAAAGAGTCTTCATTGATGACGAGATTGCAGTCTGCCTTCAAGAACGCTGCCGCTCTTCTCTTGTTTTCCGCTTTGACTGTTGCAAAGTCGGAAAGAAAGTTCTTATCATCGGCAAAAGGTCTGAGCTTGGCAATCTGGCTGAAATCAGTAATCCAACCATCGCCTATCGCGCTGTTTATCAATGCAGAAAGCCCGGGATTTGATGCAAGCAACCATCGTCTTTGTGTAATTCCGTTTGTCTTGTTGTTGAATCTATCTTTGAAAATGAGGTTGAACTGAGGAAACATGCTCTTTTTCAACAGCTCGGAATGCAGCTCTGCAACACCATTGGTGCTGTGGCTTCCGATTATTGCCAGATGGGCCATTCTCACCTGCTTGGGATTTGTCTCTTCAATAATGCTTATCTTGCCGAGCATCTGTGGTTGAAGCGGGAAATATGAAACTGCATGTTGTAAAAATCGATGATTGATTTCGTAAATAATCTGCATATGCCTTGGCAGAATTTTTTGCAGCATCGGCAAAGACCACTTCTCAAGAGCTTCGGGCATGAGAGTATGGTTTGTATATCCGAGCGCCTGTACTGTAGTGTTCCAGGCCTCATCCCATTGCAGGCCTTCTTGGTCAAGAAGTATGCGCATGAGCTCGGGAACTGCCAATGACGGATGAGTGTCATTGAGTTGAATTGCTGCAAAATCAGGAAATTGAGACCATTTCTGGTTCTCTCGTTTGAATCTTCTGACAATATCAGCAAGAGAGCAGGCAACAAAGAAATATTGTTGCTTCAATCTGAGTTCCTTGCCCATGTACAGAGTATCATTAGGGTAGAGAACCTGGCTGAGGTTTTCAGCCGTTATTTTTGCACGAACCGCTTCGGTATAGTCACCATCATTGAACTCATGGAAGTTGAATTCTTCCGGGCTCTTGGCAGACCATAGCCGTAATGTATTGACCGTTTTGCAGCCGTAGCCGATGATCGGGGTGTCATACGCTATTCCTTGCACTACTTCAGAACCAATCCACTTGAAGTTGTCCCTTCCCTGTTCGCGAATAACCTGGACCTCTCCTCCAAACTGGACAGGGTAGACTACATCAGGTCTCAGTATCTCCCAAGGATTTCCATCTCTGAGCCAATTATCAGGTTGCTCGACCTGCCAGCCGTTTTTAATTTGCTGGCGGAAAATTCCGTAATTATACCTGATACCATACCCATATGCCGGGATCTCAAGAGTGGCCAACGAGTCAAGAAAACAAGCAGCAAGTCTTCCAAGACCTCCATTTCCCAGTCCTGCATCTGGCTCTATGTCGCAAATTTCCTCATACGTGTACCCTAGGGAGGATAGAGCATTTTTGACCTGGTCTTCGATCTGAAGGTTTATGATATTGTTGGTCATGGCCCGACCCATCAAGAATTCCAAAGAAAGATAGTATACTCGTTTTGCGCTGTTTTTGCGTTGTGTTTTTCGACTTAAATTCCATTGATGTATGATTCTATCTCGAACAGAAAGTGCTAAGGCAGTGTATCTTCCCTCTTTGGTGGTGTGATACATCTCTGCATCTTGGCTGTATTTGAGATGTTCAGCAAAATCCTGAGCAATATCTTCAGGGGTATGACCATACCTCGTTTTTTGTTGGTTCTTCATAGGAACTCCTTGCTTTTGGTACAAATAACTCATATTTACTATACTTGATTGCATAATTATGGGCAACTACTTCATCTTTTTGATGAAACTTGCTAAGGTATATTGACAAAACTGGGACACTCTGGTAAGTTTCGTTTTGCATGTTGCAGGTTTGGATGTTTGTCTTTTCCTGTTTATTGCGACCGACGCCCTTGTAGCTCAGTCGGTAGAGCACCACCATGGTAAGGTGGGGGTCAACGGTTCAAATCCGTTCGAGGGCTCTTTTTTTATCCCCATCCGTTGCAAGGACGGGTAAAGGTGATTGTTCACCGAGGAGCAGGAAATGGCTGATGCAAAGAAGAAAGGGCCGGTGGAGAAGATCGCTCTGCAGTGCACTGAATGCAAGCAAAAGAACTATACCACTGAAAAGAATCGTAGAAACACTCAAGGAAAGCTTGAGCTGTCGAAGTTTTGTCCGTTTGATCGCAAGCACACCTTGCATCGCGAGACAAAGATTAAATAAGGTAATTGCGATCGAGAAGCAAATAGGCCAATAGCTCCAACTGGTAGAGCGCTGGTCTCCAAAACCGGATGTTGAGGGTTCGAATCCTTCTTGGCCTGTCTGCTTCTCGATCTTTTTCACAAGGAGCCTTTCATGAAGAAGCTGTTACGATATTTCAAGGAGTCACAACTGGAACTTAAAAAAGTTGTCTGGCCCTCCCGTGAAGCTGTTATTTCTTCCACCAAGGTAGTACTTGTCTCCACTGTCATTGTCGCACTTTTTCTTGGGTTGGTGGACTTCCTCCTGCTCAAGGGAATTCTTTTCATTCTGTAAGGCGGGGTCATGGCAAAGGGCTGGTACGTAGTACATACTTATTCTGGATACGAGCAGAAGATTGAGCGAATCATCAACAAGATGCGCGAAACCGATACGGATTTCGCGCTTGTCTGTACTGATGTCAAGGTCCCCTTTGAGACCGTCGTTGAAGTCAAAGACGGTGTAAGGCGTGATGTAAAACGCAAAATTCTTCCTGGATATATTCTTGTAGAGCTTGATTTGCCTGAAAATAGTTGGAAGATTTGGTGCTCACAGATAAAGAGAATTCAAGGTGTAACAGGGTTTGTAACACCCAATGACAACATGAAACCACAGCCGCTCTCTTCCGGTGAGGTAAAAAGCCTCTTCCAGAAGACCGGTGATCTTCCTGCTGAGAAAGTCTTTAAGCCAAAGCAAACTTTCTCCATTGGAGAGCAGGTTCGTATTATTGAGGGACCCTTCGACTCCTTTACTGGTGTCATTGAAGAGGTCAATCTCGAAAAAGCCCGCATGCGGGTCAGCGTCGGTATTTTTGGACGCTCCACTCCGGTTGAGGTGGATTTCTTGCAAGTAGAAAAGATTCTGTAGTCGTCTTTGGACTGGATGGCTATACGAGAGTTTTCTGTTCTTTTACAACCGAGTCCATTTGTGTATGATTACTCCCTCATCATTGATGAGGTGGGAGCCTGATCGTATGACAGGCGTTAATACCAGCGCGGAATACCAGCCATTGGCTGGATTTGTCGCGTAAGGAGAGAAACATGGCAAAGAAAAAGGTGACTGCAATAATCAAGTTGCAGTGCCCTGCCCAGAAGGCTACGCCGGCACCCCCTGTTGGGCCCGCGCTTGGACCTCATGGTGTCAGTGCCCCCAAGTTTGTCCAGGAGTTCAATGACAAGACAAAGAACTATGAACCCGGACTCATTCTTCCCGTCATTATCACTGTCTATGCTGACAAGAGCTTCACATTCATTTTGAAGACTCCTCCAGCTGCTGTTTTGATCAAGAAGGCTTTAGGCCTTGCAAACGGTAGCGGAAGTCCTAACAAGGTGAAGGTTGGAAAGCTCTCCCAAGAGCAACTGACTGAAATTGCAACGACTAAAATGCCTGACCTCAATGCAAATGACATTGAAGCGGCAAAGAAAATCATTGCAGGAACAGCCCGCAGTATGGGTGTAGAGGTGGAGCAGTAATATGAAACACGGAAAGAAGTATCGCGAAAGTATCAAAAAAATTGACCGTGAGAAGCTCTACTCTGTTGATGAGGCTGCAGCCTTGGTAAAGGAGATTGCCTTTGCTAATTTTGACGAAACCGTCGAGGTTTCAGTCAAGCTTACCCTCAAGAAAAGCCAGAGTGTTCGTGACACGGTGGTTCTCCCCAATCAGTTCTCTGCACAAAAGAGAGTTCTTGTATTTGCCAAGGGAGAGAAAGCTGAAGAGGCTCGACAGGCAGGTGCTGCCTATGTCGGAGATGATGATCTGATTGAAAAGATTCGTGGTGGCTGGATGGACTTTGATGTCGCAGTTGCTACTCCTGACATGATGAAGGACGTAGGTCGCCTTGGTCCTATCTTAGGCCGCAGAGGTTTGATGCCGAACCCCAAGACTCAGACAGTTACCTTTGATGTGAAGGGAGCACTTGCTGAGCTCACCAAGGGTCGTGTTGAGTTCCGTTCTGACAAGACCAACGTTATTCACCTCGCTGTAGGTAAGGTTTCCATGGATCCTGCACTCGTAAGTGAAAACGCACGGGCTGTTGTCAAGGAAATCATCCGCAAGAAGCCATCCGATGCAAAGGCTGATTTTGTAGTCAGTATCGCACTTTCTTCCACAATGGGACCTGGCGTACGGGTCAATGTGAAAGAGCTGACGGCGTAGGTATAAGAGGAGATAGACATTATGGATTACAAGACTCGTATTACCCCTGCCAAAGAAGAAGCTGTCAAGGCATTGAAGGATGAATTCAGTCAGTACACCGGTTATATCTTCACCGATTACCGCGGTATGACTGTCGAACAGATTACCAAACTGAGACGAAGCCTTCTGAAGAAAGATGCGGCATTCCGCGTCGTGAAGAACAGATTCGCCAAGATTGCGTTGTCTGAACTTGACAACAAAGCTGATGAGCAGTTGGTTGGTCCTACTGCAATTGCACTCGTGCGTGGTGATGAGGCAAATGCAGTTGCGAAAGATATCTATGCTTTAGCAAAAGACGGAGCCAAACTTGAGGTCAAGGGTGCTCTTCTTGAAGGTAAGTTTTTCACTGCTGATGAAGTGGAAGCCTTCAGTAAGTTGCCGAGCAAGCTTGAGTTGATTGCTTCCTTGATGGGTACTATGAAGGCACCTGTCCAGAAGTTGGCAGCAACTTTGCTAGCATATGTAGAGAAGAACGGTGGGGCAGTTCCCGCCAGCGAAGAAAACTAGACACAGTCTTAGTCTTCACAGGTAACCTGCTATGACTGTGTAGACAAAATCTTTATAAGGAGAAGATAATATGGCTACTAAAGAAGAAATTTTGGAATCGATTGCAAGCATGTCCGTCATGGAGGTCGCTGACCTTATCAAGATGATGGAAGAGAAGTTCGGTGTACAGGCTGCTGCAGCCGCTGTTGCTGCTGGTCCTGCTGCTGAGGTCGCTGCTGTTGAGGAGCCCACAGAATTCAACGTTATCCTCAAGGCTGCTGATCCTAGCAAGAAAATTGCTGCAATCAAGGAAGTTCGTGCTATCACAGGTCTTGGCTTGAAAGAAGCGAAAGAACTTGTTGAAGCCGGCGATAAGGTCATCAAGGAAAGTGTCAGCAAGGCAGATGCCGCTGCTCTCAAGGAAAAGCTTGAAGCTACCGGTTGTACTGTTGAGGTTAAGCCCGTTGACTAATCCGAGTCAGGGGAGTTGGATCAGTCCAATTCCCTGCTCTTGTTCTTTGTTAAAGGGCGTTAGCCCGGTTCATTGAGCCACCGGATAGACACCGGTGGCCTATTGTGTCTTTGTTTTCCCTCGACAGTGAGGGAATTCAGTCTGTTTCTCAATTGACTTTGGAGGGTACATGATGGTTGCCACAGGCAAATCCATAACACGCACGTACATCGGTTCTGAAATACATGAAGTTTGTGAACTGCCCAATCTCATTGGAGTCCAGCTTGATTCCTATGAAAGATTTTTACAGATAGAGCGCTGTAGGCAGGGTTTGAGCCCAGATCCGTCGTGCGGGCTGGAGGAAGTGTTTCATACAACCTTCCCCATTGACAGCCCCAATGGTGAGATGCGTCTTGCCTATAAGGGATATACGATTGATCTTGATAATATCAAGTTCTCCGAGACGGAGTGCAAGAAGAAAGGTCGTTCTTACAGTGTTCCCATCAAAGTCACGATCAGTCTTGAGTTCTCCAACGGTGAGATGCGAGAGAAGGAGATCTTCTTTGGTGATATCCCACTGATGACTAATCGAGGAACATTCATCATCAACGGAGCGGAGCGTGTCGTAGTAAGCCAGATACACCGTTCTCCAGGCGTTATTTTTTCAAATGAAAAGGATGTCTACTCCTCAAGAATCATTCCGTACCGAGGGTCTTGGTTGGAGTTTGAGATTGATGATAAAAAGCACTTGATTTATACAAAAATCGACCGAAAGAAGCGTATTTTAGGTACGTTGTTCCTTCGTGCAATCGGTTTTGATACTCGAGAAAAAATTCTCGAACAGTTTTATGCTGGTGAAACAGTGGAGCTTGCTGACGATGTCGAGCTCAAGAGTAGTCTTGAGAATAGATATCTTTACAAGGATATCTATGCAACTGTTGAAGGAGAACATAAGAAGGTCCTTCGTGCAGGAGACATGCTCCATGCCCATGAAATTGATGAGCTTCTCAAGTTGGACGTAACAACAGTGGATCTGGTAAATCTACGGGGAGAAGGCTCTCTCCATAGTGACATGATTCTCAACTGTTTTGAGATTGAAGATGCCAAGTACACCAGAGAAGGGTATGATGAGCCTACAAAGGAAGATGTTCTTTCTCCTATTTTCTCTGTCCTGATGCCAGGGGAGATGATAGCCATCGAACGGGCAGAAAAAGACCTTCCTGATATGTTCTTCTCCAGTCGCAGGTATGACCTTGGATCTGTTGGTCGTTATAAATTTAATAAGAAGTTTGGTACAGGTACTGAAGAAGAAGAGGAGAATGCCTCTACTGATTTGACAGTGCTTACTCCCAGTGACATTGTCAATACGATGAATTTCCTCATCAAGGTCTTTATCCGTGAGGAAAATGTCGATGATATCGACCATCTGGGCAATCGTCGTGTTCGCTCCGTCGGTGAGCTCTTGCAAAATGCTCTCAAGAGTGCATTTGCACGTATGGAGCGTATTGCAAAAGAGCGCATGAACCTTGAAAGTGGGTCTGTAAAGCCTCAGGATTTGATATCCATCAAGCCCATTGTTGCCGCTATAAAGGAATTTTTTGGTTCCAGTCAGTTGTCACAGTTCATGGATCAGGTCAACCCACTTGCTGAGCTTACCCATAAACGAAGGCTTAATGCACTCGGCCCTGGAGGTCTCAGTAGAGATCGTGCAGGGTTTGAAGTCCGTGATGTTCACTACACCCATTATGGTCGTATTTGTCCGATTGAAACTCCTGAAGGACCGAATATTGGTCTTATCGTTTCTTTGGCAAATTATACCAGGATCAACCAGCATGGCTTCTTGGAGACTCCTTATCGAAAGGTGGTAAATGGTGTTGTCACCAAGCAGTATAGATATCTTGATGCAAATGACGAAGAGAAATTCTTCATTGCCCAAGGTTCTGCGCATGTTGATGATGATGGTAATTTTACGGATAGGGAGATTCCTGTACGAAAAAGTGGTGACTATTCAACCAAGCCTGCTATGGACATCAAGTACATGGATGTTTCTCCAAAACAGGTGCTCAGCGTAGCAGCTTCTTTGATTCCGTTCCTTGAACACGACGATGCCAACCGTGCATTGATGGGTTCTAACATGCAGCGTCAGGCTGTTCCTTTGGTATTTCCGGAAACCCCGCGTGTCGGAACCGGTATGGAAGGAAAAGCTGCTTACGATAGTGGCGTCTTGATTAAGGCCAAACGTGCAGGAGTTGTTGAATATGTCAGCGCAGAGAAAATTTGTATAAGAGTTGACAATGCTGAGATCGAGGGTGAGGTTGATGTATATGAGGTGCAAAAGTACCAGAGAACCAACCAAGATACCTGTTTCAACCAAAAGCCGATAATCGGGTTTGGTGACCATATAGCTGCTGGTCAGGTCATCGCTGATGGCCCTGCTACTCAAAGTGGTGAACTTGCCCTTGGCCGAAATATCCTCGTCGGATTTGTTCCTTGGAATGGATATAACTATGAGGATGCGGTTCTAATCAGTGAGCGTGTTGTCAAGGATGATATTTTCACTTCTGTGCACATCAAGGAGTTCTCAACTGATATTCGAGAGACCAAGCTCGGGCCGGAGAAGTTGACCAGGGATATTCCCAATACCAGCGAGAAGATGCTTGAGCAACTCGATGAGGATGGTATTGTTCGCATAGGAACAACAGTGAGACCTGGATCAATCTTGGTGGGTAAGGTTACTCCTAAGAGTGAGAGTGATACCACCCCTGAGTTCAAGTTGCTTAACTCTATTTTTGGAGAAAAGGCAAAAGAAGTAAGGGATACCTCCTTGAAGGTTCCTCACGGTACTGAAGGTACCGTCATTGATGTACAGCGTTTGAAGCGCAGCAACAATGATGAACTGCCGCCGGGCGTTGAGGAGACCGTGAAGGTGCTCATTGCTACAAAGAGAAAACTTCGTCAAGGTGACAAGATGGCAGGACGACACGGAAACAAGGGTGTTGTAAGCCGAATTCTCCCTGAGGAAGATATGCCGTTCATGGAAGATGGTACAGTGCTTGATGTGTGTCTGAACCCTCTTGGTGTTCCGTCACGAATGAACATCGGCCAGTTGATGGAAACTCAGCTTGGTTGGGCTGCTGTTAAGCTTGACAAGTGGTATTCGACTCCTGTATTCCAGAGTGCCACGATGGCTCAGATTGAGGAGAAGATGCGAGAGGCAGGATTGCCGGAGAATTCAAAGGCTGTGTTGTACAACGGACAGACCGGTATTCCATTTGTTAATCCTGTTTTCTGTGGATACATATACTATCTGAAGCTGCACCACCTCGTTGATGATAAGATGCATGCTCGTTCTACCGGTCCCTATTCTCTGGTTACTCAGCAGCCGCTCGGCGGTAAGGCTCAGTTCGGTGGACAGAGGCTTGGAGAGATGGAAGTATGGGCTCTTGAGGCGTATGGCGCTGCCAATACCCTGCAAGAACTGCTGACCATCAAGAGTGATGATATGAATGGTCGTGTAAAAATTTATGAAAGTATCGTCAAGGGAGAGCCCGCCACTACAGCAGGAATGCCCGAGGCATTCAATGTATTGGTTCAGGAAATCCGCGGCTTGGCTCTGGATATGTCTGTGTATGACTCCAAGGGTCGTCAGGTGCCTCTTACCGAACGAGATGAAGAGTTGATCGCAAAGCAGTCGAAAGGCTCCCTCAACTAATCAGGAGAAGTGCAGATGAAAGAAATTCAAGATTTCGATAGTATCATGATAAAACTGGCTTCGCCGGAGCAGATCAAGGATTGGTCTTACGGCGAGGTGAAAAAGCCGGAAACGATCAACTACCGAACCCTCAGGCCTGAGCGTGATGGATTGTTCTGTGAGAAGATTTTCGGAACCACCAAGGAATGGGAGTGTTATTGCGGCAAATTCAAATCCATCCGGTACAAGGGTGTGATTTGTGACCGATGCGGAGTTGAGGTAACAAATACCAAAGTAAGACGTGAGCGCATGGGTCATATCACCCTTGCAGCCCCTGTTTCTCATATTTGGTATTATAGATCCGTCCCCAGTCGAATGAGCATGTTGCTTGATATTACTCGCAACTCACTGCAGAGCATCCTCTATTATGAAAAGTATGTAGTGATCAATAGTGGTGATACCAGTCTCAAACCCAAGCAGTTGCTTACAGAGGAAGAGTATTGGCAAGCTCGAGAGCAATACGGGGATTCTTTTGAAGCTGGAATGGGCGCAGAAGCAGTAAGAAAGCTTTTGATCAATCTTGATCTTGAAGAACTTTCTCGCGAGCTTCGTGAACAGATGCGCCTGAAGGGCGACAAGGTTGACAAGCGATTGCTCAAGCGAATCGAGGTATGTGAAAACTTCCGAGATAGCGGCAACCGTCCTGAATGGATGATCCTCACCGTAATTCCTGTGATTCCTCCTGATTTGCGCCCGATGGTCCAACTCGATGGCGGAAGATTTGCAACCAGCGACTTGAATGATTTGTATCGTCGTGTAATCAATAGAAATAACCGACTTGACAGATTGGTGAAGCTTAATGCTCCTGACATCATCATCCGAAACGAGAAGAGAATGTTGCAGGAAGCTGTAGATGCTCTTTTTGACAACTCCAAGCGCAAGCGCGTAGTCAAGGGTGCAAGCAACAGGCCTTTGAAGAGTCTTTCTGACATGCTCAAAGGCAAGCAGGGTCGATTTAGACAAAACTTGCTTGGAAAGCGTGTTGACTACTCAGGACGCTCGGTTATCGTTGTCGGTCCCGAGTTGAGAATGCATCAGTGTGGTTTGCCCTCAAAGATGGCTTTGGAGTTGTACAAGCCCTTCATCATGAAGAAACTCGTACAGGATGGTGTCGTCTACAACATCAAGAAGGCAAAGAGCCTGGTTGAGGAAGAGACGGATGCAGTCTGGTCCATTCTTGATGACGTGGTGAAGGACCACCCAGTATTGCTCAACCGTGCTCCTACACTGCACCGCTTGGGTATTCAGGCTTTTGAACCTGTCTTGGTGGATGGAAAGGCAATCAAGCTCCATCCCCTGGTTTGTCATGCGTATAACGCTGACTTTGACGGGGACCAGATGGCAGTTCACGTTCCGCTCACCCATGCAGCGCAGTTGGAGTGCTGGACGCTGATGCTCAGCGTTACCAATTTGCTCGACCCTGCAAATGGTAAGCCGATTGTGTATCCCTCCCAGGACATGGTCTTGGGTATCAACTACCTGACTCGTGATATGGAAGGAGCTCCTGGAGAGGGTAAGTATTTTGATACAATAGGTGAAATGGAGAAGGCCCTTGATAGTGGTTTGCTCTCCTATAATGCCAAAATCAGATATAAACTCGCCGATGGTACAAAACTTGTCACCACCCCCGGTCGTGTGATTTTCAATGCGGTATTACCAAAGAGTGTTCCTTTCCAGAATGCCACTCTTGGTGATAAAGAGCTGAAGGCTCTCATCGGTGATACCTTGAAAGCAAACGACAACTCTATCGCTGTTGAAATGCTCGATTCCATCAAGGATGTCGGCTACAAGTATGCAACAATCTTTGGTGCCACCATCGGTCTTTCGGATATGATCGTTCCTGTGGCCAAGCGAGAGCTTGTGCAGAATGCGAATGCTCAGCAACAACGAATCTTGGATCAGTACAGGCAAGGACACATAACTCAGGAAGAACGATACAACCGCGTTATCGAGGTTTGGACACAAACCAATGACCAGTTGACAGATGCGTTGATGACGGAATTGCGTTCCAGCCAGAAAGGCTTCAACCCATTATTCTTGATGGCAGACTCTGGAGCGAGAGGATCGAAGACACAGATCAGACAGCTTGGCGGTATGCGTGGTTTGATGGCGAAACCATCTGGCGACGTTATCGAGTTCCCGATCAAGTCCAACTTCAAGGAAGGACTGTCTATTATCGAATTCTTCATCTCCACAAACGGAGCTCGTAAGGGTCTTTCGGATACGGCACTCAAGACGGCTGAAGCAGGCTATCTGACTCGTCGTCTGGTTGATATCAGCCAGGATGTGGTCATCAATGAGGAAGACTGTCACACCATCAATGGTATCTGGAGAGGAGCCCTCAAGGATGGCGATGAAATCATAGAGAACCTTGCTGATCGAATTGTTGGTCGATGTCCAGTTGAGGATATCCTTCATCCCTTCAGTCGTGAGGTAATTGCTGAGGCAAACAAGGAAATTAATGAATCTACAGCAATAAAGATTGAGGAAGCCGGTATTGAGCGCGTACTTCTGCGCACTGTTCTTACTTGTGAGGCGAAACATGGTGTTTGTCAAAAATGCTATGGACGCAACCTTGCCACAAACAGACCTGTAGTGATTGGTGAAGCTGTTGGTATCATTGCAGCACAGTCCATCGGTCAGCCGGGAACACAGCTTACGATGCGTACCTTCCACGTTGGTGGTACAGCTTCCACAAGTAGTGAAGACAATAAGCTTACCTTCAATTATCCGGTGATCATCGGATCTATTACAGGTTCGAGAGTACTTCGCGAGGCTGACTCTGTACAGGTTTTCACTCGTAAGGGTCATATCGAATATTTCCGAGTCAATGCAATTATTGAATCAGATGTATACGATTCTCTGCTTGTCGAGGAAGGTATTGTTGTTGCAAAGGGAGCTCCTCTTTATAAGAAGAACGGCAAAGAAGTTCTCAGTGATGAGAATGGAACAGTCAAGATCGAGAACGGTCGTGTGTACTTGCTTGGTCATGCAACGGTTCAGGTGGTGAAGACTGGTTCTGATTTACTTGTAGAGAGCGGGATGTTCGTTGAAGCGAAAACCCCGATTGTATCCTTTGACCCATTCAGCGAGCCTGTATTGGCTGAGGAAGATGGCTTTACCCACTTCGTGGATATCAAGCTGGGAACTACCTTGATCGAAGAGGTCAACGAAGAAACCGGAAATATTGAGAAAAAGATCACTGAGCACAGTCTTGAGTCTCTGCAGCCTCGTATCGAGATCACAACCGCCGATCATGGAAAGGGAGAAGTGATTGCAGTATATCTTTTGCCAGGTGGATCGTATCTGCAGACCAAGGACAATACCGAGGTCAAGAAAGGTCATATTTTGGCTAAGTTGCTCAAAGAAGGCACCAAGACAAAGGATATCACCGGTGGTCTGCCTCGTGTAGGCGAGCTTTTTGAGGCTCGTAGGCCTCGAGTTGCTGCCGTTCTGGCACAGGTCTCGGGATTGGTCAGTTTTGGCAATATCGTCAAAGGTAAACGTACCATCATAGTCTCAGATCCATACGGGCATGAGTATAAGCATATGGTTCCGATGGGAAGAAACCTTCTGGTTCGTGATGGAGACTCTGTTGAAGCGGCAGAACCGCTTTGTGATGGAGCCATCACTCCTCATGATATCTTGGATATCCTGGGAGAGAATGCATTGCAGTCCTTCTTGGTAGATGAGGTTCAGGAAGTGTATCGGATGCAAGGTGTCCAGATTAATGATAAACACCTTGGTGTTATTGTCAGACAGATGCTGAGAAAGGTGGAGGTGGTGCACGTAGGTGATACCAACTTGATCCATGGTCAGCAGGTCGACAAGTACCGGTTCTTTGAGGAAAACGACAGGGTAATCGTCGAAGGTGGTGAGCCTGCTGTGGCAAGGCCCCTGCTCTTGGGTATTACACGAGCTTCCTTGAGTATCGACTCGTTCATCAGTGCTGCGTCCTTCCAGGAAACCACCAAGGTCTTGACAAATGCGGCGATAGCTGGTAGTAAAGATGAGTTGCGTGGTTTGAAAGAGAACGTCATTATCGGACATCTGATTCCTGCAGGTACTGGTATGCGCCAGTATAGGGATGTGAAGCTCAAGGATGAAGAACTCTTGAAGTTGCAGCAGAAAGTTGATGCAGTGAAAGAGTCTAGGCGTCAAGAGATGATTGATGACGATGATTTCGACGTTGAAGATTTAGCAGACATGAAATCCGTAGGTGATTCTGTGGATGTGGACGACTCTGACGAGGATTGATGGTATACGCCTGTCGGCGTGTACACGATTTTCAGAAGAGTTGTGTGAAAACCACACCACAGTATCCATGCTGGGTACGGATTTTACATACGACGCGCTGCCCGTAGGGCGGCGCAGATCCCTGCCAGTGTGAGAGGTAGCGGATCAACGAAATAAAAGGGAGTGTGTCGATAAGATGCCTACTATTAATCAGCTGATCAGAAAGGGAAGAAAGACCATCGTCAACAAGACGAAGTCTCCCGCCCTTGAAGGTTGTCCCCAGAAGCGTGGTGTATGCACCAGGGTTATGACCGTCACCCCGAAGAAGCCGAACTCTGCTTTGAGAAAGGTTGCTCGTGTTCGCCTTTCCAATGGTATTGAAGTTACCGCCTATATCCCCGGTATTGGCCATAACCTTCAGGAGCACTCTGTTGTTTTGCTTCGTGGAGGAAGAGTCAAGGACCTTCCCGGTGTACGTTACCACATTGTTCGCGGTGCCAAGGATACCCTCGGTGTTGCAGATCGCAAGAGAAGCCGCTCCAAGTACGGTGCCAAGAAGCCCAAGGCTTGATGAGGGAGGAGTTAGCATATGTCAAGAAGAACTACTGCTCCCGTCAGGGAAGTATTACCCGATCCCCTTTACGGGAGTGTCATTGTTGAGAAATTCATCTGCCGCATGATGGTAGATGGAAAGAAGTCCATCAGTACCCGCATCATCTATCAGGCGATGCAGAGTTTGGGCGAAAAGACAGGCGAGAAGCCTCTTGAGGTATTCTTGAAGGCTTTGGACAATGTAAAGCCTGTTGTAGAGGTCAAGAGTCGTCGTGTTGGTGGTGCAACCTATCAGGTTCCCGTTGAGATCCGCGACAATCGCCGTGAAGCGCTTGCAATGCGCTGGATTATTGCTGCTGCAAGAAACCGTAATGGTCGTAGCATGGCAGAGAAACTCGGCGCTGAGTTGTTGGATGCTTTCCAGAATACTGGTTCCGCCTTCAAGAAGAAGGAAGACACCCACAGAATGGCAGAGGCCAACAAGGCATTCAGCCATTATCGTTGGTAGTCCAAAAATTGTACTTTTGAACCGGCTTTCTTTGATTGGAAGCCGGTTTTTCTTTATCTTTATAGAATTATTATCAATCGCTTGACATAAAAACTGCTTTCGCATATAGTGCATAAGGTGTCTGCATGGGCGTGCCTATGCAGTGCTATGAAGAGCCAAACCGATTATTGCAGAAGCAATGATAAGGTGGTTTCAGGCAGTACGAAGTTTTTTTTTAAAACTTATACTATGTCGTCAGGATGGGTTCTCCAGACCTGCCGACCTCTGGAATCCTCTTATGTTTTTGTTTTCACGTAATTAGTTTGTCTCAATGTAAATGGTAAAGGCTTTGGGCCTTTATGAGCACATATTAATTATTTTTTGTGACTGGACAATGGAACGTCACAAGGAGGAAATGATGGCAAAAGAGAAATTTCAGAGGACGAAGCCACACGTAAACGTAGGGACCATCGGTCACGTTGACCATGGTAAGACCACCCTCACCGCAGCAATTACCATGCACTGTGCAAAACTCTTCGGTGACAAGGCTCTCGCTTACGATTCAATTGACAACGCCCCTGAGGAAAAAGAGCGCGGTATTACCATTAATACCAGACACGTTGAGTATCAGTCCACCAATAGGCACTATGCTCACGTTGACTGCCCGGGCCACGCTGACTACATCAAGAACATGATCACCGGTGCTGCTCAGATGGACGGCGCCATCATCGTCGTTGCAGCAACTGACGGTGCTATGGCTCAGACCAAGGAGCACATCCTTCTTGCTCGTCAGGTTGGTGTACCTTGCTTGATCGTATTCATCAACAAGTGTGACCAGGTTGACGATCCTGAATTGATCGACCTCGTTGAAGAAGAAATGCGCGACTTGCTCCGCGATTATGGTTTTGATGGCGACAATGCTCCTATCATCCGCGGTAGTGCTTATGATGCAATGACCGAACCCGACGATCCTGAAAAGACCAAGTGCCTTGACGAGCTGCTTGATGCTATGGATAGCTTCATTCCTCTTCCGGAGCGCGCTGTTGATCAGCCCTTCCTGATGCCGATTGAAGATATCTTCTCCATCTCCGGTCGTGGTACTGTTGTTACCGGTCGTATCGAACGTGGTATCATCAAGGTCAACGAACCTGCTTCCATCGTCGGTATTAAAGAAACTCGTGACACCGTTGTTACCGGTGTTGAGATGTTCAACAAGCTTCTTGACGAAGGTCAGGCTGGCGACAACATCGGTGCTCTGCTTCGTGGTGTTGATAAGAAGGACGTTGTTCGCGGTCAGGTTCTGGCAAAGCCCAAGTCAATCCTCCCACACTCCAAGTTCAATGGTACTGTATACGTATTGAGCAAGGATGAAGGCGGACGTCACTCTCCGTTCTTCAGCGGCTATCGCCCACAGTTCTATTTCCGCACCACTGATATCACCGGTACCGTAAACCTTCCCGAAGGCAAGCAGATGGTTCTGCCCGGCGACCACACCGATATCATTGTTGAGCTGATTCACCCCGTTGCCATGGACAAGGGACTACGCTTCGCTATCCGTGAAGGTGGTAGAACTGTTGCTTCTGGCCAGGTAACCGAAATAGTCGAATAATTGTATTGACGAATGTCTTGCCATCACAAAAGTTGATGGCAAGGCCCGTTTTTTGGAGGAATAATGGCTAAAGAAAGAATTCGAGTAAGGTTGAGAGGCTTTGATATCGAGCTGGTTGAACAGAGCTCCAAAGCAATCGTAGAAACTGTTGTCAGGGCTGGAGCTACAGTGTCAGGTCCTGTTCCTCTCCCGACTCGTATCAACAAATACACTGTCCTGAGATCGCCCTTTGTCAATAAAAAATCTCGCGAACAATTCGAGATGAGAACCCACAAAAGGTTGATTGACATTTTGGATCCTACATCAAAAGTCATGGATGCCCTCATGAAGCTTGAGCTCCCTGCCGGTGTGGATGTAGAGATTAAACAGTAAGAGAGTTGAGGTAAGAGATGTTAGGGCTTATCGGCAAAAAAGTTGGAATGACACAGGTGTTTGATGCGCAAGGCAGGCTCACACCCGTGACTGTAATAAAAATTGAGGGCAATGTTGTTGTTGCGGATCGCACAGAGGACAAGCATGGTTATGATGCTGTCGCTTTGGGCTCCGTTGACAAGAAGAAAAGCACTATCACCAAGCCATATGCTGGCCAGTTCACCGATGTTTGTGAACCAAAGCAGCATGTTATTGAATTCCGTGACTATGATAAAGAAGTCAAGGTCGGCGAAGTGTTGGGCGTGGATATATTTAAGGACATCTCCTTTGTGGATGTCACCGGTACTTCCAAAGGCAAGGGGTTTGCAGGTGGTATGAAGCGTCACGGCTTTGCTGGTGGTCGCGCTACCCACGGTTCGAAGTTCCATCGTGATATCGGTGGTACTGCAATGTCCTCCACTCCTGCCCGTACATTCAAGGGTACCCGGATGGCTGGACACATGGGTAATGTGAGGACGACGGTCCAGAACTTGAAGGTCGTCCGCGTCGATGAAGAGATGCAGGTCCTTATGGTTAAGGGTGCTATCCCTGGCCCCGCCCAGAGTGTCGTCATCGTCAAGAAAGCGATCAAGAAGTAGGGGCGAGATATATGGAAACGAAAGTCTTTTCTACCGACGGCAAAGAAGTCAGAACACTTGAGTTGAACGACGAAGTCTTCAACAGAGAGGTTAGTGATGGATCCATTTATTATGCCGTAAATAACGAGCTTGCAAACCGCCGTGTCGGTACTGCATGCACGAAGACCCGCGCTGAGGTCCATTACAGCAATAGCAAGCCATATAAGCAGAAGGGAACCGGCAATGCAAGAGCTGGTGACAAAAAGTCTCCCGTCTGGGTTGGTGGTGGTACTATTTTTGGGCCCAAGCCGCGTGATTATAGTTATACGCTTCCCAAGAAGATGAAGCGACTCGCAATGAAGAGTCTCCTTTCCTTGGGTGTCAAGGAGGAACGCCTTGTTGTTGTCGAGGACTTCTCCGTGGAAAGTGGCAAAACCAAGGATTTGAACCAGATCATCAATAATTTCGTCACTGATAGAAGCAGAACCATTTTGATTCTAAAAGATGATGATGAGATGATGCGCCGTGCTGCGAAGAACATTCCGTACCTGCGTGTCCTTTCTTACAACAGACTCTCTGCCAAAGAGTTGCTCTATGGAAGAAAGTTGCTGGTTTTGGAAGGTGCCGCTAAGAATCTGAATGAATTCTACGGCGACAAATAAGGGGACCGGAAATGAGAGCAGACCAAATTATTATTGAACCCGTCTTGAGCGAGAAGACAAACTCGGCTCGTGAGGGAGATATTAAGAAGTACACGTTCAAGGTCCATATGGACAGCAATAAGTTCCAGATTCGAGCAGCCGTTAAGGAGCTCTTTGGTGTGGAGCCTGTTGATTGCAACGTGATGATTGTGAAGGGCAAGCCTAAGTATTCCCGCGGTAAGGGTGGTAGCATCCTTGGAAACACCGGTAACTGGAAGAAGGCTGTCGTAACCTTGGCCAAGGGTGATTCCATCCGGGCCATCGAAGGCGTATAAGGAGAATTTGGAATATGGCACTTAAAACGTATAAGCCCAATACTCCCGGCCTTCGCCAGAAGACCACTTTGGTCTTCAGCGAGCTTACTGCCAGCAAGCCTGAGAAGTCCTTGACCATTGGCCTGAATAAGAAGGCAGGTAGGGATACTTTCGGGCGCATCAGTGTTCGCCGTAGAGGCGGTGGCCATAAGCGTGCGTATCGAATTATCGATTTCAAGCGCGATAAGTATGGTATTCCTGGTGTTGTAAAGACCATCGAATATGATCCGAACAGAACTGCAAATATTGCGTTGGTGTTCTATGTCGATGGTGAGAAGCGTTACATGATCGCCCCAAAGGGCTTGACTGTAGGAACCACGGTCCTTTCCGGTCCAGAGGCTCCAATTCAGGTAGGCAATGCTCTTCCTTTGAAGAATATTCCTCTTGGCTTGATGGTTCACAACGTTGAACTTACCCTCGGCCGCGGTGGACAGCTTGTTCGTTCAGCCGGTCTCGGAGCCACCTTGGTTGCGAAGGAAGGAGACTATGTTACCCTCCGCCTTCCCTCTGGTGAGATGCGCATGGTTTTTGGACAGTGCTATGCTACCCTCGGGCAGCTTGGCAATGAAGATCATATGAACGTCAGTCTCGGAAAGGCAGGCAAGAGCCGCCATCTTGGAAGAAGACCAAAAGTTCGTGGTGTTGCAATGAACCCAATCGATCACCCGCATGGTGGTGGTGAAGGAAAGACTGCAGCTGGACGAAACCCAGTTTCCCCATGGGGTAAACCGGCTAAGGGTGGAAAGACCCGTTCCAAGAAGAAGCCTTCCGGTGCATTTATCGTCAAGAAGCGGAAGTAGGAGTAGAAAGTGGCTAGATCAATCAAGAAAGGTCCTTTTATTGAGAAGAAATTGTATAAGAGGATTCAGGAGTCTCTTAAGACAAATCAGAAGCAGATGATCAAGACTTATTCCCGCTGTTCTACGATCATCCCTGAAATGGTAGGGTTCACGATTTCTGTGTACAACGGAAAGACTTGGATTCCTGTATATGTGACGGAGAATTTGGTTGGACATAAACTCGGTGAGTTTGCACCTACCAGGATTTTCCGCGGTCATGCTTCCGACAAGAAGGTTGGTTAAGCGAAATGGGTACTAATATGGAAGAAAAGAAAGGTTATTCGGCAACTGCCAAGTATCTGATGGTATCTCCTTCCAAGGTTCGCCCCGTCGCTAATCTTGTTCGGAATAAGTCATATGTGGAAGCAGTAGCAATTCTCGAGGCCATGCCCCAAAAGGGATGCCGCCTTATACTGAAGGTGTTGCAATCAGCTTGTGCAAATGCACTTGATCAGAACAAGAAAATCGATGAAGAGAATCTTGTGATCAAGGAATTGCAGGTTAACGAGGGTCCGAGACTCAAGAGGGTCTGGCCGAGATCCCATGGAAGACGGGATATTCTGCTTAAGAGGATGTCACACATTACCGTCGTCGTTGACGAAAAAGCAAGCGTGAGGAAGTAAATGGGCCAAAAAGTTAATCCTATTGGACTCCGTCTTGGAGTCAACAAGACCTGGAAGTCCAAATGGTATGTGGACCCCAGGGAGTATGCGGACACTCTGCATGAAGATCTGAAGCTGAGAAAGGCTTTGGTTGAATGTCCTGAAGTCCAGGGCGCTGAAATTTCGGATGTTGAAATCATTCGTAAGCCACAGCGCATAACAATCGTGATCACCACCAGCCGTCCTGGTATCATCATCGGTAGCAAGGGTGCGAATGTTGAGAAGCTTGGCGCAAGATTGCAGAAGCTTTCCAACAAGAAGGTTCAGATCAAGATTAAAGAAATTAAAAAGCCTGAGGCTGATGCCCAGTTGATCGCCATGAATGTTGCCAAGCAGCTTGTTTCTCGCGGTTCTTTCCGAAGAGCAATGAAGACTGCTGTTTCAAAGGCAATCCAAGGTGGTGCACAGGGTGTTAAGATTCGGCTCTCCGGTCGTATCGGTGGTGCAGAAATTGCACGCTCGGAATGGATGAAGGAAGGAAGAATTCCTCTTCATACCCTGAGGAGCGACATCGATTACGGTTTCACAACTGCAAATACCACGTTTGGTGTCATTGGCGTCAAAGTTTGGGTGTTCAATGGTGAAATCTACGATCGCGCAGTCAAAGATGACGCCGGTGGGTTGGTGAGAAAGCCAGCCAAGAGCGATGAGGCAAGGAGTTAGTAAGCCATGCTTAGTCCAAAGAGAATCAAATACAGAAAGAAGCAGCGTGGCACCACTGATGGTGTTGCACATCGCGGTAATACCATTGCTTTCGGTGAGTTCGCTTTGTTAGCTCTCGAGCCAAAGTGGATTACCAACCGACAGATTGAGGCAGCTCGTATTGCAATGACCCGCCATATCAAGCGTGGTGGTAAGGTCTGGATCAGGATTTTCCCTGACATGCCTTACACCAAGAAACCTGCTGAAACCAGACAAGGTAACGGTAAGGGTTCCCCAGAAGGTTGGGTTGCTGTGGTTAAGACTGGAGCGGTGATGTTCGAGATGGGTGGAGTTTCAGAAGAATTGGCTCGAGAAGCTTTGTTGCTCGCAGCATCCAAGCTCCCGATTAAGACAAAGTTCGTTGCCAGAAGGGAAGTGGAGTAAGATTATGAAAAATTCATACAAAGATTTAACCCTCGACGAGCTGGTAGCCAAGAAGGAACTGCTTCATAAGGAGTACTTCGACCTTCGCATGGGAAGAGTGCTCGGGCATGTGGAGAATCCGCTTGCTGTTCGGACCGTCAAGAGGAACATCGCTCGTGTAAACACCCGTATTCGTGAGTATGAACTCGGAATCCGGAAAGCGGCAAAGTAAGGGAGAGCGATTTAGATGGAAGCTAATAAGAAAAGTTTTACCGGCCAGGTGGTCAGTGACAAGATGGACAAGACAATCGTCGTGGCCGTCTCCTCTAGAAGACTGCATCCCCTGTATAAGAAGTATGTGACTACCACCAAGAAGGTGAAGGCACATGATGAAAGAAACGAGGCCAATATCGGTGACACCGTACGTGTTGTTGAATGCCGCCACCTCAGTAAAGACAAGTGCTGGCGTCTCGTGCAGATCGTCGAGCGCGCTCGTTAATAGGAGAGAGACGATATGGTACAGATGCAGAGCTATTTGAACGTAGCTGACAACAGTGGTGCCAAGCAGGTGCAGTGCATCAAGGTTCTTGGTGGAAGCCATCGCTATGTTGCAGGCGTTGGCGATATCATTGTCGTGGCAGTAAAGAACGCACTGCCTCACGGCGCCATCAAAAAGGGTGACGTCATGAAGGCTGTCATTGTGAGGACTAAGAAGGAATACCGCAGACCTGACGGTACCTATATCAGGTTCGATGACAACGCTTGTGTTATCATCGATGCCAACAATAACCCGCGCGGAAAGCGCATCTTTGGGCCCGTAGCGAGAGAGCTACGTGATGGGTACATGAAGATCGTTTCGCTCGCGCCGGAAGTGTTGTAGGAGTGTGCACATGAAGCTTAAGAAGAACGACACCGTTGTGATCATTGCCGGCAAGGACAAAGGTAAGTCCGGTAAGATTGTCAAGGTAGACCGTGAGAGTGAGAGGGTCGTTGTCCAGGGTGCCAACATGGTGAAGAAAACCATGAAAAAGAAAAATCAGCAGGATAAAGGCGGCATCATGGAAATCGAGGCTCCGATCCACGTTTCCAACGTAGCGTACGTCACCGGTAAGGGTGAAGCTACCAGGATCGGGTACAAGTTTGATGAGAGCGGAAAGAAAGTCCGCTACGCCAAGAAAACCGGGGAAGTAATCTAATGGAAAAGTTTGTACCTAACCTCAAAACAAAATATTTGGAGACTGTAGCTCCTGCTCTGTTCACTGAACTCGGCTACAGCTCAAAAATGCAGGTTCCTGCCCTTGAAAAGATTGTAGTCAGCGTTGGTGTTGGAGAGGCCATTGTAAACAAGAAGCTTCTCGATGCAGCTGTTAAAGAACTCGAACAGATTACCGGCCAGCATGTCCTAAAAACCAAGGCCAGAAAATCCATCGCAAATTTCAAGGTTCGTGAAGGCCAGGAAATTGGTGCCATGGTTACCCTTCGCGGCGATAACATGTGGTTTTTCCTCGAGAGATTGATCAGTATTGCTCTCCCCCGTGTCAAGGACTTCAAGGGTGTTAAACCCAATGCCTTTGATGGACGTGGAAACTATTCTCTTGGTGTGACTGAGCAGATTATTTTCCCAGAGATCGACTTCGACAAGATCGAGCGCGTCAGCGGCTTCAACATTGCCATTGTTACAACCGCTAAGACCGATGAAGAAGGCTATGCATTGCTTAACAAGCTTGGCATGCCCTTCAGTAAATAAGGGGTAGAGACATATGGCTAAGAAATCAATGATCGTCAAGGCCCAGAAAGAGCCTAAGTTCAGTACCAGACACGTCAATCGCTGCAGAGTCTGCGGCAGACCCCGTGGCTATATGCGCCAGTTCGACATGTGCAGGATCTGCTTCCGCAAATTGGCAAGTGAAGGCCAGATTCCTGGTGTTACCAAATCTAGTTGGTAGGAGAGAAAAATGGCTGTAAGTGATCCAGTTGCTGATATGCTGACCAAAATCAGAAATGCTAGTTTGGCTAAGCATGAAAAAGTAGATATCTCCACATCCAAGATGAAGCTTCAAATTGTGAAGATTCTCAAGAATGAGGGATTTATAAAGAATTTCAAGAAGGTGACCAAGGATGGAATTTCATTTATCCGCGTTTTCTTGAAATATGATGAGAAACAGAGTCCTGTATTACATGGAATCGAGCGTATCTCAACCCCCGGTCGTCGTGTTTATACCGGTTATCGTGATATGCCCCGTGTGTACAACGGACATGGTGTCGTTGTAGTCTCCACTTCTTCAGGTATCATTACCGGGAAGAAGGCTACTGAGAACAAGGTCGGTGGCGAACTGATCTGCTCTATTTGGTAAGGTGGTATAGAATGTCCAGAATTGGAAAATTGCCGATCACAGTACCTCAAGGGGTCAAAGTTGCCATCAACGATGGTGTTATTAATGTAGAAGGTCCGAAAGGAAAGCTTAATTGCCCGACCCGTCCTGAAGTGGAAATAGCCATTGGAGCAAGTGAAATTACAGTGCTTCCTAAGGATGAGTCCAAGCAGAGTAATAGTTTTCAGGGGCTCTATCGCCAGTTGATCAACAATATGGTTATTGGGGTTTCCCAGGGATATAACCGCACTTTGATGATCAATGGTGTCGGTTATCGTGCCGATTTGAAGGGCAACCTGCTGACGCTCAACCTTGGATATTCCACCTTGGTGGAGGTAGTGCTTCCTGAGGGAATTACTGCTACAGTGGAAAACCCGAACAAGGTTACCATCAGTGGTATCGACAAGCAGCTTGTTGGTCAGACTTGTGCAGAAATTCGTTCTCTTAGAGCTCCTGAGCCTTATAAGGGCAAGGGTATTCGCTATGAGAATGAAGTGATCAGACGCAAGGCTGGTAAGACCGCTTCAGCTAAGAAATAGTGGGTAGGTAAGTAAGATGAATAGAGTACTCGATAAGAGAAGAAAGCTTGAGCGGCGTAAATATCATATCCGCAAAAGAATCTCAGGAACTGCAAGTAGACCTCGTATGAGTGTGTATCGCAGCAATTCCCACATGTATGTTCAGGTCATCGACGATGTAGCAGGCACCACTCTTATTGCTGCCAGCACCATGGAAGGTGAACTGAAGGGCTTGAAGAACACGGTCGCTGATGCTGCAAAGCTTGGTGAAACCATCGGCAAGAGAATGCTCGAGAAGAACATTGACACATGCGTGTTCGATCGTAATGGCTATCTGTTTCACGGAGTAGTCAAGAGCATCGCAGACGGCGCACGCAAAGCCGGCGTCAAGTTCTAGGGGGATACTGTGGATAGATCGAGAGATAGAGACAGAGATAAGAACGACGGATACGTTGAAAAGCTGATCAAGCTTAATCGTGTAGCCAAAGTTGTTAAGGGTGGTAGAAGGTTTTCCTTCTCCGCTTTGGTGGTTGTTGGTGACCAGAATGGCAAAGTCGGTTATGGCTTTGGCAAGGCCAATGACGTTACCGAAGCTATTCGCAAGGCTGTCGACCGTGCAAAGGGTAGCATGATTGAGGTGCCGATGAAAAAGGCAACCATCCCTCATGAGATCCTCGGCAACTACAAGAGCGCTAGTGTTCTGCTAAAACCTGCAGTACCTGGTACCGGTGTTATCGCCGGTGGTGCTGTCCGTGCCATCTGTGATGCCGTCGGCATTAATGACGTCTTGAGTAAGTCGTTGGGTTCCAAGAACTCCATCAACACAGTCAAGGCTGCCTTTGATGCACTTGAGCATCTGTTTGATGCAAAGGTCGTGGCAAAGAATCGGGGTAAGTCCCTGAGTGAGATGTGGGGGTAAGATGATGGCTGATGCGAAAAAGATCAAGGTTACCTTGGTCAAAGGTCTTTCCGGTACCCTGCCGAAACAACGCAGAACGGTGAAGGCTCTTGGACTGGGCAAGATTTCCAGCTCAGTTGTGCACGACGCCACTCCCGCTACTCTTGGGATGGTTCGTGTTGTAGCTCACCTTGTGAAAGTCGAGGAGATGTAAGATGGGACAGATTAATGCACCGAAAGGTGCCAATACCAAAAAGACTATCGTAGGTCGTGGCGCTTCTTCCAAGGGCCGCTCCTGTGGTAGGGGTCACGATGGACAGAACTCCCGTTCCGGTGGTGGTGTTCGTCTTGGCTTCGAAGGTGGCCAGATGCCTCTGTACCGCCGTGTTGCACGCAGAGGTTTTTCCAATAGTGTATTCAAGAAGGAATATGCCGTTGTGTCTCTTGATGTGATTTCTGCTAACTTTGAAGATGGCGATGTCGTAACTCTCGACGCCCTTAAGGACGTGGGGTTGGTAAAGGGGTACAACACACAGGCCAAAGTTCTGTGCAATGGAGAGCTTACCAAGAAAGTGGTCATCGATGGACTGAAGGTTTCCGCAAGTGCAATCGAAAAGATTAAAGCTGCGGGTGGCGAAATCAAATAACAAAAGAAGGGCTTTATGGCAAACTCCTTAGTTGAGATGTTTAGAATTAAGGATCTACGGAAGAAGATATTGATTACCCTCGGCCTGCTGGTTGTCAGCCGGGTCGGGGCAGTTATCCCTATTCCTGGGATTGATCCAGAAGTTCTGAAAATGTTTTTCCTCTCTCAGAGTGCAACTTCAAGTGTCGGTTTGACTGAATATTTGAATTTCTTCTCTGGTGGAGCATTTTCCAACTTTTCACTTTTCATGCTTGGTGTCATGCCGTACATCAGTACGCAGATTATTGTGCAGCTATTGATGCTCGTCATGCCTTCGTTGAAGAAGCTGTCCCAGGATCCTTCTGGGCACAAGAAGATTCAGCAGTACACCAGATATGGTACGATTGTGGTTTGTCTCATTCAGTCGTATGTAGTAACCATCTACGCCAATTCCATTCCCGGCGTGATGACGATGAGTATCCTTCCCTTCACATTGATTGCAATGCTCACTGTGACCACGGGTTCGATGCTCTTGATTTGGCTCGGCAATAAGATCACCGCTTGGGGTATCGGAAACGGTATCAGTTTGTTGATCTTCGCCGGTATCGTCGCAAGATTCCCAGAGGCTATGTCAGTCCTATTCAGAAGCATCTCCGCGGGTGTTTTGAATCCGATTGTTGTCCTTGTGGTATTTGTGATGTTCTTGGTTGTTGTTGCTTTGGTCGTGTACGAGCAGCAGGGAGTAAGAAAGGTTCCCGTGAACTACGCCAAGCGTGTGGTAGGCCGAAAGATGTATGGTGCACAGAGTACCTACATTCCTATCAAGGTCAACCCTTCTGGTGTTATCCCGGTAATTTTTGCAAGTGCTCTGCTCTCCTTCCCGCTTCAGATTGCAACAACCTTAGGACCAGAGGTGAGGTGGCTTGCCGCTTTTGCCAATTGGTTGAATCCACAGGGTGCCCCCTATCTGATTATCTACGCCCTGTTGATCATAGCGTTTGCCTTCTTCTATACGCAGGTTTCAATGAACCCGGTAGAGATGGCCAAGCAGATCCGAGAGAATGGTGGTTCCGTTCCTGGAGTACGCTCTGAGAAATTGGAAGAGTATCTTACCAAGGTGCTCAACCGTATTGTTCTTCCCGGTTCTATTTTCTTGGCTTTCATTGCCTTGATTCCCACTCTGGTACAGAAGTTCTTCAACTTCCCTTCGGCTGTTGCCATGCTTTTCGGTGGAACTTCGTTGCTGATTCTTGTCGGCGTCGACCTCGATACCATGCGCCAGATTGAGGGTGTTATGAAAATGCACCACTATGATGGGTTCAGTGTAGGTAGTAAGAAGTCAAAACATTTTTAGGCTAGGAGCTAGAACATGAAAGTAAGAGCAAGTGTCAAACCGATTTGTGACAAGTGCAAAGTAGTCAGACGGAATGGGGTGGTCCGCATTATTTGTGACAATCCCAAGCACAAGCAGAGACAGAGATAAACAGGGTTCGGCGCAAGCCTTCCAACTCTATAAGAGAATTTCAGGAGGCCATGAATGGCGAGAATTGCAGGTGTAGATTTGCCGAACAAGGCAGTGAAAATCGCCTTGACCTATATCTACGGAATCGGTAGGTATTCGGCGGTTGAAATTTGTGAGAAAATGAATATCAATCCCGATACCAGTATTAACACCCTTTCTAATGATGAGCTGGCTGTGCTCCGCAAAATCATTGAGGAAGAGTACAAAGTTGAGGGACGTCTGAGAACAGAGGTAGCTCTGAACATCAAGCGCCTTATGGACATTGGTTGCTACCGCGGCCTTCGTCATCGTAAGGGTCTTCCCGTGCGTGGGCAGAGGACCAAGACCAACGCCCGTACTCGCAAGGGTAAGAAGAAGACCGTTGCGTCTAAGAAGAAATAAGGAGCAGATAGCACATGGCTACTACAAAACGTAAAGTCAAGAAGACGGTGTATGAGGGGAATGTCTATATTCAGGCTACCTTCAATAATACCATTGTTACCGTTACCGACCTCAACGGCAATGCGGTGTCTTGGGCTAGTGCTGGCGGACTTGGTTTCCGCGGTGCTAAAAAGTCCACTCCCTATGCAGCTCAGACAACTGCTGAAAAGGCAGCAAAGGCTGCTATGGATAGCGGATTGCAGGAAGTTAACGTGTTTGTGAAGGGACCTGGTGTGGGTCGTGAAAGCGCAATCAGGACGTTGGGTGTGCTCGGGCTTAAGGTCCGTTCAATTCGTGACGTCACCCCAATCCCCCACAATGGATGCAGACCTCGCAAGAGTAGACGAGTCTGATGAGGAGATAGCAGATACATGGCAAGATATACTGGACCTAAGTGCAGATACTGCAGGGCCGAAAGGACCAAGTTGTTTCTCAAGGGCGATCGCTGTCACAGCGGCAAGTGCCCGATGAATGATATCAAATCAACCGGCACCCCAGGCAAGGATCCCCGAGCCCGTGCAAAGAAGCCGACCGATTATGGTTTGCAGTTGAGAGAGAAGCAGAAGCTCAAGAGAACCTACTGCATGCTTGAGAAGCAATTCAAGTTGACATTCGATGAAGCAGCAAGAATCCCGGGAAAGACTGGTGAAAACCTTATTATGCTTCTTGAGCAGAGACTTGATAACGTGGTGTTCCGCCTTCATTTTGCTGCAAGCAGAAATCAGGCAGCACAGTTGGTTAACCACGGTCACATTTTTGTGAATGGAAAACGAGTAACTATTCCTTCCTATCGTCTTCGCCCCGGTGATGAAGTCTCCGTTGGCAAGAATGGTCAGAAGATGATCATGATCAAAGAAAATCTTAAGGAATACACCAAGAGCGGCGTCTGTCAATGGCTGAGCTTGGATGTAGATGCTATGAAGGGTACCTTCGTTGCAGTTCCTAGAAGAAGTGAAGTCACCGAGCTCGAAAAGATTAACGAGCAGCTGGTTGTCGAGTTGTATTCCAGATAAGGAGTAACCATGGCACGCAAAAACCTTCTGAAGGGCTTCAAAAAGCCCAAGGGGATAACCTTCGAACACAGCGCAGTTGAGCCGAATTTTGGGAAATTCATTGCCTATCCGTTTGAGAGAGGTTTTGGAACCACGATCGGAAACACGCTTAGGAGGGTGCTCCTCTCTTCAATCCAGGGGTATGCCGTCACAGCCGTTAAGTTCACCAGCTTCAATGAGGATGGTGTCCCCCACTTGGTTTCCAGTGAATATGAACAGTTGCCTGGTGTTCGAGAGGATATCTCGGATATTATTGCTGCTGTTAAAAAACTGCAGATCAGGATGCCCGAAGATTCGGAGGGAACCAACCTCCTTATCGAGTGTAAGGGGCCTGGCGTAGTGACTGGTGCGAACTTCGAGCGTGACCAGGTTGAGATCACCAACAAGGATCTGGTAATCTTTACGATGATGGATGATGCCAACATCGAGATGGAAGTACAGATAGACCTTGGTAGGGGCTATGTCCCGTCTGAAATCAACGAGAAGTATGTGGAAGAGATTGGGACCATCCCCATCGACGCCAACTTCTCACCGGTTACCCGAGTGAAGTATTCGATTGAACCCACCCGTGTAGGCTATCGTAGTGATTACGACAAGCTCACACTGGAAATCTACACTGATGGTACGATTGCTCCACAGAATGCTCTTGCTGAAGCGGCAAAGATTGCGAAAGAATATTTCCAAATCTTTATTAACTTCGATGAGACTCTGATCAGCAACAACGATGAGGTTGACGAAGAGGAAGAGAGAGTGCGAAAGATTCTCAACACCTCTGTAGAAGAGCTTGAGCTTACAGTCCGTTCAAGTAATTGTCTGAAGAATGCCAATATTCGAACCATCGGCGATCTTACCAAAAAGACTGAGGAAGAGATTGCTAAAACGAGAAACTTCGGTAAGAAGAGCCTCCAAGAGATCAAGGAAAAACTGAAAGAGTGGAATCTCAGTCTTGGGATGACCGATTACAGTGTTCTGAAGACTGCAATCAAAGTACCAGGGAACAAGGAAGAAGAGAATGAAGCATAGGATTGGATTCAATGCGCTTAACAGGAACTCTGCTCACCGCAAAGCCATGAAGCGCAACATGGTGACCTCCCTGTTCAGATATGAACGGATCGAGACCACCAAGGCAAAGGCTCTGGAAGTCCGCAGGATGGCAGAAAAGATGATCACCCGTGCAAAAATTGACAGTGTTGCAAACCGCCGTCAAATTGCAAAGGATATCACCGACAAAGCTGTCGCTGCAAAACTTTTTACAGAGATCGCTCCCTTGTTTACCGAGCGAAAGGGCGGATATACCCGTATCTTGAAGACCGGTAATCGTCTTGGCGACGCTGCCGAGATGGTAATCCTCGAGCTGGTGGAAAAGACTGCAAAGCCCGAGAAAAAGGCTGAAAAGAAAGCCGAGAAAAAAGCCAAGAAGGCTGAGAAGAGTGAATCTGAGGAAAAATAAGCCTCAAAACCATCTCTTCTAAAAAAAACTGCCCCAACGGGCGAAGCCGCTGTTGTCATGACGGCGGTTTTTTTATCTGCCAAATGCTGATGATTTCTTAACATATTGCTAGTACATCTGTACTGATAGCCTGTATAGAGAGACTGGTTAGCCTTGACAATTCAAACGTGCGTACGTATGATTGTACCATTACAATAGGGGGTAGTATATGGATAATATACTTATCATCCTCCTTGGTTGTTTTATTGGTATCATCTTAGGTTGGTTAGGCCGTTGGCTGTATGCGAAATTTAAGCTTACCTCAGTCGAGCAGAAAGCTATCAGACTGAATGAGGAAGCTATAAAGGAAGCGGAAGCAAAGAGCAAAGAGCTCTTGCTTGAGACTCGGGATCAGTTGTTGAAAGAGCAACAACAGCAGGAACGAGAGGCTAGGGAAAGACGGATAGAACTGCAAAGGCTTGAAAGACGACTCCTCCAAAAAGAGGAGAACCTTGAGCATAAGCAGACTGAATTGGATGCTATCAAAAAGCAATTGGGAGATCGGGAAGCAGGTCTTGCCCGAAAAGAACATGAGGTTGCAGAAAAAGAAGGCAGCCTGATAACAGAACTTGAACGCATTGCTGCACTCTCTGCTGATGAGGCAAAAAACATCATCATGGAGACCATGTATAACGATGCGAAGAGAGATGCGCAACTGATGATCAACAAGATCGAACAGGAAGCACAACTCTCTGCTGACAAAAAGGCTCGTGATATTGTAGTTACCTCGATCCAAAGACTCGCTACTGAAGTTGTCAGTGATGTGACTATCAGTAGTGTCAGTTTGCCCAGTGATGAAATGAAGGGTAGGATCATTGGAAGAGAAGGACGCAATATTCGTACACTCGAAACCCTCACCGGCGTGGATGTAATCATCGATGACACTCCTGAGGCTGTAGTGATTTCGTGCTTTGATCCAGTGCGAAAAGAGATTGCTCGTGTGGCGCTTGAACGATTGGTGCAAGATGGAAGAATTCATCCAGCTCGTATCGAGGAAGTGGTCAACAAGGTTACCAAGGAAATCGGGCGTATTATTGCAGATGAAGGGGAGAAGGTCATTTTCGATCTGGGCATACACAATGTCGGACCGGAGACCATCCGAGCCTTGGGCAGGCTGCACTTCAGAAGCAGTTATGGACAGAACGTACTCAACCATTCGAAGGAAGTGGCCATACTTTCGGGTATGATCGCCAGCGAGATCGGTGCGAACAGCGAGCTTGCAATGCGTTCTGGCCTTTTGCATGACATCGGCAAGGGTATTGAGACTGAAAGTGATGCCAACCATGCAGAGCTTGGGGCAGATATGGCAAAGAGACTTGGGGAGGACCCACGGGTTGTGAATGCAATCCTGGCACACCACAATGATACTGAGCCCCAGACGCTCGAGGCTGTCATCGTACAGATTGCTGATGCTATCAGTGCTGCCCGTCCTGGTGCCCGGCGTGAGACCTTGGATAATTATATCAAGCGTCTTGAGTCTCTTGAGCAGATTGCTGAGAGTTTTACCGGTGTTGATAAGGCATATGCCATTCAAGCTGGTCGAGAACTCCGAATCTTGGTGAACAACGAACAGGTAACTGACGAGGGCGCCAAGGAAACTGCGAAGGGTATCGCCAGCCGTATTGAGGCAGAACTGAGATATCCTGGACGGATAAAGGTGACCATAATTCGTGAGATGCGGGTCGTCGAATACGCTAGGTAGGTAGTTCGTGTCTGATGGAAAAATTATTACGGCCCTGCTGTTAGGGGATGTTTGTGGACAGAGCGGAAGCAGGGCGCTCTTTGTTGGCTTACATACATTGGTCAAGGATTATCGAGCTGATTTGGTCGTTGTCAACGGCGAAAATGCCGCCGGAGGCTTCGGCCTTTCGGCGTCTTTGATGGAACAATTTTTTTCTCTTGGTGTTTCGGTGATCTCCAGTGGAAATCATATTTGGCAACAAGACGACTTACGCCCTTATCTCGATAGTGAGAAACGCCTGCTTCGTCCTGCCAACTATCCTCCACAGGCTCCTGGTCATGGGTCGGTCATAGTAGACGTAAAAGGTCACAAAGTAGCTGTACTCAATCTGCAGGGAAGGCAATCCATGCCAAGCATCGATTGCCCTTTTCGGGTAGGAATGGAGCACGTGAACAGATTGCGCAAGCAGACTCCTCTGGTTTTTGTTGATTTTCATGCAGAAAATGCCGAAGAAAAGGAAGCTCTGGGCTTCTATTTTGATGGGAAGGTTTCTGCTGTAGTGGGAACCCATACTCATGTTCAGACCGCCGATGAGAAAATTCTGCCCCAGAAGACTGCTTATATTACTGATTTGGGTCTCTGTGGGCCATCTCAGAGCGTAATTGGCAGTGATCCATCTATTTCTATAGCCAGACAGCTATCGCAGATGCCTCTGCGCAGTGAGATTGCCGATACTGCTCCCGTCGTGCAGGGTGTGTGCATCAAGTGTGATGCAAATACAGGCAATGCTCTTGAAATCCAACGTATTTCAAGGTTGTATGATATTTGATGAAAGAGAAGCGAGTTATGCTGCTCAAGGCTTTGGCCTCGCAGTTTGACCAGTACAACAAAGACCAACTCACAGCCTACATCGTTTGCAAGAATGTCCTTGTAGATGGTGTTCTCGCTACAGACCCTAAACAATTGGTTTCTCTCTCATCATCTTTCTCCTTCACCTTCGACGCCTATGTCTCCAGAGGTGGCTATAAGCTTGCACATGCCTTGGATGCCTTCACGCTTGATGTAAAGAATCTGGTCATGCTCGACGCAGGTTCTTCGACAGGCGGCTTCACAGACTGTCTTCTCAAGCGGGGCGCCAAGATGGTGCATAGTGTTGATGTAGGGTACAACCAGCTTGATTGGAGACTAAGAACCAATGAGCAGGTCATAGTGCATGAACGGCAGAATATCATGACGGTGACAGTGCTTGATCCTCCGTGCGAGGCTGCTGTCTGTGACCTTTCATTTCGTTCGATAGCAGGGGCTGCGAGCCATATCCTCTCGCTATGCAGCGGTGGGTATTTGGTCTCTCTGATCAAGCCCCAGTTTGAGACGCCGAAGGGCCTGACTGATTTCAACGGTGTTGTCCAAGACCCCGTCTTGTTGATGCAAATCATGGATAATGTCTATGACTTACTTAAGGATGATCAAGTGGGAGTGCATAACCTTGCACTCAGTCCTCTGAAAGGAGCTAAAGGGAATTGTGAATTTCTAGCCTTGCTCAGACAAGAGCCGGGTTGGACGAAACAAGCGTACAATGAAAAGGTTGCACACCTTCTTACTCTATAGGCGATCCTTCGACCAAGAGTACCAAATCCTTGATTTGCGTGTGTCTCACTGCTGTAGCCTTTAGTTGTTCGTATGCTTTATCCTGATTTCTCGACAGAATATAGTCCTTGCTCACATCCACATAGAGAATACGATTTGAAACACTCAGGCCGATCAGCTTGGTTTTTGGATGAATATAACTTACAGCACCCTTCTTCAGGATTTCCAGGGTGGGGCCTGCCATCAAGGCTTCAAAGGTGTCATGATACGAACTGCCCCCCAGTCTGGGCTGCTCGATGGGAAATGCGGTGGGTTTTCCATCGAGGGTGATGAAAAACACTTGTACCATTCTGGTATTCTTCCTACTGGAGTCTGAGACGCCATTTTCTTGCAGTATCGTGATGACGTTGCTTGAATCAATGGCACGCTTTACCCGAGGGTAGCCAAAGACAAGGACTATCAAGGTGAAGGCCAACCAAAGTACAAATATGAGGAGCCACTTGTATACTTTGGGTTTATCCGGGGTTTCATTGTTGTCCATCAAAGGCATTCTAGCAAAACAGTTGTCCTGTTTCTAGCTTTACATGAGCTGATAAAGTCCGTATAGTACATTACATATGAGGATATTCAAGGGTATAGCAGCCTCCGAGGGGTTGGCAAAAGGAAAGGCTTTGGTTCATAGAACCGCCTCGATGACGGCAGATAAGCAGCACATCCTCTCTGATGGGGTTGAGGCTGAACTTCTCAAATTCAGGAATGCTCTCAATACTGCCAAGCAACATTTGCAATCACACAATACAGATGATATTTCCAAGGAGTCGAAGGATATTCTTGAAACACATCTGATGATGCTTGAAGATCCTGAGTACATCTCCCAGATTGAGAAATTCATCAGTACCAATCTGGTCTGCAGTCAATGGGCCGTCGAAGCTGTCACCTCATCGATGGTGGCCATGCTGGAGGATACCGGTGATGAGCTCCTCAAGGAACGTGCTGTTGATGTAAGAGACGTTTCTTTACACCTGCTTGATGCCATCAAAGGCAAGGGTGAACGAAAAATGGAGCATCTTGACGAGGATGTAATTCTTGTAGCCGATGTTCTGATGCCCAGCGAACTCTTTGCTATGGATAAAACCCATATCCTGGGTATCTGTCTTGATGGCGGTGGGCGGGCAAGCCATGTCGCCATCTTGGTTCGTACCTTCAATATACCAACGGTTCTTGCCACTTCAAGCGCTTCGCAAAAGGTCCGTGACGGGGATGAGATAATCGTTGATGGGACCTATGGTGAGGTGTTTATCCGTCCAGACTTGAAGGTAGCCCAGATGCTCGATGAGCGTTTTGCCCTCTGGCAGGAGCATGAGATTGAGCTCCATCAGATGGCCAAGCTTCCAACAACGACCACTGACGGTCATACTGTCCATCTCAAAGCGAATATACAGACATGTAGTGAAGTTGCCCCCGCCAAGGACTGTGGTTCTTCCGGTATAGGCTTGTTCCGTACAGAATTCCTTTTCATGGAATCTTTGGAACCCCCTTCAGAGGAGAGGCAGTTCTCTGTGTATCGCGAGGTGCTGCAGTCCATGGCCCCCAAGCCGGTTACCATCAGAACCATCGATATCGGAGGAGACAAGGTGGTCAGGGGTTTGGGGATCGATGAGAAGAATCCTATTCTCGGCTGGAGGGCTGTGAGGTTTTGTCTCTCAAGAAAAGATATTTTTACGGTACAACTACGGGCGTTGCTCCGCGCCAGTGTGTATGGAAAATTGCAGATCATGTTCCCCATGATCAGCGGAGTCGAGGAATTGAACGCAGTATTGCATCTCTTTGAACATGTCAAAGAGGAGTGTCGATATGAGCAAATACCATTCGACCCAGATATAAAGATCGGTACCATGATCGAGGTGCCCTCTGCGGCATTGTGTGCAGATATCTTAGCAAAGAAAGTCGATTTCTTTTCTATCGGGACCAATGATTTGATCCAGTACATGATTGCTGTCGATCGAGGGAATGAAAAAATTGCGTATCTTTACCAACCGTTTCATCCCGGAGTGCTTCGTTCCATCAAGATGATTGTCGAGAAAGCACACCAACAAAACATTCCTGTTAGCCTTTGTGGGGAGATGGCTAGCGATCCACTTTGTTCTGTGCTGTTGGCAGGAATGGGGCTGGATGAATTAAGTATGGGATCTCAAAGCCTGCTTCAAGTGCGCAAGATACTCCGTTCCGTTTCCTATGAAGAAGCGAAACAGCTTGCCCAAGATGTATTGGCTATGGAATCCTATCTGACAATAACAACGTATATAAGGGAGTGGATGCATGACCGATTCGATCATTATACCACCATCTGAACCAACTGATGCACAGGCAAAAATTCCTGTTATCGCAATTATAGGACGCCCTAATGTAGGGAAGTCCACGCTGTTCAATCGCTTGATAGGGAAAAGAAGAGCCATCACAGACCCTACACCGGGAGTTACCCGAGACCTGATCCCAGAGCGCTGGCTTTTAGGAAATCATCCTGTTACCCTTGTTGACTCGGGTGGTGTAAAAGTCGAGCGTGAAGGCTTTGACGATCTTGTCGCTCAAAAAAGTTTAAGCTTGCTGGAAATCAGCGATGCCATCGTTTTTATGATGGAGTGTACCGAGGTGACTGCAGAAGATCAGCAGTTGCTTGAGGCTTTGCGTCCCTATAGTGAAAAACTTGTTTTAGTGGTCAACAAGCTCGATGATCCAAAGCGTGATGATCTTCTTTGGGAGTACTACCAGTATGGATTCCAGCGCGTGGTGGGAATCTCTGCAGCTCATGGGCTGGGCATTGAAGACCTTGAAGAGACCCTGCTTGGAATGCTGCACTTGGTAAGTATTGAAGAGGCTCCTGAAGAAGAGGATAGGGTGAAAATTGCTGTGATGGGCAAACCCAATACAGGAAAATCAACGCTGACCAATCTTCTGGTAGGACAGAATATCTCCATCGTCAGTGACATTGCAGGGACGACCCGTGATGTAGTGATGGGTAGTTTCAGCTACAAGGGAAGTGAGTTCACCGTCCTCGATACTGCTGGTATCAGGAGGAAGAGCAAGGTTGATGAGGATGTGGAATATTACTCAGTTAACCGAGCAATAAAGACGATTGACGAGGCTGATGTTGTTCTCTTGATGATAGACAGCGTTGACGGACTCTCGGACCAAGACAAGAAGATTGCAAATCTCATCGTCAGACGGGGCAAGGGAATTGTCATGGTGCTCAACAAGATTGATTTGCTTTCTGGGATCAATAATGAGCTGCAAGCTATCAAAGATCGTTTGAGATTCCTTTTCCCGATACTCTCATTTGCTCCGGTTTGTGCAATCAGTGCTTTACAGGCTCAAGATATTGGGAAATTGTTGGATACTGTATGGGGAGTTTGGAAACAGCTCAACAAACGTATCGATACTGCTAAGTTGAACGAAGCCATCAAGGAGTGGGGAGAATCATATCAGCCTCCTCGGGGCAGCAGTGGTCACTATAAGGTCTACTATGGAACGCAGATCAGTGCAAATCCTGTGAAGTTTCTGATGTTTGTAAACAGAATCAAGGATTTTCCACAAATTTATGTACAGTATCTAAAGAATTGCATCAGAAGGGATTTGGGCTTTTCATCGGTTCCCATCGAGATTGACCTGAGGGAGAGAAGGCGAAATCCATCCTTGCATGAGCGTGGCCCGAAGCCGGTGCAAAATCCAAATCCCGTAAAGGAAATGAAACGAAACACCGGTGGCAAGGCTGTGGCAAAGCCAAAAAATACCAAGCCCGGAAACAAGGCATCCGTAGACAAGGCAAAAAAACGCATTGACAAGCAAGTGAAGAATGCCAAGGCGAAAAAGCGAGGAAATGCGTGAGTTTTTTGCTTGATCAGAACATCAAGGTGCTTGCACTGGATATAGACGGGACTTTATATCCGAAAAGGATGCTTAATGCTCGAATGCTTGCAACAAGCTTTCCTTCGTTGCGTCTTGCTCTTTCTTTCAACAAAGCTCGTAAGGAGTATAGAAGGATTCAAGATCAAGACCCCCCGAGTGAAAACACCCGATTCGGATTATTGGAAAAACAAGCTTCCTTGGTTTGTAGCTATATGAGTTGTCCAATTGATGCCCAATCAGTGAAGAGGATGATGGATCGCATCAACAAGCAGTTCTACCGAGCTTGGGAGAGATCTTTTCTTTCTATCAAACCCTACAAGGGAATGCGAGAAGCGCTGATACAGGCTAAAGAGAGTGGAATGAAAATCGCTGTATTCAGTGATTTCCCCTTATCTGAGAAACTGAAGACGCTGAGGATAGATGATCTTGTGGATTTTGCTTTGAGTTCTGAGGACAGCGGATATCTCAAACCGAGTAAGAAAGCGTTCTCCTTTCTGCTTGCTCATCTTGAAGAGGACCCTCAACAGGTTCTCTATGTGGGAGACAGCTACGACAAGGATTGCCAGGGTGCCAAGCATGCAGGTATGTATGCCTGTTTGCTGACTGAAGGAAGGAGGGACGGCTATTCAGATGCTGATTTGATAGTTGGCTCTTGGAAGGAGTTCACTTCTTTGGTACTCTGAGCATAGGAGGTACGGTATGGGACTTGAGCTTTTGCTCCCGGTTATCCTCTTTCTCATTACATTGGTCATCATCTATCTGCTTCGAGCTGAAGATAAGCGCGACAGACGGCTTGAGCTGATGAAGCAACGCGTAGGACAGTTTTCACGGGAAATTGATTTTGCCCGTTCTGAGTTCAAGGATACAGCTCAGCAGGTAGAGGAAAAGATAAATCACAAGATTGAGGCATCCAACCAGATGCTCAACCGTATCGATGAGCAACTCTCTGACTTGCAGATGCGTAGCGATGACCTCTATCAGTTGCAAGAAGTCTTGAACAGGTATCGTGACTCCTTGAACAGGCTTGGCTCTTCCACGGCCCAGGTGGAAGAGCGTATTGCCATAGTGCAGCAAGACGCTCGGAGAGTGGAAGCTGTGAAAGCCGTCATCGATGATTTTGACGCTCGGATAGAGGCATTTCATGATGCTTTGAACGCCATAATTGAACAGGGAACGGATGCCTTGCAAAGCCAGCAACTACGCATAAAGGAGTTGCTGGATGCGTCGTATGCGAAAATCCAGGAGTATGAGGCTGATGTACAAGAAGTTGAACGGGCAAACCTGTCCCGTGTTGCTTCCCACGCCCAGCAGTTGAAGACCCAGGAGACAGAATCATTGGCGATGCTTGCAATACAGCTTGGAAAGATCAGGCAACTGCAAGATGATGTTCAACAAGTGGTTTCTGAAAACCGTAAAGCATTTGAAGATTTGCGAGAACAGTCCTTGCAGGATGTTGAGCAGCAGGAGAAACTCTTTCACAACCTTGCAGGGGAAAACAAAGCCCTCTTTGAGCAGCAACAGAAGGATCAGCTTGCCTTGGTTGATCAGGCACAGGATCAGATATCAAAGGCTCTCTGTGCATTTTCGAAGCAATGCAACAGTGAAATGGAAGATTTGTTTCATACTAGTCTTGTCAGAATCGACGATGTGTTTCAAACGATGATTACTACTGTCGTGAGGTTCATGCAAGATGTACAGAATCTTAAGGACGAGCAAGCACAAGCTCTTGTACAGCTTGAGGCAGGACGGAGTCAGAAAGAGGAACTTGAACTGGCAATTTCCCGCCTTAAGGAAGAGTCGGCTGCAATGCATCAAGAGTTGGCAAGCCTTGCCAAACAGAAGCAAGAATCCGAAAAGAACACTTGGGTGGAGTACGTTCTTGAAGGTGATGAAGAAGAAATTTCTTTGGATGAGGAAGAAGAGAAAACTACTTGACGCTTGCACTCTGCTGTGAGTATGTTATCGGCATGCCTCAAATGGGCTACTCTTTACGCTATACAAGATTAAGACATAAAGCTTGATTACATATATTTATATGTTTTTGGGCTTGCAAATAGACATGTGCCAAGACAATGGATTGGTATATGGGAAACTGAGGGAAGGAATGGAAAAAAAAGAGAAGAAGAGCAAGTCTGAAGCACAGTCTGAAGAGAAGATTGTCATGCAGGAAGAGCCTTTGGTGCAAGAAGACACTGTTGAAACAGATGAAAAACAAGAAGATAAGAAAGAGTTGGAAATTGTACAATTGAAGGAACAGCTTGCGGCCGCAAAAGAGGAAGCAGATTCTTTAAAGGAGCAGATGCTTCGTGACCGTGCGGACCTCGAAAACTATAGAAAGAGATTGATTAGGGACAAGGAAGATGCAATCCGGTTCGCTAATGAGAACTTGATCAAGGATCTTCTTCAGCCGCTCGATGATTTTGGGCGCGCCTTGCAAGCTGCTGAATCCACAAAGGACTATACCAAGATTCATGATGGCGTGGTGATGGTCAATTCACAACTCTACTCAACCTTGGAGAAGAACTGGGGCCTTGAGAAAATTGAGGCTGTGGGAAAAGAGTTCGATCCTGAGCAGCATGAAGCCTATCAGGTGACGGTCGATGACACCCTTGAGCATGAGACGGTCCTTGAGGAATATATTGTTGGATATAAATTGCATAATCGTGTACTCAGGCCCTCGAAGGTAAAAGTTGGCAAACCTAACGTTTGACGTTTTCCTTTGGTATGAGTACTTTAGGTTCAGATATAGTAGATAGCTAATTGAGGAGAGGAGAAATATATTATGGGAAGAATTATTGGAATTGACTTGGGGACCACCAACAGCTGTGTTGCTGTCATGGAAGGCAACGACCCAATGGTCATCGCAAACAGCGAAGGCCAGCGGACCACCCCCAGTGTAGTTGGTTTCACCGCAAAGGGAGACCGCTTGGTAGGCCAGCCAGCCAAGAACCAGATAGTGACCAACTCTGAGAATACCGTGTATTCCATCAAGCGTTTCATGGGTCGTAAATATCATGAGGTGCCATCTGAGCTTGGTAAGATTTCTTATAACGTAACAGCCGGTTCCGGCGATGAGATAAAGGTTCAGATCCGGGGAGAGTCTTTCTCTCCTCAGGAAATTTCTGCTGCTGTGTTGCAGAAAATGAAAAAGACTGCAGAGGATTATCTTGGAGAACCTGTCACAGAAGCAGTCATTACTGTTCCTGCATACTTCAACGATGCCCAGAGACAGGCAACCAAGGACGCAGGTAAAATTGCAGGTCTTGATGTAAAGAGAATTGTCAACGAGCCGACTGCAGCAGCTTTGGCCTACGGGTTTGGCAAGGATGCCAGCAGAGAAGAGAAGATTGCTGTTTACGACCTTGGTGGAGGGACTTTTGATATCTCCATCTTGGAACTCGGTGACGGGGTTTTTGAAGTGAAGTCAACCAATGGTGATACCCATCTTGGTGGTGATGATTTCGACCAGAGAATAATCGATTGGATGGTTTCCGAGTTCAAGAAATCCAATGGCATCGATCTTTCTGCAGATAAGATGGCCCTACAGAGATTGAGGGAAGCTGCTGAGAAAGCCAAGATTGAACTTTCCAACTCAACCAATACCGATATAAACCTGCCGTTCATCACCGCTGACAACACAGGACCCAAGCACTTGCAGATGAGCCTCAGCCGCTCAAAATTCGAGCAGTTGGTTTCTGATTTGATTGAGCGCTCAAAGCTTCCGGTAAAGAACGCACTTCGTGATGCAGGTTTGAGTCCAGCAGATATCGACGAGGTCATCCTCGTTGGCGGCTCGACCCGTATCCCTGCTGTGCAGGCAATGGTCAAAGAGCTCTTCAGCAAAGAGCCCCATAAGGGCGTAAACCCTGATGAGGTTGTGGCGATGGGCGCAGCCATCCAAGGTGGAATTCTCGGAGGCAGTGTCAAGGACGTATTGCTTCTCGATGTGACTCCGCTCTCTTTGGGCATCGAAACCCTTGGTGGGGTCTGCACCCGTTTGATCGAACGCAATACAACCATTCCTACCAGAAAGAGCCAGATCTTCTCAACTGCTGCTGATGGACAGACTGCTGTAAGCATCCATGTCCTGCAGGGTGAACGAGAGATGGCCACCCAGAACAGGACCTTGGGCAAGTTTGATCTTATCGGCATCCCCGCGGCTCCTCGTGGCGTTCCTCAGATTGAAGTAACCTTTGACATCGATGCCAACGGCATTGTACATGTCTCTGCAAAGGATCTTGGTACCGGCAAGGAACAAAAGATTCGAATTGAGTCCTCCAGCGGTTTGAATGAGGCTGACATTGAGAAGATGGTTCGTGAAGCAGAAGCTCACGCAGAGGAAGATAAGAAGATTCGTGCGAGAATCGATGCCAGAAACGAAGCTGACAGCCTGATCTACTCCACCGAGAAATCCTTAAAGGATTATGGTGATAAGATCAGCAGTGAGGACAAGGCAAAGATCGAGAGCGCAGTTGCTGATCTGAAGCGTGTAATGGAGAATCAGGAAGCTTCTGCCGAAGAGATCAAGGCAAAGAATGAAGCTTTGCAGCAGGCTTCTTATAAGCTTGCTGAAGAAGTATACAAGCAGAGTGCAGCCGCTCAGGGAGCTGATCCCTCTCAGGCTCAACAGCAGGATGCTTCAACCAGTAATTCAAAGCAGAGCAAGGATGGGGTTGAAGATGCAGACTTTGAGGTCGTAGACTAAGGGGTCGATAACAAGGTAGTATATCGCAACGGCTTACCATCATGTCGGCTTCGGCCGACATGATGTTTCTCAGGCCAATCTGTTCTAAGGAAGTCGCATCGTGGCGAAACGAGATTATTATGAAGTGCTTGCAGTAGGAAAGACTGCAACATTGGAAGAGATTAAGAAGGCATACCGCAAACTTGCAATTGCCAATCACCCAGACAGAAATCCGGGGGATAAGGCTGCTGAGGAACGCTTCAAGGAAGCTACCGAAGCATACGACGTCCTCAGTGATGAAAAAAAGCGCAAGATGTATGACCAATACGGTTTTGCCGGAGTTGATGGAGCCAATGGAGGTCCCCACGATTATTCCAATGTCTATAGAGATTTCAGTGATATCTTTGGCGCTGGTTTTGGTGGTGGAGGTTTTGAGGATATTTTCAGTTCCTTCTTTGGTGGAGGAGGTCGAGCGCAAGGTCGTGGGGGACAGCGTGGGCCAGAATCCGGAGCATCCTTACGCTATGACGTCGACATTGACTTCAAAGAAGCTGTGTTCGGTACCAAGGTTGAAGTTGCGTACTCCCATCAGGTCGCTTGTGATTCTTGTTCAGGCAGCGGTTCTCAAGGCAGCTCCGGCACCAAGATATGTCCCACCTGTAATGGAAGTGGCCAGGTAAGGCGCAGTAGTGGATTTTTTGCAATAGCAAGCACCTGTCCTACTTGTAATGGAAGTGGACAAGTAATAGAGAATCCTTGCTCCTCTTGTCATGGCTCGGGCGTGAAGCGTAAACAGCAGAAGGTGAAGGTCTCCATACCCGCCGGTGTTGATTCCGGCAGTCGTGTGGTGCTCAGAGGCATGGGCGATGCTGGGCCAAACGGTGGTCCTGCAGGTGATCTCTATGTCTATGTCAACGTAAAACCTCATAAGTTTTTCTTACGACAGGATTATGACTTATACTGTCAGATTCCTATTTCCATAACCCAAGCTTCCTTGGGCGCCGAGATAATGGTTCCTACCATCGACGGGAATTCTATCAAGGTCTCAGTACCTTCTGGAATCCAGCATGGGAAGATGCTTCGCGTGAAAGAACGGGGTGTAACAAGGTTGAATTCCACAGACCGAGGAGACATGTATATCAAGATCTTGATACAGGTTCCCAAGCGTCTTGGCCTGAAGGCCAAAAAACTGATGCAGGAACTTTCATCGGCTCTTGGTGAGGATGATTCTCCGAATCCAGTTCCGTTTGAAGATTAAATATTTGCAGGAGCAATAGTATGGGTGAGAAAATTATAGGCTTTCATGCCATTGAGGAAGGTCTGAAGAGAGCTTCTTCAGGAAGCGTCTTGTATCTCTGTCGTGGCATGGGCTCTCAAACCCAAGCCCTGGAACGTCAGGCACAACTGACAAGCAAGGTCATCGTAAAGAAGATTGCCAAGGTGGAAATGGACCGTATGATTGACAGTGCTGACCATCGAGGGGCCGTGCTCGAGCTTGCTACCATGGCAAAGGGCAATACTTCTGCTTTGAATCAAACAACTGTAAAAGAGTTTGCAAGCAAGTTAGCAGATGATGAAGATGCATTGGTTCTTGTGCTCGATGAAATTACCGATCCTCATAACCTCGGGGCGATTTTGCGTTCGGCTGATCAGTTCTCAGTTTCCTTGGTCATAGTACCCGAAAGAAGAAGCGCCCAAGCTAATACGACTGTTATCAAGGTGTCTTCCGGAGCAGCTCAATATGTCCCTTTGGCCCGTGTAACCAACATCAATCGCGAAATTGAGTATCTCAAGAACAATGGGTTTTGGGTGTACGGCGCTGCTATGGACGGTAAGCCTATCTATAAGACTGTTTTTCCTAAGAGAACCGTACTTATCATGGGAAGTGAAGGAAAAGGTATCGGACAGCTTACCCAACGATTGTGCGACCAACTGGTATCCATTCCGATGACCGGTCATATAGATTCTTTGAACGTTTCGGTTGCAACCGGTATCGTGTTGTATGAGGTAAGAAGACAACAAGCTTAGTCCTAAATATACTTTGAAAAGCGGTATGGTACATTTCCATACCCTTTTTTTGTGCCCTTCCATTGAAAAGTTGCTCTCAGAGAGCAAAAAACAGTAATATTGGTATAATGTTTGTATATTCACATATATTCATAAAAAACATGAATAAATATTATCAGTATACCGAAATTGCA
>CAZJMG010000021.1:0-55121 GCA_964547185.1 uncultured Sphaerochaeta sp.
CTGTATATTTATACGATTAAGATTTAGTCATAGGCTATTATGAAATTGCCTCTCTTAATTCAGAATTTGTTGAAAAATACACAAGGTGAATTGCAACAGCGCGAGGCGCAAAGCCCTTTTCAAAAAACTCCTTTCCAATTACTGAAAAATCAGAGAACCCTTGATATCCTTCCTCTCGATAAAATAAATGATCAGTCGAGAATACTTCATCTTCCAAATAGTCAGCTGATCTTCTTTGCTTTATAAATCTATCTTCGCATAGTACTTTGTTTTGTCGAATACTTCGTTTAAAGGCTGTTTCATCAGGAATAAGAGTAAATCTTAACGTATTATCTTGAAACAAATCATTAAACGCCTTTAGACAATCATAGTCATCAATGAAGGCCAATAAATTACTTAAAGGAATGTTTTGATTGATTACTTCGTCTAAAATCTGAGAAGCCTTCTTCTGAATCAAAATACCAGGAATAATATTTGCGTTTCGACAATATTCATCAAACTCCTTTTTCAATGAGTGCATTCTACTTCCTTCTGCGGCATTCCCGTATTCTTCTTCAAAAGAACCAACAGAAGGATTTCTAATAATTGAGACCATATGCTCGTTCTCTATGCACGTTGAAATAGCTTTTGTCAAAGTACTAGTTAGCTTAACTGGTTCTATGACAGGAATTATATTCTTACTTAGCAAGCCATTTGAAACTAATTCCCGGATTGCCAACAACTCAAATTGCTTACCTCGCAAAAATGGAAAATACATACACTCACCCCCTATAATGCTGAGAAAGATATTCTTGTAATTGCAATTTCTCCTTGGTAGAAATATTGGCGAAGTATGCGAGCGATTTTAGAGAATCGGGAATCTCATAAATATCATGTTCTTTTACTTTGCTACGCTTTTTTAGTTCCCGGAGAACCATCACATACGCTTCATCGATAGGGATGCCTGCGAATCGTGCAAAGCTCTCGTCATAGTAAAACACAGCAGTAGCAGTAGGAAGTTCATGGTAATATGTGAGCAAGATCTGCTCATACTCCCTTTTCCGCAACAACGAGAATAGAGAAAAATGATTAATTTTTGAAGCATCTCTTTGTGGATCCTTCTTGATTTTGTTACTAATTCTGTTCATTTTATTCAGAACACAAATACCTACAGGACTATCCCTCAGTTCAGAGAGAAGCCTAGAATATGAAGATTCTGACGAAACCACACATACATGATCAAAGGCTTTGTAATAGTCTTCAAGCTGTCCTTGTAATCGATCAAATGTATCCAGTTCCGTTTTGATCTCGTACACAATGGCCTTACCGTTAATCAACACAAAATCCGCTATAGACTTTCCTATAGGAACTTGGTTAAGTGCTGTTGTTGTGTGTACGCTATGCTTTCCCAAAAGCAATTTCAAAAGCAAAGTATTTTGATAGAAGTATTCATTTCTATACGATTGTCCCATAAAATGGTATATCTGTGATACAATCTCACCATTACTCAACATCTGTGGGGAATCAAAATACCTCTGAACAATCTGAGTAAGGGTATCAGAAGTTTTATGCTTTAGGAAATCTTTGAACATTGTTTGGGTGAAGAGCTTATTAATTATTGAATTATTAGTAGCCAATAGCGCTCCTCCCTTGCTCACTCTTGCTTCCTAATAATTACATAAATCTCACTCTGAAGCAATTGTTTCCTTATGGGCAAGATATAAATATACACTATCCGTACAAGTTAATAAAAATGTAAAAAGCTTCTACTCACCGTACCTTGGCAATAGGATGGCGAATTACCGTCTTCAGCTTCTGCTCGCTACACTTACGAGGATCAGAAAGATAGATTTCGTGGTGCAACCGGCTTTCAGAGAAGTCCAGGACACAGTCCTGCTCTTGCACAAACGCATGCATGGCCTCTACGGTCACCGGCTCTGAATCATACGCTCCTATATGTAAAGCTTGGACGCACAAGCCTTCATCAAGAGTTACAATTTCTACGTCGCTACAGTTCAGCCCCTTTTTTCTTGCTACTTCTCCGGCGGCCCACTGAACGTCCTTTTTTTGAATAAACGGGGGCAGGCGTAGTAATGAGATGAAAGTAAGCAGGTCTTTGCGCTGATAGTCAAAACCTGCTATCCCTTTCTGGTACCAAAGGCCTTCAAGGGGAGGGACTACATAATCAAAGTATCCTTGGATCTGATAGTCCCCCTTCTTGCTCATCTTCAGCGTATACGCCATTGCATAAAGCTTCTCGATACCCCTCTGGTAAGAACCGCCCTGCACATTCGGATCGCCTTCGCCTTGTATACTCAGGTACTGCATCGGCCCAATAGTGATAATCTGTGGTTGCTGGGTCGGAAAATACCAAGACTTATCCACTTTCTTAAAATCATACACCATATAAGAACCTCCTGCAGTTACCACTGTTACATTACTTGCAAAACACCTTCACTGTCGACTCATCCGTATCAACATCGATGCTCATCTGCTCAAGCGCCTCGATGATATCCTCGAAGTTCTGTGCGTCAATGTCGCTCAGCTTGAAGGGGATTCCACTCTCTTGCATGGTTGCCTGAATCTTATCCTGGGCTTCAACAGGAATCAATTTGGTGATGTTCAATCCTGCTTTTACCAAGGCAAGCGGCACTTTTACAGAAACTCGCTCGGAGGACTTCCCTGCTTTGGGCTCTACCTGAACAAACAGGTGCTTGCCTTTGACATCCATCTTCGACTTCGATTGGGCTGCTTCTTCTTTCTTGGGCTCTCCCTCCAACACCTGCAGCAGTTTATCAGCCTCTTCGGCAGTTAATTTTCCTTCTGCGAGCATATTTAATACTCTCAATCTCTCTTCACTCATATAATCACTCCTTATGTAATCCGTATTAATATATCTGTCGTTTCTGATTGCACGACTACTTCGGTTCCAATGCTGGCGCTGAGCAAGGACGGCAACGCCCAGATCAAATCTAGATAGGCTTGCGCCTGCTTTGCTGTCTGTGGAATGACAAACAAAACCAGGAAAGCCACAGCTCCTAGAGCAAGGATAGGCAGGAACAAGAGGTAGATGAGCAACATAGGCACAAAAAAAGAAAATGATCTTGCTTCGTCTTTTACTTTGACCCGTATCAACATCGGCAGCATTATGGAATCTCCTTAAGGGCTTGTTCAGCAGTGATATCTCCCCGTTCCAGACGATCGAGGATTGTCGAAACAGGGGTGGAAACCTGTATGGAAACATTAACAACATCGAGCTGACGAGCAATCTGATTCAGCCGATTCTTTACAGTCGGATAACTGATATTGAAGATCTGCTCCATTTGCTTGATCGACCCATGCGTCTTTACAAATGCGGCCATGAAGAGCTGGTCATCCATGCTGAGATCTGCAAAAGGAGGTAGCTGAAACGCTCCTTCAATGGTTATGTCGTCTTCAGGGATATGTATCTGTGTAATGGTGAACTTTTTTCCACCTGTTAGAGTCAATAAGCGTTGCCATGCGTGTTCCATATACTCTCCTCGCATGGCAATAGTGTACTCAGTAAATTAATTTTGTCAATATTTTTTCTAATTTTTATTAATTTTATTAATCTTTGTTAAATCTTTACTGATTTTTAATGTTTAAGCTACACCAAAGTTGTACTTGTCAAGAAAAGTTTACGCAGAAAGTGTTTTTTGTTTCTTAAAGTAAACAGATTCAATACTTTATTGAACCAAACCATAAGAATCATTGTTGAGACTATCTGCTTATCTGACTAACGTACTGAGGTCATCACGCGCACCGTAATCATTCCCTGCAAGCAGTCGCCTCAGTACCTCTTGGGACTTTATGGAGAGATACAGTTGTGTATCTGCTCCATGCCAGGGTAGATCAGGATATTGCCCATAGTGCAGGAGTCCATGAAAGTTATCCGGTGAACAAGTCGGTAATTGGTACGGTTCTTTTACCAGAGGGGCCAATCTGTACCTATGAAGATCGCCCGGTACTGAACCATCGGGCTTGGGGAGCAAGAATTGGATCTAGAGAGAATGTAGGCATAGCCGTCGTATTACCTCTGGATCATCCCTTGGCAGAACCTGCCGAACACATGCTGAAGTTAGTGAAGGAAGCAGCCGATCGCATCTATACCAATCTTAAAGAAAAAAGATTGTAGCTAGATTGGAGTATATGATGATTGAACATTTTACTTGTACTCCATAGATATAAAGATCTCTCCAGGTTACAAGAAAACATAACTTCAGATGATTGAGCAGAATCTAGTTTGTAGACTGTAGGTCAATCTCGTTTGATCAGCTCCGGAACCATCTTATGCACAATGGTGTCCCGCATGCCAATTTCATTGGCAAGCATTTTGATCACGAGGTCGGAAACCATCAATCCAATCTTCTGTGGGTGTTGGGAAATAGTAGGGAAGCTTAAAAACCGTGATATTTGAAGACCATCATACCCAACAACATGCATGGGAACCTGTTTTTCGCGTATAACACTCACAACACCGGCTGCAATCTCATCACAAAAGCAGAAAACCCCATCGTACTTCCCTTCCTCGATGATGTCATACGCAACCTTTCTTCCCGATTCCTCAGTAAGATCACTTTTATAGATACCAATATAATTGATCCCATTTGCTTGGAATACTTGTTTCATGCCAACCAATCTATCTTGGCTGGACTTGGAGTTTTGTATGTCTGCAATAAAACAGGGATGCATGACACCTTTTTCGAGCAAGTGTTGCGCAGCGAGTATCCCCCCATGGATGTTGTCCATATACAAACAGCGTTCACATAACACAGGGGAATCAACATAGAGGTATTGGATATTTCTGTTATAGAGAAGCTCTCTTTCCTGGTCATCAAGGTGAAAGTTAAAAATCAGGAGGATGGAAACCGCTGAATCAAGTATTTTGTTGATTACTTCAACATGGTGCTCCTCATAATTGAAAATGAGGATATCCACACCATGTATTCTCAGTTCTCGATAAATGACTTCAAATATCTCAAAGAAAAAGTGGTTGCTTATATCAGGAAGTAAAAGACCGATGATCGTTGCATTGTTTGCTCTGCGAGCCAACCTGACTGCAGCAGCACTCGGAATATATTCCAAGGCCCTCATGACTTCGAGTACTCGTTTTCGGGTATCTTCAGACACATGACTGCTGCTGTTCAGCACTCGGGATACCGTACCGACCCCGACTCCTGCCTTTTTTGCAATATCCTTGATCGTTATTTTATCCATGCTTTACATTCAACCTCATCCAGTATGTTAATAAACACCACCCATCCTATATCAGATAGCTAAGCCATTTTGCTTGTCTTTCGATCATGAAATCAGTCAGTTCCCTTGCAGTATGGTAGGAATTGACTATGGGGTTGGCCAAGATGGCTTGTACTACGTACTCCTTATCTTTTTGCAAGATGGCCTCTGCAACCAAATCATACACGCCACAGTAATTTCTCAACAGGGCTGCAAACCCCTTGGGATAATTGGGAAAACCTATGCCCTGTATTCCTTTCTTGGTGACAATTCCTGGCACTTCCACAGCAACCCAATCCGGCAACGACGGGATGAGCCCTTGATTAAGCAAGTTTACGGCAGGCTCCTCATACCCACTGTCAGTTTCTATCCCCTCAAGAATAAGAATAACCCGCTCGTGACGCACCAGTTCAATCTTAGGTCTAAATTTTGTAAGCATCAACTGATACACCGTATAAAAATCCTTGATACCCCTATGGTCGGAGACTTCGTTCGCCCACGGGATGTACTCACCAAGATGGCTGTCTGTTGTGATGGGCAACAGTCTATACGTATCGAGAATTTCTTTAAAAAGGGTCCGGTCTGCCCATGCTTTCTTGCTTTTTGGTGAATCAAGCAAGAATCGTTCTGTATTTCCTTCGGTATTTGGCAGTTTGCCATGTTTCCTGCTGTATTCCAGGAGGTCGGAATAGCCGGGCTCTGTTTCGAAGAACTTGGGGGCTTTCTCAAGGATGTCTGGATAGGCATCTTTCTGGCTGTCTTTATACTTGGCTTCCAATAGAACACTGAAATGGTTGAGCCCGCCAGAGCGTAGCGTGAGATTTTCGAAGTGCGTACCCAGAATAGATGGAAGATACCGTTCCAAAGAAGCAATCTCATGACACATACCAATGAACTTAAGATCAGGGTATTTCCGCAACACGGTTGTGGATATTGCGGTCATAGGATTGGAGTAGTTGAATACGAATGCATCTGGACATAACCTATTGATAGATTGGCAGATATCCATGATGACCGGAACAATTCTCAAAGAGTGGAAAATCCCCCCAACTCCCCCATTTTCACCGTATATCTGCTTGATCCCAAATTGCTGAGGTATCGTCCAATCCTCATCCCACAGCTGGAATCTGTTGCCGATTTCAATCGAAATGAGGACTATATCTGCACCTTGGAGCACCTCATCACGATTTGTTGTTGCTTGCAACTCGAATGGCAACGAATGCTGCTGTATGAAGTCTTGGGCAACCGAATACACATTATGCAAGGCTTCAGCATTGATATCCACAAGAGCAATCTGGCTTCCCGCCAAGATCCGGCTCTGAAATATATCTCCCAAAGTACCCAATCCAAATTGGCCACTTCCGGCCCCGATCAATACTATTTTCATCTCTTCTCCCCTTGAAAACGCATCATGCTAGCACTCGATTGTCATTGAGTCATACGCAACGATAAATCCGTCTTCCTTCACGTTCTCTTCGATTTCTTCATGCAACAACCCACCATTGTGGGAAAAATGATTGACCACGATTTTCGTCTTTTCATCCAAACAACCTAAAGCACGCAAGGTCTTCACAAGTTGCCGGTTGTCAGCAAGGCCCATATGATTGTTCCCATCCTTCAAGGATCCCATCGTACAATCCATGCTGATTACATCAAATCGAGTTCCTTTGATAAAATCGTTTGTAGCCTCTGGAAAATGTCCTGTATCATGAGCATATAACAAGCACTTATTCTCACAAGCAATGCTGTAAAAATAACACCGCTCCCGTTTGTCATGAGTTGCAAGCAAAGGGGTAACCGTATACTTGCCGAATACTATGGGAACAAATGGTTCTACCAAGTGCATCTTGACGGATGCCGACAACAACTCATCCTTATGAAACTCCAACGCATCAAATTTCTGTTTGACAGTCTCATTCCCAAAAATCTGTAGCGGCGTTTCCACTCCCCAACCGTATGGAGGCTTCCTGAATAACAGGTCATTGGGATACCAATGGTCCTGATGGGAATGTGTTACAAAGATTACGGGAATTTCCAACAGCTTGATCCCTTCCCTCTGTGCATGCATCAGCGAATCAGGAGGGAAATCGATGATGATCGTATCATCAATCAATACTTGAGTCCTTGTACGATGGTTTTTTCCACCTACAACACCAGCCTTCGTACATACCGGACACGAACAAAAAAGTGCCGGAATGCCCTCTGCAGCAGCAGTTCCAAGATATTTGATCTTCATAGTACTTCCTAATCAAGTTTTAACAGCTCCGGACGTCAACCCAGAAATAATCTTCTTCTGCATGAATGTATAGAATATCATGATTGGCAAAATGGAGAGAACAAGCGTTGCAAAACTGAGCCCATAGTCAGTGGTGTATTCAGTTTTGAAGTTGTATTGGAACAGCGTCAAGGTCCAGTATCTCCACGTGCGATTCAACACGATCAAAGGCATCATAAAGTCATTCCACATCCATAATCCATCCTTGATCATAATAGTTGAGATCATAGGAGTTATCAAAGGAAGGATAATTGCGGAGAAGGTTTTTCTAGTTGAAGCCCCATCAATGTATGCTGCCTCTTCAATATCCTTTGGAATGGAGCTGAAGTATCCAACATAGAGGAACGTGCTTTCACAAGCAGCCGATCCGATCGCTAAAAGTATCAGTCCTGTAGGGCTGAGCAATCTCAATGAACTCATGAGCTTGGCCAACGGCATCATTTTTACCTGGAAAGGGATGAATATCCCCATCAGGATAAAGTAGTAGACGAACCTATAGAACCTGTGGGTATGCATAGATCTCGATATTGCATAGCTCATCATTGGCATGACCAATACCGATCCTATCAAGGTGAAGACTGTAACATAAATCGTATTCAGCAATGCCTGATAGTATCTTGGGGACGATAGGATTGTCTTGAAATTGTCCAGGTACAGCGTTCTAGGAAATGAAAAGAAACTGACAGAGTTCTCCATAGGTGTTTTGAAAGGTGTAATAATCGTTATATACAAAGGAGAAAGAATCAGAAGTGCTCCGAGGCCTAAAAGTATGTATTTCCCGGTCATGGTAAGCTTACTTTGTTTCATAGTTCGATCCTTCTTCTATTGGAGGCACTAATCTGAATAGCTGAGATTAAACTTATAATAATTCCTGCCAGGATAGCTTCAGCAATACTGTAACTAAATCTATCTTCAGCAAATCCGTGTCGATAGATAAGAAGAGCAAGACTTTCAGTAGAACCGCCAGGGCCACCACTGGTCATACTCATGATGTAATCGAATACCATGATTCCGCTTTTCAATGCCAGAACGAGCACCACACTCAACACAGGAATGAGGAAAGGGAATGTAATGAGGAAAAACTTCTGAACTGCTGAGATGCCATCAATTTCTGCAGCTTCGTAGAGTTCTGTAGGTACTGTCTGCAATCCAGCGAGGACCAGTACGGTAGGGAGTGCCAAACCTTGCCAGAGATGCACGAAAAGAACCCCGAAAATTGCGGTACTCGTTCTAGAGAGGAGGCTTTGTTGGAAGAATTGAATTCCCAATAAAGAACCAAGTGGAGGAAGGACGCGATAATACACTTGGTTGAAGATGAGTCCTACGGTAAGCATACTCAGAACAGCAGGGAAGAAATAGATGGCTCGAAAGAAGGATATATGTTTTAGTTTGGAATTCAACAGCAATGCAATTGCTACGCTGAGTGATATCAGTCCTATCACTAAAAAGAATGAATACCTGAAATTGAAGGAAAGGGCTTTGTAGAACCGATCATCACCAAGAATTGTTCGAAAATTCCTGAACCAAATGAAATCATAACTTCTGCTATAACCATTCCAATTTGTAAGGCTGTAATAAAAACCCATAAGTATCGGTACAACTGAGAACAGGGTGTATAACCCAAGACCTGGTATTGTGAATAGAAAAAAGGTCAATGACCTGCTAGAGATCTTTTTATTCCCTAAACTTCGAACATTTTCAATGGTTTTTCTAGTTTTCAAAAGTCGTCTCCCTATGAAATGGTATAGAACCAATCTGGAAAATGATGGGAACCTTTAAGAAAAGAGGGTGGATCACCCACCCTCTTTTTAACGTAGTGAGTACTAATTGTTATAGTATCTATTAATTGCATTGCCAACGGAAGTAAGGAAAGCATCAACATTGCCGTTCATCAGCAACAGCTGAACCGGAGTCCTGATTTCCTCTCTCAAGCCGGTAGGCCAGAAATTAATTGCAGTAACATAGATATCACCAGCAGCAAGGTAATCCAACATCCTTGCGTGAGGTACTACATTGTATTGAACTCCCTTGACGATGTTTGGAGATTTCTCCATGTCTGCATAAATCTGTGCATTTTCTGTTCTCGACATGAACTCAACAAACTTCAAAGCTTCAGCCTTGTGCCTTGTGTCACTGGAAACACTGAAAGAAGTATCCACATTGATGGGTACATTTGTTTTTCCAATTGGGTTCGGGAAAGGAATCAACTCTACAATCTCATCAATATTTGGGTTGTGGGTTCTCATGGTTCCCAAAGCCCAAGTACCGGAAATAGTCATTGCAGCTCTTCCATTTACCACGTCAGCTACGGAAGTCTCATAGTCAATCGCCAAAGAGTCAGCCTGACCATACTCATATGTCTCAAGCATCATCTTTGCAAATGCATTCAAGCTCGGTGAATTCTGTACCCTCATCTCACCACGGGCAATCTGCCTGAACTCTTCATCGATTGTATTGTTGATGACACCAAGCAAACGTTCAGTTCTCTGTGCAATGTTTCCGATATCCTTGTTGGCAAAGCTAAACGGAGTAACTCCATTGGCCTTGAGTACTCTCGCAGCGTTCATCAACTCTTCATACGTTGTAGGAGCTGACAGCCCATACCGCGCGAAGATATCCTTGCGATAATAGATTCCATAGACACTCAATGTCATTGGAAGTGCATATACCTTTCCTTCATACCTGATAATATCAATTGTTGACTCAGGGATGTTACTAAGGAATGGCTCATTGGTTAAATCGAGAAAGAATCCATCCTTGAACAAATTCTTATACATGTTCTCTGCTGGAAAAGTATTGGTAATATCAGGTACTTCGCCAGTAGCAATACGTGTTCTCAAAACGGTACCCGGTTCAGGGGTAGCTGTTTGGGTAACTTTGATTCCTGGATTCTCTTTCTCAAATTTCTCGATAAGAACATCCATTACAGGTACTGCTTCAGGCTTCAATGAAAAGTACTCCAGTTCTACAGTTCTTGGCTGAGCTTCTCTTGACCCTGCACCAAAAACCATTCCAGTAATCAGTAATAAGATACTAATCGATACCATTACTCTTTTAATGCTCATAGAATCCTCCTTGTGATTAAAGATATATAAAATATCTCTATGGAACCGGTTCCATACTAAAGTATGGTATACCACTAGTATCTATCTGTCAAACGAATTTTTCTCTTTCTACTTCGACTACAAACAATATCGTAGATGCGTTCTTAAGAAATCGCTTCCAGTAATACAGAAATCTTACTCTCTTGGTTATATATTGAATACCTGCAGAGATGAAAAGTAAGCAAAGCAGCCCATACTGTTTTTCGGATCTCGTAATTGCTGGTAATTATTGCAAATATTCTTGATCAAGCTCCTGGGGTTGAGCCCCATTTCCTTTGCTATGCGGATATCCTCTTCATTGAGTCTGCATAGCTTTTTCGCTTTCTTCCAATCCTGCTCAGAAAATGCCATCTATTACTCCTATCATGCAACTCACAGATGCTACCAAGAATAGGAGAAGGATTACAATGTGTTGCACATATTGAGACATCAAATAGCCGTTGTATTTGAGATGGAAGATTGTAGGGATACTACCAATATTTGAAATTCGCTTGTACAACCCAACAAGTATCATGAAAATCGCCGATTTATTATGGGGTTACCGTTCAGAACTTCTATCGCGATGGAGAAATCTTGGAGACGCTGCAAACGAAGCTTATTGCTCAGAAGTCCGACATATCAGGGTTTACAGACAGGTTGTCGTTCATTGTAAAAATTTTCAAAGAATGCATTTACAGTTTCATTTCCATTACCATATGAGAATCCAAGAAGAATTGCTCCTATTGTCGCCTCTTCGAGAAAAGGAGGAATCTTACAGGGTAAGCCGAACTCCTTTTCTATAGCCTGTTTCATCAGTGGACTTTTTCTTACAGCATTCCCACTGGCAACCATAAATGGAACATCATTCAAGAGGATACTTGGATGATGCAGCTCTTTGAGAATTCCTTGAATAAAGCCATAGGCAAAATTGGCTATGGATAAGTTGTTTGTATCGATGTTTTGTATTGATCCACGTTTTTCTGGGTCTTCTCGGGTTCCTAAAAATAGTGTATTAACCTCAAGCGTATCACAATTCATGTTCTCTTGTGCCAAGATATCCAAACGATCAAAAATCTGTTTATCTGTAAGCTGGAATCCAAATTGAGCTAACAGGTTTTTGCAGAAATCTTTAAGATATGCATACGCCCAACCCCCACAGAGGCTGGAATAGACCTGTAAGTAGCCAAATCCAGGGAATGGGCGAACTTCGATAGCCGCAGAATAGTTGAAGGTTTTCGTAGGAATGGAGAATTGGCCACTGGTCCCAATGTTGAGAACACCAAGACGAGAGAATCCAATAGATCCAATAATACTTGCCTGATTATCACCGACAGGAGAACATACCTGCACTCTGTCAGGGATTCCAAATCTTTTAGCAAATGAAGGAAGAATGAAACCCATGGGAGTCCCTGAAGGTACTACTTCACCAAAAAGATCAGGAGGTAGACCCAGATTTGTCATCTGACTCTGATTCCACCTACGATTGATTATGTCATACACTCCAAAACTTGCAGCGAAGGTTTCATCGATGCAATAGGAATCGCAGAGCATTCCCATAATAAATGTGGCGATGGATATAACACGACAACCCTTACTTGTAATCTTTGATTCTTTGAGGAGCCCCAGTACTGTGTTGGCTCCATACCCAACATGCATCGAGCAACCATTACTAAGAGCATCTGCTTCTGATGAGCTTGCAACTGGATAACGATTATCTCTCCAAGTGATGAAATTGGTTATTGGTTTGTTATCCCCATCAATAATCATCACCCCGTGCATCTGACCTGTAATTGCTATCAAGGATACGAAATCTGTCTGCTCTTTAACCCGATCAAACAAAGATATAACCAATTCCCAAATCTTAATCGGATCTTGTTCATGATGCGATTTGGGAAGAAGTTCTATCGTAGCCGTATTGTCCACTGATTCACAGGCAATTACAGTAAATGAATCGAGGTCAAATACGAGCAGACAAATTTTTGATGTACCAATATCAATTCCAATTGCCCTATTCATGAAGTTTGTTTTTTATCCTCTTCAAATATACCGACTATGAGTAATGTGTAGGTCAGCTTGGAACATTGCAGGAATCAGGCCTTCCCTGCACTACCAAACACTTGCATTCGCTCTTCAACAGTCTTCTGATATGCATTCATCATGGTCCATGCCAAGTTTGTCATATCAGTATAATTTCCATTGAGTTCTTTCATTTTCTTATCCAAGCTGTTGAAAACTGCAACACTTGAACCAGTATAAAAATTAATCTTGCAAATTCCAAGTGATGCCGCTTTTCTGAAATCATCATCAGATATTCCAGAACCTCCATGCAACACCAACGGCACTGATGTAACGGAAGCTATCTTCTTAAGCAAATCAAACTGCAGATTGGGTTCTCCTTTATAAAACCCATGCACATTGCCAATTGATACCGCCAATGCATCAACTCCTGTCGCTTCAACAAAGGGTCTTACAGTATCTACATCTGTATACAGCCCAGCATCAGAGCCATCTACATCCTCGGTTCCTTCCAAACCTCCGATCACACCCAGCTCTCCCTCCAATGATACTCCTACATGATGCAGCATCGATGCATATCCTTTTGTAAGACGGATGTTCTCTTCATAGCTGTGTGCTGTTGCATCGAACATAATTGAACTAAACCCGCAACGAAGTGCGGTCATGATTCCATTCTCGGTTGTTCCATGGTCGAGGTTGATTACGACCGGAACTGAAGCTTCTTTGGCCCCATGTACAATGGCTGGATAGAAGTTCATGATATCAACATCCTTGAACGAAACTTCAGCTACGTTAATGATCAACGGTGATCGTTGAGCCTCGGCTGCTCTCAATAGCGGAGAGAGACAAAGAGGATTTGTAATATTGAATGCTCCGACGGCATATTGTCCCGATTTAGCTTCCGTTAATACCTGTTTCAATGTAACCAACATACTATAGCTCCTTATTTCGTATGAGAACTTCCACTTCTTCTGCAGAATGGATATGACCAGATGCACCAAGATGGGAAGCATTGATGGCGGCCGCAGCATGGGCAAATCGCGCACACTCCTCGACGCTCTTCCCCGAAAGTAATCCGTAACAGAATGCTGCTACAAAAGTATCACCACATCCTGTTGTATCAACAACTTTTGTATCAGGTGTAGCAGGTATCATGACTTCCTTTTCAGGCGTTGCAATATAACAACCTTTTGCACCCATCTTAATAACAATGTGCGAAGCTCCATATGCTTGCAAGCATTGACACATTCTATGAGGATCCTCCTCGCCGGTCAGCTCACGAGCTTCCTCAAAGCTGGGCATCAGATAATCTATGAGAGGAAAGTACTTGCTGATATACCTGAACCCCTCACCAAGAGTATCACAGGTCATATCGGCAACAGTAATCGCCCCGACAGTCTTAGCAGCACGCAAAAGAAGCTCCACACCTTCATGGTCAAATCGGGGCATTACAAAAAAACTACCAATGGAAAGAAGCTTGCACGATTTAACTGCTTCAATCGATAGGTGGTGAGGAATATAATCAGCGCCACAGCCTCTATCAAACATGAAGTTTCTTGAGCCATCGTCACCTACAAGTACAATTGAGGTAACGGTGTCACCTGATTCCATTGTTTCAATGAGTTCGGTTCTTACTCCTCGTTCTTCGAGAAGTCGTTTGAGCTGATGCCCTTTCCAATCATTCCCGATACAGGTAAGCAAACCGGTCTGGAGACCCAACATCGATGCTGTTACTGCTTGATTAGAAGCATCACCTCCTGAATGAAGGGAAATACTGGAAACAGCAGTACTGTCAACTTGGAACACATTTGGGCTGACATTTCCTGATATAACAATATCAAGACAGGCAACCCCTGCACAGATTATGTCATACATGGCAGTTACTTCACTTTCATATTTTGGCGATAGATATCGATTATGACCGCTACAATAATTACTATTCCTTTGATAACTTGCTGCCAGAAATAGGGGACTCCGATGATGATCAGTCCATTGTTAAGAACGGATATGATCAATGCTCCGACAAGCGTGCCTCCGACACCCCCGATACCTCCATTGAAGCTGGTACCTCCCAGAATTACTGCTGCTATGGCATCCAACTCATATGAAACCCCTAGCAAGCCGCTCGCACTATAAAGTCTAGCAGCCATCACCACACCAGCCAAACCGCTGAAGAGACCACTCAATCCATGAACAATGAGAATGATAACAGAAACAGAAATCCCTGAGAAAATCGCAGCTTTCTCATTCCCTCCGACCGCATAAATTCGCGTACCTATAACTGTCCTTCGAAGAAAAATCCAAGAGAGCCCTATGATAATCAACGCAAAGAATACCTGCCAGGGTACAATGCCCAGATTATTGTTACCGACCCAAGCAAAATTCAAGTCGTTGTTGATTACGGTAGTTCCATCGGCCAATAAATACGCAGCTCCACGTAACGAGGTCATCATACCGAGTGTCGCTATAAATGGAGGCATCTTAAAAAAGGAAACCAAGAATCCATTGAGAAGACCTGCTGCAATACCTGCCACCAGAGCGATGGGAACGGCAAGATAAGCAAACGGAGTGAGTGACACCCTAAGTGCAACAACGGCGGAAACCGCTAGGATGGAACCAACCGAAAGATCGATACCACCGGTAAGAATGACCATTGTCATCCCTGAAGCAATGATGATATTAACCGCTGACTGACGGAAAATATTAGTGATATTGTTTACTGACATGAACTTAGGTTCCAAGATAGCAAACATAATACAAAACAAAATGAGAACTGGTAAAACCCCAAATTTTTGCAAATCAAATTTCTTGCTCGATTGATTATTCATCATAGTCATTATGTATTTCCTCGTCTTTATACAGTACCATTGTCAGTAAAATGATAATCTGGCTTCTTAACACCAGTAGCATACTGCATGATATGGTCTTGGGTTATCTGGCTTTTCTCTTTGATTTCCCCGACAATCGATCCATCACGGACAACCAATACTCGGTTAGCCAACCAGATGACCTCAGGCAACTCACTTGAGATAAATATTACCGATGTCTTTCCATCAGCAACCAAATCAAAGATAATCTTGTAAATTTCGCTTTTTGCTCCAACATCAACGCCTCGAGTAGGCTCATCAAGAATGAGTATTTCTGGTTTGATCGAAAGCCAGCGAGACAAAAGTAGCTTTTGCTGGTTACCTCCTGAAAGAGACAATGCTTTCACTTTAGGAGATGAGAGACGAATCTGCATTGAATTGATGTACTGCTTTGAGAAATCCTCAGTAGTATCCCTGCCAAGGAACCCATAGGAGGCAATCTTACGTAGTACATTAAAACTGATATTATCCGCTGCAGACATCTCTATAAACAAGCCGGAGCCTTTTCTATCTTCAGATAAGAACCCTATTTGATTCCTCATTGCATCGATAGGACTGGCGATTTCCAGTTTCTCACCTCTTTTGTAGATATCTCCCGATACTCGTTTATCGAGTCCAAAAAGCATCTGAGCTATCTCAGTTCTCCCTGCACCTACGAGTCCGGTAAGGGCAAGAATTTCTCCCTTATAAAGATTGAAAGAGACATCTTTGATGAATGTATCATCCGAGAGGTTTCGTACCGATAAAACTACATCATCAGAAGTGGAATTTTTTGCTTGTCCATAGAAATCTGATAGAGTCCTACCCACCATATGTTTAACGATGTCGTTCTCATTTATTTCATGCTTCTCCAATGTTGCGACAAGACTTCCGTCTCGTAGTACAGCAACACGATCAGAAATATCCACAACCTCCTTCAGTCGATGACTGATGTAGATGATTGAGATATTCTTTTTCTTCAATCGTTCAATCAACTTGAAAAGAGACTCCATCTCATGCTGACTTAAGGATGCTGTTGGTTCATCCATGATCAAGATTCTACTATTCTGACCTACAGCCTTCGCAATTTCCATCAATTGTTGCTCTGCGATGCTGAATTCTCTTGGATATTGATGAGCTCTGAACGGGGCCTCCACCATATCGAGAATTCTATTGCTCTCAGATATAAGTTTTTTTCTGTCTATGAAGAACCCATGCTTAAGAGGTTCCCTGCCCATGAAGAGATTCTCTGCTACAGTAATGTCCGGAGCAACAGAAAGCTCTTGATGAATGAGACTGATTCCCAAATCGAGGGCATCTCTCGGGGCTTTGATATCAACAGGCTTCCCATTGAGAATAATTTCACCAGAGTCTCGATTATAGACCCCTGCAAGAATCTTCATCAATGTGCTTTTGCCAGCTCCGTTCTCTCCAACAACAGAAAGCAGCTCTCCCTCATTAAGATGAATCGATACATCATCCAAGGCCTTGCAACCAGGAAACCGTTTTGAAATGTTACGTACTTCAAGTATGATTCCCACCGTAATCTCCTTTCCAGTAAATGGGTCCCTCTATGAAAAGGAGAGACATGCCGGGAATACCGGCATTATCTCTCTTAACTAAGTCTAATTGCCCCAATTACCAAGGAGTATAGCTGTTCATGTTATCCTTTGTAATTAAAGTAACAGGATAAAGAATCTCTTGTTCTGCAGGTCTATTACCCTTCATAATCTCAAATCCGAGTCTTGTAGCCTCCATGGCCATCTGTCTTGGAGTTTGTGCAGGAGTTGCCGCAAAAATCGAATCAGGCTTCTTCATTTCTACAATCGCATCTGAAGAACCATCAACACCTACAACAAACATTTCATTCTGACGACCGGCCTGTCTGATAGCGAGGATGGCGCCAATAGCTGAAGGATCATTGATTGCGAATACAGCATCAATATCTCTGTATGCAGTCAAGATATTGGACATGAGATCAAGACTGACATCTCTCTGTCCTTTACCATTCTGGTCTTCTGAAAGAATCTTGATACCAGGATACTTGGCAAAAACTTCTTTTGCTCCACCAACACGTCCAAAGACTGCAGAAACCGGATCCCCTGTGATAATTACCACATTGCCTTTTCCATTGAGCCTGTCAGCAATATACTGACCAGCCTGGCGTCCTGCCTGCCAGTTGTCGGACTGAATTACAAAATCAGCTCCAACAGCACCAACGTCGGCAGCAACCACGACAATCCCAGCTTCCTTTGCACGTCTGACAGCAGGACCAATACCTTCATGGTTTACAGCATTGAGAACTATCAAATCAACACCAGCAGAAATTAAATCATCTATCTGGGTGGTCTGTTTTCCAAGATCGTTGTCACCGGAAAGGGAGATGATCTGACAATTCGGATTAATTTCCTTTGCTGCCTGCTCAACACCCCTTACCATCTCAACGAAAAAGGGATTCGCCAACGTCTGCATGGTAACACCGACTTTCCTCAATGTCACTTCACCGCTAGATTCTTTGGCTCCGGCAGCTGTCAATCCTGACACAACCAACGAGACCAGTACCAAAAATACCAATACCTTTTTCAACATGTTCTGTTCCTCCTATGTTTCTGAACCTAAAGGTTCATTTTCTCTTTTGTTGTTAGTTCATTGTAAACATCAGATTCCATATTTGTCAAATTTATTTACAATAATTTTTACATCATGTTTACAACAGTGTTTATTTTATGGCCTTTGACTTCACAATATTTCTTACAACCTCAGCAATATGACTATCTGTCAACTCATAGAGCTCCATCAAAGCTTCGGCATTCCCTGATTGCCCAAAAGTATCGTTGCTTCCGATTCTGAATACAGGAACAGGACACTCGGATGACGTAACAGCCTCTGCTACGGCACTCCCCAACCCACCGATGATGTTGTGCTCTTCCGCGGTGATGATTGCCCCCGTCTCTCTAGCTGCAGCCACTACGGCCTCACTATCCAAAGGCTTGATCGTGTGCATATTCAGCACGCGTACGGAAATTCCTTCTGCCTCAAGTATTTCAGCCGCTTTCAGTGAAGCTTGCACCAGCATCCCAACAGCGATGATGGTTGCATCGTTTCCTGACTTCATCAACGAAGCCTTTCCTAGCTTGAATGTATATCCTTCTTTTCCGGTCACTACATCAAGGGCAGCCCTGCCTAATCGAAGATAGCATGGCCCTATGTGAGCAGCAATTGCCTTTACCGCTTCTTTCGTTTCATTTCCATCGCAAGGATGAACTATTGTCATACCGGGAATGGTTCTCATGATTCCGATGTCTTCAAGACATTGGTGTGTCGCCCCATCCTCACCAACAGATAATCCAGCGTGAGTACCCACCACCTTAACATTTAAATGTGGATAGGCAATAGTATTACGAATCTGCTCAAAACAGCGCCCAGCTGTGAACATGGCAAAGCTATGGACAAACGGAATATATCCAAGTGTCGATAGCCCGGCGGCAATCCCCACCATGTTTGCTTCAGCTATTCCCACATTGATGAACCGATTGGGATAGATCTTCCCAAAATCACAGGACATGGTACAAGTTGATACATCTGCATCCAATGCAACTATCGATTCTTGTGCTCCGAGTTCCGCCAACGCTTGCCCATATGCATGCCTGGTGGCAATTTTATCAGCCATAAATAGCCTCCATTTTATTTCTTTGTTCTTTTAATTCCATGAAAGCTAGGTCAAATTGTTCTTCTGTGGGGGTTTTTCCATGCCATGCAGACTTCCCTTCCATGAAGGAGACTCCTTTCCCTTTTATGGTATTCGCAATGATGATGGTAGGCTTTCCTTTTGTTTTGCAAGCTTCTTCCAAAGCATCTGATAGTTCTTGAATTGAATGTCCATCCACACTAAGCACATGAAAACCAAACCCGGCAAACTTGTCTTCCGGAGAGCCTGAGTTTTGAACCTCCACAACTGTGCCATCAAGCTGCACTTTATTGTAGTCGAGTATGGCTACTAAGTTATCGAGCTTTGCTGATGCTGCAAACATCGCAGCCTCCCAAATTTGACCTTCTTGAATCTCTCCATCACCCAGAATTGCATATGTCCTAAATGATTTTCCCGCAATTCTCGCTCCATAAGCCATACCAACTGCTACAGAAAAGCCTTGCCCAAGAGATCCTGTGGACATATCAACTCCAGGTACATAATGCATTTCCACATGCCCAGATAGATGCTTTCCAATTTTTCTAAAATCCTTCAATCGTTCGATAGGGAAAAACCCTCTCATTGCAAGTGTTGGATACAACGCGACAGTCCCATGCCCTTTGGACATAACCAACCTGTCTCGGTCATCCCAATGAGGTCTACTTGGATCGATATTCATTTTTTCGAAGTATAAGAGGGCCATGATCTCCGACAAGGAGAATGCACCGCCTATATGTCCTGATCGTGCCTCACGCACCATGTTAAGCCCTAGAATCCGAATATCTTGGGCAATCAGTTGTAAATCCTTTCGCTTACCTGAGTCCATACAGAGCTCCTGTTCATTAATTGTAAAAAATAGATGCTTACAAAAAGATAACTCAAATGTAAACTAGTTGTCAATTTTTATTTTTAATACTTGCATTCTAATGTTAACAATTATTGCAATTATCTTTTATTAGGGTTATTATCAATTTTGGAGACACTGCAATGGGAAAAAATAATGTTTTTTCAGAAATCTACTCTGAATTGCTCGAAATACTTCAAAATCCAGTTTATAAGGTAGGGGATGAAATTCCATCTGCCTCCAAGCTGGCCGAACAGTTCTCCGTTTCACGTCCAACTGTGCATAAGGCATTGAAAAAACTTCAAAATGAAGGAGTTCTTGAAAGCCGGGTAGGGTCAGGAACTTTTTTGCTAAAGAAACCGGAAGTTGATGGAAGGATTCCACTCTTTGGTCTAATATTTCCTTTACTACGGATGGAAGGGTTCTTTGGGAATGTTGCCCAATCAATTGCCGAATATTCTAAAAAGTTCAATTTCAACCTACTCTTTGGGGGACAAGTACCTCAAGGATCAATCGATCTCTATAGTTTGGGACACATGACCGATTATTATATAGAACAGGGTGTTGACGGGGTGTTTATTGCTCCTGTTGAGCTTGCTGATGATAGTCGAATCAAGAATGAACTCATATTTAAAAAGCTTGCCGCTGCAAACATCCCTGTTGTGATGATCGACTGTACCCCCGCAGTATTTCCTGCTAATCAGGGATGCGACTTGGTCTCAATTGACAACTTTCGTGCTGGGTACATGCTCGCTGATTACCTTTTGCAAAACGGATCAAATCGAATTGATTTTTGTACTATGCCCAACATCGGACAAGCTGTACAGCTTCGATGGAAGGGAATCCAGAATGCTCTCATTGATCATGGAATTATGCCACAGAAAGAATGGATTCACGTGGTAACAGAAGAAGAGAGACTCGGAACAAAGCTAAAAGCTGAAGGTGCAATCAATGTTGTGGGTTCCAACGACTATGTTGCGGCTCGTATTATGAGAGCATTACAGAGAAAATCATATGCCATCCCAAAAGATTTCCGTATTGCCGGATTTGATGGGTCCAAGCTCGCAGAAGAGATGTATCCATCTATCACAACTATAGTCCAGCCTTGTGATGAAATTGCAGTTTTGGCGATTCAGGCTATGTTCAATCGGATTCAATTCCCCGACAGACCTATCAGTCATGTTATGGCGAACTTCTCCTTACGAATTGGGGGATCGACATAACTATCCAATCTTGATCAAACTCTTGGGGTTGAGACCCATTTCCTTTGCTATGCGGATATCCTCTTCATTGAGTCTGCATAGCTTTTTCGCTTTCTTCCAATCCTGCTCAGAAAATGCCATCTATTACTCCTATCATGCAACTTGTAGATGCTACCAAGAATAGGAGAAGAATTACAATGTATTGAGACCTCAAATAGCCGTTGTATTTGAGCAGTGCTTGTGTATAGTAGTTCATGATATTCGCTATTACCATATGGAGATTACGGACTGCTCTCTTGAATCATTCTCATATATCAATAGGAATTAAGCGTATAAACTGAGCAGAATCTCACCTTAAGACCTAGTGTGTGTTCTTATTAGATTAAGAATTCAGCTAGTCTTGTCTAGATACTGTTCGCGTATTGCAACAACGAGAAAGCAATGCGCCACATCACCAAGAAAATCACAGTGTGCAGGATCCTCCATGTGATTGCCTTTTTGAAGAGAGGGGCGAGCAATGCTGCTCCGTAGGACAAGAGGAAGAACCAGAAAAATGACATGGTTATGGCTCCTGTTGCAAAAAGATGCCTGCTCTGTCCACCATAGGTACTGCTGATCGCACCCAACAGTACCACGGTATCAAGATATACATGAGGATTGAGCAACGTGATTGCCAAAGTAGTGAACACCACCTGTTTTCGGCTCATACTGCCAGTCTGCTCTGAGAGCAGCCCACTTTCTGACTGAAAGGCAGAGATCAAGCTCTTCAAGCCGTACACAAAAAGAAAAAGCGCACCGCCACCGGCAGCAAAACCGAGCAACCTTGGGGATTGCTCGATCAAGCTCCCCATACCTGCCACACCCAAAGTTATGAGCAGTGCATCGAGCGTTGAACAGATAATCGCTACAGTAAACCGATGTTGAGCTCGAATGCCCTGGGTAAGGACAAACGCATTTTGGGCCCCGATTGCAATGATAAGGGTGGCACCGGTAGCCATTCCAGTGAAAAAAGGTAGTTCCATGGCATAGAGAGTACACAAATGCGATGTGATGTGCAAAGCACCACGGTGCATTCCTAATCAATTGATAGTAAGAATCTCATTATGAGATACGCCCTCTCTTTCTCTTTGGCTTTGATTCACTCTTGACAATCTCATCGAGAGAAGTATAGGCATCTTTTGGGACCTCGACAGCTTTGATAAGAGCATCCAACATCCCTAGTACGATTGCAATTTTCAACAGTGATTCCAAGGAAATTACTCCTTGCTGTTCGAACTTGCGCAGAGTTGCTACAGGTACTCCCGAACGAACAGAGAGCCCTTCTTGAGTAAGATCAAGCAACAACCTGCGTTCGCGAACATTCTGTGCAATAATCTTCTGTGCCTTTGATGGACTTATTAGTGATATCATAGTATTACTTATTACCTATATTATGAACTTATTACTAATATAGTAGCATTTATTCATATAAGCAACATGTGAATACATTGCACCACAGTCACAAAGTACCCTATATAAGAATTATTATCGGATTTTAAGACTAAAGTACGCTATAACGTACTTACTTTTCCTTAACAAGTTTTCCTTACATGCTTCGAGCGAAAATGGTGAGCAGCAAGACCAAGGAGTACTATGTCCAGCCTCTACGAGCTCCAACAGCATACATTGTTGGGATTATCAAGCCCTGTTTCTCTTTACAAGAAAGAGGACATTCACTAGCGTAGAGCAATGAGTGTTACATTATCAACTTTGTTGAAGCTTCCTTGTCTCAAAGACGCAACGGTGGTTGCTGGGCACAGTTCGCTCTCACGTCCTGTCACCTCCGTCTCGGTTCTGGAATATGCACAGCCCACCGCCTTGCTTGACGAGTTCTTTGAGAAAAATCGATTCATCGGCAGCGAAGTAGCCCTCACCTGTTGGTACAACATCCGCTTTGACGTAGAGGCTCAATGCAACATCCTCAAAGGCCTAGCCAACTATGGGGAGGTGGGGGTGATTCTCTACTACCTGGGTATCATCGTACCGGAGCTCGACCAGAGAGTCCTTGACGTCGCCGATGCCAATAATATCGCCCTAATCGTCATGCCGGTGGGCAACATCAGTTACCGATACAGCGAGGTCATCACCTCTGTCATGGAAGCGATCATCAAGGACAGGACGGAGCAGACACTTTTTTCAGGGGATCTGCTGAACCAAGTTACAAAGCTTCCGGAACACCTGAAAACCATGGACACCTTGCTCTGTATGCTTCGCGACCGACTGCACACGAGCTTCATCCTCACCGACCAGAACAACACACTGCTCAATGCGGTAGCCTACCCATTAGCTGCAGAGACTCTTTTGGTCCAAGCCTTGGACACACATCGATTCCCGCAAAGCTGGAAAAAATACAAACGAAGAATTACTGCAGCAAAAGGACCTGCAATGTTCCTCTCTGTCATCACCACTGATGGATCGAACCTCTCGGAAGAACTGCTCAGACAAATCGAGGAAGTGGTGCAACTGTTTGTAAACATCTGGAACCCTCAGCACAACCAGTTCATCTCAGAAGAGATGATCCGGACCATCCTCAGAGACGAGCCGATCAAGATGCGACGCCTGGGAGAGCTGTTTCATATCGACGTGGCGGCCCTTCAGGAGATGTGGGTGTTGATTCCAGGCAAACAAGGCAGTTCAGAAGATCTATGCAAGAAGCAATTGAACCGTGTATTGAAAGAAAACTACAAAACCTGCCTCTGTGATGCATACGAAAAACAGATTGTTGCCTTCACCGACGGGTTTTGCCTAGGAGAACGTGAGGCTATAGCACAAGAGCTCGCACCGCTAGGGGGTACGTTGTTCTCCATCCAACATACGCTGACCACAACGGAGGTCAGGCTCTCCTATCTGACCATCCAAGAGACCAAGGATGCGTGTCGCCTCATCTTTGAAGCTGCACGCTACTATACCGCCCAGGACCTTGCCTTTGCCAAGGAATGCTTGCAAACCATCGAGCAAGGCCAGATTGCCATCGAGACAAAAATGCATTGTCTTCGTCCAACAGGACAAGATTCTGAAAGCCTTAAAACCCTTGCAACATTATTGCTCGATTGCCAAGGTTCAATTGCAAAGACTGCAATAAAGCTCAATCTTCATACAAACTCAGTCAAGTACCGAGTACAGAAACTCAACACTCTGTTCGGATCTGAGGTTACCTCCTTTCCGCTGAGCTCGTTTCTTGCTTCAGCCTTGGGAATCTGGAGAATCCTAGGCTCATGATTTTGTCTTTTTGGACAAAGATTACAGAAATAATTTTGGAACTATAGCCAATGACGGATTTGTAATCACCCAGTATGCTCCTAACAAATCTTAATTACTTGCTAGGAGAGACCATATGAGTGAGCACAACACAGGGTTTGAAATTCCCGCCTCACAGCGACAGAGTTGGGGCAGTCTGGCTATGATCTGGATCGGCAGCATGATCTGCGTACCTTGTCTGATGATCGGGGGCTTTCTGGGGATGGGATTCACCCTAGGCGGCGTAATACTGTGTGTGTTGCTCGGCTATGGTATTGTATGCACCTACATGTGCTTCATGGGCATGGAAGGCTGTGACACCGGTCTTCCCACCGTCTCCATGGCAGCTGCTGTTTTGGGCGAAAAAGGAGCACAGTACATCATCAGCCTGATGCTCGCAGTAGCCTGTATCGGATGGTTCGGCATCCAAAGTGCTGTCTGTGGCGCATCATTCTCTGCGATGATTGCATCCATGACCGGCTTTTCCATCCCGGTTCCTTTAAGCTCCTTCGTCTGGGGCATCTTGATGCTGCTCACTGCAATGTACGGTTACAAAGCCTTGAAGTACCTCAACTATATTGCAGTACCCGCCTTGCTGTTGGTCATGGCCTATGGAGTATTTGCAGCCTTCACCAAGAACGACGGTCTGTCCATCATCAGGGCTTATGAGCCGGTAGCTCCGATGACCCTGGTGACCGGCATCAGCCTCACTGTCGCCACCTTTGCACTCGGAGGGGTCATCAGCGGAGACTACTCACGCTTTGCAAAAAACCGTGCTGATGTAATTAAATCATCGGTATTGGGCGTATTGCCTGCAGGACTGCTCATGATCCTCATCGGAGCGGTTCTCTCCATCGTAGCCGGGCAGTACGACATTTCTGCCGTTCTCGCTTCAGTCGGGGTACCGGCAGTGGGTCTGGTTGCCTTGGTTCTTGCAACGTGGACAACCAATGTAACCAATGCCTATAGCGGCGGTATTGCCGTTTCGAACCTCTTTGGAGTTGGTGAGAAAAAATTCAAGATTGCAACAGCTGTAGCCGGCTCGTTGGGCACCATCCTTGCTGCGGTAGGTGTAATGAGTAGATTCCAGACATTCTTGAGCATCCTTACTGCATTTATTCCCCCGATCGCCGGAGTGATCATAGCTTCCTATTGGATCCTTGGAAAAGGAAAGAGAAAACAGCTTACGAGTATCGAAGGCTTTGCTCTTGATGGAATCATCGCTTTTGTCCTGGGTGCCGTTGTTGCCTATGTGACGGGCAATGTAGTCGTCTTCTTCATTGGGCCCATCAACGGGATCGTGGTATCGATGGTCAGCTATATCCTGCTGCATAAACTGATGAAAAACAAGAAGGTACAAGCATGAGAACAATTGGACTGAAAGAGATTGAAGACATTGCCTTGGGCGCTTCCCTATTAGGCGCAGGAGGCGGTGGAGACCCCTATATCGGAAAGCTCATGGCAATGAGCGCCATCAAGGAGTATGGTCCGGTCTCCTTGATCAGTGTGGATGAAATTCCCGACGATGAGCTGATCGTCCCCATGGCCATGATGGGAGCTCCGACCGTACTCGCAGAGAAAGCGGCGAACGGACGGGAGGCCAAAGCCTTGTATGATTTGGTAAGCAAGTATTTCGGCAAAAAGGTGTACGCATTCATGCCCATGGAAGCCGGGGGCTTCAACAGCATGTTCCCCATCGTCTGTGCAGCCACCCTGGGCCTGCCCTTGGTCGATGTCGACGGCATGGGAAGAGCCTTCCCCGAGCTGCAGATGGTTACCTTCTCCATCGGAGGCGTCAGCGCAACGCCTATGGCCCTCACCGATGAAAAGGGCAATGCTGTCATCTTCGAGACCATTTCAAACAAGTGGACCGAGGAGCTGGCCAGAGCTGTAACGATGAGCTGTGGCGGTTCTGTGGCAGTCGCGCTCTATCCCATGAACGGAAAAACGGTGAAAAAGTATGGAGTGCGGGATATCGTCACCCGATCCGAACAACTGGGCAAAGCAATCAGGACGGTGAAGAAAAGCACTGACAAGAGCCCTGAGGAAACCTTCCTTTCATTTACCGGCGGCTACCGCCTTTTCAAGGGAAAGATCAGTGATGTGGTACGAGAGACACGAGGAGCTTTCAATTTCGGAACGGTGCTGCTTGACGGTATCGCCGATTGTAAAGGCAAAGAAGCCAAGGTGGAATTTCAGAACGAGAACCTCTCAGCCATTGTCGATGGTGAATATGTTGCCACAGTGCCCGATCTAATTTGTCTCGTTGACACGGAAACCTTCCTGCCGGTTACAACCGATGCATTGAAATACGGCAAGCGCGTATTGGTGGTGGGTCTTCCTTGCTTCCCCCTATGGAGGTGCGCTGAGGGCTTGGAGTTGGTGGGGCCTCGCTACTTTGGTTGTGATACAGATTATATTCCGCTCGAGGAGCGCTTTGAGGAGGTTAAGTGATGCAGTACCGCCTGGGAATTGATGTCGGGGGAACCAATACCGACGCCGTGTTGATCGATGAGAACCTCAATGTGGTGGCAGAAATCAAACAACCAACCAGTGAAGATGTTTATACAGGAATTCTCTGTGCACTGCGTTCCATCCTACAAGTATCGAAGATTGATCGATCCTTGGTTACCAAGGCCATGTTGGGCACCACCCAGTGCACCAACGCCATTGTTGAACGCAAGCACCTTGCAAAGATAGGAATTCTGAGAATCGGCGCTCCTGCAGCAGAAGCGATACCCCCAATGATCGACTGGGCAGAAGCACTGCAAACCGTGGCTGTGGACACTGCCATCATAGGCGGAGGGTATGAATATGACGGCAAGGAGATTGCTCCACTGGATCAAGAGGCCGCAAAAGCATTCTTCCTCTCTCTCAAGGGACGGGTACAAGCAGTGGCCATCAGTTGTGTGTTCGCATCTGTAAGGAATGACCATGAGCTGGAGGCTGCTCGAATTTGTCGAAAAGTGATGGGGGAAGACATCCATATCTCCATCTCCAGTGAGATCGGGTCCATGGGTTTGGTGGAACGGGAGAATGCCACCATTCTCAATGCAGCTCTGCACCAGGTCGCCAAGACGTTTACCGATGGCTTTGCCGAAAGTCTACAACAGGAAGGACTTGTCAATGCAGAGCTGTACCTGTCCCAGAATGATGGAACACTCATGACGATGGAGCAAGCCCGTCGCTATCCGATCCTGACAATCGCCTGTGGACCGACGAACAGCATCCGCGGAGCCGATTACCTCTGCTCCATCCAGGAGTCTGTGGTCATCGATGTCGGAGGCACTACCACTGACATCGGAGTGATTCAGAACGGCTTCCCTCGTGAAAGCGGGGTAGCGGTTACCATCGGAGGGGTGCGCACCAATTTCAGGATGCCCGACGTCATCTCCATCGGACTTGGAGGTGGTTCAATTGTACAAAAACAGAGTGATGGAAGTGTTACGGTAGGTCCTGAGAGTGTCGGCTATCAGATTACACAAAAGGCTCTGGTGTTTGGAGGGGATACGATTACGGCAACCGACTTGGCAGTAGCCTCTGGCTTGGCGAATCTTGGTGATCCTGCAAAGGTGGCACATCTCGATGCTGATTTCGTACAGAAAGGGCTAGAAGCTATCAAGATGATGGTCGAGGATAATCTGGATGCCATCAAGATATCCTCCGATCCGATGGACGTGGTCCTAGTCGGCGGGGGCTCGCTCATCATCCCCAAGACGCTTCTCGGGGCAAAGAGTGTACAGACGCCACCTCACCACGGGACGGCCAACGCCATTGGGTCGGCGATCAGCAAGGTAAGTGGAACCTATGAAAAACTGATTTCCTTTGATAAGACATCCAGAGAAGAAGCTCTACAGGCTGCCAAACAAGAAGCAATCGCCTTGGCAGTCAAGAGCGGGGCATTGGAAGAGACCGTACAGATTATTGACGTCGAGGACGTTCCTTTGGCTTACTACCCCGGCAACACAAGCAGGGTGAAGATTAAGGCAGCAGGAGAACTTGCCTGAGTTGCAGCGTTGAACGCTGAGTTCCCTAGAACGGGGAGCTCAGCTTCGCAATGAAGTCGTCACGCTTCTTCTGTACCTCGGAAAGGGCCTTATTCAGGGCCTCGATGGTTGCAATACAGTGTGACTGAAGAGTCTCTACTATTGCCTGTTGGACAGACAAAGGAGGGAGATTGAAGCAAAAATCCCGTATGCGGTCGAAAGGGATGCTCCTTCGCCCCTTGGAGGCTCCTCCGGCAATGACGTCTATTCGACATACAGGACTGTTCTGGTACCAATAGCAAAGATAGGCAGGATTCACTTTCGTCGTATCAACCCTGATCAAGGCTACATCAGGCTCCAGATAATAGCGGTCATCAGCATCGACCACAGCCACATGCCCAGGTGTACCGACATAGGAAAAGAGGATGTCATTTTTGTATAAACGAGAACCGCTGATCATATGAAGGATCTTATCATCAAGGCGTTGAGCGCTAGAGAGGTCTAGACTTCCATTCTTTATGTTGCACCCTCTGAGGGCTAGACAGGATCCATCCTCAGAGTACTTCACAAACTTGTTGTAGTTGTATCCCAGAATTTTAGTGACCTCAGCAACATCGCAGATCTTCACTTCAGGCTCATCGGAAACAGAAGCCATCAACTCATGCAAACATCCAGCAAAGTACTGTTTTGCCATTGAGAGCTTTTCAGTCATCAGATATTCAGTTTGCTCGCTGGCGTTGATCGCTTGGACAATGCGCTTCTGCACCGCTCTAGGCGGCAGCTTGATCGTAGCTTGTACAGCCTCTGAGAGTTTCAGGATCTGCGTACGATCGACCCTTGCAAGATACTCGTTGCAAAGCCAAGAGCCGAATGCATACAGAAGATACTCAGGCTCGATCTCCTCTGTTGCATGAAGGCCCAACAGGTTTCCGTCCACAGCTGAACGCTGTGCGAGGATCCCCCGCCTGCCGGACCTTATGCTTGCTGCACTCTTGGGAAACAACACGGTATCCTGTTCAAACATCTTTACAGAGGCAGCATCAACAAAGATTGGAGGCTCTTCAGATTGAACAAGATTACTCGTACTGAGTACCTGGGCAAGATCTGACAATCTGATATATGCAACAGCTACAGAAGAACCGATTGCAGTGGATGTCTTTGCATTTCTTCCCATTTTTACCGTAGCGCAAGAGAGGACAGGCTGAGACGGGGCAACCATAAGGGTTGCTTGCAACTGCTCAAATGATTCACAAAAGGAAGAAACCGAGGCAATCTGGCTTGTTATATCTTCCATGGTTTTGCAAAGCGACGTGCTGTCCATTTCCTCAGGACTTCGATGAGTGCGGACATACACAAAGGGGGTCAGGTCGCATCCGTTTGTGATCACCTCATGCCTGTCCACGAGAACCGAGTAAGATGGCACTTCCTTTCTTTGACAGTAGATATCAACTATTCTCCCTACCATCCCAAAGTCGAATTTCTTGTGCTCGTCTTTCAGCGTCGCATCAACAAAGAGTATGCTGTTGTCACTCTTTCCTTTTCGAATGACCAGCACACACTGTTGCCTCTGGGAGGAAGGAAGAGCAGTGTTTGGAATTCTTACAACAGCGTCAACCAGATTATTGTCCAAAAGCCATCTTCGTATCACTTTTTCAGAGCGTATCCTGCTCAGAGCCCCGATCGATATTGCAAAGGCTGCCGTTCCCTTGTCGGCAAGAAATGCTATGCTGTGCATGACGTAGGCAAGTTCCGTCTTCGTCTTCGGTGCAATCACCCCGGCCGGAGAAAACCTCTCGTCACCTAGGAGCGACAAGTCATCATCACCAAGCCATCGCCTCTTCTTGGGAAGAATGCTGGCAATCACCTCGAACCTGCGCTCTTCGAAGGTATTTCCACATACAAGTGAATCTTCATGAGAGAGCACATATGAAGCTGGGTCGATGTGCAACAAAAACATGAAAGATCGAGCCATATTGTACTCAAACAAGTTTTCGGATTGTCCATACAGACAGCCTTCGGACGAGAGTCTATAGCGGGCATGCGACAGAAGAAAACCAGTTCTGCAATACGGGTCGTAAAATGATTGTATGGTTCTTCTCCCCCTGCACCCAAGGAGGATGAGCAGATCCGGAACCAACCGACTTTCGAACAACACATCGCCGGTTGCCTTGGCATTCACCCTACTATAGCGGACAAGAAGGTACTCGAAGGTAGTCGCCAGGTCGGAAATGGCCTGCTCACATACGTTTGACACCTCGTCCATCAAACATAGCAGCTTCTTTTTCCTGCTTTTGGATACAGGACCAAGTGCCGGACCATCGATATCGATGTCCTTTGCAAGGTCCCTGAATACGCTCTCACTCGGATAGCCTGCCGAGGATTCTTCAATGTCTGAAAAGACCCATTCCAAGGTTTTTCCAAGATTTCCATCTCTTGGGGCGTCGTTGTATACGTTGCAAAAAAGGCTACTTGGCTCAATAAAATATCCCAATGCAAGACAAGCCTGTCCAGATATGGATTGCGCTTGCTCATCATCAAGGCTTCGATAGGGTTGAAGGACATGCTTCTGCTCTTGGGCAAACTCCTCCATCTTCTGAGAGAGGTATCTATAGATAAGCATTGCAAAGATATATCTTCTAGAGTCCCATCCTGGGAACCGTTGCTCAAGTCGCTGGGCTATCATCCATGTCTCTACAAACATGCCCTCTTTGTTTGAGTCTTGCTCGCTATCCTTCATCTCTGCTCTCTTATGCAATCTTATACTTTTTATAGACCTCAAATCGTTTGACTTTCTTCGTTGACGTTATGGGAAGCGGCTCATCAACTACTGTGACCATATCGATACGCTTGTAAGATTGCAAGGTAGCATTGACCTCTTTGACTATCTCTTCCATCCTGTTCTGGATTTCTTGATTTGTTTTGCCTTCGATAAAAGCCTGATCGGGTTGCACAAGCAGTCTCACACCTTCGATGTGCCTGGATGCATCCTTGAGATACGCGATTATGCACAGTTGCTCGATTTCTGTATAGAGCTGAAACTTGTCCTCAATCTCTTCCGGATAGACGTTCTTTCCCCCTTCAGTGACGATGACCGATTTGGCCCTGCCGGTTAGATACAGGTACTTGTTCTCATCAATATGGCCTATGTCCCCTGTGTTGAGCCAAAGCTCAACGGGGTCAAGGACCTCGGAAGTTGCTTCACTGTTCTTATAATATCCTCTCATCACCTGGGGCCCTCGGATGTAAATAAGGCCGTTTCCCTCTTCATCGGGATCCACGATCTTGCACTCAGTCATTGCAACCGACTTGCCCACTGATGATTCAATGAAGGCATATATCGGATTGAGATGGGTAATCGGGGATGTTTCTGTCAGTCCGTAGCCCTGTACGAAATCGATGCCGAGTTCGTTGAATCCTCTGAACGTCGACGTTGGAAGCGGTCCGCCTCCACAGATGCATATCCTGTTGGTGTCGAGCGAGAGTTTCTTGAGGATAAAGCCAAACCACTTCTTTCCCACCTTGATCCCGAACGTTCTCTTGAGCCAGCCGGAGATGCCCATAAGGCCTCTTATCATACCATATACGAGCACACCCTTCTTCTTCAGGCCATCAATAACCCCTGCATACATCTTATTGAAGAGCATGGGAACGCCAAGGAACATGGTCACCTCACCTTCTTTCAGCTCCTTGAGTATTTGCGATACGACCAGTTTCTTGCCAAAGACAACACACGCTCCGACACCCATTGCTTCCAGAAAGACAGAGAGCAGAGTGTAGGCATGGTGTATCGGCAAGATTGCATAGAACACATCTGTTTCATAAATGTTCATGTTTGCCTGTGAGATATAGATATCTGAGACAAGATTCTTGTGCGACAACATGACTCCCTTCGGCTTGCCCGTTGTCCCTGAGGTAAACAGAATCTGTGCAATGTCGTCCATGGTGCATGCTTCTGCTTCAATGTATTCAGATTTGCAGTTCATGATCCACGGCTGTGGGCCATCTTCCTCAAGACAAGCAACAGCCTGCAATGGAAGATGTGACGCAACCTTGGAGAGCCTAGCGCCATCGGCGAACATCGCAACTGCATCAGAGAAGGTTGCCAGCCTGATGAACTCCTCGTCACTGAGTGCGTTGTCCAAGGGAACGACTGTTGCTCCTGCAAATATGGTGGCAAAGTAGCCAAAGGCCCAAGCAACGCTGTTCTTTCCGCTGACAATGACCTTGTCGCCCTTCGTTATACCAGCCTTCAGGAGCCAAGAGGAAATATAGCGGATCAAAGGCAACGCCTCTTGATAGGTATAGCTCACTGGCTTTGGTACAAACTCCTTGAAGCAGACCCTTTGGGCAAACCGCGCAGTAGTGATCTCAAACAGTTCTTTGACAGTGGGCCATTGTGCATGATACAGCGTGCCTTTATATGGATAGAGTACGTCCCATGGGGTGAATGAGTCTTTTGTTCGCATGTACAGCCTCCTACCGGTACAACCTGACAATCATATGTCCGGAAAATCTTTAGCCTTTCATCCAATGTTCCTCATTCCTCTACAGCTGTCAACGCTTCCCTTTTTACTAAGGGCTATAATTACAGTTTTTCATTTAATGTAATTATCAAGCCTTCTTTTGCACACACACGGTATCGAGATTTCTGTCTTCAGAATTGGGAAAAAACCGAGGCAAACATCCCAAAACGCTTGATGTTACAGTGATTTGAAACAACTACTCCATGTATCAAATATTTGAGAGAACAAAAATGTATACCATGACTGCAACCCAGCACTTCTTCACTCAACGATACGCAGAGTAATCATCGCTTGTTTGATGAACCCATATGCTTCTTCGTATACGACAGCTCTTAGCTCAGACGTACCGAGAGCAATGGTTGAGGTATCGAGTTCCAAGGTATTTGCTTCCAACCTCGCCTCAGCTGAATCAGATGATAGCTCATCCCCATCCAAATACCAGCGATAGGACAAATCCAGATTCTCTTCTGTAGTCTGTACTACAGCCGTGCAGGTAACAACACTTCCTCTTGTCACCTCTAGCGCTAAAGCGGTACCTCCAGCCTCGGATCTGGTTTGGATGAGCAAGGAGAGAGCTCTACAACCACTAGGACAGTCACCTTTGAAATACCCTGATCAATCAAGGGGCATTCAAATCTTTACAACTGATTGCTACCACATATATCAAACAACTATCGCCATAAGGAACATTTTCTGATACAGTGTGTTGCATGATACTTCTGTAAAACCTTTTTCAGAAAATCAGATCTCCCAGACGGCAATTCGTGGGTTCACTCTGCATGCTGGGAACAAGAAGAATACAATACAAAGAGAATCTACTAGCTGGAATGTTGTTACACAATTCTAGCATTCTCTTTTTTGTCCCTTCTTCTTTACCAAAATACCAAGGAGATCAACCATGAGTACAGACCTGTTTCGCAAATCAATTCTTTTCGGAGGGGACTACAACCCCGACCAATGGCTCGACCGACCTGATATACTTTCACAGGATATCAAGCTGATGAAGATGGCCGGCGTAACGGTAGTCTCTGTAGGAATCTTCTCATGGAGCACGTTGGAACCACAAGAGGGTGTCTTCTGCTTTGAGTGGTTGGACGAGGTGATCGAACATCTGCATAAAGAGGGAATCTCAATTTTTCTATCGACACCCACTGGGGCACGTCCGGCATGGATGGCAACAAAGTATCCACAAGTACTGAGAGTCAGAGCGGATGGCACACGAAATCTCTTCGGTGAACGACACAACCATTGTTACAGCTCTCCCATCTATCGGGAAAAGACAGCAATCATCAACAAGAAGCTGGCACAGCGGTATGGTAATCATCCTGCAGTGAAATTATGGCACATCTCAAATGAGTATGGGGGGCAATGCCATTGCGAACTCTGCCAGCAAAACTTCAGAGAGTATCTGAAAAAACGTTACATAACGTTAGAAGCCCTCAACAAAGCATGGTGGAGCACCTTTTGGTCCCACACGATAACAAGCTGGGATCAGATACACTCACCTGTCTTGCATGGAGAAAACAGTGTGCATGGACTCTCTATTGATTGGATGAGATTTGTCACACACATGACCACCGACTTCATGCAACACGAGGTGGCAGCAGTCAGAGCAGGAAAAAGCACTCTACCGGTAACCACGAACATGATGACAAGTGCTGAAGATTCTGCTAGCGATCCCGGCCTTGATTACTGGAAATTCAAAAACCTTATTGATATTGCATCCTGGGATTCGTATCCTGCCTGGCATCTTCCCGGACATTTGAACCTGCCTCGTAATGTAGAGGCAGAGCAAACCCTGCCTGTCGATGATTTTCGACGGGCAGTTGAGGAAGGCTTCCAACACGATCTTTTCCGCTCACTTTCCGATGGGCCCTTCCTCCTTATGGAGAGCACTCCGAGCAATGTGAACTGGCAACAAATCTCAAAAATCAAAAAACCGGGGATGATTCGTCTCACTGCCTTCAGTGCAATCGCACACGGAGCAAACTCAGTACAGTACTTTCAGTGGAGAAAAACCCGAGGAAGCTTTGAGAAGTTCCATGGAGCCTTCATCGGCCATGATGGAAAGCCTGACACCCGTGTGTTCAAAGAATTGTCAGAACTGGGCTCTTTGTTGAAACAGCTTTCAAAAGTGGCTGACAGTGATGTCAAAGCAGAGGCGGCAGTTGTATATAACTGGGAAAACCGATGGGCTATCGAGACCAGTAAAGATGCGGTGAACACCAATAAGAAGGCTTATCTGGAGACGGTGAAAAAACACCACTATGCATTGGTCCAACAAGGTATCCAGTGTGACATCATCTCAGCAGAGGAGTCTCTTGAACAGCTTTGCTCCTACCGATTGATTGTTGCTCCCATGCTCTACATGGCTACCCTTGCAACCTCAAGCAACCTGGAGAAATATGTCGGATCGGGAGGAATCTTGGTTGCAACATACCGAACCGGATATGTAGATCAGAGCGATTTATGCTACGAATCATTTCCCCCAGGACCCCTGTCACAACTCTTCGGTCTTGAAGTTGAAGAGTGTGATGCACTCTATCACGAGGAACCAATCACCATCGAGGTCCCCTTTGAGGCAAACAGAACCTCGAGAGCAAATAGCTGCACGCAGGTATCCGATTATCAAGATGTGATCAGGGACAGCCACAAAGCTGAGGTGATTTCTCGATTCAATGGTGGACTTGCCCATGAGAAACCTGCAGTGCTGAAAAACACCTATGGCAAGGGTGAAGCATGGTACCTTGCCAGTCGTCTTCAGGTACAGACGCTTGAAGGTCTTTATAAGAACATCATACAAGAAGCAAAGATCTATTCGGTACACACAGATATTGCCAACAAGAGTCCGTCGATACTCGTCAAGGAAAGAACCGGCTCGGACGGAAGACGCTTTTGCTTCTTTCTGAATTTTTCCGCAACCACCGCATCGGTCCGATTTACAGATCCCCAAAGAGAAGACATCACCCTAGGGCCCTGGGGTTCGGTAATGGTTGAAAAAGAGAACTCCCCTTCTGAAGCCAAAGGAGTTGTAAAATGACCAATGGTACATTTGAAGTGTGCATCGATACACAGACGGGGACCCTTATATCAGTAACACATGCAGATGATGAATATCGGATGAACTGGATCGAAGGAAAGAGAAGATGGGGAGAGATTACTTGCTTAAACCCAAAACTGTGTGCCTTCACAGTCGTACATCAAAAGACGATAGAGGACGACAACTCTTCTCAATCACTTTTTCAAACCGATGATCTGCACATCAAGGTGGAACGTTCTTTTTTGCAGGATGCTCTGTTCTGTGAGCGATATACCTTCACGAACATCACCGATCATGCGATAACCTATAGTGAGAGCGACCTTGGAATAGTAACACCGTTCAATGACAACTATCAGGATTTTGCAACCTGCAGCACCAATAGGTGTCATACCCATATTTGGTGTGGGAAGAATGTAAGCTATGTGAACGCGCTTCGCATGGGAGGCAAGCCTCCCCACCTAGGCCTAGTGCTTACATCAGGCAGTATTTCTGAGTACAGCATCATACGAGAATCCTCTTCAAATGACAGAGGAGATTTCATACTGCATCCCTCATGGTTCACGATAGAACCCCGAGAGAGCTATGAAATCTCTTGGGTTCTCTTCTGGCATGAAGGCGAAGAAGATTTCTATCACAAGGCATCGAACATCAAAGACTTCATCCAAATAGAGGCAAAACACTACACCTACTTCCCCAATGAGCAGATTCTCTTGCATATAAGGGATAAGGAGAAAGGAGAAAACCTCACAGTAACAACACAAGATCGTCCTCTTGAGATAACCTATGAAGGGAATACGCTTACCGTTGAGGATTTGGCCCACACATTTGGCGAACGAGAATACCTTGTTACCAGAAAAGAGCGGCAGACCTTCTGCAAAGTGCTCGTGGTTCCTGAACTGAAAGACATCGTCAAGGCTCGTTGTACGTTCATCAGAGAAAAACAACAATACATCAATGAGGGCCAACCACTTCATGGAGCATATCTCATCTATGACCGAGAGACGGCACAACTTTGTTATGGACACAGGCTCTACGATCATGGATCCGGACGAGAAAAACTGGGCATGGGAGTACTCATCGCCATGCTCCTGAACAGTGAGTATGGACCAGAGGACGAACAACAGCTTTTAGGGAGTCTTGATCTCTATTATCGATTTGTTGAGAGAGAGCTGTATGATCAGGAAAAAGGGACGGTCTTCAACCGAATCGGCAAATCCAATTATCAGTGGCACAGGCTATATAATTATCCATGGCTGGCGACTCTTCAGATGGAACTCTATAAGGTCACCCAGAAGATTGAATATCTGCATAAGATGACCAAAACAATACAAGCGTACTACGAGCATGGGGGCGAACGGTTCTACAGTCTCTGTCTTCCCATGCTAGAGTCTGTCCGCTTGCTTGAGCAAAACAGTCTGAAAACAGAGAGTGATTTGCTGCGGTCATTGTACCTGAACCATGCCGATGTGATTATGGGCAATAAATTGGCGTACCCTGCACATGAAGTAGATTATGAGCAGAGCATCGTTGCCCCTGCAGCTTCCTATACGCTCCAAGCGTATCTGCTTTCAGGACAAGAGAAGTACCTACAAGCGGCAAAAGAGCATATCAGGGTCTTGGAACTTTTCAATGGGAACCAGCCTGATTATCATCTGAACAAGATCAGCATACGGCACTGGGATGGGTTCTGGTTTGGGAAGCGGAGACTGTATGGAGATACCTTTCCCCACTATTGGAGTGTCCTCAGTGCGGAGGTCTTTTCTTATTACTATGAAATCACCAAAATTGAACGATATCATACGATGGCACAAACCATACTGAGGAACAATCTGTGTCTGTTCGATCAGTCTGGGTTCGGTTCAAGCGCCTACCTCTATCCATTCTCAATCAACGATGAACGAGGTAAATTCCTCGATCCTTGGGCGAATGATCAAGATTGGGCGCTCATCTATGCCATGCGGTTTCTCTATCGGTAGCAGTGGTCAAAGACCCCTTTGCTGCATATATTGCTTTGGAGTCATCTTCGTATATTTTTTGAAAAGCTGGCTGAAGTACTGTGGGTTGTTCCCACAGCCGACCAGTTCGGCTACTTCATATACTTTGTAGTCGTAATTACGGGAGAGAAGCCGTTTTGCCACTTCCATTCTCTTTTGATTGAGGTAGGTCGAGAACTTCATGCCTACCTCTTTCTGAAACTGCTTGCTTACATAGTCGGGACAAAGGAAGATATGCTGCTCAGACACCTTCTTGAGTGTCAGGTTTTCATCCATATAGTGCTGATCGACATATTCGATCAATTCTCTGATCTTCGGCTTAAGATCGTTGCCAAAAGGAAGATCTCGCTTTTTCTGAAGACAAACGGCACAGACATCCTTCACCGCATCAATGAGCTCTGCATTCTTGCATGGTTTGAGCAGATAGTGCCGTACTCCATACCGCATTGCCTCTTTTGCATATCTGAAATTATCATGACCGGAGAGGATGATGAACTCAATCTGGGCGTTATCCTTGAAAAGTCGTTCGATTAATCGGAGTCCCGAATAGCCCGGCATTTGGATATCGGTAAGAATGATGTCAGGGTAATCATCTATGACTGATTCATAGGCCTCCATCCCGCTCTTACACACGGAGACCACTTCTATTCCCAATGCCGTCCAATCTATCAACGTACTCAAGGACTCCCGTATTATGTGTTCATCATCAACAATCATCATTCTGAGCATCTACTTCCTCCTTCCTTATGCAAGGTATTGCAATCTGAACGACAGCATTCTCTTGATCATTGTAGAGCTGCAACCCATAGGATTCTCCATAATTAAGCTGGATTCTCTGTTGGATATTGAGTAATCCAATGCCGAAACCCGAAACTTCAACCTCTTTCTGTTCCAACTTATGAAGGAGGTTATCCTCAAATTGGGATCCACTGTTCTGGATCCTGACTTTCAACTCATCCTCATCTCTGTGTGCAGAAATTTGGATGTGGCATTGTTCCCCATCAATCTCCAATGAATACCTGATCGCATTCTCAATGATTGGTTGCAATACCATGTGAGGAAAACAGAAGTCATAGAATGCTTCTTTGCAATTCAGGATATAGGTCAGTTGATCACCATAACGGATTTGTTGGATATTCAAATAGTGTTTTACAAGCTCAATCTCTTCTTTCATTGTAAAATACTTCTTCTCACTCAGGCTTCCCCGTAGCAGGACGGATAAGGATTCAACAATCTCTGTTGTCACAGAATCGCCCGCAAGCTTAGCCCTCCAGTTGATGGAGTCCAGTGTATTGAAAAGGAAATGTGGATGTATCTGAGCCTGAAGATATCGTAGCTGCGATTCCTTATACAAGAGCTCATTCTTGTAGTTTACTTCCACCAGTTGTAGGATATCCCTCGTCATCTTCTCAAACGTTGTGTATAAAGCTCCTATCTCATCTTTTCTATTAATAAAGTGGTCCTTGATGGATACAAGCGGTTCGATGGAATTACCGAAGGTCTTCATATTGACCACGAGCTCATGGATTGGTTTGGAGAATGAGTTTCTAAGAATATTGTAGGTGATTCTGACCGAGAGCAGACCCACAGCCGATACAATGAGAATCAAGAGAAGTCTCAGTAGATTACTGGTTTTTAGTACGTCCTTGTAGGGTAACAATGTAAACAACTTCCACTGTAGGAAAATATCACGACCGATGACCATATAAGGATCATCCGCATTACCAAGGATTGAGTAATCTTTATTCTTATAATCGATACCATGGAGCTTTGAACAATCAAATAAAGCATCAGAACAATATATGGTGTTGAAAGTCGAATCAAACAGTACGTATTTAATCTCATTCAGGTTCATACGCTCTGGGACAATCATGCTAAAGAGTTGCTGAGGATTTATTGCAATGATCAGCGTCCCAAGATAATCGAATCGAGGTTTGTCAAATCTCCTTATTGGGTACACAAGAAATATTCCATAATCCTCGCTGTACTCGGTTACATAAAAACTTCCATAGGAGTCTTGTGCTCTAGTAAGAAGATCCGCCTTTATCTTTGTTGGTAAAAGTTGACTTTTAGGAGTGTAGGGCTGAGCACTCATTCCCTGTCCATCAATCAAGAGGTATTGCACATGAAAATTACGAAGCTGATCATAATAAATGGAAAGTATGGTACTTATCCCATCTATTGCATTCACCAAAGAGGTATAACCACCCACGTCCTTAAGGTCGATGAGTAGGTTTTGAATCTCCTTATCCGATACTATGACACTGGAGAATTGTTGAATGGTTGTAAATTTCTGACTCAAATTCTCCGTTGCCAAGAGGATATTCGAGGTTACCTGTTCATACAGCTGATGATTGTTGAACTCCATCACAATGTAAAAAAGACCAAGGGTAATTATCAGTGTGATAAAAATTGATATTGCTACCACAAACATGATCTTCTTACGTATCGAGATGAAGTTTGTATATCGTCCGATTACTTTCATCCTGCCCTCTTATAGAATCGCTCAAAGTATACCATAAGGAGGAGAACCACTGTAAAAGCGTTAGGATTTTTGCACAAAAAAGTCTGTTTTTTGAATTCTCTTCTCAGATTGACCAACTATACTTGAGGATATCAATACTCCAAAGGGGGGACAATATGAAGAAAAAAGGTAATACAAGGTGTATGACCATGATGATGGTCATCTGTATGTTGCTTGTGCTCACAACAAATGTGATGGCTACAGGTGTAAGCGAGAAGGCTGATGCTGCAAAAGAGATAGAACTCTCGTTCGGGTGGTGGGGAGCAGAAGGCAGACATGCCTACACCCAGCAGTTGAGCAAGCAATTCGCAGAGTTGAACCCGGGTACATCATTCACATTCCAGCCGAACAGCTGGGGAGGCTACTGGGAAAAGATAGCTGTCCAAGCAGCCGGCGGTAACCTTCCAACTGTCATGCAGTTCTATATCAGCTATATTCCAACCTATGCAGACAACAATCTGCTTCTCGATTTGACACCCTATGTTGAAGACGGAACCTTGGATGTAAGCACCATCGAAGCAAACCTTCTGAAAACAGGATACCACAACGGCAAACTCGTCACAATTCCTCTTTCCATGAGCGCCAGAGCAGTTGTATGTAATCCTATAGCACTCCAAAATGCGGGCATGCAGATGCCTTCAAGTGATTGGACCTGGAGCGACTATGAGAGAATGGCGATAGAGTACACCAAAAAAACCGGAAAATATGCAATCGACGGATACAACAACCACTGGATGCAGATGCAGTTGATGCTTTTACAACAGGGCTATCAGATTTTCAATGAAGATGGCACTGGCCTTGGTTTTGATGATCATACTCCCTTATTGGAATTCTACAGTCATTGGAAGAAAATGGTCGATAATGGTTGTGTCTACACCCCCGATGTGAATGCAACAAGAAAGCAGGTTCCTTCTGAACAGTCTTTCTTGGCACAGAACCAAGCAGCATTCCTTTATGATTCCAACAGTCTGCCTGGTTGGACTGGTAATCAGAGCCTCAAGCTCCACCCGGCTCCTTATAGAGACGGCCAGGTAGGAGAAGATGTCAACTGGGCAATCCCAGGCCTCTCATTCTCTGTATCGGCAAAAGCAGATGAAGCTACAGCAAGGAAAGCAGCCCAGTTCATCAATTGGTGGCTCAACTCAGAGGAAGTGGCCGAGGTACAAGGAACAGATCGTGGATTCCCAGCTTCTCAAGCTGTCCAGAATTATCTGAAGCAGAAAGAACTGACCGCCTTGCAACAGGATACATTCGACTATTTTGCTTACCTGCAGGATCACTCGGGTCCGATGCCTCCAATCGATCCTAATGGTGCCTTCGAAGTCAGTGACCATGCCACTATCATCCTCGAAGAGTTACTCTCCGGTAAGATTACTGTGCTTGAAGCGGCGAAAAAGGCTTATAAGGATTTTACTGAGATTCTTGTGAGAAACCACGGTTAAATTCATACATTATTTATAGATGAGTCAAAGAGCCGGTCCTTGATCCCGGCTCTTTGACTCTACAAGATAACCCTACAGCTGTCATAGGGCTTGCTTCTCTATGCACAATGTTCAATCCAAGGAGAACATGATGAAAAGCGGTTCACTTCATAAAGAGCATAATCTACTGGCCTATTTCCTTCTGGGTCCCTGGTTATTTGGCTTCTGCCTTCTTTTTTTGATTCCTATGCTTTCTTCGCTCTATTTTTCTTTTACTTCGTTTAACATGCTCAAACCACCTAGGTTCATCGGAGCAGCAAATTATGTACGGCTTGTAAATGATCCCGATTTCTGGCTATCGTTGAAAATCACATTCAGCTATGTCCTCATGGTCGTACCGCTTCGCCTTGTCGTAGCCCTTGTTATTGCAATGCTTTTGGTCATCCCAAGCAAATCGAGCGGTATCTATAGAACCATTTACTATATACCCTCGGTCATAGGTGGCAGCGTAGCTGTTTCAATCATCTGGAAACAGATTTTTGGAAATCCAGGAGTAATCATGACCTGGCTCAACCAGATAGGAATTCCCATGAAAACCTCTCTGTTGGGCAATGAGAATACAGCTCTACTGATAATCGTATTGATGGGAATTTGGCAATTCGGCTCATCAATGCTGATCTTCCTCGCTGCTCTCAAACAGATTTCCAGAACCTTCTATGATGCAGCCCTTATCGAGGGAGCAAACCCAGTACAGAGATTTTTCAAAATTACGCTGCCGATTATCACTCCTACCATTTTCTTCAACCTCATGTTGCAGATTATCAATGGTTTCAAAGTGTTCAACGAAGGATACATCATAACCGGAGGGGGGCCGAATAAAGCTACTCTCTTTTATGTATTGAATCTCTACAATCGAGCATTCCGATATCTTGATATGGGCTACAGCAGTGCGCTTGCCTGGGTCTTGGTTGTAATCGTAGCCTTGGTATCTGCATTTGTTTTCAAAACTCAGAACAAATGGGTGTTCTACGAACAGAAAGAGGGTAAATAAATGATATCTCAAAAGCGAACGTATCAGATTCTGTATCATACTGCGGCCATCTTGATAGCCATCACCATGATCTATCCTCTTCTATGGATGCTCATGAGCTCCTTCAAAGCTAATAATGAAATTTTCATCACTGCAACAAGTTTGATCCCAAAAACATGGGATATCGCTCATAATTACAGCAAAGGCTGGAAAGGCATCTTGGGTGTAGGGTTTTGGATGTTCATCCTCAACAGTCTGCTTGTAGCATCCATCTCGACCCTAGGCGGTGTCTTTTCCTCACTGCTCGCGGGCTACGCCTTTGCCAGGCTAAAATTCAAAGGATCCAAAATCTTCTTCGCCTGTGTAATGGCAACCATGATGATTCCTCCCCAAGTAATGATAGTTCCTCAATACATCATATTCAAATCTCTTCATCTGCTTGATAATCGTCTGGCTATGATTTTGCCTTGGTTGTTCGGATCAGCGTTCTTCATCTTTCTTATCATGCAGTTCTTTCGAGGCATACCGATTGCAATGGATGAAGCTGCAGAGATTGATGGATGCAACAAGCTTCAAACCCTATTCTTTGTACTGCTGCCCAATGTAACCCCTGCATTGATCACCAGTTCAATTTTCTCCTTCTACTGGTCTTGGCAGGATTTCTTCAACCCACTCATATTCATGAATACAACCAAGAAATTCCCGGTATCCTTGGGACTCAGGCTGTTTCTTGATCCTGAAAGTGCCAGTGAATATGGAAGCATGCTTGCGATGTCTACCGTATCTATCATCCCGGTGCTGGCAATCTTCATCTTCTTCCAAAGATACCTGGTTGAGGGAACCGCAAAAAGTGGAATAAAAGGATAAGAAAGAACATGATAGACAGAGAGCTACTGGAGAAAAAGCTTGAACGATATAAGCGACTCTTCTCTTCTGAGACAGGAACACTCCTCATTACCAGGACCACTACATGGGGAACAGAGCAGAGTGGATATATACCACTAGAGGATTATGATCTTCCAAGACAATGGAAGGAATATATGCACTCAACCATCAAACGCCATGAGTCAGTGTGGAAAAACCGGACTATTGATGACGATCTTCTTCCCTCAATAAACCCTTTCTATGGAATTGCAGAACATAGCTCATTTTTTGGAGGAAGCGTATCCTACGGTGGCGATACCAGTTATCACCATCCCATTCTAAAGTCACTGGATGAAATTTCCACTCTGCAGATAGAGGAAAACAACCCACACTACAAGATGCTCCTTGACAGCATGGCCTACTTACAAGAGTGCAAACATGAAACTAATCTAATACCCTCACTCAGAGGTGCAGAATCGCCTCTTGATATAGCCAATGCAATTAGAGGCAACAATCTTTTTCTGGATATGTATGACCGTGAAGATGATGTACACAACCTTCTGGACAAGTGCAGTGATGCACTTCTTTGGAATCTTGAAAACCAAATTTCTCGTGTAGATGCAATTGATGGAGGAATCATCACAGGATTTGGAATATGGATGCCGGGTCGGTCGGTAGGTCATATCTCAGAAGATACCAGCAGCATGTGCTCATCTGATATGTATGAACGGTATGGTCTTCCTTATACTCAGAAAGTACTCAATCACTATGAGGGGGTGCTTGTGCACATACATGGACTTGGGGCCCATATCCTGCCACAGCTTTGTTCGATGAAAAATCTTCTCGTCGTCCAAATAGAAGCAGACCCAAATCAACCAACCCCATTGGAAATTTTCAAGAGTAACGAGAAGATTCTTCGAGACAAGATAATCATGATGCGCCTTGAGGCGAAGGAGTATTATGACAATCGGGATTTCCTGCAGGATAAACGAACCATTTTACAGATTGCCCCATCATGTATGGATGAAGCTCAAGAGTTAGTCTCTTGTGTTCGGGCAATGCACAAATAACAATATGGACCTACTACAAGGAGAAAATAATATGATACACGTAGCAATCATCGGGGCCGGAAACATTAGCGGTGCTCACATCGACGGTTACAAGGCCTTTCCTCAAAGGTGCAAGATTGTAGCTCTGGTTGACATCAATCGTGACAAGGCTCAGATGAGGATGGAAAAAGAACATTTGTCTGTGCCCATCTATGACAGCTTACAGTCTCTCTTTGAGGAGCAGGAGGTACAGCTAATCAGTATCTGCACACCCCCTTTTACACATAAGGACCTAGCCATACAAGCATTGCAAGCAGGAGTAAATGTGCTACTTGAAAAACCGATGGCGTCCTCACTACAAGAGTGTGATGCCATTCTTGAGGCAGAAAAAGCAAGTACAGCCACACTCTCGGTTGTAGCGCAGAATCGTTTTCGCAGCCCGGTTTGGAATATGAAGAAAGTCCTTGATGAGGGCCTGATTGGAAAACTACTCCATACACAGATTAATTCCTACTGGTGGCGAGGGTATCCTTATTATGATCTCTGGTGGAGAGGAACTTGGGAAAAAGAAGGTGGTGGTTGCACTTTGAACCACGCCGTGCATCATATCGACATGATGCTTTGGCTTACAGGAATGCCCAAGGAGCTGACTGCGATGATGGCTAACCTGGCCCATGACAATTCAGAGGTGGAAGACATCTCCATGGCTCTTCTTCGTTATGACGATACGTCTCTTGCCCAAGTAACCAGCTCGGTGATTCACCACGGAGAAAAACAGGAAATCATCCTACAAGGCAGTGCAGCACGCATCTCTGCTCCTTTGGAAATCGCTGCAAACATCACTTCCCCAAATGGGTTTCCGAATACAAACGAACAATTGGTGAATACAATCAAGGAAAGATTCGAGGAGCTCGGAGAATTGCCTCATCAAGGCCATGAAGGACAGATCGAGGATATGCTTGAGGCCATCGAACAGAACAGGGAGCCTCTTGTAAGTGCTCAGGATGGGAGAAACGCTATCGAGCTTATAATGGGTATCTATAAAGCAGCCACTGAACAAACGCATGTATCCTTTCCTCTTGGCAAGGAAGATCCCTTCTATTCGGAAAAAGACATCTTAAAAGTAGCTCCTAGATTTTATGAGAAGAAAAATTCCGTATCTGATCAAGGAGACTATGAAATTACTCTTGGAAGTAATTATAAGAAGCCAAACGCATAGCGCGTACAAGAAAAATCTACAATACTATAAAAGGAACACGATATGAGTACTACAAACAGAGCATCAGGAATGAACTATGCACCATCTGGAAAACCCGATCCAGTATGCAAGAAAGGTGATTTCATATTTGCAGCAACGGCACTGGACCACGGGCATATCTATGGGATGTGCAATGGACTGACTGAAGCAGGGGGTACCTTGAAATATGTCTACGACCGCGATCGACAACGTGCAGAAAAGTTCGCCGCTGCCTATCCGGGTGCAACTGTGGTCGACAATGAGGATCAGATTCTGCAAGACAAGGAGATAGCTTTGGTAGCAGGAGCCGCCATAGCCTCAAAACGTTGCGATCTGGGTATCAGGGTGATGAACCACGGTAAGGATTACTTCACAGACAAGGCACCGATGACCACCTTGGAACAGCTTGATCGGGCAAAAGAGGCTGTAACACAGACCGGCAAAAAGTACATGGTCTACTATAGTGAGCGTCTGCATGTTGAAGGGGCAGTATACGCTGGACAATTGATCGATGCGGGAGCAATCGGGAAGGTTATTCAGGTCATCGGGCTTGGGCCTCATCGTCTGGGAATCCGCCAAGGTTGGGATAGGCCCGATTGGTTCTGGCAAAAAGAACAGTATGGAGGAATCCTTTGTGATATAGGCGCCCACCAGATCGAGCAATACCTCTCTTACGCATCTGAAGAAGATGCAACGGTGGTAAAAAGTCAGATAGCCAACTATGCCAACCCAGATCATCCAGGACTTGATGATTTCGGGGATGCCATGCTGGTGGGAAACAACGGTACTACAAACTATTTCAGGGTTGACTGGTTCACTCCCGACGGGTTGCCCACGTGGGGTGATGGTCGCACCATCATCCTGGGCACGAAGGGATATATTGAGATCCGTAAATACATCGATATCGGCAGGGATGGAGGAACCGACCACGTCTATCTTGTCGACGAGACGAAAGAACACCACCTTGATGTAGCTGGAAAAGTCGGCTATCCTTACTTCGGCAATCTCATCCTTGACTGTTTAAACAGAACAGATAACGCCATGACGCAACATCATGCTTTCAAAGCTGCAGAACTCTGTTTGATTGCTCAAAGGGATGCTGTAAGAATTAGATAGCATACGTTTTTCAGAAGCCCCCAAGGGAAAAATATCTTTCTCTTGGGGCCTATAAGAGGTTATTCGTTGAGTACTCATCCATTTCGCCGACCGCTGCTTCTTGCAAGTGTCTTCATCATCCAGTTCTTGGCTATCTATGACCTCGCGCTGATGTTTGCTATCGGGCCTACCATCGCTTTGCGCTACGGCATCAGCTCTGCGAACATCCCTTTGCTGCATACAGGCTACTTCATGGTCGGCATAGCAGTACCGCTTTTCGGTAAGCTGTCAGAAAAATTGGGCTTATCTAGGACGATTCTCATTGGAACCTCCTTCTATGCAGCAGGAATGATCGGAATCGCTTTTTCTGAAAACATGTTTCTGTATGCTACGGCAAAACTCCTTGCAGGAGTCGGTTATTCAATCATACTGGCAATGATGCCGAACTTTGTCTTGATGATTGTCGGCGATGAGAAAGCTACGTTGGGGAGCGCTATACTGAAATTCTCCTTTGCTCTGGCATTCTTCATTGCCCCGTTCTCAGGCTACAAGATGTATGTCGTATTCGGTCCTCGATTATTGTACATGCTGTTATCAGCTCTCATGGCAGCTGCAAGCATCCTTCTTGTAGTGACGGCTGATTCGTCGTATCCAATACCTCGAAGAGCCAAAGACGCTTCGCTCATTCGCCACAGTAGACCAAAGACACGTCTGCTCGTCATCATGGCGATTCTCTCTCCTGCTCCCATCCTTTTTGTGAGTAATTTCTACAGTATTTATCTCTCTAATCTGGGGGTGGCTGGAGAAAGAATCAGTTTATATTATACCGTCATGGGGCTGGGTTCCATTCTCTCGGCCTTTTTCATCCTCTTTGCAAGTACCCGATTTGGAAAAAGGAAAAGCACCATCCTGGCTCTTGTGGTCGCAACCCTCTCTCTAGTGTTCATCATGCAACCCGCAGGTCCCCTGCTCTATCTCTCTTTATTCTTCTTCTATTTCGGCTTTGACTTGTTCACCGGCTTGATGTATGTCATCAGCGCACTGAAGTACAAGCAAGAGCGAGGAGCGTTGATCCCCCGCATGGCAATGGGTGTCAGCATAGGAATGGTTGGGACCAATTATTTGGCCAAACTGGTATACGCTTCGTTTGGATTTAAGGCAAACGTACTGCTTGGAGCATTGTGCATGATACTCTGCATTCTCATCATAAAGCACGTATTCTTCAATGCAAAAGAACACGAGGCTCTCTGATCAAGCGAGGCCTTTGTTATCAACTCATATCCTCTTCAAACACAACCTCAGCTTCAGCTTTCTCATACGCCTCGATTCTAGCGTGGATATCGACTTCAGAGACAAACCAGTTGTTTGCACGACAAAGTTGCATGAACTGGGCAATACGGTTTACTCCGGTAATCTCTCGTAGGGTAATAACTACTCCAAAATGCAAGAGACGTCCGCTCTTCGTTTCCAAGCGTTCCTTTGTCTTAATGTTGATACCCCAGTTGGAAGATAATGGATTATATCGTTTTTTTGGAAAGTTCCGACTCTTTATTCCTTCTGATATATGCTTCACAGTATCCCATTTTCGGTATTTCTCTCTTACATCCTTCTCAAACAAAGCATGCGGAGCATCATCTCCCTGTAGATTATTATCGATTGATTGAACCTTACCATTCTTTTTCAATCTTCCGAAATGGAGATCCATCTCTGTGTCGGTGTAATCTACCCCTTGAGAACGAGAACACTTGGGAAAGTAGCAGAGTGTCGCTCTTGCAACATACGGAAACCTATCTTTGACCATAGGAATAGGAATGGTATATGCGTACGTCTCATACGCTTCACTGCGACCTTGGACCACAAACTTGATTTCGTCATTCGAAGTACGCAAGATGTCTTCTATTTTTGTTGGTACAACTCCAAATCCTATAAGGTCGCTGTATTGCTCATGAGTATTCCACCCTTTTGCAGCGTCAAGGAGCAAAGCTTTGGCAACCTCCCGAGAGAACCCCATTCTTTGTATGAGATATGCAAGTTTTCGAGTAATCCAAGGAGTTGCAAACGATGTGCCATATTTCTTTACTCTTCCATGGCTGGAATAGACCACCATCCCATCCTGTCGATCCCCTCCAAACGCGGCTACATCCGGTTTCTTAAAAAAATACAGGACAGGGCCACTACGGGCATATTCAGCCGGCTTTCCTATCAATGATACAGCGTTTACCACTACAGAATTTATAGAATCAGCGGGAGCACCCATTCTTGGATGGTCTTTATAACGGTCTTGGTTGTTTGTCCCTGCTACTACAAAGATAACATCATTTCTATATTGCAGCTCATCTAGAAGCGTAGCTTCGGGCGAAATGAAATTCGGCTCGGTCTCCAACAATGAACCAAGCGACAAATTCCATACTTTTATATCCTTATTCGTTTCTACTATAGAGCGAATCGACTCCATTATGCTGGCAGAACTGTTTCTTGTATGTTTGGCCACCCCGAAATGCCTGACACGAAATCGGCCACACCCATCATCAAGATGGGGATTTAAAGAGGGACCATCAACAATAAGAGAAGATACTGCTGTACCATGCTCATAATCTTCGCTTTCGATAAGATCTGCTCGTACCATACAGTGAAAGTCAACCCAGGAAGAAAAATATGCCTTTGTATCAAAAAGGGTATCAATGACACCAATAATAGGCTCGTTTTTCGGTTCAGAGATAGTAAAATCAGAAGAACAAACTGCAGTATCCTGTTCGAGGAAAGCTCCAATTCTTCCAAAGTCAGAGACAGCCATTGCTACCAGGTACGGGGCAACTTTGATAATCTTATTGTACTGGTCGGGAGTCACCATCCAAGTCACATCATCAAGGGTCCTGATAAATTCGCGCACCATTCCTAGTTTTTGGAGAATTTCGTCTTTTGTAAGTCCTGTGTCGTATAAGGTAATAATCTGGCTCCCTGAAATGGGAGCTCTTCTCTCTTCAACACTAAAGAAATCAAGATACCAAGCATCCTTGATGACACCACAGAACTGTGACTTACTCAAACCATGAGCAGCAAACACAGACTCCAATGCTTTGTTTTTACGTTTTTCAACAGGAGAGAGTTCTCTTTTTAAACGAACAGTATTACTATTGAGAACATCCATCTCTTCAGAGGTCAACGTGGAATGAAACGCTTGCTCCAACAATAAGCAGGTACTTCGAAGCTTCTGTAGTCCTCTTTCAATGGTATGCACATCGATACAATGGGTAATGATATGCTTTGGTTGCGTGTCATTCGAGAATTTCGCCCCTACGATTGTAGCATTAGCAGTACCAGAGCCCTCATTGAGTATGGTACCCATCCGATTACTCTTTGCTACAATACTTTTGTACTGGATTGCAACCAGAGGCTTGAATAATCTAGGGCTTTCTGTCCAATAGCGAAGGACTTTCTCAAGGGATTGCACCAATCTTTCAAGATCGGTAATACAGACACTCCCCTGTTTGGGCAATGAGGGTGCACCAGGCCTATTTGGATTGGGAGCCTGATTAAACTTTCCCCTCAACTCCAATACCTTATTCATGGTCTCATCCCCATCAGTTCTCGTGATACCTGGCTTTTTGAGACTTTTGATAAAATTTCAATATCACGCACCGAAAACCCCTGATTCTGTAACTGTTTGTAATCAAAAGAAGTGTTATCCTGAATCTGTTTATATACTCTCGCCAGATAATCTAATTCCTCATTAGGATTACTGAATGCAATAGCCGTTTTTATTAGATTTTTCAGGTCCCCCGGATAAGGAAGAGGATCCATCAAGGCCAGTATCTTTCTAAACAACCTGATATTTCTCGCTTTAAACTTGAACTGCTGCAATAGATCCTCAAGAATGATTTCCGCGATATCTTTGAGGTCTTCTTGAGTGTAGCGATTAAAATCAATCACTTTATCAAATCTACGGATCAAGGCCTTATCAAATGATTCATATAAATTGGTGGTAGCAAGCAAGACGATTCGACTGTTAAGACCGTCCAATCCTTTTAATACAGCTGATGTAGCCCTCCCCATTTCCCGTAAGTCGCGAGTGTTGGTCCTATCAAGAGCGATTGAATCGAGTTCATCAAAAAGGATGATGATTTGCTCCGGATACGATACTTCATTGATTTCTGAAAACATTTCTGCAATATTCTTCGAGGTCTGGCCCATTTTACTATCGACCAATACATCAAAATCCACCACATAGAGTTGACGATTTAGAATCCGTGCAAGTTGTTTTGCACTTTCACTCTTGCCTGTCCCCGGAGCTCCTTGGAAAAGAAATTTGTTCACACCCGCACCATAGCTTACTGCATTGACAATGCCCATCAACTCATCCTTGATGCATTCAGGAAGAGGTAGCGTGGTAATTGAAGAATCAACTTTCCTTAGGTAGTCCATCCTATTGTTTACTACTTGAGGGACAAAGGTATTCTTGTCAGACAATAAAGCCATTATATAATCAGCAAGCTCGCTGTCATTGGTCCTGTTGAAAGACACAGCAATCGAGTATGCCTCATCTCGAAATGCAGCGTCATTTCCTTCAATATAATACTTTATCAAATTTATAACATTCTTCTTTTTCATAGCTTCATTCCTCCTTACTATAGGTAAGGATGTCAAAGGTGTGGACACATAGTGCCAATTATGGGACACATATTACAATACTCTTGATTTCACTATACTCACTCAGAAAGCCTAATACAAGAGAACTGTTGCCACAAAAGTCCAACAAAGCTGAATTTCCGTTGCTGTATACTGAGATTTCCCTTGAAGTTAAATATTACTTGTAGCAATACTATCCTTTGACAGAGCCGCTTGTAATGCCTCGAATAAAATATTTTTGAATGCAGATACCAAAAATGAATACAGGTATCGTGGCGAGACTGGCCGCTGCAGAACTTGCACCCCAGTCTATCGATACCGAGCCCATGAATGAGGAAATCCCAATCGGGAGGGTCCTTGTCGTCCTTCCAGATAGAATAAGAGCAAACATGAACTCATTCCAAGAATTCAGCAGTACCATGATTCCTGTAGTTGCAAGTCCAGGAGCGATGAGAGGGATAGCTATCTGAGTGAAAATTCTAAAATGACCACATCCATCTACTTGAGCTGCCTGCTCCATCTCAAGTGGAATCTCTCGAAAAAATCCCAGCAGCAACAGAACTGCAAAGGGTAGGTTCAAGGTAGTATGGGCACAGATTACTGCCGCATAGGAACCGGTGAGGCCCAACCTGTGCATGATTACATAAATAGGCATCATCAATGCACCAACGGGAACCATTCTCGTAAGAATAATAAAAGATGCAACCAACGCCATGCCCGTAAACTTGACCCTTCCAATCACATAAGCACACATCGATCCAAAAACCAATGAGAGAACCATCGTAATCATTGCGACAATTACACTGTTACCCATATTTGTCATAATGTTGCTACGGCCGAAAATTTTTCGAGCATGATCCAGTGTAGGTTTGAAAAAAAATTTTGGAGGATCTGAAAACATGATCAAATCGGGCTTGATTGCTTGCAAAAACATGAGGAGTATGGGGAAAAGCACCCAAAGGAGAAATACACCAACGATTACATAGCTTATCCAGGGATGTTTTCTTGATAATGATTGCATAGGTCAGTCCAACCTCTTCAAATAGTTCTTCCGCAGTATTTGCACGAGATATGCCACCAGGAGAATCAGGAGCAGAGAAACAATAGACAAGGCCATGGCATACCCCATCCTATATTGGGAAAAACCAGCTTTGTAGGTATACATTGCCAACGTCTCTGTAGCATATTTCGGCCCACCTCTGGTGAGGACATAGATTGTATCGAAAATTTTCAGTAGATCCATAAGACGCATGAGCAAAATGAAGAAGAGCATCGGAATAACCGATGGTATGATGATAGCCTTCACGATGGTCCAGAATCTGGCGCCATCGACCTGAGCTGCTTCTATCCATTCTTCTGAGATACCCATCATGCTTGCATAAAGAATCAGGCTCGTAAATGGTGTCATCTGCCAGATATCAACAATGATCACACTCAACAAAGCAGTTTTCTCATCTGCAAGCCATGCATATGTGGAAAGGCCAATGTTTTGCAAAAACCAGTTGAGAATTCCATATTGGGGATCATAAATATAGCGCCAAATAAGTCCTACGATAACCGGAGAGGTAATCATCGGCAGGAGGATGATCGCTTGAACTATTCGTAGCGGCCTTCTAATCTTCCATAACACCAAAGCAATGAAGAAACCCAACAAAGTCTCCACAAGCAAACAGGATCCAGTGATTATGAATGTATTTTTCAGTGCATACCCGAAAACCTCATCATTCATCATTTGCAGATAATTAGAAAAACCCGTAAAGGTTTTTTCTGCTCCCAAATCGAACAAACTCCAATCATAGAAACTCATGAACAAGCAATACGCTATCGAACAAAAAATGAAGACAAAAAGGAATGATACAGCAGGCAAGGAAAAAGAAATACCGAATATGTTTCGTCCAAAATTTAATTGCGTCCTGTTGGTTACATTTACTTGTTTCACTTGCTCACCTGCTAGGTATCAGAGAATAGTAATCGATGGATCTGGTTCCAAAATACGAGAACCAGATCCCTCCATTTATCGGCATGCTTCTAGAGCATCGCCATCTTCACTTTCTTCATGGCCTCTTCTGCCGTGAGATCTCCAGTCATGACCTGTTGCAGAGATACTTCAAGAATTTCCTGCTCCTGCCCCCAAGTACTCCAAGATGGAGCGTGTTTAGAGTTTTTCAGTGTTTCTTGCATTGCTACAAGCACTGGTTGAGAAGCTTGCAGCTCTTTGTTGGCATAGTATTCTTTTGTCGCCCCGCAAGTACTAGACTTCTCAGTGAAATAGATTTGGGATTCTGTACTTGTGATGAACTTCACAAACTTTCCGGCATCTTGAATATTCTTGGAATCAACAGCTACCGACCAGCAATAGTCATCGACCAGTCCACCAGGATTTCCTTTATCTGACACGATAGGGATATAACCCCACTTGCCAGCTGTCAGACTCTTTGTCTCATCCTCAAGCCAAGCGCTATTGGGAGTAGCGATTACTGCCATGGCAGCTTTGCCACCCGATGCAATCCTTGCATTCTCATCCCAATGGACATTAAATAATCCCTTAGGGGTATATTCGAACAATTTCGCAAGCATTTGGGCTGTCTCGATTGCTGGTTGTGAATCGATTATAACGTTTCCCTTCGAATCAAAATACCATCCTCCATTACTGATCAAGAAGCCGTTGAAAACACTAGAGAGAGTCCCTCCCTTTCTCGCAGGAAAAGTGATAGGTACATAGTCTTTATTGCCGGCCAGAGATTTACAAACTTCCAACAATTCGCTCCATGATGAGGGAGGAGTCAAGTTCTTCTCTTCAAAAATGTCTTTTCTATAGGCAATGACCTGCGTCGTAATAAAGTCAGGGAGCCCATACACCTTACCATCCACCGTGTAGTTTTCAAGAAGGTTTGGCACAAAGGTATCTAGTACACTCGCGTCTGCATACCTATCCACTGGAATTAAGTAGCCGTTTTTCTGGAACGCACCAAACCATGAAGGGTGCACATAGATTACATCGTATGAGCCTGTCTTGTTGGCGATTTCTAGAGCGGTTTTCTCTCTAAGATTTTCCCAGGGAACTGCATCAATTACAACTTTGATACCAGTATCTTTCTCAAATTCCTTCGCCTTATCCTTCCATGCTGATTCGAAGGGATCTCCTGCCCAAGTAGCCACAACAATTTCACGGGCCTTTGCTTCTTTCGTTCCCGCAGCAAATACGGTTGCTGAAAGAAGCAACACAATCATCAATACACTTACAACCTTTTTCATACAAATCTCCTA
>CAZJMG010000022.1:0-53790 GCA_964547185.1 uncultured Sphaerochaeta sp.
TTAGATCGGCTTCCCACCTTGTGGTGAGAAAAAATTTAGGGAATTAGAGATTACTTTAATCAAGTAATGGCATATGCTCATAGTTGTGTTTTTTTTTCAAATATAATCATTCAAACTGTACTATTATTACTGTTTTGTACATTGACGTAGCAATATGTTCTAAAGTATGCTGTCTGTATGAGGAATCCATGCACACAACACACAACATTGCGCTAGGATTTGGCAACAATGTCGATTATGTAATTACAATGAACTCTTCTCTGTTACAAGATTCCATTCTTCGTCTTCATATCCACAGTGATGATATCCATTTCTATTCTGATCTTATGACGGAAAAAGAGGTTCTGTGCACTCTCCTGCATTGTATTCAAACCCAGGTGGGGGGAGAGCGTTATATAGGGAACAGTCAAGTTCTCCAACAATTATCTGATCATTTCCCTCATAAAAAATCAGTGGGAGGAACTGCCGCAAGAGCTGCTAATATACTTGCAGAAGAAGGTATCGGCTCTTTGCTTCATTGCATCTCCTATACAGACGAAGACAAACAATTCATACATCCTCTTGTGGATGTGGTTTCGAACAGAAATGAAGAGAGCTCCTGTTTTCATTGCATTATTCAGTATAATAAAGGCCTGCATATCCTGATTGATGACCTAAGTATCGTTGCAAAGCAGTCGAATAGAATCATTCTCAACAATAATCCTGTAATCAGAACGTTACCGATACATCCTCTTTTCTTCCTCCGTGCACAAACGTGCAAACTTCTCTTGCTCAGCGGACTGAATGCCATACATGATGCAAAAATTCTCGAAACACGCCTCTTGGAGATTATACAAGGCATATCCATTGGGGACAAAACCAAGACCATCATATATGAAGATGGATGCTTTCATATTGCAAACCATCGAATGTTGGTTATAAAACTTCTCTGTCCTCACTTGTCTGTCTACAGCATGAATGAAGAAGAATGGAGGGAACTTGTCAAAACTCCTTTTGTTACTGAAGAGCAGAAAATAGAAGCTCTTATCCTAGCTGGAAAAATACTTGGAGTGCCAACAGTAATCGTACACACACAAGCATTTGTTATGGCTTGTGGACTTCATGCAAAAAAGTATCAAGAGGCACTGCAAAAAGGAGTTGACGTTGCGACCTGCCATCTTCTTGGAGAGGCAGATAATCCTTTAGAGAAACCTCTTTGCCCTGAAGGGCTGCAGATGCAAAAGCTTTGTAAACACTATGAGAATCTTTGCTGCGTCCCTAGTTACGTAATAGATAAAGAGACTCTCACCACCGTAGGATTAGGAGACGCCTTTATTGCAGGATTTCTTTCGATAGGAGTGCCGAACGATGATTAAAAAAGAATTTGTCGAAGAAAGAAGAATGAAAATTATTCAGTACATCAACCAAAAGAGAAGAGCTGACGTGTATGAGCTGGCTCATGAATTTGATGTTACAGAAGTAACCATCAGAAGGGATTTGATTCTTCTAGAAGAAGCAGGGAAGCTTATTCGTACCCATGGGGGAGCCATCAGCAGCCTAGACAGATCCATCTGGCAGACCACGAATGTGAGAGCAAGACTGGAGAACGATACTGCAGAAAAAGAGCGAATTGCAAATTATGTTGCTTCCTTGGTATCAGATGGGGAGAGCCTCTTCCTCGACTCTGGAAGCACGTCCCTCCTGATAGCTAGAGCCCTTCTTGCGCATAAAAGATTGATGATTGTTTCAAACTCTCCCTCTGTTGCTCAAACCCTTGCAGGCGTCAACGACAACAAAGTGGTCATTACTGGAGGCGAGCTTGAGAAGAATACAGATTCAATTATTGGTACCAGTTGTGAAGACTTTCTTAAACAGTACCGAACCGATAAAGCGATTCTTGGAATCAGCGGCATCCTCATTCCTGATGGTTACTTTGCAGCCAATCCCCAGGAAGCAGCTGTAAAAAGAATTATGGCCAGCAATGCCAAAGCATCAATTTATGCAGCGGATTCCTCAAAGATTGGAACCACTGCATTCACTTTTGTAGAATCATTGAAAAACCCAGGGCTTTTAGTCACCGATACCAACATCAGTGAAGAAAACCTTAGATTATTGAAACAGTATGGGGCGAATGTCGTCACCGTATAAATTTAGGAGATCAACAGTATGCTTGTAACCATGAAAGAAATTCTTGAAGTTGCACAAAAAAACAAGTTTGCAGTGCCGGCATTCAATACCAGCAGCAGCATGATTCTAAAAGGGGTCATGGAAGCCTGTGAGGAAAAACAAGCTCCGGTAATCATCGCCATTCACCCTGACGAACTATCATTTACCAATGAAAGTTTTATTGCAATGGTACGAGAAGAAGCACACAAGGCCTCAATTCCCGTATGTATTCACCTTGATCACGGCTCCTCCTTCAAGCAAATTGTGAGAGCAATTGCCTGTGGTTTTACCTCGGTGATGATTGACTCATCAACCAGCTCTTTTGAAGAGAACATCGAAATAACCAGAAAAATTGTAGAACTTGCCCACGCTGCTGGTGTTTCAGTTGAAGCTGAATTGGGCACAATCGGGGCAACCGGCAACGGAGGAGAAGCCGGTACGGAAGATATAATATTTACCAACCCTGATGATGTAGAAGCCTTTGTAGCTGCCACAGATGTCGACACGTTGGCAATTGCAATCGGGACGGCGCATGGAATATACCCAAAAGACAAAAAGCCGCACCTGAAGTTGGATTTGCTCAAGGAAATTATTGGCAGAACTACGATTCCTTTGGTTTTACACGGAGGATCGGATAATCCAGATGAAGAGATTGCCTCGGCAGTGGCTCTCGGAGTATCCAAGATCAACATTTCCAGCGATATCAAGACCGCATTCTACAATACATGCAGAGAGGTCTTGAAGAATCTTTCCTTAAGGGAGCCAAATGCCATCTACCCTCCCTGCATCAAAGCAATGAAACAAGTAATATATCAAAAGATTGACCTTTTCAATGACGCAAATAAGGCTCATCTTTATCACTGATTATTGAATCACCAAGAAAAAGACCGACGGTTTCAATTTCCGTCGGTCTTTTTACGTACAAACTACAATGAGAAAGTTAAGCTTCCGGTTCAAGAATATGCAGAGATTTCTCTTTGAAGCCAAAAGAAATGGGTCCACCTTCAGCAAATATTTGCTTTGCTGACGGATTATAGTCAGAAACTTCCAGTTCCTTGCCTTGGAAGTTGATCCAATAATCTTGACTTACTCCCATATAAATTGTCTTCACTACCGTACCTGTCATATCTTCCTTGCCAATCTCGATGGCCTCAGGACGAACAACAATCTTTACAGAATCTCCAACATTCCAACGAGTCTTGGTCTTTACCACATATTCAGCCTTATCAATGTCGATGGTGACTTTTTCTTTTTCCTTTGCAACTATTTTTCCTTCGAGGATATTTGCCTTTCCGATAAAGTTTGCTACAAACTCATTTGCTGGATGTTGATAAATCTCCTGTGGATTGCCAACTTGTTGCACAATACCATCCTTGAGAATGACAATCTTGTCGCTCATTGCCATAGCTTCGCTCTGATCATGGGTTACATAGATTGATGTGATTCCAATTTCCTTCTGGATTCTTCGAATCTCATCTCGCATATGCAACCTGAGTTTCGCATCCAGATTGGACAGAGGTTCATCAAACAACAAAACACCAGGATGCAGAACCAACGCTCGGACAAGGGCAACACGCTGTTGTTGTCCTCCACTCATCTGCGCAGGCACACGTTCAGCAAAATCATCCATCTGTACGATCTTCAACCCATCCAAGACCCGTTTCTCCATCTCCTCTTTTGTAAGTTTCTGAATCTTCAAGCCATACGCGATATTGTTGAAGACATTCAAATGAGGAAACAGTGCATAGTTTTGGAACACCATGCCAAGATCTCGTTTATCAGGAGTTTTGGATATGACATCATCATCATCAATCATGATATGTCCATCAGAAGGCATCTCAAAACCGGCAATCATTCTCAGAAGTGTCGTCTTTCCACAACCTGATGGCCCTAGCAAGGTAACGAACTCTCCGGGGTTAATGGTTAAGTTGACATTCTGGACTGCATGGACCTTACCACGCGTACTTGTAATGAATGTCTTGGACAAATTCACCAATTCAACTTTTTTTGCAGAATTCTCTACCATATCAATACCCCTCATTAAGATTTATACCAAGCGTTCTCACAAACAAGCTCATGAGCAACATCACACCACCAACGATTGCGATCAAGACCAGACAATATGCGTTTGCCGCACCATACAAGCCTTGGTCAACCTGATTCATAATAGCCACAGTAAGCATCTGCCAGCGAGCAGATACCAAGAAAATAATCGTACTGACCAACGTCATACCCCTAATAAAGGAATAGACAAGTCCACTGAAAAATACAGGACGAATGAGAGGAATGGTGACAGACAAGAACACCTTATGGCTTCCTGCTCCACAAATGCTTGCGGCTTCCTCAATGGAAGGATCAATCTGCTTCAAGGCAGCAATTGCCGATCTTGTACCGATTGGCATACTCCTGATGACCAGAGCTACGACCAATATGAATCCTGTTCCAGTCAAAATCAAAGGAGGAGTATTGTAAGTAAGAACATACCCTAGACCCAAGACAGTTCCCGGTAAGGCGATAGCCATAAGAATCGACCACTCAAGAGCCTTTTTACCAGGAAACTCTTTTCTTACTATCAAGTAAGCGGCAACTATTCCCATGATTGCTGAAATCGGTGTCGCCATTGCAGCAAGAACGGTCGTGTCCTTGATATACCGCATTCCAATAGTAAACACATAGGTAATCCATCGGGTAGTGAAGCTGAAATCAACGCCCCAAAGCCTGACAAAGGCACCATAGGGAACCAAGAGATACATACTTACAACAGTGACAGATATTGCCATACATACAACATAGACAGGGATGGTTACTTTCTTGTTTGCATTCAACACTCGCTGCTTGGAAGCCTTTCCAGTAACAGTGATGTAGGATTTCTTTCCTATGACACTATTCTGCAGATAGAAGGCCAGAACACTGATCATAAGCAGCACAACAGCCAACGCCGTGGCTCCCTGCATATCATAACTTCCAATGCCCTGCTGGTATATCTGCACTGCCATAGTGGTGAAATTTCCACCAATGACGATTGCATTACCAAAATCGGCAAGGGACTGAATAAAAATCAAAAGAGCTGCATTTGCCAAACCTGGCAGCATGAGAGGAATAGTGACAGTCCTGAAAACGCGAGACTGATTGGATCCAAGCGCTTGGGCAGCTTCTTCTACCGACGGATCGATGTTTTGCAAAAGGTTTGTCAACATCAGATATCCGATAGGAAAAAAGGATAGCACTTGGGTGAGGGCCAAGCCCCAAAACCCATAGATATCATTTCTTACACCAAATAGTTTATATGTAATCAAGCCGCTTCTTCCAAACAAAAGAATTGCCGCAAGAGAAATAACAAAAGGCGGAGATATCATAGGAAGAATGGACAACACTTTAAAAAATTTTTTATTGGGGATTTTAAGATAGGTTGTTGCATATGCAAACAAAAAAGCAACAGCGGTACCTAGAGAAGCTACAACAATCCCGAGTTTAATCGTATTCCAAATAATCTCCAGGTCATAACTGCTTCTAAAAATTGCAAAATAGGATTGAAGTGTAAATTTCCCACTCTCTTCAACACTTTCACGAAGAATCGAGAATAGGGGGATTACAATGAACAATGCAACAATAATTGTTACAGAGATAACAGAGACCATCAGTACAGGATCACGTAAAGAAAACTTCAATTGCTTGAAGTATCGTTTAAAATTTGAATCCTCACTGTACAGGGCATTTTGAGATTCTTGCATAAAAGTCCTCATAGTATGGAATTAAAAAGGAACAGAGATGCCGGGTCACAGACGCAACCCGGCAAGTATGCTACTCTCAGTTTGGAGGAGCTGTTCTAGTCAACTGATTGAACTTATTCAAGAATGCAGAACGATTTGCACCGGACCAAGCATCATCCTGATCAATAAGTTTAGTATCCTTGATTGATTCAACTTCCTTAGGAGGACGTGCGTTGGGGTTGGTCAAGAACTGCAAAGCGTTCACAGTCTGTCCAATTTCTTGAGCTTCTGCTGTCAAGACAAAATCGACAAACTTTTTAGCTGCTTCGAGCTGTGGAGCTCCCTTGATGATGCCTACTGCACCAATCTCATAACCTGTTCCATCTTCTGGAGCTGCTATGACGATGTGCTCGTATCCTTCTCTCTTGAAGGCAACTGCATCATGCAAGTATCCAATGGTCAGAGCAGTTTCGCGCAACTGAACCATACGGCCTCCAGCGGAACCGCTCTTGGTGTACTGACGAATATTCTCATTCAGCCTTACCAAGTACTCCCAGCCTTTCTCTTCACCTTGAAGCTGGAGAATGGTGGTAAGCATGTTATAAGCTGTTGAGGAAGATCCGGGGTGAGCCATGACGATTTCACCTCTGAAAACAGGATTGAGCAGGTCATTCCAAGTTCTTGGCATTTCAACATTGTTTCTCTTCAACCAATCACCATCGGCATAAAACCCAAGATATCCACTGTAAATACCTGTCCATGCACCATTGGGATCTTTGAACTTATCGTCAATTATTGCTGCATTGGGGCTGATATAATGTTCAAGCAGACCATTGTTATCAGCTTCAATGAAAGTCAAAGAACCGCCGCCATACCAGACACTTGCCTGAGGATTCTGGCTTTCAGCCCTGATTCGAGCATAGATTTCTCCACCACTCATGCGGACATACTGCGTCTTTATGCCTGTAGCTTTTTCGAAAGCCTGACAGATAGCAGCACCATGCTCTTCAAGTAGGCCAACATAAACCGTCAAGGTCTGCGGCCTTTCTTGTGCACCTTGTGCGAATACAGGGGTCATTGCAACAATCAATACCATGATGAATAGTAGAGCAATACTTTTTTTCATCATTTTCCTCCTTAGATTTTTTGTTCTACGACAAAAACGAGAAGCATAGTGCAACCAAACGCTTGCTCCTACGTACATTCATACTGAGACTTGTTTGCTCTGCTGTCAAGAAAAAAAGTAACTTTTTCACGCTCAAATTGTTTGTTTATGATTATAAATGATTATAATAATCATTGACATACATTGTGTTCAATCATACCCTATCAACACAAGAATACACCAACAAAGAGACAAACATGCACCCTACTACGATTACAACAATCATCATGGATTTAGACGGAACCCTACTCTCATCAAAAAGAACAGTACTCCCCTTCACAAAAAAAATTCTTTCAGAACTGCAGAAGAGGGGAATCTTACTCGGTTTTGCTTCAGGAAGAAGTGCAGCCTCCGCTCAAGCTTTTACCGACTTATTCTCTTCACAACTGCCACTTACATTGTTCAACGGATCTTTGATCATTGATTCAATAAGCAAGGAAGTGTTGTACTCAATCCATCTTGACAGAACGATTGTTTCAGAGCTCGTTCGAATTACAAGAAATACGTCCCTACACCTTCATCTCTATACAGAGAATCAAGTATACCTCGACATGGAGGACGCTCTCCTCTATAAAAAGATAGATCCCATTACCTATGAATCATGTCAACCGATTGAAAATATGTCAAATTCGAACACTCTTTTCATCAAAGCAATGATCACAGGAGATGAAACAGAGACCCTTGGTTGGAACATCCTAAGTGACCTAGAAATCAGTCACCCAAACAGTTTCTATGCTGTATCCACGTTTAAGAACCACATCGAGATTATGAATCCCCTGGCAAACAAGAAAAATGGACTGGATTTGATCTCAAGAAGACATCAAATCCCACTTTCTTCAATACTTGCCTTTGGAGATGCAGACAATGATCGGGAGATGCTTATGTCTGTTGGTTGGGGAGTTGCGATGGGAAATTGCTCGCCTTCCCTGAAGGCCTATGTAGATGACGTCACTGCCGACAATGACAGTGACGGTATCGGCCACTATTTGGCAAACGTGTTTGGGCTATCATCATAAATACTACCAGGAGCAAGACACGCCGCATTGCTTGCTGCTGCATCAGTAGCAAGCTCCAAAGCTTCTGAAAAACTCTTTTTCTGTACGTACGCGTGTACAAAGCCAGCTGTGAACGCGTCACCACAACCGATGGTGTTTTGTACTTTGACCTTCTTAGCTGGCATTTCATACCACTTTTTACCATCATACGCCCAAAGATCCTTACCTCCATGGGTGATGATCGTCATCGTCTGGTACGTTTCATACAATTCTTTCATTGCAAGAGCGACTTGCTGCTTCAGATGCTCAGGGTCCTGTTGCTCTGTGATCATCTGGTCAGCGGAGAAGAACGTTGCACAGAACTCGGAGAGATTTGGCTTGATCACATCTGCTCTCATACCCAATGACCTCTTAAGATCCTCGCCACGATAGTCCAACACCACAAACTTACCGGCATCTTTTGCTTCTTTGACCATCTGCGCATACAACTCTTTGGAATACCCTGGGGCACGGGTTCCCGAGAAAACTACAGCCTCGACTTCTTGTAAATGCTTCGTATAAAGAAGGCGTATATTCGCTTCCGTCTTAGCGTGTACCGCCACGGCCTCTTGCACCAACTCAGTGGTAGAAGCGTCCGCTTGCTGTATCATCGTTATACAAGTCCTGATAGGACTGTCGCTGTCCGTCCATATGATATTGACACCGTCCTTATCGGCAAGGGCCAGAAACTCTTGGGCGCGAGATCCTCCAAGATGACTCAGCAAAGAACATCTGCTTCCCAACTGTGTAAGTACCCTTGTGACGTTCATTCCCTTGCCAGAGGCATCCAGACGATGAAACAGAGCCCGGTTCACCTCACCCATCAAGACACGATCAAACACCATGGTTTCCTGCAAGGTAGGATTAAGACATACCACTAAAACTTGATTGTTATACGACTCCATCGATGTACTTCCTCTCTTTATTCAGGAGCTTACCAGAAGAACAGCATCTTCGGCTACCAAGGGCTTCTGTACGCCTTCAACAGAGACCTTATGCATCTCAATTTCAATATTGCGAAGCCTGATGCCCCTATCAATAACCGTCTCAAGCCCTGCATACATCTCACTCTCTTGTATTGCTGTACGGCCGTGTACAGCAACACTGAAGAACGTATCTCTTATCTTCAAGTTTCTGATCGGAGATTCCGGCAACCCTACGAGAAAAGCGGCAGAAGAGGTAGAGTTTTCAAAGCGACAAGAGTCGATCACGACATCCTCGATGCTTGGAGTTGTTGCACTAAGAGATTTTTTATCAAGTGAAAAATCCTCTGGATCGAGGCTCCCACAACGATAGTACATGTTTACGGTCAAACCACAAAGATTGTCTCGTGTTTTTATGTGTGAGAAATACAGCTTTGAGATATTACCGCCCCGACCTCGTCTTGTCTTTATCCTGATGCCTCTGTCCGTACCATCGAAGAAACAGTCGTGCACCCTGACTTGCTGAATTCCTGCAGCCGTCTCACTGCCGATCACAGCACCTCCGTGGGCGTTCTTGACTGTACAACCTTGAATGAGGACGTCACTAGTGATGCGGTCTGTTTTTATCCCATCAGGGCCACTGCCGCTTTTGAGGGCGATACCGTCGTCTCCGACGTCCACAAGACAATCTTCGATGGTGACAAAGCGACATGAATCGACGTCGATGCCGTCGGTATTTGGCGCATCGGGGGGATTTATTATTTTCAAGCCCTTGCAGATCACATTGGTGCTATAAAGCGGATGCAAGGTCCAGAAGGGGCTGTTCTGCAACGTTATTCCCTCAATTTTTACATTATTGCTCTCAAGCACTTGCAATAAAGGAGGTCTGAGAAACTGGCTAATCCGTCCTCCACCACCTCCGCTCTGCTTTTCATAGCCGGGATTGAGTGATGCCAGTTCGTGTTCTATCTTGGTGACAGGACCCTTTTGGATGCTTCGTTTCTTCTTTGCCGAGGTCCACCATCCACAGCCGTTGCCGTCGATCGTTCCAGAACCTTTGATGATCAGTCCTTCAGCCTTGTGAATCAAAAAACAAGGATGCATGCAATAACAATTTACCCCTTCCCAACGAGAGTAGAAGGGTCGGTATCGTGTCTCCTCATCAAAGAATCGAATTACCGTACCTTGTTCCAATACGATGATTGCATTGCTTGCAGTCAATGAAAGCGGACCGGTCATGTAGCACCCCTGCCCCAGGTGGAGCACGCCTCCTTCCTGTATAGCCCCAAAAGCCTGCCTGAACGCCTCACTATTGTCATATACGCCATCACCTACAGCACCAAAGTCGGTGAAATAAAACTCCTTCATTTGTAGTACCTCACATTCCTTTACATTTTCTTTCCAAGTTTCTACAATTCAAACATGAAACAACTAGGACTCAGAGCCCATGACCTGGGCATATTCGACTCCATTGAAGAGCTTGCTTCAGAAGCATCTAAATATGGGACAAACATCCCCATCCAGCTTGCCTTGAAAAAAGTTCTCAAGAACGCCCCTGATGCTCAAAACTACACAGCAGAGTTCATCGTCAAAACCAAAGAAGCTCTTTTGGCAAAGGGCGTCTTCGTCGGGGTCTTCGGCAGCTACATCAATCCAGTACACCCTGACAAAGAAGTACGCGATAAAGAGCTTACCAAATTTGAGAACCATCTCAAGTATGCCAAACTGCTTGGATGTCGTTTGGTTGGTACTGAGACTGGATCGCTGAACCCTGATTGTTCCTACCACCCTCAGACAGCACAATCCAAGGTTCTTGATGTCTTCTATCGAAGCATTGAGAGACTTTTGAATACTGCTGTCAGATATGACGCCATCGTTGGTATCGAAGCTGTCAGCAAACAACACACCATCAGCACCATTGCAAGAATAGAAAACTTGCTCAACAAGTTCGACACCCCACATCTTAGAGTCATCTACGATCCTGCCAACCTTGTTCCTTGGTTGGGTATCAATGAACGAGATGGATCGTGTTTGGGAATCCCCTCAGAAGAGGCTCAAAAAGATTTCTTCTGCTCAGCCTTGGATGCTTTCGGCGATAAGATTGCCGCACTGCACATCAAGGACTATAAACTCAATGAACAAGGCTTTAAAATCGGAGACCTTGCTGTTGGACAAGGTGTTCTCGATTGGAAATTCCTATTTTCCGAGCTACGAAGAAGAAATATTGAAGTACCATCCCTGCTTGAAGATTTGAACGTTTCTACTCTGGCCGATACGCTTGCCCTCCTTCGTACATATTGAGACACGCAAGAGGCTCGTACAAGCCTCTTTTATGACGTGTTTTTGTACTTTTCAGCCCTTCTACAACAAGAAAGGCTGAGCAAAGGAAACGGGGCGTTTGTTATCGGCTAATACCTTTGCAAGGTAATTGGTGTCCAAATCCAGTTGTGAGACAAGACGGAGCAACATCTCTTCGGGGACCAGGTTTTGTTCGCAGAAGAGAAAGACCAAGGCTTTTTCTGCAATATTCTGAGGCAGAAGAGCATTGAAGAAAATCTCCTCATCCGGCTTGCCTTGGTATCGATCACAAAAATTATGATACAACATGGAATGCTGAATATCATTCTTAAGGGCGTTCAACTCATTGAACAAGGGTTTTTCATCGCCTCGCGCAGCCGACTCTCCCAAAGGCTTGAGATGGAAAAAGGTGTACTCCTTTCCAGGCAGGTAGTGATGTTCATCACAACGGGCAGCGTAGTTAGGCTCCAGCGTGCTGTCCTTGTACGAGTCTCCTCCTACTATGATCAAAGGATCGAAATAGAGAGCCGGACACTCCTTGTCGCCCACCTGATAATACCGATAGGTATAGAAGGCGTCTTTTATGCAATCAGAATGCTCACAATACGCGGTAAGAGGGATAACATCAGTGGCGATATCGAGCATAAGACGTGCTGTTGAATTAAACAAATCCCTTCTGAAGTTAAGAATCAGTGTGGGAAAAATAAACATTACACCGCGCTCATTGCTATGATTGCGCACGACATATGCGAGCCTTTCATCAAAAAAGGAGGCCTCGTCAATAATGAAGGTGCCTACCGTTGGATTATCAGACAAAACCTGTTCAAGACCAAAAGAATCTCGAATCTTGGCAATGTTCTCACCACAGCTAACATAACCGCTTCGATAGCACAGCGCATCCTCTGGATAGTCTTTGAACCGTGATCCATCTATCTCGGAACGGATAAAAAAGACGTTTCTCCGATCAACAGATCCACTGCTGGTCAAAAATCGAACTTTTTCTCCTTTCTTTTGGGCAATTGCTGCATCCCGCCAAAGGCGGGCTGCAAACTCTGTCTTCCCCGACCCCATAGGACCAATGAGCAGAACCCTGCGACCAGGGGAGGTAAAATCAAAATGAGAAAACGTTTCATGGACATCGAGGGTGGGAAACCCAAGACTCTTGAGAAAATCCGCACCCTCTTTTGCATGCTCAATTCGCGCCATGCTGCCCCTCTACAATGGCAATGCTGCTCGAAGCTCCGACCCTTGTTGCTCCCGCCTCGATCATGGCAAGGGCATCTGCATAGGTACGTACTCCTCCAGAAGCCTTGACACCCAAATCAGGGCCGACAGCCTTTCTCATCAGCTTGATATCCTCAACAGTAGCTCCTCCTGTAGAGAAACCTGTAGAGGTCTTTACATAATCAGCACCGCTGGCTTTGGCAAGGCGACAGGCTCTTACCTTCTCCTCTTCTGTCAGCAGGCAGGTTTCAATGATTACCTTCAACAGGGCTTTACCACAGGCCTCTTTGACCTTGGCAATATCATCCTGCACCAGATCATCATCATGATTCTTCAAATATCCGATATTGATGACCATGTCGACCTCTTCAGCTCCTGCTTTCACAGCAGTTTTCGCTTCTAAAGCCTTACTTTCTGTAGACATTGCTCCCAAGGGGAACCCAACCACGGTGCACACCTTTACCTCACTCTTTTCCAAGAGTTTTACACACAAGGGAACCCAACAACTGTTCACACATACTGATGCGAACTTATACTTGTCAGCTTCCTTGCATATCGTTTCAATCTTGTCTCGAGTCGCATTGGCTGCGAGCACCGTGTGATCGATGTACTTAGCGACATCATCTTGTTTCATTGGCAACCTCCAAAGCTTTGGGTACTACTGCAAGCTTACTCTAAAAACCAAGCACTCGCAACGAGAATAACGTCACAAGCTTGACGAAGCGTTGAGCACCCTATACCCTAACACCATGATTTTACAAACCATCGAACGATACTATACGTGGGCTTTGATTGCCATCCTTTTAATCAATTTTGCCCAAAGAAAAATTCCAGGAACCAATAAAAAACGGTTTGCCACCATCTATCTTGCATCGATCCTTCTGATCTTCCAAATTGGGGTGGTAACGATATTGTCAAGAGAGCTGAACCACAATTGGGCATGGGCTTTGGTTGTTCTTATTGCCTGTCTGCTGTATTTGTTGAGAAAGAAAGCTTTTCCGTTCCGCTTACACTGTGTTTCCTGCAACGCTCGTCTTGATTTCAACCACATTATCGGACATGACGACAACCTTTGCCAGGACTGCTTTGACAAAGAACATCCCGAGCTGGCGGTAAAAGAAGCACCCAAGAAAGAGCCCGAAGAAGAGATTACACCGGAAAATCCGGATAAAGACGCCCAAAGCGTTGCAGAAATCGACTGGGATTTGTGGGAACCCAATGAAGTTTGTGTGATCACCTATCTCTTTGATGGGGACAATGTGCTTCTCATAGATAAGAAAACAGGGCTCGGCAAGGGTTTGGTAAATGCTCCTGGTGGACATATTGAAGAGACCGAAACAGCCCTAGAAGCCGCAAAGAGAGAGTTCAAGGAAGAAACCTCCCTGATCGTCGATGACCTGCGGTTAAGAGGCAAACTCAACTTCCAATTCCGAGACGGTCTTGCTGAACGGGCATACGTTTACTTTGCATATGCACATACAGGAGAGATGAAAGAGACAGAGGAAGCACGTCCTTTCTGGTGTCCTGTTTCTGAGATTCCTTATGACAAGATGTGGGAAGACGACTTGCATTGGCTTCCTCTTGCTCTTGAAGGGAAATCATTCGAAGGCTTCTTCATCTTTGATGATCAAACGATGATCGACAAGAACATCGTCAGCCAAGAGGATGATGACACAGAGTAAGCTTGCTCTCGGAACCTGGCAGTTCGGCCCTGATCATGGGTTCTGGACAGACCAGGCTCTCGAAGACTCAAAGGCTACACTTCGGTTTGCCCTAAAACATACGATCAGACATATCGATACCGCTTCTTCCTACGGAATGGGAAGAAGCGAACAGATCATAGGTTCAATTTGGAGCTCTTACCACAAGAGAGAAGACCTCCAGATTGATACCAAATTCATGCCAAAGGCACCTCACTTGGTAGAAAAAGACGTACTGACAAGCCTCTCAAGGCTGAAGACATCGTACGTTGACACTCTCTATCTCCATTGGCCAAGCTCCAGAATTTCCCTCCTTCCCATCCTTGAACAAGCTGCTGCCCAAAAAGAGAGCGATAGAATTAAAAAACTTGGCCTTTGCAACGTCTCCATTTCCTTGCTCGAACAACTAAAACCCCTTTTATTCTCTACACTACAGGTTCCCTGTTCATTGCTATGGACACGAAATCTCAAGCCTCTGGTCCAGTATGCACAAGAAAACCAGATACAACTTGCAGGCTACAGCCCTCTCGGCCTTGGTCTTCTCAGTGGTGCATACAGGACCAAGCCGTCCGATGAGAGAGCCAATCTGTATGTATATTCTGAACAAGCATATCCTCATTTTTGCAGATTGCTCGATGCTCTAAAGACTGTTTCTCAAGAAAAAAAATACTCGATGGCTCAGGTTGCACTGCTCTGGGCACGAAGTCAGGGCTTTGATACGATTCTTGTAGGAGCTCGTCGTGCAGAACAACTAGCTCAGAGCCTGGCTACCGATCATATGGCGTTGGACAGTCGGCACATTAAGGAATTGGACGAGCTCTCAGAAACGCTTTGCAGCCATGCCCCAAAAGAGTGGGACAATCTATTTGGACATAGGTGGTAGATACGATGCAGATATTGCTTGAATCATCACAGTGCGAAATTGAGGTGAAAAAATCACGGTTCATTGCGATTGCCCATCCTCTGGACGACCTTGGCAGCATTAAAGATTTGGTGGCTCAGACACGGGCTCTCCACCCTCAAGCAAACCACGTGGTTCATGCAGCCGTGATAGGGCCAAATGGAGATCTTTTTAGCGTCAGTGATGATCATGAACCTAAAAACACAGCGGGAAGACCTGCACTGGAAGTCTTGAAAGGGTGCGGTATCACAAACATCGTGGTACTCATCGTCCGGTACTTCGGAGGAACGCTGCTCGGAACAGGAGGTCTGGTCAAAGCGTATGCTGACAGTGTTAAAACTCTCTTGCCCACCCTTAAGACTGAAGAGTTAATCGATAAGACTTCTTTTTCTATTACGATACCCTATAACCTGTATGACACTATTAAAAAAAGCCTTCTAGCACTTCAAGCGACTATCAATACTGAGAATTTTCTTACTGATATTACCATAGAAGGGAATCTACCCACAGTTAAAGCAATGACACTTTCACAAGAGATTATTGAGATATCCAACGGTTCTTGTTCTGTACTCTTCAACGATTTGTAAGCTTTGAAAAAATCAGCTTAGGTTCTTCTTCAAGCTTTTCTTCAGGCGAGGGCTCTTCAAGTCCTTCTTCCCACAGCTGACCTGCTTCAGATAATTCCACAAGACGAATACCTACCGAAATAGCCTGTTCGATTGCTTTCACCTCGATTGCAGAAACATTATCGTCTTTTGTATGATAGACAGAGGGTTTGCTCCGATCATCCCAACCAACCGAGGTAAGCGTGCATGCTTGCAACCCGGCACGGCTGGCCTCTGCCGCGTCGGTACCTCCTGCAAGGCGCGGGATAGCCTCGCTTTTTGCTTCATAGCCCATGGAGCGAGCAATTTCCACACATCGTCTGGCGAGAAGGGAGGAAAGCTCTACAGAAGCATTTACATCCTTCTCCAGAAAAGTAAGAGCATCGGCATAATACAGACTGTCAAAATTCAGGACAAGTGCATTTTCAAGAGAGGGAGCCATCTCCTGGAACCAAGCACGGGAACCTTGTAAAGCAAACTCCTCAGCATCAAAGCTGCAGAAATAAAGACGGGTGTGCTTAAGAGGTTGACCACAGGCTCGTTTCCAATGAAAGTAGCGCGAAAGCTGCACAGTCAAGGCCACAGAAGCCAAATTGTCTCCGGCCCCAGGAGAAGCCTCTTCATGATAGAAATGCTTCAAGGAAAATAGAAACGGAGAGCACGATAGCAACAACAGGTGCAGTAACGCCAACACCAAGGAAGGCATATTGGGCATCAAGAGAGTACGGGACATCAATTCCACCAAAACCTGCAGGAAACAGAGAATCCCCGTTACGCCAAACAGCGCTACTGGAAGCGCTACTTTTTTGGCATAGGAGAGTCGGTTGAGTTGGTTGTATCGATACAAAGGGGCACTGTCATGGTGGGCGGTAAACAGTATGGTCTGCCTTACCTCCTTTGAAGGATGCAGGACCCCGTGTACATTCACTCCTTGCTTCTTTTTTTGCTTCTTGTATGAAAAGGGCTTATATAAATACAAAACCCGATATACATAATAACAATACAAACTAAACAGTATGAGACCGAGATAGGGCAAGCCAAAAAACAAGAACAACAGGATGACGGGATAGATGATCGGGACAACCTTCAGAGGGAGACGATGAATATCCATGTCCACCGCAACAGAGCTGCTTTGGGTGTAATCACAGAATTTTTGATACTCCTGCTCAATCTGCTCTGCAGCCTTTTGTGCACTTTCACTTGTTGCCAACCGAGGCCCTAGCTGCTCAATGAGACGGGAGGTAAAATCCAGTGCCAACGAGGCAAGTCTGCCTGCTTTGAGCGTTTCTATCTTATGGGTATGTACTGTCTTGTGTTCAGGGGCCAAAAGAGGTTTCTTTGGGCGCCTTTGAAAGAGTTTGAGCCTCATGGTCGTTTTATGATGACGATTGTCCGTTCCCCTGTCAAGAAATACAGAAGATTCCATCTTTATGGTTATACTGTTGATTCTCTGCACAAGGTTCTTGACAAAGATTGAGGCACTTACTATAGTTGAAACCCGATTGATAGCACTGCTTTACGCTTTGGTATCATGCCTGTTTGGAGAGATGTCCGAGCGGTCGAAGGAGGCGGTCTTGAAAACCGTTGAGGCGCGAGTCTCCGGGGGTTCGAATCCCTCTCTCTCCGTTCATCAGTCTATTCATTGGTATTGTTTTTTTTCATTGGAGAGGTGCGAGAGTGGCCGAATCGGGCTCCCTGCTAAGGAGTTGACCTGGTAACGGGTCCGGGGGTTCGAATCCCCCCCTCTCCGTTTTTGTTTTTTTACAGTACTTGAGACCATAGCTCAGCTGGATAGAGCATCAGTTTGCGGAACTGAGGGTCGGAGGTTCGAATCCTCTTGGTCTCAAATAGCTTTTATGTAGCGGTCATATCACCGGGAGAGATGTCCGAGTGGTCGAAGGAGACGGACTCGAAATCCGTTGTACCGTCTGACGGTACCGAGGGTTCGAATCCCTCTCTCTCCGATAGCTTGGTTTTTTTTTGGTTTGGACCGTTTGTTTGTATTTGGAGAGGTGTCCGAGTGGTCGATGGTGCACGCTTGGAAGGCGTGTGTGCTGAAAGGCACCGGGGGTTCGAATCCCCCCCTCTCCGTTTTGTTCCCAGCCGACAGATTCTGTGCTATGTGCATTCGCCCAACCCCGTCAGGACCGGAAGGTAGCAGCGGTAAGTGAATCGCCCATGAGACACAGGGGATTTGTTGGCTGGGTTTTTTTATCGTTCCTTGTTTGCGTACATCTCAAGGTCAGCGTCTTGAATCATCTGCGTAAGAGAGGCGGCTTCTTTATCCCCTTGGTAAGCAAAGCCAATGGTTACGGTAAGATCGAAAGGGAACTTCTGATCTTTCGCAGATTGCTGCAACATTGCTTTAAAGCGCTTTGTCATTGCATCCACGGAACCACAGGGAACATCGAGGGCCAACACCAAAAATTCATCACCACCCCATCGGCAGAGAATGTCGCTGCTTCTGAAGCAACGCTTCATTGTTTGGGCAACAACCTTAAGAACCCTATCACCCTCATCATGTCCATATGTGTCATTTATTGCCTTGAAAGCATCAATATCGATGCTTAACAATACTGCCTCATGCTTCAAGCGATGACTGTGCTTGAGTTCCTGTTCTGCCATCATCTTGAAACCGCGACGATTGTAAAGATCTGTCAGTTCATCAGTCAAAGCCTGAAAAAGCAACTCCTGCTGCAACGTCTTGTAACTTGTCACATCCCTGAGAACTCCGAAGGCCCCTTCCTCCGTCTCAATTGCCACAGACCTAAGCTCAATCCATTTCTCGCAGCCATCATTGCCTTGCATTCTCACCTGCATCACATCATTTGGGTTGGAGTGCTGTAGCAACCTTTGTAAAAAAGACTCAATCTGTATTGAATCGTCTATGCTCACCGCTGCCATAAGAGCTGGCCCAAGCATTTCTACAGGCCCAAGAAGTGATGTAAACACTTTATTGGCATAGAGAATTCTTCCCAGCTTATCACAAAAAAAGACTCCATCCGGCAGTAGTTCTATCAATGTTTTACAATGGTCTTTCCAACGTTCGGACATACAGCATTCCTTTCAATTCATTTTGCAAGTCCAACCAAGATGTGTGATGATATGAATTCTAGAACTCATCCTCCAATATGACAAGCTTTTTCTCAAACAGGCAATACAAAACACCGAGCCCAAGAAGAGCTCTTGCTACCCCTTGCATCCAAAGTATGGTATACTCACCCAGTACGTTCGCTAAGGGAGCTTTCATGGCATATGAAGTAACTGCTACCAGGAAACGACCACAAAACTTTGACAGTCTTGTGGGACAGGAGTTCGTGGTATCCACCATAAAACATGCAATAGAGCAGGGTAGAATCGCCCATGCGTATCTGTTCAGTGGCCCTAGAGGTGTCGGCAAGACTTCTTCTGCCCGTATCCTTGCAAGAGCCTTGAACTGTGAACAGGGGCCTACCGCCACACCCTGTGGGGTCTGCCCAAACTGCAAGGAAATTACCCGGGGAAACAGTGTTGACGTCATCGAAATTGATGGTGCCAGCAATACCAGCGTCAATGATGTACGCCAGATCAAGGATGAAGTCCTGTTTCCTCCCCAAACCAGCAAATACAAGATTTATATCATAGATGAAGTGCACATGCTCTCCACCAGTGCATTCAACGCCCTGCTCAAGACCATCGAAGAACCTCCTTCCTATGTCATCTTCGTCTTCGCCACAACCGAACTACAGAAGGTTCCGGCAACCATACGGTCTCGCTGTCAGCAGTTCCATTTTCAACTGATTGATCTTGAAACCATCAAGGGCTGTCTCAAGGATGCAGCCGTTGATTTATCCGTAGAAGCAGATGATGATGCTCTTTTTTGGATAGCAAAGGAAAGCACAGGCTCCATGCGTGACGCATACACGCTCTTTGATCAGGTAGTATCCTTTTCACAAGGGCATATCACCATGGAGAAAATCAGCAACAAGCTGGGCCTTGTGGGCATAGACCAGATTGTGCTGATCATAAAGCAATTATTGGACGAGAGAACTGATAAAGCCTTGCTCTTATTACAAGATCTTCTACTTCAGGGAGTATCTGTTGAGCAATGCATCAAGGATTTTACCCAGTTTTTCAGAAGCTTGCTCTTTATCAAGGTCAACATCGTGGAAGATGCAATCCTAGGGCTTCAATCAGATCGAATTCCCCTTGATGTACGCAGTGCATACACCCAAGAGCAGCTCGAGGCGGCCTTGGAGTTTCTGCTTAGGCTGTACAGGGATGTCCGATATTCTCTCAACCCACGCTTTGAACTGGAGTTGTTTATTGCCAAGCTTGCAGATTTGCCCTCACTTGCCTCACCAAAGACTTTGGTGAAAAAAATCGAGACATTACGAGAGCAACTTCTTTCAGGGTCTGTCAAACTTCCTCCCAAAAAGCTTGAGGTGCAAAAAACGTTCATCCCTTCAGAACCAAAAGAACCTCAACCGAAAGTCATTGTAGAAGAGAAGAAACCACAGAAGGAAGAGATGGTTGCAAAGCAGCCAAAGCCTTTTGAGAAGAGTGACATACCTCATCTGGTGGGCAAGCTCTCCTCAGCTCCCCTGCTTTCGCAGGTTGCACAGGCGATTGTCGAGGTAGAGAACAAGGATGGCTCTTTGCATCTTACCTTCTCGACTGCTTTCTGCCAAAACAAGGCTGTCGAGAATGAAGCAAAGTTCAAGGCCCTGATCCAAGAAACAACAGGCTTTACAGGACCTCTTCATTTCCACTGTACAGAGCAAGAGAAACAAGACACCCCTTCTGTTGACGACCCTGTCATCTCCAAGATTGCCTCTGTATTCAGAGGCCAGGTGGTGTCACACACATAATAAGACCAAGCGAGGATTTTTCGTATGGATATGAACCCCTTTGAATTACTCAAGAACATGAAAGACATTCAGGAGAATGTCAAAAAGATGCAGGATATGCTTGTGACTATCACCGCCACCGGCAGTGCCGGAGCAGGAATGGTTGAAGTTACCATCAATGGTAAATTTGTGGTAACCAGCATGCATATTGATAAGGATATCGTTGATCCAGAAGATATCAGAACCCTTGAAGTGTTGCTTACCAGCGCCTTCAATGATGCAAGTGCCAAAATACAGCAGAGAATCCAGAGTGAGGGTATGAAGTTTGCCTCCCCCTTTGGCTCCTTCAATCCACAGGCCTGATATGACTGCACTGGACACCTTGATACAAAACTTATCCCGGCTCCCGGGCATAGGCCCAAAAAGCGCTTCCCGTCTGGCCTATCATCTCATCAAAACGGACAAGACCTACAATCAGAATCTTGCCCAAGCGATTGCAACCATACAGGACATAATTTTTCCTTGTTCTGAGTGTGGAAGCTTTACCGAGACCGACCCCTGTCCGATCTGCAGCGACCCGTCCAGGGACAAAAGCCAACTTTGTATTGTTGAACATCCTCAGGATGTCATCACTGTGCAAGCCAGTGGAGCTTACACAGGCTTGTATCATGTACTAGGTGGGGCCATCAGTCCACTCGATGGCATAGGACCAGAAAGCCTCTCTTTTGCAAAGATGCTCAGACGAATTGATACAGGAGCGTTCTCAGAGATCATCATCGCCACCAACCCAACAGAAGAAGGCGATACCACAGCCCTCTACATCAGACACATCCTCAGAGATCATCCTGAGCTTTCAATCACCCGCCTAGCGAGCGGCCTTCCGATCGGGGGGGACCTTGAATACGCAGACAGAGTCACTCTAGCCCGATCAATGCGGGGAAGAGTTTCTTTTTAAATCATCAGGAGGGCAGTGCTATCGCAAGCCCCTCTCTTTCTTGATTTCTTCATATGCTTGCTGGATTTCTCTGAACTTCTTCGTTGCATGAGGAAGGAACTCCTCTCCCATACCCTTTGCTGCAAGCGTATCGGGATGGAACTCAATGCTCAGTTTTCTAAATGCTCTTTTGACTTCTTCATCTGTTGCCGAGCGAGAGAGATTAAGCGTTGCGTACGCTTTCTCACTGGCATCCTGACATCCTCCATACCGGTTGCAGAGCATCTCTACAAAGCTGTCGGGAAGTCTGAATATTCTCGCGCCTCGCCTGATCAGCTCCTCTTCACTGCGATTGATCTGCCCGTCGGCGGCAGCAACACGGTAGAAGATATCGACCATCAACTGAAGGATATTGGGAGCATGGCTGAAATTCTGGTAGAATTGCGCTGCAAACTGGTCAAACGTACCACCACCGGTAAGCGCAGCATCAAACACTTTCAGTGCTGCGTCTTCCTCACGAGGGCCAAGACGAAGATCATGTCGAATGAACTCTAATACTTTCTGTCTTTCGTTTGCAGAAACAGAGCCGTCGGCAGAGGCAATTCGGGCAAGCATTGAGAATGCACCGACAAAGAAGAGCATCTGTTCACGGTCAAGAGTTGTATAACTTGTTGCGGATCTGCTGTACTGTGACTGAGAACCAACATCTCCCGCCTTATCAAACATATGGCCGAAGGCGATTCCTGCAATCATCCCCAAGGGACCACCGAACATAAATCCGAAGGTCCCTCCAAAGAGTTTACCAAGCCAAGCCATAGCTTACAACTTGTCGATCAACATCGAGCATTTTCCTGAAGGAATGGGAAGGGTTTTCTTCTTGTTTTCCCCCAGTATCTCAATGGTGAAATAGTAGAGCTTCTCGCTCTCAAGGCGAATCTCCCATCCACGATCGGTCTTATTGCTCAAGATGGTGACCATGTTCCGTTTCAGCGAGAGCTGTTCGATACCCATTGCTTCCAAGGTAGGCATCATCCAATTCACCGTCTTTCGGGGAAGGGAGATATCAAGACCGACGATATTTTCTATCATCAAAGTTATGGTTACAAGACCTGCGTACGGCATCAGGCGCTTTCTAGGAAAACCCTCGATTTCCGTGGTCTTTGAAAAACCTTCCTTGTTGGGCAGGTACGCTTCCCAGACATCACCAAGCGTCTCTGAATCGGGATGCAGGGTGTCGAGAAGAAAATACATATGCCTGATTGCACACTCTCGTGCAAAGATAAACTGCTGATACTTCTCAAGGCCCTTGATGACCATGAAGGTGTTCACCGAGAGCACACCCCCGCAATGGCCATTGCCTTCTTCACTAAAAAAGGAAGAGGAAACAGGCACACCAGGAAAAGGATTGTCGGTCCCGAACTCGTTTGGGTCTTTCAGGTACTCAAGCATGTACGCAGCTCGTTCATCATTGGGAATCTCGGCAAGCATCGTCCAATAGGCACCTATGAACTTATTGAGAATCCGGTTTTCCTTTATATCCAAATCATAATAGAACCGGGTCTCTGGATCGTACATCAAGCTGTTGATTCTTGTTTTCAGCGAGAAATAGAGCCGCTTATACCTAAAGCTTAATTCCTTGTCATTGAGAATATCCCCTATGGCTGACATATACAAAGCATTCACTGCCAACTGTGCATTGAAATCCAAGGGATAGTAAACTTTTTCTCGTGGAATATTTCCACTTTGACATGCTTCTATTGGAACTGAGAACAACCCGTTGGGCTTCTGGAAGGTTGCCTGAATCCAAGAGAAATGCTTCTCAAGAATGGGAACAACCTCTTTCAAACGTTTCTTGTTTCCGATTTTATGATAAAACCCATGTTCAACATAAGCAAACAGAGCAGGGGAGACCCCCTCTGGATTACCAGCAGTAAAAACAGGGTTTCCATCCTCTATGGAATATTCAGCTCGAATTGCCCCGTTTGCTTCTTGTTTCTGATAGAAAAAATCAAGCTGAGAAAACGGAGAATTATTCTGGTTGCTGTACACCAGAAACAGGGATGAGAAACAGGAAAGATACTGATTGAAGGTTGCCTGGCCGGGATAGGAAAGATACGACCCAGACATACCATTGGTATCGGACCCGCTTTTCCATAGTTCGTCAATCCATACCCAGGACCTGTCATACATATCGACAAAATCTTGATCATAAAAATGTACGAACGGCACCATATCCTTTATCAAATTGGGAACTCCTTACTTAACAGGTAACACTGGAAAAACTACATAAGACGCGCATTTTTAAAGATATACTCTCTTTTCAGAGAAGTCAATCGCATTCACGCCAAGTTCTAGAAACACACGAATTTTTTAAAAATCGAACATTCCCAAATCAATTGTTCATCATAATCATATATAAAATAGCTAATTGTAGGCCAAAAGAAAAGGGGGAATTATTAAGAAAACCATCAATTTCATACATTGGCCCTTCATCATGCCACCCTCTAGACATGCTTTGGGAAATAACTACAACTTTGGACAATATACAGGAAGAATTGATTCAATAATTCGGGTCGAAAACTCCATGCAACCTTGACTAATCTCCTCCCCATCCACATGGATAGGCATTGGATTATCATGACTTGTCATCTTGATTCGCTTCACTCGCTTAACACTGAATTCCTTCTTCTTTACTTGACTACCTTTAAAAAAACAGAGCGCTAAAGGAACAAGTTTTGCCGCCGGCACCGGAGTGTTGGCATACACCACATCAAAGTACCCATCGTCAAAGAGAGCGTCAGGACCCATGAGAAACGCTGAACCCATTCGTCGACCGTTGCAAATTGAGAGCTGTTGCGTCTTTATCTGTACAACCTTGTCATCCAGTTCTAGATCAACCGAATACGGCTCTGGATAATGAATCAGAATTCTGATAAGAGCGAAAACATAACTGAGCGTCCCTGACACATGCTTGAAATCACTGGCAAGGAAGTTGACCAACGGCTCAAAACCCACTCCTTGACCGTTCACAAAGTACCGGCCTTCCGGATAAAGCCCTCCATAGGAGACTCCTACGTCGATGAGGCGGCTCGTTCCTGATAGAATTAATCGACAAGCCCGCTTCACATCCTTGGCAATCCCCATGCCCCAAGCAAAATCATTGCCTCTTCCAATCGGGATTACTCCAAGCGAGGGACAGGCGATTTCTCGTTTCGAGATTGCCTTCAAGATTCCATTGACCACCTCGTTGACCGTCCCATCTCCTCCTGCAGCAATGATGATGCTCCTCTTTTCACAGGTAGCTTGGTAGGCCAGCTGCTGTGCTCCCTCATCTTTTTCCGTTTCAACAAGTATAACCGTATGCCCTTCAGCAGAGAGACATTCTTCTATCAGCCGCCTCTGTCTCTTCGCTTTGCCTTTTGCCGCGTGGGGGTTTAGTATTACAAAAAGTTCCTTGTCTTGCACAAAGTGTCTCCTTATTCCAAAGCAACAGGCTATTTACAGTAGAGAGCCAATCCCATATCATGGCGATGTGAAAACATATGCCCCCCGCTCAGCGTTTCTTCCTACTACACAAGAAGATTTACGTGCAAGGTCCTGGGACCACATCGATATCGCCTTTATCAGCTCTGATGCTTATGTCGACCATCCTTCCTTCGGCACAGCCTTGTTGTCACGTCTGCTTGAAGAATATGGATATCGTGTGGGTATTATCGCACAACCTAACTGGAACTCAACAAAAGATTTTCTCAAAATGGGAAAACCACGTCTTTGTTGCATGATCAGCGGCGGGAATATCGACAGCATGGTAAGCCATTACACCTCCAATCTAAAAATCCGAAGCGAGGACGAATACAGTCCCGGAGGCAAGGCTGGACTGAGACCAGATCGTCCTACTCTTGTCTATACGGCCAAAGCAAGAGAAGCGTATGGAAAGGATGTTCCGATTATCATCGGGGGCCTGGAAGCTTCGTTGCGAAGGCTCAGCCACTATGATTATTGGTCGGACAAAGTACGCAAGCCGATCATCCTTGACGCCAAAGCAGACTTGCTTGTCTATGGAATGGGAGAACGGCAGACCCTCGAGATCGTAGACAGACTCGCAAAAGGGGAATCGATTCAAACCATGACCGATATCAAAGGAACAGTGTATGCAACATCCTGTTCCCGTTTTGAAGAGCTGAAAGAGAAGTTGCCTACCGTGGTCCTACCTTCCTTTGAGGAGGTGAGCGATCGGGATAAGAAATCCAACACCCCTACCGAGGAGGGAAAGAAGGCGTATGCAACTTCTTTCCAAATGCAGATGCTTGAGGAAAATTCCATCATGGGTAAGCGTCTCGTACAACGATGCATGCAACGCTTCGTGGTACAAAACCCTCCCGCGTCCATCCTGAATGAACAGGAGTTTGACCAGCTGTACTCGCTTCCCTTCACCCTCGACGCCCACCCTGACTATGAAAAGGATGGAGGCGTTCCCGCTCTGAAGGAGGTCCAATTTTCCCTGACGAGCAACAGGGGCTGCTTTGGAGCTTGCAGCTTCTGTGCCATTACCAGCCACCAAGGACGGATGATCCAGACAAGGAGTAAGGAGTCCTTGGTTAAAGAAGCAAAAAGAATGGCTGCACACCCTGCATTCAAGGGCTATATTCATGACCTTGGAGGTCCTACGGCAAACTTCCAGGGCCTTGCTTGTGATCGGCAAAAAACCTACGGACCCTGCAGTACAAAACAGTGTCTTTGGCCAAAACCATGTCCCAACCTCAAAGACTACCACCAGCGATATCTCGATTTGCTTGAATCCTTGGAGTCTATTCCCAAAGTCAAGAAAGTCTTCATCAGAAGCGGAATCCGCTACGACTATCTGCTTGAGGCCTGTGATGAAAAGACAAGAAATCAATTTATGAATCATTTGGTCAGGCACAACGTCAGCGGACAGCTCAAGGTTGCCCCTGAGCATGTAAGCGAGGCGGTACTCGATGCAATGGGCAAACCCTCCGCCAATCTCTTTGATGCATTTTGCGACCTCTACCAAGAAACAACAGAAAAAGCCGGCAAAAAACAGTACCTCATACCTTATTTTATTGCGGCGCATCCACAATCCACCATGGACGATGCAATCACCTTGGCTTTATACTTGCATAAAACACGATTTGTCCCTGACCAAGTGCAAGAATTTTACCCAACCCCCGGGACAGTCTCTACCTGTATGTACTATACTGGCATGGATCCTCGGCCGGGCAAGCGGTTTGCCCCCATCCACGTCCCCAAAGGAAGAGAGAGACACCTGCAACGGGCACTGTTGCAGTACAACAAAAGAGAAAACCGCCCCTTGGTTCTTGAGGCCTTGGAGAAAGCTCACAGAAAGGACTTGGCGAGAATCCTTCTCGCAAGACGGTAAAAAGCGTGACTAGGATACATTCTGAATCGAGAGGTTTTTATGGAAAGATGATTTCCATAGCCCTTCCTGTCGTATTCCAAAGCCTGTTGAATAACTCCCTCTCCTTTGTTGATACGTTGATGATCGGTCAGCTCGGAGAGGCGAGCATTGCCGCTGTTGCCCTGGCAAACCAAATGTTTTTTCTCATCAGCCTTCTCTTCTTTGGAGTCTCCAGCAGTTCGGCGATATTCCTCTCCCAATTCTGGGGAGCCAAGAATAAAACCAACATCCAAAAAGTACTTGGTCTATCATTGACGATTGCAGGGGTGGGCGCTGCGTTATGCTCTCTCGCCTCGTTGCTGCTACCTAGACAGATCATGCATATTTTCACCACCGAGTCTCAGGTGGTGGAGATTGGCGTCTCTTATCTTGAGATTGTTGCCATAAGCTACCTATTCAGTGCGATAAGCCAAATACTGGCGACCGCACTGCGAGTGATCGGTCAAGCGAAGATCCCCCTTTTGGTAGCACTTTTTTCCCTTTCTTTTAATGCTTTAGGTAACTATCTGCTGATTTTTGGAATCGGGCCTTTTCCTGAGCTTGGAGTACAGGGTGCTGCCATCGCGACCGCCATCAGCCGCTTTTTGGAGGTGTCGATTCTGCTCTGGATTGTCTATCGCCGTCATCCTGTCATTGCATTGAAGAGTAGAGAAGCTTTCCGATGGAACAAGCAATTCCTGCTTCGCATCATCCCAACCAGTTTACCGGTCATTCTGAACGAAATATTCTGGGCTCTTGGAATGACGACTTACAAGATTGCCTACAGCCGAATGGGAATCGAGGCGATTGCGGCAATCAATGTCGCTGAATCGGTAGGGAACCTCTTTTTTGTCGCCATGATGGGCGTGGGAAATGCAAGCTTGATCATGATTGGGGTAAAGATTGGCGAAAAACAGCAAGAACTTGCCAGACTGTATGCAAGAAGGTTTATTATCACCTCTTTTTTGGTTGGTCTTACAATGGGCGGCTTTGAGTTTTTCATAGCCCCTGTCTTCGCAGGATTCTTCAACATATCAGATCAAGTGAAACAGTTGGCCATATACTGTTTGTATATTCATGCTCTGCTGATGCCGATAAAGAGCATCAACATGGTCATCATTGTAGGTATTCTTCGCAGTGGAGGCGACACCCGCTACTCAATGTTCATCGAGACGTTTGGTGTCTGGGCTGTCGGCGTCCCCTTGGCTTTCATCGGTTCCATGCTTCTGAAACTGCAAATTCATGAGCTCTATCTTCTTATTGGGTTGGAAGAACTCACCAAGGTTTTCTTTGGACTCTACAGGATCAGAAGAGGAACATGGATGAACGACCTGACAAACCTTAATTGACCTCTTACTCGTAAGCTCGTATAGTTGACGTAAGGAGACATGCTGCTATGAGCCTACGAACTGTTCTCACCAATGGCACTGTTGTTACCGGTTACGCAAAGCTTAAGAATTGCGCACTGTATATCGATGAAAGAGGAGAAATCGGAGATATCTTCAACATGCGGCGGCTGGAGGAAAAAAACTTCCCCCCCGACACCGTCATGATTGATGTACAAGGCTCCTTCATCATGCCAGGCTTCATTGATTCTCATATACATGGGATAGGTGGTTTTGGCACTGAAGATTGTAAAGCTTCCTCCATTCTCAGCATGAGTGAACGTCTAGCCGATTTTGGCGTCAGTGCATTCATGCCAACAGTATACACAGATAAACTTGACATTATGATCAATAGCACCAAGGCCATTGTTGAGGCGATGGGAAAAGAACAGGGTGCCAAGATAATGGGCGTCAACCTTGAAGGGCCTTTCATCTCCATGGTCCGGGTCAATGCCCAAAATCCAGAGGGGGTTCTTCCAGTCAACCTTGATGTTTTCAACCAACTCATTGATGCAGGACAAGGGAAAGTGCTGTGCATGACAGTGGCACCGGAGCTGAAGCATATGCGTGAATTGGCATTGTTGGCTCGAGAAAGAAACATCGTCCTGCTTGCAGGTCACACCGATGCCACCTATGAGAACATCATGGAAGGTATGCAATGTGGTATTTTCCATTCAACCCACTTCTTCAACGCCATGAGCCGACTGCATCACAGAAACCCGGGAACAGTGGGAGCCATTCTCATTCAACGAGAGATGCAGTGCGAGGTGATTTGTGACGGTATCCACGTCCATCCTGAGTTAATCAAAATGCTTTTACGGGAAAAACCTCTTGATAATATCGTCATGATCACCGATTCCCTCAAACCTACCAAACAGAGGACCGGGGTTATGAAAGCAAACGGTGTAGAAGTTACCATGGGTTCGGACGGGGCTTTCGTCAGTGTCGACAATCCTGACCTCTTTGTCGGCAGCGGCCTGACCATGCTGCAAGGATTGAGGAATGTCGTCGAATGGGAGATTCCTCTGCAACAAGCAAGTCAGATGAGTGCTGCCAACCCGGCCCGCATCTACAACTTCAGCAAACAAGGGATGTTGGTTCCCGGTTATAAAGCCGACATTGTCGTATTGGATGAAAACCTGCAAATGAAGGGGCTATTCGTCGATGGAAACTTGATCAGGGATCGATTTGCCTGAATTTTATAACAAAAACAAGGAGCGTTACGCATGCAAGATGCCGTCAAGGGCCTCAAGGCTCAAGCACTTTGGAACTATTTTTCGGAGCTTTCAGATATTCCTCGAGAATCAGGAAATGAGGAAGGCGTTCGCCAATATCTTTTGCGCTTTGCTAAAGAACATGAGCTTGAAGCTCTTGTTGATGTCATCGGCAATGTAATCATACGCAAGAAGGCCTACCCGGGCTATGAAAAGAGACCTTCTGTTGCATTGCAAGGACACATGGACATGGTCTGTGTCAAGGAAGAAGGAAGTACTCACGACTTTACAAAGGATCCTATCGAGCTGGTACGGGAGGGAGATCTTCTCAAGGCCAATGGAACGACATTAGGAGGCGATAACGGTATTGCCATAGCCATTGCCATGGATATCCTTGCCGACAAGGAGTGCAAACATGGTCCTCTTGAAGCAATATTCACCGTAAGTGAAGAAACAGGTTTGACCGGAGCATTCAACATTGAACCTAAATACGTGCAAAGTCGCTTGATGATCAACCTCGACAGTGAAGAGGAAGGTGTACTTTACATCGGCTGTGCAGGAGGCATTGAAGTAAATGTCTCGCAAAAAGTGAATTGGCAGAGTGTTCCTTCCTCCTATCAAGCTTTCATACTCACGGCCAACGGCATGCTCGGCGGACACAGTGGGGGAGAAATCCACAAACAACGAGCCAACGCCATAAAAGTGGCGGCACGCGCCTTGAGGGACGTTTCCTCTTTCATGGTTTTCAAAGCAGAAGGAGGGACCAAGCGAAATGTAATTCCATCTGTCTGTACCGTAGGCTTAGCCGTAGAAGCCAACGAGAAAGAAAAATTGAAGGCCCTTGTTTCACAAACACAGCAGGTTCTTCGCTCAGAGTATGCCCTCAGTGACAAGGACGTTCAGCTTACCCTAACAGAAGTCCCTCTTCCCAAGATGGCGGTTGACCAAGAGACCAGCAAACGTTTCTTTACCGCAATCTATTGTGCGCCTCACGGCGTGGACGCGATGAGCTTGAGCATCCCGGGTATCGTTGAAACCTCTTCCAACCTTGCAATCCTTCGTCTTGAGGAAGATGGATTTAAAGTAGTCTCAAGTCATCGTTCTTCAATTCTTTCCGCTCGCGATGATATTGCCAAGAGATTTTGCAGCATATTCAACCTCAGTGGTGCACAAACCAAGCTTGAAGGAGCCTATCCTTCCTGGACGCCTAATCCGAACTCACCCTTGACAGGGTTCTGTGCTCAGGCTTATGAGCAGTACGCTGGTAAGAAACCAAAGATTACAGCAATTCACGCAGGTCTTGAGTGTGGTATCATTAACAGTAAGATTCCAGGGATGGATTCAGTTTCCTTCGGCCCGGATATGTACGATGTACACTCAATCAAGGAGAGGCTCAGCATTTCTTCAGTTGAGCGAATCAGTGGCTTCACCCGGCATCTTCTTTCAATCATAGAATAAGGAAGCGTTGGTTATAATTTTTGTACTGATTGAAAAAGGAGCTCTTTTCGAGCTCCTTTTTCCAATGTTCAACCCTTGATTTCCTTAGCCAGTGCCTTTGCAAGATCATAGGCCTTTTTCTTATCTTCCTCAGTCGGAGATCCTTGGTATTCAACAACCCCTCTGCAGTCGAGCTTCATCGCAGTAGAAAACTCATCGAATTGTTTCTGAGCTCCTCCAGACCAACCGAACGAACCAAAACGAAGCGTCTTCCTTCCCACCACATGGCTTCTTTCCAAGATATCAAGCACGTGATACATGGGAGGGAACATCTTGTACTCATAGGTCGGCATGCCAATGACCAGCCCTTCACTCCTCCACACCTTCTCAAGGACAAAGGATTCATGCGTCTGAGGAATCTGTAGAACGTGCACAGGAAGGCCTTCACTTTTCAATCCGTCAACAATTGATTGAAGCAGAGCTTCTGTATTGCCGTACATACTTGACCAGACAACCGCAACTTCTTTCTCCCTAGGCCCCTGCATGTAGGACGCAAGCTTCTGATACCATTGCACTACTTTCAGAGGGTCCTTTCTCCAGACCACCCCATGACTGGGTGCCACAACCTTGAGAGGAACATTGGCAAGTTTCGTTATTCCCCTCAGTACAAAGGTAGAAAAGGAAGAGACAATATTAGCATAATAACGCTCTGTTTCACTTATCAGTTTCTCTTGTTCCTCGCTGGTAAGTTCATCATCAAAACATCCTTCATACCGTCCAAAAGAACCAAATGCATCACAACTGAAGAGGACTTCATCCTCCTCTAGGTAGGTCATCATCGTCTCAGGCCAGTGAATATTTGGAGTCATGAAGAACTTCAGGGTCTTATCTCCCAAGCAAAGGGTTTCTCCGTCCTTCACAGAACGAACATTCTTCTCTATCTTATAAAAATGCTTGATTAAAGGAACCGCCTTCTCTGAACATAGGATCTGCACTTTTGGATACGCTGCAATCACTTGCTGCATAGCTCCGGTATGGTCTGGCTCCATATGATTGATAATTATATAATCAAGCTTCCCTTCTCCAACAGACAGAGCATCAAGCTGCTCATTGACGGCGTCAAGAGCCCCATCCCAATCCTTGACCAAATCGATCAAGGCTGTTTTCTCACTTCCCTTGACCACGTACGTATTGAGCATTACCCCGTCAGGGATCGGCCATATACCTTCAAACAGCTCCCGGCTCCCGACTTTCGCTGCAACACGAAAGACACCATCAGCCAACAAATCAGGTTTCATATCATAGCTCTCCTATACATTAGTCTCTACAATGTAATTCTTATTCTTTGTGTTGTCCACTCAAGATACAGAAGAGCTCATAATACAAACACACCTTGCCGCTCAAGAGTAAAGAGTTCCTTTTCAACATCTTTATAATTGGGCATATGGGATCTGAGCAACGCATGGAAGTCAGATGAATGATCGAAATGTATCAAGTGGGCAAGCTCATGAAGAATCAGAAAGGTGAGTTGCTCATCATTGAGCATCTGAGTACGCAACGAAAAACTCAACTTTCCATCTGAGGAACAACTGCCCCAACGTTTCTTTGAATCACGTACACGAAACGTGGGGGTTGGCAGGCCAAGGGTTTTGGCCAACGGAGGCAACATCTTCTTGATACGATACATCGCATGAACCGCATAGGCTTGCTTAACCAACTGAGAAACGATATTCGTATCCGGCTCAGGTCCAAAGTAGGTGACTGCAAGTTGCTTGTCTTCAACTGAAATGCGGTATTGATAACCCTTGCGAAACGTCAAAACATAAGGCTCTCCCTCAAAGAGAAACACATCGCCTTGAGTATAGGTATGTTGTGCTTGTTTCCTTTTTTCAACTGCAGAAACCAGCTTGTCTTTGTTGCTTACAAGAATATTCTCTATCTGCGTCGTCGGGACATTGTAAGGAGCGCTTATTTTCACCAGGCCCTCTTCATCGACTCTCATCGTCACATTCTTCAAACCTTTGCGACGCAATATGCAATACGTAAATTGCTCTACTTTACCGTATGTTTTCATTCTGCTACAGTGTCTCCCATGAAAGTCCACCTTAATCAAGAAATTGCGTATCAAGAAGCCGAGATTGCCGTCTCTACTACAGAACAAACATACCAAGAGATGCTTGCCTTTCTCGACAAGCAAGATGTAGGAACGGAGCTCTGTATAGCGCTCTCTTCAACACTGCAACCTCTCTTTTGCGGAGTGCAAGAAAGTCCCGACGAGGCAACACGGTCAGCTGTCGAACAGGCTCTTGAACTGCCAAAAGTCGATTCAGCATACCAAATTGGAATCGGAACGTATACCGTTTCACAATTTGCTCCCCCTAGAACCTTTGAAGAAATCAAGCAATACATTCCTCACCTTATTGCCGATCCCAATCGTGTCCATCTTCGCTTGATAAAGGAAAATGCACTCACCATCATAGCCCAGATATGGATATCCAACTAGAAAAAGAGAGGAATCAAGAGAGGAGCAACCAAGCTCATGATAACCCCATGATAGATGGAACCCACCATGGTCCTGCTTCCAAAATGAGAAGAGAGCAACACCAAGGTAACATCCATGCTCGTTGCTCCTGAACTACAGACAGCAGGCGGATAAAATCTTTTTCCCATTCTTCCAAAAAGAGGAATCAGGAAGAAAGAGAAACTTTCCCTGAGCAGGTTTGACAAAAAGGATATAGACCCAAGAACAGGAAACCCAAGATCGCTGATTAATATTCCAGAAAGGGAGTACCATCCAAAACCACTGAGCATGCCCATTACTTCTTTCAAGGTGTAGGGGATGAACAACGGGGCAAACAAAGCTCCTAGATATGTTCCCAAGATAGTATAGAGGGGAAGCAGAAAGAGAGAACGATCAGAAAGCACCCCCCTGAAACTGATCTGTCGATGGACCATTCCCATACCTACAAAGAAGAGCAACGTATAGAGCAAATACGTAACCAAGGAACTCCTAAACCATACAAACATTGGCGTGTACAGGCGAAGGAGAACCCCCAATACAACAATTGAGACCAAGAACAACGGTTCCTTTACAATATCCCAGATTCGTCTCAGAAGACTTTGCTCCTTTCTCTTTGCTATGGCGATCTGTTCGTTTCTTGCACTTGGGTTTAAGAGAAAGGAAAAAGCTAAAGCAGTAATAATTGTCCCTGCTAAAGAGGCAAGGGTTATCAGCAATGCTGTTTTTCCTATGGAAAGAAACTGTGCCTCGATTCCTTCGATGCCTCCGGTATTCACTCCCATGAAAAAAAGCAGCAACCAAACAAGCAGCGTTTGGGAATACGCACTTACCCGTCTAAACCGTGTGACGCCGAGAACGCGTGCAAAAATCATTCCAAACACCAAAGCCAAGGCAAGTCTTACCAGATACCAGATTGTTTCCATGTGAGCAAACCATATATGATTCACCAACGACTGTCAAATTCTCTTGTTTATCGTCTCTTCCTTCAGTATAGTTGTCAGCATGATTGATGAAAAAATAAGTGATACCTTCCACCGCCTCACGTTCGCTGACGGCCGTCAGGTTCTGTTGGTCGGCACAGCCCATGTTTCCAAGGAAAGCGTGGATGAGGTAGCCGCTGTCATTGAAGAAGAACAACCAGACCATATCTGTCTTGAACTTGATGATGGGCGCATGAAGAACCGGCAGGATCAAGACTCCTGGTCAAAGATGGATATAAAGAAAGTCCTCAAGGAGAAAAAAGGATTTCTCCTGCTTGCCAATATGGCGCTTGCTTCCTTCCAGAAACGTATGGGAGACCAATCAGGGAGTGCTCCGGGAGAAGAAATACTCAGTGCTGCAAGACTGGCAAAAGAAAAAGAAATTCCCTATTCTCTTTGCGACAGGGAAATCCAGATAACGTTTACCAGAGCTTGGCGACTTTCAAATCTTTGGAACAAGATGAAGCTCATAGCCACCATCATCAGTGCCGCGTTAAGCAATGAGAAGATTACGGCTGAAGAGCTTGAAGATCTGAAAAAAGCCGATGTCATGCAAAACATGATGGACGAAATGGCAAAAGAGCTTCCTTCTGTCAAAGAGGTCCTTATCGATGAACGTGACAGATACTTGGCTACCAGCATCTATCTTGCCCCAGGGGATAAGAAGCTTGCCGTTATCGGGGCTGGTCACCAAGGGGGGGTCATCAAGACACTCCAAGAAATTGAGAAAGGCTCTCTTTCGACTGACCTGAGCGATATTACAACCATCCCAAAACCCGGCAAAGGCGGTAAGATTCTTGCATGGGCAATACCAGTGATCATCGTCTCGATTCTTATACACGGTTTTTTTAACCTCGGTCAACAAGAAGGAATCAAGATGTTCGGCTACTGGTTGGGAGTGAACATGTCTTTCACTGCAGTGGGAGCTCTCATCTCTCTAGCGCATCCGCTAAACGCATTGGTAAGCATCATAGCAGCACCGTTTACCAGTCTTCACCCTGGCATCGGGGTAGGTATGGTCAGCGGTCTTCTGCAAGCGACGTTGAGAAAACCTCTCGTACAAGATTTTGAACATCTGAGCAACGATGCTGCCAGCCTCAAGGGATGGTACCGCAATCGTGTGCTCCATATCTTGATCGTTTTTTTCTTCACCAGCCTAGGATCCTCGATAGGAACCTTCGTAGCGTTTCCCGTGCTGTTAAGTATTGCAGGTGCATGATACCCTCCAATGGTATAGATAGAGAAATTTCTGCCTGGAATTATAAAACCCCTCAAGAAACCTTGGGGGGTTTTCTATGCAGTAATTGTACAACTTTCTGACTGTCTCAGGGTTTCACTAGTATACAAACCTTCACCACGGTAGATAAAGAATTATGCGTCTAGAAGGAACCTCGATACATCCATCCTAAACTGTTTGCCGCTGGCAGGATGTCCCATCTTTTCATAGAGACATAGTTTTGCATTTGGAATTCCATTGGCTGTCTTTTCGAATAGCTCAGGACTGTAGAAATAGTCGTCCACTCCTCCAGCAACAAGTGTCGGACAAGTAATTTCTCCCAACTGGTCAAGAAAATCATGTGTATCCTCTGCTTTTACCGTTACTACCAAATCATTTGCATCCTTTGGATGGTGTATAGAAAGAAGAAAGGCACTGAGGTGAATCAACGGCTTGGACAGAAAAGAGAGATATCCGTCCTGGGGGAAACAGGTGGCAATGAGTAGTTTCCATGCTTTTCGCCATTTTCCGTTCATCGCACACATTGCAACATTCAGCTGCATTTGCTTGGCCTTGTCGTTCAGCTTATATGCGCTTGAGTGTATGACCAAGCGACGCACCAACTGAGGATGCAGAGAGGCAAAGTGTAGAGCAATCGACCCTCCGGTTGAAATACCGATGATATCCACAGGACTTTCAAACTCCTGCTCAATCATAGAAGCATAGTCGTTTGCCATGTCATCCAATGTATAGTTTTTGGGCATTTGAGGTCTTCTTAGTACGCTGTAGATGGTGTATTCCTTCTCAAGAAATGCATACATCTTGACCATTGCAGCCGGTTGTGGCTTGTTTTCGAAGGTTAATCCTTCGAATACAATCAAGGGCTTGGGACCGCTTCCAATTGTAGTAAAGGGAAGACCATTGATAGAGTACCCTTTTACAGGACCGTCAAGCTTGTTTTTAGTACCCATTTTTTTCCCTATTATAGATTTATATAATACTATTTATTAAGTAAGCTTTCCTTACTTTATATCTTATTGCATCGTAGCACACACATGTAGGGCTTCTTTAATTGTAGAGCAAGCATGTTGAACCAAGGAGGTATGGGTACTTGCACGAGGTACGATCGATCGTTTGAATCCAAGCTCCTTGGCAGCTTTTTCTCGTTTGTCAGGAAAGCTAACATTCCTGACTTCACCTGCAAGACTCAACTCCCCATAACTGATCAAACCGTCAGGAAGGCTCTTGGATGACAAGGCTGAAAAGAGAGCCAACGCTAAAGGCAACTCGATGGAAACTTCGCTGAGTTTCATCCCTCCGGCAACATTGATATAGATATCCTGGTCGCTGAGCCTCAGTTGTGCATGGCGCTCGAGAATGGCCGCGACTCTCGTCACCCGTGCTGAATCGATACGGTCGGAATAAATACGAGATACTCCGTTTTTTGCACTGGTGGTGAGTGCTTGTATTTCCACTAAAAACGTACGACTCCCCTCAATAACCGCTGTATACGCAATACCCGGGGGAATACTTGTACCGCTGCGATCGGTGATAAAGAAAGAGGAAGGATTCGATACTGCACTAAGGCCTTTCTCATGCATAGAAAATATTCCAATTTCGTCAACAGATCCAAATCTGTTTTTCGCTGCCCTTACCAATCTCACACCACTGGAAACCTGCTCAAAATAAAGCACGGTATCCACCAAGTGCTCGATAACTTTTGGACCTGCCAGTAATCCTTCCTTGGTGACATGTCCGACAAGGAACAAACTAATCCCAAGTTGCTTGCAAAGCCCTACCAACAAAGTGGAACAGGCTCGAATCTGATTGACAGATCCGGCAGGTGAGGGAATATCTTCGCTAGTAAGCGTCTGTAATGAATCAACAACAACGACATCCACAGCCGCCGATTGTAAAAGTTCATTCAGGACTTCAAGTCGAGTATCGCAAAAGATGTCTATGCGCTTGAGATTCAACCCAAGCCTTTGAGCCCTGAGCTTGACTTGTGTTGGAGACTCCTCTCCGGAGACATACAAGACCCTCCTGGAGTGAGAACATTTCTCCAACACCTGAAGCATCAAGGTTGATTTCCCTATCCCCGGTTCTCCTCCTAAGAGAACGGAGGAGCCTTTCATGACTCCTCCACCAAGGACACGATCCAGTTCTGAAATGCCTGTCTCAAAACGGAATTGTGGATCAATGACAACGTCCTCAAGAGAAATCGGTTTTGTTGCCGTACTGATCACAGCTCGCTTTGTATCGGAGTTTTTCTTTACAGCTTCCTCCTCAAAGGTATTCCAGCTTCCACAGTCAGGACATCGACCTAGCCATTTGTTCTCAGATCGTCCACATTGACTGCAAACATACTGTATATCCTTTGCTTTCACAGACATCTCCTCTCTTGATCAATTAAAACTTTATCAACTCAACATCAAAGATGAGGTACGCATTGGGGGGAATGACACCGGGGTAACCCATCGTTCCATATCCCAACTCTGGGGGAATGATCAAGGTTCTCTGTTCTCCTGCCGTCATAGTTACCAATGCCTCATTCCATCCTTCAATTACCTCGCCAATTGCAAAGTCAGCTGGTGTTCCTCGCCTTACAGAACTGTCAAACACCCTGCCATCCATCAAGGATCCGGTATAATGTACCGTTACCTTTTGTCCGTTGGATGGAGTTTTCTTTCCATCACCTGCTTTCTTCACTACATACCTAAGACCACTCTTTGTAATAATTGCATCAGGCCAACGGTTTTTTAGTTCTGCTTCAAGAGCCGCATTATCTTTTGCTTTCTTCTTATTATTGTTCTCTTCTGCCTCAACCACATATTTGGTAAAAGCGTCTCGTGTTACTTCAAACGCTTGGGCATCATCCCCAACACGAATTATTTCAACTTCGTTCAGAGAGTCTCCTTGGGCTATAGCATTAACCACATCCTGTCCCTCGACAACATGCCCAAACACAGAGTGTTTCCCATCCAACCATGGTGTTGCAACATGGGTGATGAAAAATTGACTACCGTTTGTTCCTGGTCCTGCGTTCGCCATGGAAAGCACTCCCGGCTGTGTATGCTTCAAGCTGTCGTCAAACTCATCAGGAAAGGTATACCCTGGTCCACCTGTTCCGGTTCCTTTCGGACATCCACCCTGGATCATGAAATTCTCAATAACACGATGGAAAGTAAGCTTATTATAGAATGGCTTGTTTTTTCCATGTATGTTCAACGTACCTTCAGCAAGGCCTACAAAATTTGCCACAGTCATTGGTGTTTTTTTGTGTTCCAAGAATAATGTGATATCACCCTTGCTAGTATGCAGTACTGCGTACAATCCGTCTTGTGATGGTTTCTGTGCCATACGTTCTCCTTACGATTCAAACTTCGAACAGTTCCTGATCTGGGGCCAGCAACTGAAATATTCGTTCCAATTCATCACTACTGGTAAAAGGTATTTCAAGCTTTCCTTTATGAAGAGATCCTTTTACTTCCACCTGAGAGCCTACAACATGAAGAAATTTATCTTCAACTGCAAGGACATCGGGAGACTTCGACAAGCTTTTCTTTGCTCGTTTCTTTTTTTGATAGGCAACCCGTTTACCCATATTGAACTGTGCAGCAAGTTGCTCTGTCGCCCGCACGGAAAGCTCTTTCTCCAAGACTGTACGATATAAGATTTCCCGATCAGCAGGGTTTACTACAGATAATATCGCACGTGCTTGACCTGCTGAGAACTTTCCTTTCAAGAGCTCCTGCTGCATTGAAGAACTAAGCTGCAACAAGCGAATACTATTGCTTATGGTCGAACGGTTCTTTCCCATTCTCTGTGCAAGTTCTTCTTGTGTAATACCGGCTTCTTGAATGAGGTATGCGTATGCCTTTGCTTCTTCAATTGGGTTTAGGTTTTCTCTTTGAATGTTCTCTATAAGGGACACTTCGAGCCTTTGCATCTGGGTAAAATCTTTAACCAAAACAGGAACTGTCTTCAAACCAGCAAGTTTTGCTGCTCTGAATCGGCGTTCACCGGCAATTATGCTATACTGTTTGGGAGCAATCTCCTCTACCAAGATAGGCTGAAGGATACCTTCTTTCTTAATTGATTCTGCGAGTTCCCCCAACGATTCTTGATTGAACTCTTTTCTTGGCTGATTAGGGTTGGCCCTCAGGTTAGAGACCTCCACTTCCAAAACTTGCTGTCCTTTTACAGTTTCATTTTTTTCCGATGAAAGACCGAGAGCCGAATCCAATACCGAATCAAAAGAATAATCCTGCATCAAGGATCCGATGCCTTTTCCTAGTCCATGTTTTTTACTGGCTTCTTGCGACACGTTCGATAACCTCCTCTGCCAAAGCTTTATAGGCTTTTGATCCACTGCTTGAAGCGTCATATACATTGATTGGCAATCCATGGGAAGGTGCTTCTGCAATACGAATATTTCTTGGCACTTTTGTCTTGAACACTAGTTGATCGAAATATGTAGTAATATCTTCAACAACTTCATTTGCAAGCTTCGTACGTTTGCTGTACATGGTGAACAGTATCCCCAATACGTCAAGATCGGGGTTGAGGGATTTTTTCATATTTCCTACCGTTCGCATTAAAAGATTCAAGCCTTCCATGGCGAAATATTCACATTGCATGGGTATGATGACTTTCTTTGCCCATACCATCGCATTTACAGTAACCAGACCCAAGGAAGGCGGGCAGTCGGCTAGAATGTAATCCCACTGTGCTTCTATACCCTTTAAAGCTTCTGCAAGAAAAAACTCTCTTCGTTCTTCCTGGACCAATTCAATATTCAAACCAGCCATATTTATATTGCTTGCTATTGCTGAAAGGTTATTCACAGGAGTCTGTTGTACAGCTTGTGCAACAGTACATTGTTGTGCAATGACTTCATATATACCTGGTTTTCTTGGGTCAATTGACGTAGCACTGGTGAGATTCCCTTGAGCATCAAGATCGATCAAGAGGACCTTGTACCCTTTCTGAGCCAGCGATGCTCCTAAGTTTACTGCAGAGGTGGTTTTTCCGACCCCTCCTTTTTGGTTCAAAAACAATATTGTTTGTGCACTCATAGTAGTAACTATACGTAATTATTACTCTTATGTCACCTAAAAAGGTCAACTCCTTGACCCTTCTCACCCTCTATTGTATCTTCAAGAAACCTATGGAGGATTCTTATATGGAAGATAAAGTTAAAAAGGCAATAGAAGATATTAGACCTGCATTACAGAATGATGGTGGAGATATCGAATTTGTTAGTTTGGAAGGCACCACTGTTTCTGTAAAGCTTGTTGGGGCTTGTGCTGGCTGCCCAATGTCGCAGATGACGCTCAAGGGCGGGGTTGAACGCTATCTCAGAAATTTTGTTGATCCAAACCTTACTGTAGTTAACACTCCTGATCTCTAAAAATTATTCATTTCGCCTTATAAGCGTTTCACGTGAAACATTCTCGTGAGACGCTTTTTTTATACTTCGTGTTTCACGTGAAACACATACCCCTTGGTTTTTCACAATTGATTTTTTTAGTATTTCAAATTACCCAAAAAACTGCATCTGAGGGCCCCAGTTAAAGGTTTTTGCCTGTATGTTTCTATTTATAAGTACAGATTTGCGTAGAAAAAACAGCTCCTTTTAGCATAAAAAATGAGGTCGTTTCCGGGTGGAATCGACCTCAAAATTATTACTTAACAAATGTTTTATTCGTTCTCCGGAGCCTCAGATTCCTCTTCATCATCCTCTACGACAATATCATCTTGCTCATCATCTTCTTCAAGCACCTCTTCCTCACCGGTGGGAACTTCTGGAATTTCTACTTCCTCTTCCTCATCCTTTTCGGTTGAAGCTATTGCAACGATGGAATCTTTCGCAAACTTCATGCTAACCACTTTTACTCCAGCAGCATTTCTTCCTTGCACTGAAATAGCATCCACATGAACCCTCAGTGTCTGTCCCATAAGAGTAACACACACCACGTCATTACTGTTGTCCACACTCAAGACACCAACAATATACGTTGCCTTTCCTCCAAGACGATATATCTTCTGTCCCTGTGTTGCACGACCATGTACCGAGAAACTATCAAAAGTAACCTGTTTGCCTTGTCCATTCTCTGTAATCATGAGAATACGCTTGCTATTGTCCACCTTCAACAAACCGGCTACCTGGTCGTCATTAATCAAGCGAATACCACGAACACCTCGGCTGGCTCGACCCATTGCTCGTACATCTTCTTGCCTGAAGCGCAAGCCTCGCCCGTTCTTGGTAATGAGCATGACCTCGTCCCCATCCTGAACAAAATCACAACTGAGCAGCTCATCGCCCTCATCAAGGAAGAGAGCCCTGATACCTCTGACTTTCGCGTTGACGAAGTTTTGCAAAGAGACCTTTTTCACAACACCATTGCGGGTAGCCATCATCAGATACTGATCATCCGAAAACTCTTTGAAGTTAATGATCGAGGTTATCTTTTCTGTAGTTTCCAACTGCAGGATGTTCTTGATACTGGTTCCCTTGGCCGTCTTACTTGCTTCAGGAATATCAAAAACCTTCGTATAGTAAGCCTTACCTGCGTTGGTGACAAACATCACGTACTCATGGGTAGAGGCCACAAACATATGATCAACAAAATCCCCATCCTGCAACTTGGTGGTTCTCGTCCCTTTACCGGCCCTGCCATGAGCATCATACTCTTGGGTAGGAATACGTTTGACAAAACCCTTGTTGCTTATCAGAACAACGACATCCTCAACCTTGATGAAATCAGCATCGGTAGATTGGCCAAGCTCTTCACGAAGAATTTTCGTCCTTCTCCTGTCTTTAGCAGCAAGCGTTGCAGTAAGCGCCTTAACCTCACTGTGCACCACGTCCAGAATTTTTTGTTCATCAGCAAGCAACTCATGGTAGTAGGCAATCTTTTGTTCGAGTTCACCCAATTCCTCAAGGATCTTGGATGTCTCAAGATGACTGAGTCGTCCAAGCTTCATATCGATAATTGCTTGCGCCTGGATTTGATCCAACCCAAATCGATTGACCAATCGTTCAGCCGCCATGGCATTATCTGCAGAATCCTTGATGATCTGGATAACCTCATCGATATTATCCAAACCAATCTTCAAGCCCCTAAGGATATGTGCCCGCTCTTGCGCTTTTCTCAAATCATATCTGGTTCTTCTGGTAACCACGTCCTGTCTATGTTGGATGTAATAGACAAGCATCTCCTTGAGTGTGAGCAATTGTGGTTTTCCATCAACCAGAGCCAAGTTATTTACGTTGAAATTGGTTTGCAACGCTGTTCTGGCAAACAATTGATTCAGAACAACCATGGGCTCAGAACCCATTTTCAGCTCGACCACAATCCTGATACCATTACGGTCGGACTCATCTCTGACCACACTGATCATTCCAATAGAACCATCTTTTCGCAGATCATCAATCTTTTTGACCAAGTCTGCCTTGTTTACCTGGTACGGAATCTCGGTGAATACTATCTGGTCATGTGAGCGTTCTGAAGTCTCAATCTCATAGACAGAACGCATGATAATCTTGCCTCTACCTGTTGTAAAAGCATCCTTAATACCCCTCATACCACAAATAACAGCGCCGGAAGGAAAATCAGGCCCCTTGATATGTTCCATCAACTCATCAATGGTAATATCGGGATTTTCTATCACTGCTCCGATGGCGTCACAAATCTCCTGAAGATTATGAGGAGCCATATTGGTAGCCATACCAACAGCAATACCGCTGCTTCCATTTGCCAGAAGAAAAGGAAATGAAGCAGGAAGAACCAAGGGCTCCTGCATCGAATCATCATAGTTTGGTCCAAAATCGACCGTTTCCTTCTGGATGTCCTGCAACATCTCTTCACCGATGCGGCTCATCTTTGCTTCGGTATATCGCATTGCCGCCGCAGGATCACCGTCTATGGACCCAAAGTTACCCTGGGGATTGACCACCGGGTAGCGCAGTGAAAAATCCTGTGCCAGTCGTACCAAAGCATCATATACAGAACCATCACCATGAGGATGGTACTTACCAAGTACATCTCCTACGATACGAGCACATTTCTTATATGAAGAATTGGATCTAAGACCCATTTCATGCATATCATAGAGGATTCTTCTGTGTACCGGCTTCAACCCATCGCGTACATCAGGCAGTGCCCGGCTGACAATGACGGACATGGCATAATTGAGATACGAAGTACGCATCTCCTTGGACACGTCAACAGCAATCGTCCTGCTTTCGTTTATTTCTTCCACGATTCTATCCTTTCCTAGACATCCAAATTCGATACATAGACAGCATTCGCGTCAATGAACGCTCTTCTGGGTTCAACTTCCTCTCCCATGAGCATTGAGAAAACCCTGTCGGCTTCCTCGGCATCATCCAATGTAATCTGGCTGATGAGACGGGTTTCAGGATTCATTGTTGTCTCCCAAAGCTGATCTGGATTCATCTCTCCCAAACCTTTATATCGTTGAATTCCAATCTTTGAAGCATCTGTGACGTTATTCTCTTGCAAAATTTTTACACGAGCCTCTTCATCATAGGCATATTCCACCTTCTTCCCGATTGTGATCTTATACAAGGGGGGCATGGCAAAATAGACGTATCCAGCTTCTATCAAAGGCCGCATGTATCTAAAGAAGAACGTTAGCAAAAGGGTTCGGATATGTGATCCATCCACATCGGCGTCTGCCATGATGATGATCTTATGGTACCGTGCCTTGGAAATGTCAAAGGTCACATCGCTATCAAGACCCTCGTCCTTTCCCATGTTGTTGTATCGTGTAATACCGGCACCGATTGATGAAATAACAGGCTGAAGCTTGTCGTTTCCAAGCACTTTGAATTCCTGGGCCTTTTCCACATTGAGCATCTTTCCCCAAAGAGGGAGAATCGCCTGGAACTTCCTGTCACGTCCTTGCTTTGCCGATCCACCTGCAGAGTCACCCTCGACAATGAAGACTTCACACTTCGCAGGATCCTTCTCAGAACAATCTGCCAGCTTTCCAGGAAGTCCGCCACCTTCACTCTTCTTGCGAATTTGCTCACGTGCTTTTCTTGCTGCAATACGTCCAAGCGCTGCGTTGATGATTTTCTCAAGTATAACCTCGGCATGGGCAGGAAACTCATCAAAATAATTACCCAGCTTCTCATACACCATGGAGAACACAACACCGGTGACTGCAGAGTTGCCCAACTTCATTTTTGTCTGGCCTTCAAACTGAGGCTCAGGCACTTTGACCGAAACAACTGCTGTCAGCCCTTCAGAAATATCGCTCTGTTCAAGCTTTTCCTCATACTTCTTCAGCAGTTTGGTATTCTTTTGCAACTGAGCGTTGACAACCCTGCTCAAACCAGTTCTAAAACCAGTTAGATGGGTTCCCCCTTCACGGGTGTTAATATTATTTACAAAAGAGATGACCTTCTCATCATATTTGTCATTGTACTGCAAAGCAATTTCAACTTTAATAGTGTCCCGCTCTCCTTCAATGGATATAGGGGGATCTATGAGGACACGCTTGTACTCGTTCAGATAACTTACGTAACTAGCGATACCACCTTCACTGTGAAAAGATTGTTTACGCTGTTGTTCAGCCCTGTTGTCAACAAGAGAAATGGATATCCCCTTATTGAGAAAGGAAAGTTCCCTAAATCGGTTCGTGAGCACCTCATAGCTGAATGCATTCTGTTCCATGATCGAATAATCAGGAATAAAGCTTACCACCGTCCCACTTCTATCAGTATCACCGATGCGCTCCACTTCTGTTTGAGGAAGACCACAGCTGTAACGCTGCCGGTAAATACCGCCATCACGATATATGGTTACCTCCATCCACACAGAAAGAGCGTTCACACAGGAAACACCTACTCCATGCAATCCTCCGGAAACCTTGTAGGAATTCTTATCAAACTTTCCACCTGCATGCAATTGAGTAAGAGCAATCTCAAGAGAGCTCTTCTTTTCGGTAGGATGCATATCAACGGGAATACCACGACCATTATCCTCTACGGTACAAACCTCTCTTCCCTGTTCATCAAGGTCAAGAAACACCTGTATTTCCGAGCAATAACCCGCCATTGCTTCATCGATGCTATTATCAACCACCTCGTATACAAGATGATGCAAACCCTCTATACCCGTCGATCCTATGTACATACCGGGTCGTTTTCTAACGGCCTCAAGACCCTTGAGAACCTGAATACTCCCAGCAGAATAGCCATGAGAAGCTCCCGCCATCACAGCACCATCCTGATGCAGGGACGGTAGGAACGTTCCTTTGACAAAGCTCCCTTCACTCATTCGTTATATCCTTATGTAATAATAAAAAAATTCATTCGCCAATCCTTACCAATTATACCAAAAACAGAAAGTAGTTGCAAGCTGGTTACGGAAATCTTAATAATTTATTATTTCTTTAAATATATAGATATATCAATATACAACAAGAGGTCTAGCCACAATACTTGCACCGCCATGACCTACAGGGTAATATGTGCTCATGAGTGACACACACAATACCTATTTTGAGTTCTGGCAAGAGACAGCCTCTCGCATAAAAGATACGTTGCCGGAACAAGAATACATGACCTGGTTTAATCGTATCGCGTATCTGAAATCAGGAGATAGAAAAGTTGTTTTGGCAGGGGCCAGTCAATTTATTCTTGATACAGTAATAGCCCGTTACAGGGATTTGATCATCAATACGCTCAGTGAATTGACAGGGGAGGACCTCTCTGTCGAATTTGTTGTCGTACCCCGTTCACAAATTGAACAAATCAGCAGTCCCCAAAAACCTATCGCTGAACAGAAAGAAACCAAGACACAAGTTGTATTGCAACCAAAGGTACAGGTTTCTGAACAAAAAGCTCTACGCATGAAAGCGGAAAGCAATCTCAATCCATCCTATGAATTCAATAATTTCGTCATAGGGGACAACTCCGCTTTCGCTTTCAACGCCAGTCTCGCTATCGCAAAAAACCCCGGCGTAAGTTACAATCCTTGCCTTATTTATGGAGGAGTAGGGTTAGGGAAAACTCACCTTCTTTCATCTATCGGCAATCATATCATATCGAACACGCCTGAATTGAAAGTCATGTATGTCACAGCAGAAATGTTTACCAATGAATTCATAGAATCCATTGGTTCGCAAAAAACACAACAGTTTAAAAATAAATTCAGAAAAGTTGATGTACTGCTTATAGATGACATTCATTTCCTGCAAGGAAAAGACAGCACCCAGGAGGAACTTTTCCATACCTTCAATAATCTGTATGAATCAAAAAAACAGATGGTCTTCACCTGTGACCGACCGATAAGTGAATTGAAAAATATCACAGATAGACTTAGTTCTCGATTTGAAAGAGGATTGAATGTCGATCTGCAACCACCGAACTATGAGACGAGAATGGCTATATTAAAGAAAAAACTCATAGAAAGAAAAGCTTCCATGAGTGATGAGATTCTCAACTACATAGCCACAAACGTTTGTACCAACGTTCGAGACCTTGAATCTTCATTAACGAAACTGGTGGCCTACAGCGAACTGCTCGGTCAAGAAATCTCTTTTGATAAAGCAAAGGAATTGCTCGGCATCCTTCCTTCATTGGCTGCAAACTCAAACCAAACGCTCTCCATCGATACCATCATCAAGGTTGTTGGGGAATACTTCAATGTCAGTAGTTTTGAGATCAAGGGAAAGAAGAAAAACAAGTCCTTGATTCAGCCACGGCAGATAGCAATGTATCTCTCAAGGGAAATTACAGAGTTTTCAACAACAGAGATAGGAACTGAATTCGGAGGACGTGACCACACTACCGTCATGCATGCCTATGACCGCATAGAATCGCTTATGAAAGGAGATGAATCGTTTGCCAATACCGTTATCAAATTAAAGAGGGACTTAACAAGTAATAAGTAATTTTTTCTTGTGGATAACCACTGGATAGCTTGTGGATAACTCGCGTTATCTGTGGATAGAGCCTTTTTGCTTGTGGAAGAAATGTGGACAACTCAAAAAGTTATCCACAAGATAGCAAAAATTAAGAGGCTATTATGGAAGAATTTAGAGAGTTATCCACAAAAAATGTGCTATTATTACTATTATTACTATTTTTTATAATAATCTAGGAGTAACAATATGAAATTCGTCTGCAACAAAGAAAGCATCCTCACTGAGATCATATATTCCACTGATTTCACCAGTCAAAGGAACTCATTATCCATTACCTCCAACGTATACCTTGAGACATATTCAGATCGTCTTATCATCAAGGCAACCGATCAGAAAATCGGCTTCATTACAGAAATTGCTGTACAAACGTTGCAAGAAGGCAAAACGTTGGTGTTTTGTGAAAAACTTCTGAATATCCTTCGCTCTCTACCTGACGGTAATGTTGAATTCGATGCAACCAATGGAACGTTTTCCATCAAACCAGAAAAAGAACACATTGATTTTAAACTCAGAAATATCAGTGCTGATGAATTTCCCGATATGGAAGAATCACCTTCTTCTCCCTTTTTCACCATCAGTCAAAAAGCTTTCTCGGACATGGCAAGCCACACCATATTCGCAGTCAGCGAAGATGAAACACGCCATTTTCTCTGTGGCCTGTACCTTGAACGTAACACAAGCGGCATGAATATGATTGCTACTGATGGAAGGAGACTTTCAATTGTAGAAAGAACGTTTGAAGAAGAACTTCCTATGTTTTCTCCTATCATCATACCTCCGAAGTTCTTCACTGAGTTGAGAAAATTATCCACAGATGAAGGTGTCATGGAGCTTTCTGTAAGTGAAAACCTGCTATTTGCAAAAATCGGCCAGAGATTATTCTATACAACCTTGATCAAGGGACAATATCCTAACTATCGTCGCGTAATTCCTGATTCTCAGACATATTGCTGCACAATGCGCATCGGTGATATGCTTGATGCTTTGAAGCGTGTATCTCTCTTGGTTGAAAACAAGGCAAAAAGAATTTTCCTTGATATCAGCGAAGCTGGTGTTTTGTTGACCAGTGATGAAAGTGAAGTTGGAGAAGCCAAGGAAATCATCGCTTGCCAGTATGAAGGTCCAGAAAGCAAGATTTCTTTAAATTATACCTACATGCTCAATCCATTGAAGGTCATGGAAGGTGAATACTTTTCAATCAACTTTACTGAACCTACAAAAGCTATGACAGTAAAACCAGAAAGCAACAGAGATTACTATCATATCATCATGCCTATGCAGCCGAATGCCTAATGCGTTTTATACAGCTTTGGACAAATAAATTCAGAAATCTAACAAGTGAAAGAATACCTGTCGACAATCGACAGGTATTCCTCATTGGTCCCAATGGTCAGGGAAAGACAAATCTTCTTGAGGCTATTTATACACTCTGTTACGGATCTTCTTTTCGTACGAACCAGTTAAAAGATTTGCTATGCAAATCGGAAAAAGCCTTCAAGCTTGAAGGTATATACGAAGATGACTCGTTGCAAAAGCACAGCTTGGTATTGGAGTACAAAGATTCAAAAAGAACGGTCTATCTGGATGGAAGAGAAATTAGGGACAGAAAAGAGCTTATATACAACATTCCCTGCATAGTTTTCAGTCATGACGATATTTTTTTCGTAAAAGGAGAACCTGAACAGCGAAGAAGATTTTTTGATCAGACCATGAGCATGTACAATCCGCTCTTCTTTGACGATCTTAGGAGATACAGAATAATACTTCGTCAACGAAACCTCGCAATCAAGGAAAACAGACAAGAACTACTTCCCATCTATGATCAACAATTAGCACGTTATGGTATGGCAATCCAAAATGAAAGGACAAAAGCAATATACGAGTTTGATCAGATTTTCCCGCAAATGTATCAAAAAGTCTCTCAGACAGATCTTTGCGTCCATATTGAGTATTCACCCTCCTGGAATGCTTGTGCAACGCAGGATGAAGTAATTCAATACTTGGAAAAAACACGTGAACGAGATTTTGCGTTGCAGACAACGAGCAGTGGTGTGCATAGAGATCGTTTCATTGTCATGGAAGGAACTCAAAATTTTTCACAAACAGGATCAACAGGACAATTACGATTGGCCTCTTTGCTTTTCAGAACAGCCCAAATGGCTTTTTATGAAAAGAAAACGGGTAAACGTCCTTTGATATTGGTAGATGATGTTTTGCTTGAACTGGATCATCAAAAAAGAGAATCTTTTCTTCACTTGATAGAAGCTTATTGTCAGGCATTTTACACATTTCTTCCAGATGAACACTATTTCAGCACTATGGCAGAAGAAGGTTCCTTGGTATATACTGTGCATGAGGGAAGGTTTATTGCAGATGAAGGATAAAAAACCTAGACTTTGCAAGACAGGAGAACCTCTAGAAGCCAAAGAGGTCCTTGACATCGTGCTGAGAAACCTGAATATTAGACCTGACAATCCAAGTGCGGCGATTGGATTTGAATGGCAAAAGATTATTGGAAATCGCCTGTATCCTCATGTAAAAATAGTGGAGATAAAACATAGCACATTGGTTCTTCGGGCCGATCATCCTTCTTGGGCTCAGATTGCACTGATGCAACAGAAAAAAATACTTGCTTTGATTAACAAGAAATATCCATCTTTAGGCTTAAAAAGTATCCAGATGCTCAGTGCCTAGTTACTTGACGTAACTAAAGTTGGTATATATACTGCACCACTCGGAGGAGTATCCTCCGCTAATCTAGAAAATATCCGCGTTAAGCGATGTAAAATTGGAGATATCTCATGAGTTACAAAGGAAAAAGAACTTACCAGCCCAGCAAAGTTAAGAGAAATAGAAAGTTCGGATTCAGGGCTCGTATGGCAACAAAGGGCGGTCGCCTTGTACTGGCCCGCAGAAGAGCTAAAGGCAGACATAAGCTGTCAGTATGTGATGAGAAAAAGCCTTTCTAAAAAGGAAATCGTAAAACGTAAACCGGAGATAGACCGAATTTTTAAAACAGGTAGGAGTTTTTCCTGCCGTGGCTTAAAACTTATAGTCAGCCAGAATGACCTAGCCTATGATAGAATTGTGGTAATACCTATTCGTCATTATGGAAATGCTGTCCAGCGAAACCGTATTCGTAGGCAGATCAAGGAAATCTGGCGAAATGAAAAGCCTCGGATGATCCCCGGTTACGATTTTGCGTTTATCGCGTATCCAGGAAAGGTTTTAGATCATGCATTCCAAAAAAAACAACTACTCTCCCTCTGTGAAAAGGCTGGAGTTTTTCTCCAGCCATAAGATATTATAATCACATCATACTCCTGTTGTTGCAGCATCGTTGTTCATGCTTATCTTTCCTGTGATAGACCTCTCAACACAACCCATTATTCAGGAGTAGATATGGATAAAAATACCATTCTAGCCATTGTACTATCCGTTTTGGTCATTACCATAGGAATGACCATTCAAACCACATTCTTTACTCCAGTTGTAGAGCCCCCTCCTGTTACCCAGACTCAAACGCAGGGAACAACAACAGGAATTGCCTCTGCTGCAAATCTGGAGCCCGCGGCAATATCACAAATATCTTCGAACATAGCATGGAATAGCAACCTACCTGGATCGTTGGTTTCGGTTGGCAAGGAAGGAAGCAATGCTCCTTTTACTTTTTCCACAGAGTATTTCATTGTTGAATTCAATCCCAACGGTGCTGCTGTCTCTTCTTTCAGGTTAAGAAGACATCTCGACAATGGGGAGCCTGTTGAACTGCTCTTCAAGGATGACAAATCAAACGACGCATTCCTGCTGTATGCCGGTAATGATAAAACAAATCCTATCGACGCAAATTTCCGATACCAAATCAGCGGCAACAAGGTTATTTTCACCCAGGAATTTGCCTTGCTTTCAGATGATGGAAAAACACCCAAAGAGCCATTTACCATTACCAAGACATACACGTTTGGTGACAGGGATTATCTTTTCCAAATCGATGTTGAAACTAAAAACAGCGTAAATAAAGCAGTTCCTCTTGCCTTTGACAACTTTGCCTATACGCTTGCCTTCGAACCTCAAATTGGACCTTCCTTCGCCTCATTGGACAATAATTACAATTATCGTCGTTTCTATATCAGGGAAGACGGAGCATCAAAGAAGACACAGGTCAAATTGAGTAATGGTGCATACTCAACATCCAAACATGTATCATGGGTTGCCTTGGTTGGTAAGTATTTTTCCATGATTGCAATTCCCGATGCAACAAATTATGCCATCAGTCTCAGAGAAGTATCAGATAACGGTCTTCCCCTACAATCGAGCATATACTTCTCAAGACCCTTGATCCGCAGTGCAATGCAAACTGATACGTTCCGATTCTATGCCGGACCTCAGCTCCAGGGTGATATGGCTATGTACGATGACGCTTCCCTTAATAGTTTTGGGGTTTCAAATCTGCAGCTTCAACACGCCTTGGATAGCAGTTCCTGGCTTGGCTGGCTTGAGACAATACTGAAAACCATCCTGAACCTGCTGTATAGGATCATTCCCAACTATGGTGTTGGCATCATCATTCTCACCTTCTTGTTGAAGCTTGCTCTTTACCCAATATCCAAAAAGGGTATGGAGTCTACAGCAAAAATGGCCTCTCTTTCACCAATGATGGCCGAAATCAAAGAGAAATATCCTGACAATCCTACCAAGCAGAACGAGGAAATGGCAGCACTCTACAAGAAGGAAAAGATAAATCCGATGGGCGGATGTCTACCGATGCTTTTGCAATTCCCCATCCTTATTGCCTTCTATGGATTGTTGAACAAGCACTTTGAACTGAGGGGTGCCATGTTCATTCCAGGTTGGATTCCCGATCTTTCCAGACCGGACTCTGTCTTTACCTTCCCCTTCAACTTGCCGTTCTTGGGTAATCAACTCCATCTTTTGCCAATTATTTATACTGTAAGTATGATATACTCAATGAAAATTACCCAGAATGCCTCTACTGCAGGAAGTCAACAGAGCATGATGAAGTTCATGACCTATGGTATGCCGATCATGTTCTTCTTTGTGCTCTACAATGCACCTTCTGGTTTGATTCTCTATTGGTCTGTAATGAACGCGCTGTCTATTCTGCAGCAGTTGCATACCAACAAGAAGAAACGGCTTGAAGCGGCAACAGAAGCAGCCTCGAATGTCCAACAGTTTCCAGGACCAAAGGGAAGGAAACGAAAATAAGAATTTTACTGTGAAAGGGGTGATACCCCTTTCGAACGGAGAAGCCATATATGATGAAAGAATTCGAAGGACGTAGCGAGCAGGAAGCTATTGCCAAGGCAATAGAAGAACTGCACATCGAACGTGAAGATTTCGATGTAGAAATTATTGAACCTGTCCGAAAAGGACTTTTTAAGAAAAGCAATGTAAAAATAAGAATCCACTTTGATGAACCAAGTGAATTGACAGAAGAATCTTTTTCCATGCCCAACAGAGATGAGGAACCTGAACTTGAAGGACCTATCAACAGTGAGTTGGAAGACAAACTCTTGACCTTTGTCGCTACTATTTTGGATAAGATGGGTTACGAAGGAAGCGTTTCTATTTCATTCCGAAAAGAACGAAAACTTGGCTTGAATATAGACAGTGACAACTCGAGCATCATCATTGGAAGAAAGGGAAAAAATCTGGATGCCATTCAGCTTCTTGCCAATGTGTATGCAGGGCAAATTGATCCAGATTTGAAAGTTATCGTCGATAGCGAAAACTATCGCATGCGCCATGAGGAGCAATTGATAAGGATGGCTTTCAAAACCGCTGAACAGGTGCGCCGAAGTGGAAGGAGCCGTCTATTGGAGCCTATGAACCCATATGAAAGACGATTGGTTCATACAGCGCTCAATGATTTTGGTGGAGTCCAAACCAAGAGTGAAGGAGATGGTCTATACAAACAGATCAGAATTCTGAATCAGAAATAAAGTAAACACAATCATGAATAGACCCCCCTGTTGCTGGTACAAAGGGAGGTCTTTTTTTGTGTTGATGAAAGCAGTATATTTTCTTGTGAGAGAGTGTAACTGAGAATAATGCAAGTAGAAACTCGTACTTCCATATAGCTGCCTAGGTCTATTTAATTCAAGTAAAATTATAACAAGATATAATCCCTCTTTGTTCAAAGTAATAGATATGTCATATATAAGG
>CAZJMG010000023.1:0-51852 GCA_964547185.1 uncultured Sphaerochaeta sp.
GACAGGCAAAAATCATTTGAGAAATGATTGGGAGAATTCATATCCGAGACAGTATTAACGATTCTTTTACACTATTTAGTAGCGTGTACGTTTGTTTTGGGTTATACTGATAGGGAAGGACATTCCTAGGTCCGTGGTACAGGATGTCTCCAAGCAGGACAATCTTGGAGGCTTGAGAACTTTGAAAGATGTCCAGGGTTTTATGCATTGCATATGCACTTCCATGGATATCAGAGGCAAAAAGGTATATCATACTTATATGATACTAGAATCGGTTATGTACTGCAATGATGTTGACAAACGAAAGGATAGTGTCTTTGTAACCTTCGCGTCTTCTACACAAAGAAGAATTATGCACACACAATCCACAAATTCAACACTTTTCCACACACAACTACAAAAAAACTCATCCTTACCTCACACTAATATATCTTTCCTTCAATATTTGTCCATTCTACTCACAAAGTGCATCAGCATACTGATGTTACAAATAAACTCTCACGCAAAAAAATGGAGATTTACGTCATGAAGAAAAAGTTTGTATTGACTCTGGCGCTGGTTCTCATGGTTGCAGCAACACTGGTAGCTGCTACCCCTCTCGAAGTAAGCGGCTCTTTCAAAGCTGGCTACAAGTACACCCCTGGTGATACTAATGATGCTGATGTTGACAATGATTTCAAAGCAACCATCAATGCTGCAGTTGCTTCTGATTTCTGGAAGGTGACTATTGCAAATGATGCTGAAATGTTTTTCGGTGAAAAAGACGGTAGTTATTACAGCATGAAAGCCGATCTGTATCTGACCAAGGCTCTTGCAGAGCAGGGCATGGACATGGGCGATCTTGACATAACCTTGCATGTTGGTAAGGGTGTTAGCAAGGGTGCTCCTTCTGTATTGGCAGATAAGAATGATTATCGTGATGGTCTTGGTATCGAGATGGCTTCTGCTGGAAACATGGCTGTAACTGTTAAGTATACTGACCTTGTAACGGTATTTGCTTCTGTGGATCCTACTGTAAAGACTCTCCCGATGGCAGCCGGTGCTACTTTCTTGCCAGTTGATGGCGTTGAAGCAGCCTTGGGATTCTCCAATGACTTTAATGGTGGTAATGGATTTGCTGTTTCTGCAAAGGCTGACGTAGCAAAGCTTGCTGGTCTTGACTTTGCTCTTTGTGCAACTGCTGAATTGTTGATGGATCTTGGTGCTGAAACTAACATGCTCACCGCTGACGTTGCTGGTGATTATGAAGGAATCGGTCTCTGGGTTGCTTTCCAGAATGATGCTGCAAGTGTTAACAAGCTTGCTGCCAAGGCTTCTTATGCAACCAAGGTTGAAGACATTGACTTGAGCGCTGGTATTAAGATTTCTTCAGCAGACCTTGCTGATTTCGCTGACAACTATGCTGTAGTTGTTGACGCAGCTGCTAAGTATGCATTGGGCGGCGCAACATATGCTCTCGCTGCTGAATACACTCTTAATGGTGACTTCATTCTTAAGCCGAGCGTATCTATCGCTTTCTAAGCTGAAGTTACACTTCTTATTCAAGGGACCCATCGTTGATGGGTCTCTTTATATGTCTTCAGGTAGAACCCAAAATCATATGCTTGCCATTACCCACATTCTTGACATCCACATTTTTCAAGTATTATAGTAACTCATCTTTAATGTTCGGAGCTTGGATGCATAACAACAATCTGGATAGTGTAGTACAACCCCGTTAATCGGTGTTGAACACATTTTCAGAACTTACCTTTTGATAAGAATCAACACCGTTTACGGGAATCTTGTAAAAGATTGCCCTAGGTAATCTATACCCTAATCTGGACGGTGTATCATGCATATACAACCCTTACACTCCTATGGATGGAGTGAAAAACAAGAAACACAATTTGAACCTTTTAGAAATAGAAATCTCATCGCGGTAAAAATATTCTGGGAAGGTCGTGGCTACTTTCGGGGAACCACAGGGAATGAACCACTTCTCTTAAGCTGCTCAGGAAGTTTTCATACCCTTCGGGAATTAGGAGTTCAACAAACACCGGTAGTAGGTGATTGGTGTGCCATACAACAATATGACAAAAACAGAGGACTCATAGAAGCTGTATTGCCTCGAAGCAATGAATTTCATAAGCCAGCTGCTTATAACGAGCAGCCCACGGCAGTAGCTGCCAATATCGATCTTGGTGCAGTCACCATCGATGCAAAACATGATTTCTCAGTAAGAAGAGTAGAACGATTTCTGGCATTACTGAAAGCCGATGCAATCAAACCAATACTCATCCTGACAAAGATTGACCTCATCGATGACATAGAAGGTTACTGTAAAAGACTCGCTTCCCGCTTTGCTTCATTACCCATATATCCTGTAGACTCTTTGACAAACAAGGGCCTTGAAGCTTTGAGAGAAGTACTTTTACCACAAAGTACCACCATATTGCTAGGCAGAAGCGGAAGTGGAAAATCAACGCTCATCAATGCATTGACAGCAAGAGAAGAAGCAAAAACCGCAAAAGTACGAGATTCTGATGGAAGAGGCCGTCATACCACCACCTCAAGACATCTCTATAGACTTGCAAACGGTGCCTTGCTCCTTGATACTCCAGGACTGAGAGCAATAGGCCTGCACAGCTTGGATGAAGACGCTTTTGAAGATATAGCACTTCTTGCAAGGCAGTGCCGCTACACAGATTGTACCCATACAGGTGAAAGCGGTTGTGCAGTAAGTAAAGCACTCTTGGAAGGACAACTCGAACAAGATCGGTTCTTGCATTATCTCACCTTGCGTGAAGAAAGCCGATCATCACAAGAAATACTTGCTCAGCGCAGGGCAAAGGATAAGGCAATGGGAAAACTATTATACCACTATAGAAGAGAGATACCACATGACAGAATCAAATGATTTTATCTGTATCCACTGCAAAACACCTGTAAGTGCAACCCCATGGGGATCGAAACATAGAAATCACTGCCCGCACTGCCTGTACAGCCGCCATGTAGACCTACGTCCGGGCGATCGTGCCTGCTTGTGCAAAGGGGCGATGGTTCCCATCGCTCTTTGGCAGAAAGACAACGGAGAACTGATGATCATCCACAGATGCAGCACCTGTGGCATGATCAAAACCAACAGGGTGGCAGGGGATGATGAGCCTGATGCCCTACAGGCCTTGGTCCCTAAAGTAGTTGTGTGAAGATATAAGGAGATTTATGAAGTCCTATAGTATTACTAGTATTTGTCTTGCCTAATGATCAGATCATGACGATATTTACTCTATCCTTCCTGGATAAGAGGAGAGCATATGATAGTATTCAGTGTAGCATTAGGTCTGATAGCACTCTATTTCTTGATCAAGAGTCAGAAAGCGATGGTTCCAATCAAGGTTCCAACTACTTTGGAAGTACTGAAACGTCGTTATGCTGCAGGACAAATCAGTAGAGAAGAATATATGGTGTATCTACAGATATATACCAATGAAAAGGCATGACGATCATGCATTAAAACAGATTATACATTCAGAGAACCTCCTTCGGGGGGTTCTCTCAATTCTGATTATCCCTTTGATGTACTCTGGATCGACAACAGCTGGTTAATCGACTGCTGGTTGGATGGTGAACGTCTTACCGGCAAGAGGACCAGCTCCAGTTATGACGAGCTAAAGATTGGGATTGTTGTACGTGCACGTGATGCTTACAGCATCATTTGCATCAGTGATTCCGGAAATGACATTGCCTGAATAGGTGATATTATCGATAAGAATCAAAGTATAATTCTCTTCTTCATCCTTCGATTTATGTAATCATATACTGATTATGTTGTGCAGGTCTTCAAAATAGAATGAATGTACAATGGGAGAACAAATCTTATCTTTCGTCGTACGTCTGTTGTTGCCTGCGAGCGTTGCACCAACTGATATTCTAAGAGCTTATATTTTGAGATTTCTCACGAATGAGCTGAAGTTTGTGATCATATGACTTCTCTGACTATCGAAAAGAAGATGTTGTACATCTTGTTGCTTGCTAACCAAATCTACTTCTGACAGACATAACTCCAATGCACGTATCAGTTCCTTTTCATTGTGGATCCCATGTTTGATTGTTAGAAACTCATAGTTGGGCTTGGTTTGGACCAACAAGAACATCGCATCGTAGAAGTCTCTGCCTTTGCTGCGATTTAAAACTGCAGAAAGCTTCATCGCCATGTCTCTTGAGGGATGGAAACGTATAGAATCCTTGGCGCAATCGAATGAGTTTTCCTTGTTTTACTCACCGATGAAGATTGTTCCTGTCAAACTGTTCTTGCCATATTTCTATTTGATGAATCGAGAAACACCCGAGGGGAAGAAAGAAATCTTTGAACTCTCCATAAGAAATATGCTTTTTTGTTTCCATAACACGTCAAATATGATGCATTATGGAAACATAACAAGTTTTTTCCATTCTTCATAGGTATCTCCCTACTTGAACCTATTAAGCCTCAGTGCATTGAGCACCACACAGACACTGGACATCGACATCGCAAAAGCTGCAAACATCGGACTGAGCTGCGGTCCTCCGAAGAGGGTGAAGACGCCTGTTGCCAAAGGAATGCCCAACGTATTGTAAAAGAACGCCCAGAAGAGGTTCTGGTAGATGTTTCGCATTGAGGCTCTTGAAAGCTGATAAGCCTTGGTGACATCTCTGAGGTTGTTTCGTACCAGAACTACGTCGGCAGTCTCTCGTGCAACGTCAGTAGCACTCCCTACAGCAATGCCCACATCAGCCTTCGCCAAGGCAGGAGCATCGTTGATGCCGTCACCAACCATGGCAACCTTGTTTTGCTTTGCGAAGTCTGCAATAGCTTGTTCCTTTTGATCAGGAAGCTGCTGGGCAAGGTAGGAATCGACACCGGCCTTGAGTGCGATTGCCTTGGCAGTACGCTCATTATCACCGGTAAGCATGATAGTCTTGATGTTCAGCTCTTTCAGCTCCTCGATAGCTGCAACCGTCTCTTTTCTCAACGTGTCTGCAACCGCGATGATACCAATCAACTGTTGCTCCTGGGCAACCAAAAGGGGAGTCTTACCCTGGTCTGAAAGCATCGCCAGTTGCTCTTCCTGTTTCTTGGTCAGCCGAATTGTGGCTTCCAACATAAGAGATGGATTGCCGATTCTGATAAGCTTATCCTGGACAATAGCCTCGATGCCTTTACCAACCCATGCCTGGAACTGCTTCGTAGGCAACAGCGTCAACTCTTTTTCCTTCGCCTCTGCTACAACAGCACGCGAAAGAGGGTGCTCACTGTCCTGCTCGACACTTGCAGCGAGCAGCAAGGTCGTTTCTGGATCATCAGAAAGAATATCAGTTACCTTTGGCTTTCCTTCAGTCAAAGTCCCTGTCTTATCGAAGATTATCGTCTTCACTTGCTTCAGTTGCTCGATTGCAGCCGCGTGCCTGAACAAAATACCCAAACGGGCTCCCTTGCCTGAGGAGACCATGATGGCAATCGGAGTGGCAAGCCCGAGAGAGCAGGGGCAAGCGATGACCAAGACACTGACCGCTCTGAGGATTGCAGTATCCAAGGCAGTACCGGTAAGCGTCCACGCAAGGAAGGTGAGAACTGAGATTGCCATGACTATCGGAACGAAAATGCCCGAAATCTTATCAACAACACGAGCGATAGGGGCTTTGGAGCCTTGGGCTTCCTGTACCAACGTGATGATATTGGCAAGAGCAGTATCGGAGCCGACTTTTGTAGCACGGTATTGAATTGCTCCTGTAGTGTTCAGCGTTGCAGCATATACCTCGCTACCCAAAGTCTTCTCAACAGGAATGCTTTCTCCGGTCAAAAGAGACTCATCAACAGCGGAATTGCCTGAAATTACAAGGCCGTCGACAGGAAGCTTCTCCCCCGGTTTTACGAGTATGATATCGTCTATCTGGACGTCTTGGGCAGGGATGACGACTTGATTGCCCTCTTTCAAGACGGTAGCAGTAGCAGGAGCAAGCTCCATCAGCTTACGAATTGCCTCACCCGTCTTGCCTTTACTGCGAAGCTCAAGGTATCTGCCAAGCATTACCAGAGTCAAAATGGTGCCAACCCCCTCGTAGTAAAGATGGTCATGAGCTGCCATATGGTTGCCGATGATGATCTCATAGACACCCCAAAAACTGTAGAGGAAGCTTGCTGAGGTTCCGATAGCCACAAGGCTGTCCATGTTGGGTTCACGCTTGGCAAGCGAGCTGAAGCCTTTGGTGAAGAATGCAGAGCCTGCGACCATCGTCCCTGCTGCAAATACCATTTGCAACAAAGCGTTGGTCAAATGAGACAGAGGAAGCTTGATACCTACCATCGGCCCCATGGCAAGCACCATCAGAAAGACCGTAAGAACTGCTGAAATGATGAGTCTCTTTCCTAAGATCGTCAGTTCTTGTTGTTTCTTCACTTCCTTAGCCTGGTGGTCGACGTCTTCAACCACTGAGTACCCAATTTTTTTAACCGCTTGCTTAATCGTATCGAGGTTCAATTTCTCTTCCTCGAAGGCGATTGTTGCTGTCTCTGTGGCAAGGTTGACCTGTGCCTTCTCGATACCCTCAAGCTTGTTCAAGGTACGCTCGACAGCAGATGAACAGGAAGCGCAGGTCATCCCTCCTATCCCTACGTGTATCTCTTTTTTCATGATAATACCTCAAATCCAATCTCGCCGATGAGGGTTTTTGCTTCATCAAGCGTCTCTTGCCGGTCATGCTTGATGACGACCTTTCCGCTTTTAGCGTCGGCCTTCACCTTCTTGATATCCTCTATGTTTGAAAGGGCGTTGACCATGCGTGTTTCACAACCGCTGCAGGACATACCCGATGTAAAAATTGTAGTTTTCATATCATTTGACTCCTTCAAATGCCCTTTTACAGGGAAATTTCCTCATTACCACTAGACAGACCCAATATTTTCAGCTACTATCGCTGATGTACTTACTCGGGCGGTTAACTCAGCGGGAGAGTGCCACGTTGACATCGTGGAAGTCGCCAGTTCAATCCTGGCATCGCCCATCAGCAAGCAACCTAAATCGGTTGCTTGTTTTTTATTGCCTGCGGAACTTCGCCATAACATCCATCAGTTCCTTGATTTTCTGCTTCTGCTGAGCTTCGTCATCGCTTTTCATGGCATCAGCTACGCATGTATTGAGATGATTCTCCATGATCATATCCTCCACCTTCTTCAACGCTGAGATAACAGCAGAGAGCTGTAAAAGAATATCAACACAGTACCGGTCATTCTGCACCATGTTCCGAATACCCTTCACCTGACCTTCAATTTTCGCTAGCCTTGAGTCGACTTTATCTTTCACTTCATATATCATAAACTGAATATATACCCCCGTATGGTATAAGTCAAGAGTAGTTTAGTAGAGAAAAACATCGCTAGATAGCCTAGAATGAAGAGATATAGAAATTATAAAAACAATACCCTGAGAGGGTATAATATTAAAACAAGAGGTTTCAACTTACTTGAATCTCAAGTATACTCATCCAAAACTAGGAGAAAATGATGAAACGATCTGTGTGCTTGCTTATGGTTGTACTTGTTCTCAGTGGGTGTCGTACAATTGCTGTCCAAGAGGAAAATGCGTATCAAAGAATTCTATCTTTTGCAGTCGATCAAGAGCAGAAACCGCTCTCGATACAACCAAAGTACTTGTTGGTCTATTATTCTGCACAATGGTGCCCCTATTGTGTTGAATATGAGCAACAACTGAAGCAGACGTATGCTCAGCTACAAGCATTGTTTCCCGACCAAATTGAGATTGTCTTTGCCGGACATCTCAATGACCAAGACAATGAAACACTTCTCTCCTTCCTCAAAGAGGGCTCGTATCCCTTCTCTTACATACCCTACGAGGATAGAGTCCAAAGCGGCGTGATGGATTTGCTAGGTGAGCATAGGTTTTATATACCCGGATTCATCCTCCTTGATAGAACGGGTACTATTCGTTCTTCCTCAAATGGAGCAACAAAGGAGGAGTATCTCCGAGACCGACCGATACAATATCTGCAAAGCTTGTGGATGGAGGATTGTGCAGCTTGTCAGAAATGATCGAGTTCCTTTCTTGCATTTTCGCTCTATTCGTCCCATAATGCCTAGCTGTATATGAAAAATAGATATATGAGAAGAAGTCTGTATAGTATTTTGCTATTCTTGGTGCTGTTTACTTCCTGTAGTAAGAGTGAAGATCAACCGCAATCGCAAAGCTTCATCATGCTTGGGACTGTCTGCCGCATCACCATCTATGACAAGCCGACAGAAGAAGCTTTTTCGGCTGCTTTCTCCCGGATTCGGGAAATTGAGCAGAAGATGAGCCTGCACTCTGAGACGAGTGAAATTGCCAAGATAAATGCCGCCTCCGGTAGAGAAGCAGTGCAAGTAAGCGAGGAGACCTTCCGAGTCATTGATAAAGCACTTCAAATCGCCCATCTGAGCGAAGGAGCCTTTGATATTACCATAGGGCCCTTGGTGAAGGCTTGGGGAATAGGAGGAGACGACGCGCGTAGGCCGAGTGATGAAGAACTTGCCTTATTGCTTCCTCTCATAGATTATACCATGGTTGAGCTTGACCATCAGGCGCGTACCGTCTATCTGCCGAAGACAGGCATGGCCTTGGACTTAGGAGGAATAGCAAAAGGCTACGCAGCAGACGAGGCTGCAAGGGTTCTTCGTTCGTTTGGTATCGAACGTGGCATCATCAATCTTGGTGGAAACGTACTGACTATGGGGACTAAGCAGGATGGGTCTCTTTGGCGCATTGGTATCCAGGACCCTGAGTCAAGCAGGGGAGAGTATGCCATGATCGTGCAGCTTGATGACACCTCCTTGGTCACCAGTGGTCCTTATGAGCGGTTTCTTCTCTTGGACGGTGAGTTTTACCACCATATTTTGGATACCAAGACAGGCTTACCCATCGATTCTGATTTTACCAGTGTAAGCATCATCACAAAAAACAGTATGCTTGCTGACGCCCTTTCTACCAGTGTATATGCCTTGGGCCTTGATAAAGGTATGAAGCTGCTCAACGAGCTGGATGAAGTAGAAGGACTGTTCTTCACAGAAGCGAAGCAAGTGCTCTTCAGCAACAAAAGACACCCCTACAGGATTACAAACACAGAATATTGGGAGTAAACACAGTGTCCTCTCTTGCGCAAAAGGCTATTGTTCTTCTATGATTTTTCCATGAAAACAAAACGAATAATTCTTCTGGTTTCCCTGATACTCATACTTTCAACAGCACTCGGTGCTGCTGATTATGACACCTACAAAAATGCTATCGGAGCCCAAGCAGGAGATCTTAGTGGGTATGGCTTGAGCTTTCACAATCGTCTGAACAGTACTTCCGCACTACAGACGACCATCGGTTTAATGTATGAAGGACAGCCAGGATCCTCTTCATATTTGGATTACATGTTAGGCTTAGAATATCAGCATACTTTCTTTGCCGATACCTACGCAGATTGGTTTGCAGCCCATCTGTATTGGTTTGTTGGACTCAATCATTCGGCATCCATGGGATGGGATGGTTTTAGTCTTGCATCGTCACCCTATACCCCTGCTTTCGGCATAGGCGGTGGTTTTGGTGTGGAACCCATCTTCCTTGGACATTTCTCCATCCCGGTATCTTTTGGGTATGGAGTTTTTTATAAACCGACTGCACAAAATAATTTTGATAAGTTCAAGATTAATTTTATTCCACAAATCGGCATACGATACCGATACTGAGTATTATTAACATGGATTTTGATATCTTTGGTAATAATTTCTCATATCGGTAATGGATACTTGCATAATTTCTGAAAATGGTAGTAAATGAGATATAAAATAGATGATATCAGTAATTTTACCGTTTGGAGGAATATATGACTGGGACACAACAGGAAATATCCTATATCGTTCGTGAACCGAGAGAGAAAAACGTTGAACTGGCAAAACAGCTGTTTTCGATGAAAGAAGCGCATTGCTCGCGCAAGTTTCATCGACAGATTCCAGGCTATCGGATGAGTGCATTACAGGCTCTTCCCAACTTGGCGGCTATGTTCAACGTTGGAGGGATTTGGACAAAAGACGAATCGACACGATTGCAGTTGAACAGCTTCAAGGTGCTTGGAGGATCTTTTGCCCTGTATCGCTATTTGCAAAAACAGCTTGGATTGACAGGTTCTGATACTACCTTTGCCTATCTGGCAAGCCAGGAAGTAAAAGACAAGCTGGGTGACATCACCTTCGCCAGCGCAACTGATGGAAACCACGGTCGTGGGATAGCTTGGGCCGCAAAACGGCTGGGGTTCAAGTGCGTCATCTATGTACACTCGGAAACCAGTGTGCGTCGAATAGATGCGATCAAGAGCAACAACGCAAAAGTGGTCATTGTAGATGGCAACTATGACGATGCAGTCAGGCAGGTGGCCATAGATGCCGAAAAGAACGGCTGGACCATCATCAGCGACACCAGCTGGGACAACTATACTGAAATCCCTACTTGGATTATGCAAGGCTATCTCACCTTGCTTGCCGAGACTCAAGAACAGTTTAGCGGAGTGGGCTTGGTGAAACCAACCCATTTGTTCATTCAAGCAGGCGTAGGGGCGTTGGCAGCCTCCGTAATCGGGTTTTATCATGCACTCTTTGGCCAAGATGCACCGAAGTGCATAGTGGTTGAACCGGACAAAGCCTCGTGCCTCTTTGAAAGTGCCTTAGCCAATGATGGAAAACCACATTCAGTGCACGGCTCCTTGGACACCATCATGGCAGGACTTGCCTGTGGCGATCCCAGTCCGATTGCGTGGGAAATACTGAATGAAAATGCAGATGCGTTTGTCAAGGTTCCTGACTATGTTGCTGCAAAAGGTATGCGAATGTATGCAACACCGCTCAACGGAGACCCGTTGATCATCAGTGGTGAGAGCGGAGCGGTAACCCTTGGTGCTTTTGCGTCCATCATGCAGTATGATCATCTGAAAGAACTCAAGGTTGCTTTAGGTCTCGATCAGGACAGCCAAGTCTTGTTCATCAATACTGAAGGGAATACTGACCCCGTACATTTCAGGCAGATCATATGGGAAGGAGCCGACCCGGTTCCCAAGCAATACTGGATAAACCTGTAACAAGCAACTACGGCCGTCGCACATGCGACGGCTTTTTTAGGCGCAGAGCCTCAACATGCATCGCTGTAAAGCCAATTCGAGGGTAAAAAATATCGTCCATTCTCATTATAATTAAATTATACCCACGGTTAATATTCACTTCTTCCATCCCTTGGCTTCACACCAGGCTACAACTCTCCACCGCCAGCGTGGATTATGCCTCATATACATCCATAGATATGACATAAGTAGTACTTAATAGAAAGTACTTATCTATGTATACTTTATTAACCTTGAAGTAGTTTTCCTAGGATAGAAAGCAATCCTGTTAAAAGTGACATAAGAAATAAATTTACTAGAAATTAATTAAAAGTATACAATAAAAAGAAAAATAAAATTATAAACGTCTTATCAAAATAAATTATCAATATAAAAATTTAAAAAAAGTTTTACAATTGACATAAGTCTCCTGTTATAGTATATTGCAAGTGATCCTAAGGAAAAAGGTCATAAAACATACTACTTGGTCTGAAGCACAAAGATTCAAAGGACGGACATCATGAACAAAAAAGTTGCAATCGCATTGGCAATAACCCTCATACTCAGCATCGGCATTCTGTTTGCCGGCAACCCGGCTCCGGCGAGCTTCAACGTAACGACCATCGTGGAGGGAATCAACAAGCTGAAGGTTACCACCACAGATGTCACCGACAATCCCGCTCAGTTTGATGCGGCGGATGTCTTCACCTCATTGTCTATTACGTCAGCAGGAGAGCAGACCTTCGATGCCTACCTCTCAACTCTTTCCAACAACAGACAGGGCTACAAAGTGACCATGACTGCAACAGCGATGTTTAGTGTCGGAGGGTTCGGCGAGTTAAGTAGCTACATCAACTACACAGTCTCTGCAAACGGCGCCTCTGTGACCACGAACGGGTCAACTGCCGTACCTGCCATCAACGTTATCGACGAAAGTATGATTTTCGATCTAACCAGCCTGTCCTACAAGATATCTCTTTCGGTCGATCAAGCCAGCTTTGACTCCGCAGTACAGGGCAGTTATACCGGAACAGTCACATTCAATTACACAGCCAATTAACCAATACAAGCTTTTCTGTCCAAAAGGCCACCTCAGCTGAGGTGGCCTTGTTTAAATTTTTTGCTATCCAGACGCCTAGGTGTTTTTATACCACACGTTCATACTCTCTATCTTGCCAGCAATGTTGGTGTTGTTCTTCAGCCTTCCCCCATAGGAATAACCGGCCTTGGCGAAAGTGATGTTCATTCCTGCTGAAACTGCTCGAGCAATTGTATAGAAGGTTAAAATTCCTCGCTTGTGCAGAGTTTCTTCAAGGAACTGCAGAAGTTCTAATGCATATCCGTTGCCACGGGCATCGGGAAGGGTGGCAAAATCAGTCATCTCTGCATATTGTCTGGCAGAAGAGACGTTGCACTCTCCGCTGGCGAGGGCGACCAAGACCCCATCTTCCTCAATTGCAGCGTAGACGGTGTGTTCATCCATCGAATCACGAATGAAAGCAGGGTCGTCGATGGGAAAAGGATACGAGGCAAAAATCGTACGGTATAACCTCGCCATTTCTGTAGCATCATCCTTGGTGCAAAGCCGAACTGATGCACCCTTGGTATCATCGATGGTTTCTTTTGAAAACGCCAAGGTAATTATTTCTTCATATCTCTCGGCCAAGGGTTCATATGTGCGCTTTTCATCGAGAAAGAGGCCTAAAAAGAGAGCATCTTCCTTGCCCCCGTATAATGACTCTATCGAGGCCTCGAGAGAGAATCCTTCTTCGAAAAAGGGTTCTTTTTCAGATTGTGGAATCTTGGCGAACACCTTTCCATACTTTTTTTCTTTTGCGAGTTCCACAAGTTTTGGAACAAGCGTTCTAGGCTCGGCAGAACCAAGATCCATAAGATAAATCCGGTCGTTGAGGGGCCCATGCTGAATCAAGGCACCCTCAAGGGTGACTGTAGCATCACTGCTTTTCATCAAGATCTCCTTCATATGCCTTCATCTGGCCTTCTGGCTTGAAATAAAAGGATTCATCATAATCAGCAAGCAGTTTCTCAATACCATAGGCCTTGTATTCGTCACTATCATCCATTTTCAGTTCCAAGGTACATCGATCACAGTTGCGGTCGCACAGTACAGAGCTGTAGGTGTCCGGTTCGCGATAGGTGGTGATAACGCCCTCAAAATTTCTGAGTATCACCTTGTTGGTGGACCACGAAAGGATGTAGTTTGGCATCACAGGGATTTTTCCCCCGCCTCCAGGTGCGTCAATTACGTAGGTAGGTACGCAAAATCCACTCGTATGCCCGCGTAGGCTCTCCATGATTTCAATTCCTTTGCCCACAGAGGTCCTGAAATGAGTCAGTCCCTCGGACAGGTCGCACTGATACAGGTAATAGGGGCGAACGCGGTTGTAGGTCAATTTCTGAACCAACTGCTTCATGATGCGCGGACAGTCATTCACATCGTTGAGCAAAACAGATTGGTTTCCTAATGGGATGCCTGCATCCGCGAGCATTTTCAAAGCCTGGCGAGACGATTTAGTAAGCTCTCGTGGGTGGTTGAACTGGGTGTTGATCCACAGCGGATGGTATTTCTTGAGCATCGATACAAGCTTTTCATTCACCCGGTAAGGAAGCACCACAGGGATCCTGGTGCCGATTCTTATGATCTCAACATGTTTTATGGCCCTGAGCTGACTGAGTATCCACTCTAGATACTCATCGCTGAGCATCAAGGGGTCTCCTCCACTGAGCAGGACGTCTCTCACCTGTGGTGTGTTTCGGATGTACTGAAGCCCTGCTTCAATCTGCTGTTTGTCAGGAATGGAGTCGATATCTCCAACCTTTCGCTTTCGTGTGCAATGGCGGCAATACATGGCACAGGTGTTGCTGATCAGAAAAAGCACCCTGTCAGGATACCGGTGGGTAATGCCGCTTACCGGACTGTCTGCATCCTCGTGCAAAGGATCTTCCATGTCGTAGTCTGCGATATCCAGCTCTCTTCGGTCAGGAAACGCTTGTTTGAAAATAGGGTCGTTCTCAATACTGTCAGTATCGATAAGAGAGAGGTAGTAAGGGGTTATGGCCATGGGAAACTTGGCGATTGTTTCCTCAATTTCCTTGCGTTTTTCTGCTGGGAAGGAGTAGTCAAGCAGTTTTTCAAATGTTTCGATATCCTTGACGCAATGTTTTAGCTGCCACTTGTAGTCACGCCAGCGCTCTCTGCTTATGTCATCATCAAATCGATCGACTATCTGCTGTTCTGACTCGGTAAAATACATCGGAATTTTCCTCATGCTTTCTGCTTCTCTTACGTATTGAGAGAAGGTCTTTGATGAAATGATTACTCGTAATTTTGGTAATCAAGTATACATATATTATAACATGTAATGATAGAAAACCCAACTAAATGGACCATAGCTATATTAGAAATAAAAAATAAAACCGCTATCTTATAGATATAAACTAATAAATAGTAAAGGAATACAAAATTATAACATGTTTTCAAGTATGTGTGTCTGTACCGATCGGATAAGAGCCTGTACACTAAAAAAGAGATGAAAAAGAACAAGTATTTTATCAGGTGCCTCATCTGCCTCTTTTTCTGCATGCCTTTCTGTAGATTGGGAGCAAGTGCCTATGAGAATGCGCAAAGAATGCTGCAAAATCTAGAGATTGCTAAGGCTTACCAACTGATGGGGACGCTTGTAGAAAAAGACGAGAATAACGGTGAGTTGCTTGCCTCTCTTGCTCACCTTGATTGGCATGTATATCGGGATTATTCAAGAGCTAGGAAACATTTGGTTCAACTGAGGACAATACAAGGCAATGAATCACTGGCCCATCGTATGCTGAGTAAGGTAGAGCAGGAACGCGGTAATGTTGCCTTGTCCTTATATCATGCTCGCAAATCAGTACAAACAGCTTTGGGAGACAGTGAGTACCTTGCGGCATTTGAGCACTATGCCAAGGTGCTCTATGAGAGACAACGTTCTTTGTTGCTGTTGGAAAAAGAGATTGAAGAAGGATTGCTCTATGCAGTACATCAAGAGCTTATACACCTGCTGACATGCTATCCTGGTGAATTGGATCTAGCGTTGCTGTCATTGGGGTTTTCTCTCTTGCTGGAAGATGGTGAGCAAGCACTAGCGGCTCTCTTTGCTTATTATGGGTTTGTAGAACAGTCTGATGTATGGCCGACGTTGCAACGTCCAATACATCTGCTGCAAGAGAGCCTGCATAACCTTGGAAAGAGTAATTTGGATGTAGGGCAGTACAAATCAATCATCACAGGATTGGCACAAAGCCGGTTTTATGAATATGCATATTTGCTGCTGTTGCGTTCTCCTGCAGAAATCCAAGAAAAGCTGTTTTCAGATGAACTGGTCAGTTCTTATATATTGTATGCACGGTATCTAGACTATCTGAAGCAGGAAACAGACGATCTATACCGTTTTACAGCGCAAAACATCAATCTGAGTACAGAAATCTGGAAACGAAAAACAATCCATGAGCAACGAATCTTTGAAAAGCAAAAAGAATTACTAGCTTCCTTGGGCTTTACCGAATCGAAATCAACAAGCAACGAAATCATTGAAGAGGAGCTGTATCGTAGATTTGGTGCTCTCGGCTTTGTCGGTGCAACAAATTCATGTCGGCACTACTCAAGGGTGCTTGGACATGTGGTAAGGCAAGAGACGGTATTGATCGATCAATACGGCTATGAGGCAGAAGTCGTCTCTCTTGAGTTGGACCATATCAACACTGTCGGGTTTTCCGGTTGGGTGCATGGCATACTGGATGTCGGTGGATGGTCAAAGGGACATATCATCATTAGTGTCAGGCAGGCCTATGCAAAAAAGAGCCTAGAGGCCTACCTTCTGATAGTGGATCAAGAACATCGAAAGCTGGTGCAAGAGCTGGCGCATAGCTTGAGCCTGGCTCGTGATTTTGAGACGCTGTGCAAGGGTTTGTCCCTGCAACTGACCTTGCAGTTTGTTGATGAGTTGTATGAATCCTGCTCCGAGGCAGGTTTTACAGGATCTGAACTCTATCGGAAATTCTCCAATAGATTCATGGAAACTGTACAAGCATCAGCAATTTATGCGCATGAAGGACGGCATGCAATTGACCAATTGTATTTCCCACAAGAGTTTCGGACTTGGTCAAATGAAAAAAGAGAGCTCTATGCCAAATACTCAGAACTTGTGTTTGCCGCTGATGTTCGGATTGTGCTTTCTGCGATGTTGCATGACCTGAGCAATTCAGACCATGGAAGAGCCAATAGGACCATCATAGAGATGTTGCAGCCTTGCTTGTCGGATGCCCCTTTTTATGAGCATCCAATACAAGCAATTCTGTCAACACCATCAGAACAGATCAAACAGTGCATCAAGAGAGTCGATCCTCTGTTTCTGTCACGACTGCAATGAAGCTGCTTAGAACGAGTAAAGAACCCCGACTGTTGAGGTTACAAGTCCAATAAGAGGAAGCAGTCCATGGAAGAATACCGTACCATCGAAGGTGCTGTCTCCTTCAACCAAGCCATAGGCCATTACCGGAATGTTGAGATTGACGAACAATCCCATGTTTCTGTTGGGTATCCAGTACTCTCCTTTGACTACCGGACCAGCGACGCCAAGGATGACCGGTCCGAAGTTTGTGAAGGCTGTCGTACCAAGACCGAGCTTCAGGTCGAAGTTGTCACTCAGTGCGTAGGCTTGGCTGATATCGAAGTTGAAGGTAAATACGTTAAAAAAAACATCTCCATCGTCGGCAAAGGTCGCAATATAGGAGATTCCCAAAGGATACCCTATACCACCCTGGATGTATAAGTTTCCCAGTCCAACATCGACGATGGCCCCGCTGGTGGTAAACCCCAGTTGTGCCCCGACTGCAATACTCCTTTGTCTTGCTGAAAGCGAGAACGTTGTGAGTAAGAGCAGTACGATTAAGAGCAAGGCAGCCTTTTTTGTGTGTTTCATAGTTGTCCCTCTTTGATATGATGTTAATTTCACTACAAAGAAGAAACAAATAGAACACTGATTAGTGACAATAATTACACTTTGTCTAATGATAATGAATGGTATTGGCCAAGCGAATTATCTCAAAACGATCTTTTACCTCGAGTTTGGAGTAGATGGTACTGATGTTGTTGCGCACAGTTTGCTCTGCAAGTTGCAGCTTGTCAGCAATCTGGTGATTGTCAAATCCTGTCGCGATGAGCCCGAAAATTTCCTTCTCACGATCGGTAAGGGTTTCGAACCATTCAAATCTGTTTGTGACCTCAGGAATCTTTGGACTGGTGCCGTTGTACATCGTGTTGATCAATTTTGAGGCAATCTTGGGTGATATCTGCACCAGCCCGGATTGCAGTGCCCTGATTGCGGCGATCAGTTCAGTAGGGGATATGTCCTTCAGCAGATATCCGCTGGATCCCACGCGAAGAGATTCTCTGACATATTCATCCTCATCGTAGGTCGAGAGCATGATGACCTTGATGGTCTTGTCTTGGTCGAGAATGCGCTTGGTGGCCTCAACCCCGTTGATGTCAGGCAGGTGGACATCCATCAAAACCACGTCAGGCTTTTCAGATAAGGCCATCTTGACTGCATCAGTGCCGGTTTTGGCGATGCCGATGATTGTGAAATCATCAACATAGCTCTCCAGGCTCATTTTCAAGCTTTCTACAAATAAAGGTTGGTCGTCAACCAACAGGATGCGTATCATTGTCGTACTCCTTTCCCAAAGGAATGATCACGGTAAGTTGGAAGCCCCCTTCCGGGGCGTTCTGTGCCTGTACGGTACCTCCAAGCTTGGAGATCCTCTCTTCCATACCGGCAAGACCGATTCCTTTTATTATTTTTTTTGCTCCACCGCCGTTGTCTAAGATTATCACCTGTACTGAGGATTCCACAATCCAAAAAAGCATGCGTACACAGGTGGCATGTCCATGGCGAAGTGCGTTGGTCAAACCTTCCTGCACGATACGGTAGAGGATCAAGTCGATGGTATCTCCGAAGGAAGCTGGAAGATTTCCTGCCTCGATTTCTACCTTGACCCCTGTGGTGGACTCAAATATTTTCTTGATCTTATGGATGGCTTTCATCCCTGTATCACGATCAGCTTCGCTGTCTCTGAGCATATGCAGGGCTTTTCTGGTTTCCACCAGCCCCTCTTGTGCTTGAATACGGGCTGCGAGGCACATCTCGCTGGTCTTTTCACTGTTGCGACTCCCGGTGGAGATGATTGCGTCCATCATTGCAATGATGTTTGTGAACATATAGCCGCTGATATCGTGGATTTCTCGGCTGATCCTGTACCGTTCCTTCTTGATGGCTTCAAGTTCGGCCGTGCGGGCGTAGGACTGCAGGCTCTGACTGAAGACGGTAAGCTTGGTGATGGTTGTGTTGAGTATCAAGGTTTGCTCGTAGGTCTTTTCGTACAGTGTTCGATACTGAATCAGCAAACTAAGCAATGAACCGAAGGAGAACAAGAGCATGAAAAAGGAAAACAATTGTACCGCGCTTGCAGGGACCAATGCTTGGTTCAGGTCGTTTTCACCGAGAAAAGGCGGCAGCATCTGCAGCAATGTGGCAAAGAGGGAGAAGACGGCAGTACAGATCAGTGAGTAGGGGAAGGGACAGCGCATAAGCAGAGCAGTCAAGAAGGCAAGATATAATGCCAGCCTGATTGTCAGGTAGTCAGAGAGAGAGTAGTCGATGACCAATATCTCTGTGAAGCAGAGGAAACAGAGTAATATGGTACTTAACAGAGTCTTTGCTTGGAAGAGCAGAACGGTGCAGGCACAAAAGAGAGCGAAGAAAAAATAAAAAGTACGGTAGAATTCAAGGGACCTGAGGACGTCCCTCTCAGAATAGTGATATCGCAAAACGAACGATATCAAGGCAAAAAAAAGGAAAAAGCAGATAAAAAGCAGTATCAGCTTTTCAAAGGTATTCTGCTCTCGTTCTAACTGTGACGTTTCCATGGCTGAAAGTATACCATATGCTTTAGTAGCTTTAGGTACTTTTGTACCTGTTATACGTACAAAATTATCAAATTTGAGTATATATGTCACTTCAATTTTGATGACTGTGATTTTATGATACAGAAAGGAACACTGGGCAAATGTATGATAGGATATCATAAGGGGGATTGGAATGAAAAAGATAACAGCCATGCTATTTGCTCTTGTTCTCGGTCTATCCTTGCTGTTTTGCAGGGCGACGGTTGAGACGCAACGCACGAAATCCCCTCCTGTTCTCTCTGTCTGGTGCTGGGATCCTGTATTCAACATCTATGCGATGAAAGAGGCTGAGAAGATTTACCAAAGAACCAATCCCGATTTTAGGATACAGGTAGTGGAGACTCCTTGGAATGACCTTCAGCAGAAAGTCATAACCAGTCTCAGTGCCCGGGCGACTGAAAACCTGCCGGACATCCTGCTCATGCAGGACAATGCAATACAGAAGAATGTCATAACGTATCCTGATGCCTTTGTTGCTCTGAATGATCAAATTGATTTTGGGCAGTTTGCCCAGTTCAAGGTGGATGTAGGGATGGTTGGGGCCAATCATTATGCCGTTCCGTTTGACAATGGAGCTAGTGCAACATTCATCAGAAGAGATTTTCTGGACAGGGCAGGTTTGTCGGTAAGCGATTTTACTGACATCACCTGGGAACGGTTCATCGAACTGGGGATGATGGTCAAACAGTCATGCAATGTGGCGATGCTGAGCATGGTGGCAAACGAACCTGACCTGCCGATGTTGATGTTGCAAAGTGCTGGAACTTGGATGTTTGATGAGGAAGGAAAACCGTACATAAAGGATAACGAAGTACTCAAGCAAGCGATGCTCATCATCAAGCAGATGGTTGAAAGTGGACTGTTGTTGCTCGTGCCGGATTGGAATTCCTATATCGCCACCTTGCATAATGGGACTGTGGCCGCCACCGTCAACGGATGTTGGATCACTGCGTCCATCCAGGCACAAAAGAGTCAGCATGGGTTGTGGGCTGTCACCAACACTCCCCGGTTTTCTGGTTTTGCCGATTCGGTCAACTACTCAAGCCAAGGAGGATCGAGCTGGATGGTCCTCTCCAGTTCGAACAATAAGGAGCTGGCTATAGACTTTTTGGCAAAAACATTTGCTGGGAGTGTGGAGCTGTATGAAACGATTCTCCCCGCAAGTGGAGCTATTGCCACCTATCTGAGAGCAGAGGATTCTTTGGTCTACAGCCAACCGATAGAGTTTTTTGGCGGACAGAGGATTTATGAAGATTTGATGCACTATGCGTCCAAGGTTCCCAAGGTCAGGTATGGGGTGTTCAACTATGAAGCCAGGGATGCAATTGCCCGTTCATTGAGCGAAATACTGCAAGGCGCGAGCATAGAGGCCAGTTTGGCGAAAGCACAAAGAAACGTAGAGTTTTTGATGAGTGAGTAGGTACAGGGAAGAAGCGTATGAATGAGAGAACGGTCACAAAAAAAATTAATCTTGGGGGTTGGTTGTTCGTCCTTCCGGCAACCCTTTTGATCTGTATTCTCAACTTTTATCCGATGTTCAACTCCTTTTTGCTCTCTTTGCAGACAGGCAGGGGGAATAATCTGAAATTTGCTGGGCTGAAGAATTATGCCCGTCTTTTTGAGGATGAGATATTTCTCACGTCAGTTGGAAATGTCGTCACCTACCTCATCATACAGGTTCCCTTCATGCTGCTTCTTGCCTTGGTTCTGGCATCGTTGCTCAACGACCCGAAGATCAGGGGAAAGGCAATCTTCAGAACCTTGATCTTTCTTCCTTGTGCCACCAGCTTGGTTTCATCGGCAATCCTGTTTCGCTCGTTTTTTTCCATAGACGGCCTTGTGAACAGCTTTCTGATGGAGCTTGGTCTGCTAGGTCGTCCGCTCAGTTGGCTTACTCACCCTATATGGGCAAAGTTTGTCATTATTTTTGCAATAACGTGGCGTTGGACAGGCTACAACACGGTTTTTTATCTTGCCGGATTGCAGAACATCGATCCCAACATCTATGAGGCTGCCCGCATCGACGGGGCTTCTGCAAGCAGGCAGTTCTTTCTCATTACCATCCCCTTGCTCAAACCGGTTATCCTCTTGACCAGCATTATTTCTACCAACGGGACCTTGCAACTGTTCGATGAGGTCAAGACACTCACCAATGGAGGACCCGGAATAGCGACGCTCTCGATCAGTCAGTACATCTACAACCTCACATTCATGTATAATCCTCAGTTTGGGTATGCCGCGGCAGTCTCCTATGTAATTCTTGTCATGGTGGCTTTGTTGACCTTTCTTCAGATCAAAATCGGGAGAAAGCGATGAAAAGAAGAGATGTTTCCACCACGATGAAGTATTTGTTTCTTACTATTGTCTGCATCTTCTCTGTCTTCCCGTTCTATATCATGATAGTCGGTGCGACGAATATGAGTGTCGACATCGTAAAGGGCCGCATGTTCTTTGGAACTCACTTGTTTGAGAATTTCAGGAAGTTGCTGCAGACAGTTCGCTTAGGAAACGCTTTTTGGAATTCACTTAGAAACGCTCTTGCAAGTACCTTTGCCAGTTTATTGATCTGTTCTCTGGCCGGGTATGGATTTCAGATGTATCGAGACAAAGGCAAGGACACCTTGATGGGACTGCTCCTGCTTTCAATGATGGTCCCTTTTGCCACCATCATGGTGCCTTTGTTCAGGATGTTCAGTCAGCTCAGACTGATTGATACGACTGCTGGATTCATCCTTCCCACCTTGTCTACTGCGTTTCTCATTTTTTTCTTCCGGCAAAGTGCACAGTCGTTCCCTCTTGAGACGATCCAAGCGGCGAGGGTTGATGGATTGGGAGAGTTCGGCATTTTCTTCAGGATATTTATCCCGATCATGGCTCCGACCTTCACTGCAGCAGCTATTGTAACGTTCATGAATGCCTGGAACAATTATCTTTGGCCCCTGATCATCATGCAAAGTCAGGACAGCCAGACGATGCCGCTATTAATTACTGGACTTACTGCCGGTTATACCACAGACTATGGTATATTGATGCTGGCAGTCACGATAACAACCTTTCCTACCTTGATTCTCTTCTTCACTCAGCAAAAACGCTTTGTAGAAGGGGTTCTTGGTTCGGTCAGTTGAAAAAGGAGTAAGGAATGGAATCCTTGTTTTTACACCGACGTGTTTGGGAGCAAAGCCGGATCAGCTCGGTAAACAGACTCCCCATATCTGCTCTTCCCTTGCAGTTTCCTCTCTTCGAAGAGGCAAAAAGCGATGCCGAGAACGGTCCAGAGCAGAGAGACCTTTCTACCAATCCCTATTACATGAGCCTTGATGGGTACTGGAGATTTTGTTTGTTCAACAATCCTCTTGAAGTGGATGTCTCAATATTTTCTCAACAGCAATGGCAGAGGATTCTCGTGCCGGGCTCCTGGAGCGTACAAGGGTTCGATAAGCCTCATTATACCAATACGATCATGCCATTCGAAAACAATCCTCCCTATCCGCCGGAGCATAATCCTACTGCAGTGTATCAACGCACATTCATCCTGGATGAGCATTGGAAAAAGAGAAAGACTCATCTGACGGTACAAAGTGCAGAGAGCTACCTTGAGGTGTATTTGAACGGAAGCTTTGTCGGTATGAGCAAGGACAGCCGGCTTCCAGCATCCTTCGACCTCACCCCCTATCTCTGTGATGGAGAAAACACCCTTACCTTGGTGGTGGTTCGCTACAGCGACGCCTCGTATATTGAAGATCAGGACCAATGGTGGTTTGGAGGAATACATCGGTCGGTTTTCCTTGAAAGTGTCGGCTGTGAGCATCTGAAGGATGTGAAGGTCGATTGCCATCTATCAGACAATCTGAACAGAGCGTCAGTACAGGTGCGATGTTCTGCAACTGCCGGCTCTGCAAATTTGCTTGTCTCTCTGTACGACCCCTCGGGAAACCTGATCATCAGCAGGCATGTACAGCAACATGAAGGATGGTTTGTCACCACGTTTGAAATCGACAACGTACAACTTTGGAGTCACGAGCTTCCTCATCTGTACTATATCGGACTCTCGTTGGAAGATCTTGCTGAGCATCGCGTCCTGCGCTATGGCTTAAGAAAGGTGCGTATCCATAAGCGTTCGTTGCTGATCAATGAAAAGCGTGTCTTGATCAAGGGCGTAAACCGGCATGAGCATGATCAATGCATGGCCAAGACGATCAGTGTTGAATCCATGGTTCAGGATATACGGCTTATGAAAGCTCACAACTTCAATGCGGTGCGCACCTGCCATTATCCAAATGACACACGATTTTATGAACTGTGCGATCGCTATGGTCTGTATGTAATGGACGAGGCGAACATAGAGTCCCATGGAAACTATGACAGTTTGTGTCGTGACGAGGCTTGGTCTGCTTGCTTTTTAGAGCGGGTGCAACGCATGGTCATTCGCGATTACAATCATCCAAGCATCATCATCTGGTCGCTTGGCAATGAGAGTGGGTATGCCCAGAACCAGGATGGTTGTGCAGGGTGGCTGCGTCATTATGATATGATGCGCCCCATCCACTACGAAGGAGCGAATAGGCCCGAATGGGGCCAAGGCCCTCATACGCTAGAGAGTCTCAAGCGTGGTCGCTTTGCGACAGATATCATTGCTCCGATGTATCCCCCTATTTCGCTTCTTGAGGCGTGGGATCACAGTACGGAAAGTGATGAGGATGAGCGGCCTTTGATTATGTGTGAATACAGCCATGCAATGGGAAACAGCAATGGGAGCTTGAGCGATTATTGGACAGCCATTCGCAAGAGCCGTGCTCTTCAAGGGGGATTCATCTGGGATTGGGTCGATCAGGGGATCTTGGTGGATGAAGAGGGAAAGCCAGTTGGACCGAGGGATGTTGCAGAACTCGAACAAAAGGGTCCGAAAGCGTGGAGATATGGAGGTGATTTCTCCGATCAGCCAACTGATTATGATTTTTGTCTAAACGGATTGCTTTTCCCCGATCGTACCTGCAAACCGGCAATGGCTGAATGTTTGAAACTCCAGCAATCCATCCAAATTTGCAGCGACCATGCCAGCAGCGGAAAATTCACGGTTGTGAATGAACAGTATTTCACGGCTCTGGACGATGTTGGCTTGAGGTACCGCATCGTTAGCGAAGCCGATCCCCTGATCGTAGAAGGACAGGTGGATTTGCCTGTGATTGCCCCTCAGTCCTCGTGTGACATTTATTTGGAAATCTTGCACAGTGAACAGATTCTTATGATGATGCTTGGATCAGAGACCTTCATCACCTTCGAGTTTTTTCTCCTTGCTCGCTCATCCTATGCCGAGGCAGGCCATGTGGTTGCTTGGGAGCAGTTTGAACTTTCCTCGCCGATGAAACGTCGTTTCCCCTTGCCTCAGGCCTTCATCGAGAAAACTGAGGATGGAATGTACAAAGTGGAGACGAAAGCCTATGGTGCGATTGTCAACAACGACGGGTTGCTCAGCAGTCTGCGTTTTGTCGGGCAACAGGAGCTGTTGAAGGGACCGTTGGCAGTGAACCTGTATCGTTGTCCTACAGAGAACGATGGACTGAAGAACTTTGCGTCTCAAACGTATGAACCAGAGTTTGCCTTTTATCATGAGAACAAGGCATTCACTGCATGGCAGAACGCCAAGCTTGACCAGCTCAAAATGGTTCTGAGCTGCATAAGCGCGGTGGATGGCCAGCTTTGCACCCAGCATCGTATAGAGAATGCTGATGGCCTTCATCTTGGGGTGTTCAGCCAACATATCGTATTTTCAAGTGAGCAGCTGCAATATAGTTGCAGCATCAGCCTAGGCGGAGCCTTGGAGGAGTATCCAAGAGTTGGTCTTGCGTGTGAACTGGACCGAAGCTGGTCTGCCTGCCGGTATTTCGGACTGGGGCCTGAGGAGAACTACCCAGATCGTTTAAGCGGTGCGAAGATTGGTGATTATCATGCCACCGTCGATGAGCTGTATGTACCGTACATCGTACCTCAGGATTATGGACAACGTATGAGAGTACGTCGACTAGACCTCTATGATGGTGATACCGGTGGCGTCCAGTTTCGTGGGGCACAGGATTTTGGATTTGCCCTGCATTGCTACTCAATTGCTGAGCTTTGGCAGAAGAGACATGCCGATGAGCTGATAAGAAGTGAGTATACGCATCTGTATCTGGATGCACAAGTGAGGGGAGTGGGAACGGCAACCTGTGGACCGGACACCCTTCAGCGGTATCGAATTCCAAGTGGGGTGTATCGCCTGTCTTTCACAATATCAAGCAGCCATTGAGCTGCAAGGAGGATCGTATGAATCTGTACGATATACGTGTTTCTGCTAGGGATGGATCGGATGTTTCCCTCTCGATGTACAAAAATAACGTGCTTTTGATTGTAAATACTGCGACAGCATGTGGGTTTACCGGTGAGTATGATGAGCTTGAGGCGCTCTATAAAAACTATAAGGACCAAGGTTTTGTCTTGCTGGATTTCCCGTGCAACCAGTTCAAGGAACAGGCACCGGGTTCAATCGAGGAAATCCATCAGTTTTGCACTTTGACCTACAACACTACGTTTCCCAGATTTGCGAAAATTTTGGTCAATGGGGAGGATGAACATCCCCTCTACACCTTTCTCAAGGCAGAAAAGGGTTTTTCAGGATTTGATCTGTCGCATCCCAAAGGCAAGAGGATGGAAGAGAAGATGTCTGCAGAGAACCCTGACTTTGCCAGTGACCCTTCGATCAAATGGAACTTCACCAAGTTTCTTGTAGATCGAGAGGGGAAGGTGGTACAGCGCTTCGAACCTACCCAGTCCATTGCAAACATTGAAGCTTTGCTTAAAACCTTACTATAATGCTTGACAATCAGGGGGAAGAGATATACTATACAGATAGATTGTAAGAAATATAATTGAAAGCGATATAAAAAAGGAGAAGCACATGAGCGTATTTACCTACAGTGTCAAGGGAAGAAAAGGGGAGGAGATTGACCTTTCCCAATACAAGGGCAACGTCCTCTTGATTGTCAACACCGCAACACAGTGTGGCTTCACACCCCAGTACACTGAACTTGAGAGACTATATGAAACCTACAGGGAGAAGGGCTTCGAAATCTTGGACTTCCCCTGCAACCAGTTCGATGGACAAGCTCCTGAGGCGATTGAGGAGATCCACGAAATCTGCAAGCTCAAGTTTGGAACCCAGTTTCCCCAGTTTGGAAAAATTGATGTGAATGGGGAAGACGCAAGTCCTCTCTATACATACCTCAAAAGCCAGAAAGGATTTGCAGGGTTCGACATGAGCCACAAGATTGCTCCCATTCTTGATGGGATACTGCGAAATGCCGACAAGGAATACGAAAAGGATCCATCTATCAAGTGGAACTTCACCAAGTTCCTTGTTGACCGAGAAGGCTCTGTGGTAGAACGCTTTGAACCCACCCATGATCTGGGCGAGGTTGCAAAAGCAATAGAGAAGCTTCTCTGATTGTAACAGCTGAATTTCATCCGTAGGCGTTGTTTCAGTATGGAGCGACGCCTTTTGTTTGCCATGCTTCTTTCAGTAGGGCAACTGCATCCTCCATATCTTCCATTCTCATCGTGGCAAAGCCAAGCATGATTCGTTCGTCCATTGAACCCTCTTCAATCTGAGAGTAATACCGTGATAAACCATATACCTTGACTCCGTACTCAGCTGCCCTGCGGACCAATGAGTGCGTATGTAGGCTGTGCTTTAGCCTGAGGGTGAGATGCAAGCCTGCAGAGGCTCCTTCAATTTTTGCATGTGGAAGATGGTTTGTAATCGCAACAACCAAGGCCTCACGCTTTTGCCCGTACAAATTGCGCATTCGATTCAGGTGTCGTTCGAAATGGCCTCTTTCGATGAATTCTGAAAGCACCTTCTGGTCGATCATCGGGACTGGACAGTTAAGAAATGTCAGTTTTCTTTCAAAGACGTCGCACAGGTGAACAGGCAAGACCATATAACTGATCCTCAATGAAGGGGAGAGTGATTTTGAGAAGGATCCCATATAGATGACCTTTCCCATACTGTCCATGCCTTGTAAAGAAGGGATTGGTTTGCCGCTATAGCGGAACTCACTGTCATAATCATCCTCGAGGATGTATCGTCCCTCTTTTGATCCTGCCCATGATAAGAGTTGTAATCTTCTTCCGACGGGCATGATGCATCCTGTGGGAAACTGGTGGGACGGGGTGATGCAAAGTACATCGGCTTTGCTCTGTTGCAGTGAGTCTGCCCTCAAGCCGTGTTCATCAAGGCCAAGCGGCGTATATCGTACCCGGTTGCTCCTCATCAATAGATTCAGTTTTTCATACCCGGGATTTTCTATGGCATACACTGTACGCTCGTCAAAGAGTTGGATGAGCAACTGCATAAGATACTCAGTTCCCGAGCTTACTATGATCTGCGATGCAGAGCATCTTACACCTCTGCTATGATGGAGATACCGTGCAATATTGGTCCGCAAGGCAGACAGTCCTTTTGACTCGCCCATGCATAAGAGATCCTTGTCCGATGCATTGATGACCTCACGAGTGATCCTTCTGTATGTCTGAAAGGGGAAGTGATCAAGATCAACACCGGTGTAAGAGAAATCATATCGATAGGGTTTTTCTTTTTTTTCAGTACTATCCGGGCCTTTTTCACTTCTATCCAGGTTGAGAATCCCTTCAAGCGGTGCTACGTAATAACCACTTTTCTCTTTGGCGATCAAGTATCCTTCATCCACAAGTTGGTTGTAAGCACCCTCGACTGTGTTCACGCTGCATCTGAGATGGAGGGCCAGTTGTCGTTTTGAAGGAAGTTTTTCGTTTTTAGCAATCGATGCATGCATGATTTCCTGTTTTAAAAACAAGTAGAGCTGCTCGGTCAAGGTATGTGTGCTTGTTCGGTCGAGAGTCAAGGCAAGTTCTTGCATTGTTTCCCCTTGTATCTGGTACCATAAAAATTCAATAAACTGACACTATTCATACAGCCAGTTCAGTCATAGGATAGAGCAAGTATTTACTGCAATCAAGAGAGAGGAGAACAATACCATGGAAAATAGATATGAACTGAACAAGAATCTTGCCCAAATGCTCAAGGGTGGGGTTATCATGGATGTAACGTCACCCGAGCAAGCACAGATCGCTCAGGACAGTGGTGCTTGTGCTGTTATGGCCCTTGAGCGGATACCCGCAGATATACGCGCCGCCGGGGGAGTTTCCAGAATGAGCGATCCTGCCATGATACAGTCAATTCAGAATGCTGTAAGCATCCCGGTCATGGCAAAGGTGCGTATAGGCCATTTTGTTGAAGCTCGAATCCTTGAGGCAATAGAGATTGATTATATTGATGAGAGTGAAGTGCTCTCTCCTGCTGACGATATCCACCATATCAATAAGAGAAAGTTCTCCGTGCCGTTTGTCTGTGGAGCCAAGGACTTGGGAGAAGCCCTTCGTCGCATCAATGAAGGAGCCTCAATGATCCGTACCAAGGGAGAGCCGGGAACGGGGGATATCATCCAAGCAGTTAGGCATATGCGCATGATCAATCAGCAGATTGCACACTTAGGTTCTGCTTGCGAAGATGAACTGTATGAACAAGCAAAACAACTACAGGTTCCTTATGATCTGGTTGCTGTGGTTGCAAGAGAGAAAAGACTTCCTGTAGTGAATTTTGCTGCTGGAGGGGTAGCCACTGTTGCCGATGCGGCCTTGATGATGGCCCTTGGTGCGGAGGGAGTCTTTGTCGGGTCGGGAATCTTTAAATCAGAGAATCCTCAAAAGCGTGCACAAGCAATAGTGCAGGCGGTGACCAATTACAACGATTTCGACATGCTTGCAAGATTGTCGGAGAATCTTGGACAAGCGATGGTAGGTATTAATGAACAGGAAATCGAATTGCTGATGGCGCAGCGCGGCATATGAGAGTAGGGGTGCTTGCCTTGCAGGGTGGCTTCAAGGAACATCTTTCGATGTTGAAAAAGCTGAATGTTGACGGATTTGAAGTGCGCAGGAAAAGCGATCTTGATGGCGGCCTCGATGCCTTGATCATTCCAGGAGGAGAGAGCACCGTCATCGGAAAGCTCTTGGTGAGTACACACTTGCTAAAGCCGATCAAGACCCTTTTAGACGATGGCTTGCCTGTATTTGGAACCTGTGCAGGTATGATCTTGCTGTCCAGTGCAAAAGAAATCGATGAATCAGTCCGTTTTGGTGCAATCCCGATAACCGTACAAAGAAACGCCTTTGGCAGGCAACTCGGAAGTTTTTCCACCAAAGCGCTCTTTGAAGGGATCGGAGAAATACCGATGACGTTCATTCGTGCCCCGATTATTTCTCAAGCTTCTGATCAGGTGACCATCCTCTCAACCGTACAAGGAAATGCAGTAGCTGCCAGGTATAAACAGGTCCTGGTAAGTGCTTTCCATCCAGAACTTACCGATGACCTGAGCGTCCATTCCTATTTTATAGAGAGTGTTCGGCAATCCTAGATCATCACGATTTGTTATGCAAAACTTCTGCATATAAATAGACGAAATGCATATGAAGTTGTACAATGGTCGAAATTTGAGTCTGAACGGGTCTTCTCGGCCGAAGGAACAGTGTATGGAAAAGAAGCAGATTGATTGGGGCAGTCTTGAGTTCAAGTATATCAAGACCGATAGTCGGTATGTCTCCTACTACAAGGACAATCAGTGGGATAGCGGTGCTTTGGTTGAAGATGCAATGGTAAGCATCAGTGAGAGCGCAGGGGTCCTACAGTACGCCCAGACCTGCTTTGAGGGTTTGAAGGCATATACCACGGTAGATAATAAAGTAGTTACCTTCCGCCCCGATCTCAATGCGATGAGGATGTTTGAGACAGCAGAGCGTCTTTTGATGCCTTCGTTTCCGATCGATCGCTTTTTGGATGCACTCGATCAGCTGGTGAAAGCGAATCTTGCGTATGTCCCTCCCTATGGCACCGGTGCCTCGTTGTATATCCGTCCATTTCTGTTTGGCAGTGGTCCGGTTATCGGGGTTGCGCCTGCGCCTGAGTATACCTTCAGGATGTTCTGCACCCCCGTTGGTCCTTACTTCAAGAGCGGGATTAAGCCCTTGAAACTGCAGGTCAGTGATTATGACCGGGCAGCTCCTAGAGGCACAGGGCATATCAAGGGTGGGTTGAACTATGCAATGAGTCTGTACCCGGGCCATGATGCCCATGCAAAAGGATTTGCCGAAAATCTTTACTTGGATGCTGCAACCCATACTTTTGTGGAAGAAACCGGTGGGGCAAACTTTATTTTTGTCACGAAGGACAATAAGGTGGTCACTCCCAAAAGCAGCACCATTCTTCCTTCCATCACCAGAAGATCGTTGATGTATGTGGCAAAGGAGTATCTGCATCTTGAGACGGAAGAGCGAGAAATTCCACTGAGTGAAGTATCTGAGTTCGCAGAAGGAGGGCTCTGTGGCACCGCTGCAGTAATATCTCCTATCGGATCAATCACCAACAAGGACCAGGTAATTTACTTGCCTAGTGGGATGGAAAAGATGGGTCCGATCACCCAAAAGCTCTATGACACCCTCACCGGTATCCAGCTTGGAAGAATCGAAGCCCCTGAAGGATGGATTCATCCCATCGCTTAAGAGTTTTTAGGAAAATTTGGTCTTTCCCAACAGGGAAGGACCTTTTTCTTGTTTGCCTCTTCTTGAGAATATTGTACAGTAAAGCAGGGGGATTTTATGAAAAGACGTACCATCGCTCTGCTGTTTTTCTTCTTGTCGCTTTGTCTAGCGCTTGGCGCATCCTACAAGCAAATTGAAACCACACATACCAAGATAATTTTTGAGGAAGATTTTCAAGACTATGCCCAGATAGTAGCTTCCTTTGCAGATGAAGTATATGAAGAATTAGCCCAATTTATGGGTTATCAAGAGAAGAGAAGAGTTCCGGTAGTGCTTGCTGCGAGAACTGCATGGGCAAATGGATACTTTGCACCGTTCCCTTCTTCGATTTTTCTCTATCTGACCAGTCCGGAGGATCGGTTTCTCGGAGCTCGAACAGAAGACTGGCTTAAAAGTCTTTATGTACACGAACTGACACATTACCTGCACCTTACCCAGTATGTAGGTCCTGCGAAGTATCTACGAGTATTCGGGCCTGGAGTCTCTGTGCTGAGTACAGTCTTTATGCCGGGTTGGTGGATTGAAGGAATTACTACCTATACTGAGTCGAATTTTGCCCGAGGAGGAAGAGGCGATTATTTGCTCTTTGCACTCAATTATCATGTTGCCCATGCACAAGGGTCCATGTGGAGTCTAAAACAAGGGTTTTACGGAGGGCCCTTCCATCCCTCTTCAAGAATCTATCTTACCGGGTATATGATGGTGGATTATCTGATCAGACATCACGGTGTTGAGGCGTTTGATGCAATCAACAAGAAATTTGCTTCTTTCCCCTTTGTAGGGATGAAACGCCCGTTTGAAAAAGTAATCGGATTTTCCGATGAGCAACTCTTTCAATTTGCATTGCAAGAGTTTCCTGTGCTTGAAAAAGCCTCATCCGAGCAGTTTTCACCAGTCCTCAAAGGTCATAGTTACCTGCCTTCAAAGACCGATATCGGCTTGATAGGGTATAGCGAGGCCTCATACGAGGGAAGCAGATTGTATCGTTACGATCAGGACGAGAAGAGAGGTGCACTCATGCAGTTGCCGCTTAACGGTGGAAGCAGTATAAGCTTTGCTAAAGACAAGGCAGTGTTCTCCTTTCTCTGGTCGGATATCTTGGATGGTTCTGCTCTCGAGATGGCCCCAGTCGGATACAGCGACTTGTATCTTTTGGATCTAAAGACGTTTGAGCACAGAGCTATCACGCATAAGAAGCGCTTGGTGCATCCAGCAATCAGTGGTGATGGTACAAGGATTGTTGCCTCAGAGATTGACGGTCCATTTCATCGTTTGGTTGAAATCGACCAAAACAGTGGAAGTGTCATACCCCTCATCGGCAGTGAAGGCGCCAGTTATCTTGAAAGCACCCTCAACAGCGACGGCTCTTCGCTAGTCGCTTTAAGGACGGAAGGAGGCAATGCCTCCCTGATTCTTATCGATGGCAAGAAAGAAGTGCGAACGCTCATCGGTCCAACCAATGATGAACTGCGTTCGCCTACCTTTACGGATGACGGTGATGTTCTCTTTGTCAGCGATTTGGGAGGAATATACTCGCTGTACCTGTATGAACAACAAAGCGGTGATGTCTGGCGTCTTTACAGTGATGCGTTTGGTCTATTGAATGCACGCTTTGTGGGAGAAGATGTACTGTATGAATCTCTCAGTAGTGAGGGAAGAGTTGTAAAAATGGTGAACAGGGAACTCCTTGACCGAGAGCCTGTTGCCGAGTTTTCCCCTCCCATGTCGTTTACCTCTGCTGCTTCAGCCTCTTATGAGGTGAAACGATACTACGACGTCCCCATGCTGAATCTCATTCTTCCCTTTCCTTTTGTGAATGCCAACAGGTTTCAGCTGGGCTCTTTCATCCATGCAAGCAGCGTGCTGCGAAAGCACACGATAAGTGGAACCATTGGATATGAATTCAGTTCTTCGAGAGTCGTTGCTTCTCTATTGTACCAAGCGTCATTGGGCAGTTCTCTGCTTCAGGTCTCTACCGACATCAATAGGTATAATGAAACCAATCAGTCTTACTTTAATCAGATTTCGACTGCGTACAATCAGACAATCTTCTTTACATCATCACCGAAGGCTCAATTTCAGCTGGGTGTACAACCTCAGTTTTCTTTCTTGTGGAACGATGCAAACCAAATGTATGTTCCTTCGCTCGGTGTGGGAGGAGTCTATAGCTCGCAGGATATGAGAAGAGCTGACTTTTTTGGACCTTCTTCTTTGCGTGCATTTGCAGCTTTACAACTTTCATACAGAACCTCCAATCAATCTTGGGAGGCGTTGACATTTATCAATGCCTCAGTGCAGCAAAGAATTGGATCTGCTCTTTCCATGATACGGCTGAGTGCCGATTTGGCTGTTGCTCCAAACGCGACAGTTGGTGATTCATATCCACTTTTTTCATTCAAAACGCAAAAAGATGGAGCAGCTAAACTGCGAGTTTCAGGTACATATAGATTGCCTCTAACCCTTCTGGATATTGGTATTCCGTTTGGAGGAATAACAGGTCTTGGGTTGGAAGTCGGTGCACAGAGTGCCTGGTATATCGCCCAAGGATCAGTTGTTTGGGAGGATGTATGGGCTGTTGGAGCCACCTTGAGTGTAAACATGCTGGCTGGCAGTATTGCTGTTCCTGTTCGTCCCTTTATGACGCTTGCTTATGCAATTGGTTTGGACAAATGGCAATTTACCATCGGTATCGACAACCAGAGCATCATCACACTGCCTCAGATCTAGCAAGGTCATGGGCTATGTCAAACACGAGGCCAAGTTGGAAGGTGATGTGTGTGCAATGTGGTGAGAAATCCTCATAGCCTTCTGGTATTGTTGGTCTTATCGGTAGGTATTGCATGGTTGCAACCAGCCGTATGCTGTAGTGTTGCCGATCGATAGTGAGTCCCTCCAGTCCAGCATGTCTGAGGCCTGCCTCGAGGGAAAAGATCGGCAACACTGTCTCTATGATGCTTTGTGTGAAGTCTTCTTGCAGATTATACCGGGCTAGGCCTCCAAGGACCTTGACGTATGGCACCCAAAGTCTACAGAGAGGAAGGTCGACAGCATACCCGATCATCCATGATCCGATGTTCATTCGTTCTGCCTGATCCTCCATTTGGTTGAACATTGGACCGTTCTTGTGCTTGATTTCGAAACTGTAATGGTCGAAGGCAAGTCCGAACAGGCGATTTTGTTGTCCAAACAAATCATAGAAGTATCCAGTAAAGACAGTGATGTCAGCTTTTTCAAACTGTTTTGGTCTATTAGGTGACAGCAGGTCAAAAGAGAAGCCTCCGTAGGAAAATCCTGTATCTACATAGGTGGTATAGAAGCTGTTTAAAAGCCCCCCGTTGTGTAGATACGATAGGTTCAGTCCTCTATAGCGCTCGTTCTGTATGGTTTGGCTCGGATACACTGATGCAATTGTGCGATTAAGATATCCCGCTTGCAAGATGAGAAACGAGTAATCAGCCTTTATGCCGGCAGAGATGCTTTGTTCCCAGCCGGTGGTGAGATTAAGGTCGACGTACAACCCATATTTAAAGTTCCCTTGTCTGAGACCAGCCTCTGAATGTATGTCAAATTTGAGATGAGACCTGGATTCAGTACTGTAATACGTAAGTGAAACAGGATCTCGATTGATCAGGCTGTGATACGAGTTTTGAATATTTGCAAACCCGATATTTCCACTCAAGAGAAGACCGATACTCCCTGTGAAAGAGAGATAGCTCTTTTCATAGACATATTCAAACGGATAGGAAAGGGTAAAAGAGAGGACATCGTATCGTTTCTTGCTCTGGATTCGGTCGGTGTAGCCGATGGCATCGATACCGAAAGAAAACCCTTGGCTGCTTACAGTGTTCAGATGTACTCCATATGAAGCTCCATCATCATGATTATACCCCAAGCCCATTGTGTACCAATCGTTTCCTACGCCTATGCTCAGCTCTTGTATGGCAATTGCCTGCAGATATGTGCACGTAAGAGAGAGACTGACTATGAGTAGCAGGACCTTACGCTTTCTGGGCAAGATCCAACCATCGATCTTCGACTTCTTGCAGCTTCGCACACAGTACATGATACTTCTCCGTTCTTTCAGCTAAGGAGCCTTCTTCAGTGACAAGAGCATGGGAAAAGCTTTCTTCAAGATGTGAGATGGCTTTTTGAAGATTTTGCATCTCAACCTCAAGGGCTTCAAATTCTTGTTGCTGTCGATAGCTCAAGCCTTTTTTTTCTGTTCTTCTTGTTTGTCTTTGAGGCTCCTTGACCTGTTCCTTGATTGTTTTTGACTCGAGCTGTTCCCTGTATTGGCTGTAGCGCATTGTTTCATACCGCACGGTGCCGTCTTCTTCGAGAATGAACAATTGGTCACAGCAAAGATCAAGGAAGGCTCGATCATGGGAGACGACAAGAGTGCATCCTTCGAAGTCTTGGATATACTGTTCCAAGTTCTCCATGGTCGGCAGGTCAAGGTCGTTGGTAGGCTCATCAAGCAACAGGAAGTTGGGATTGCTCAACAGTCTTGAGACAAGGTACAGCCTTCGCTTTTCCCCACCACTGAGGGTTTCAATGCTTTGGCGATGCATCGAAGAAGGAAACCCGAATAATTCAAGAAATTTTGCTGCACTGACCAATTGTCCCGGACCTAATTGCACTTGTGAGGCAATGGCTTCGACGAACTCGAGGATGGTTTTATCACTGTGCAGGTTACGTCCTGTTTGGTCATAATAAGCAAAGACAGTATTTACTCCAATATCAAGATTGCCGGTATCGGGTGAGAGTTGTCCACACAGAAGGTCCAGCAGGGTGGTTTTTCCACTTCCGTTTGGTCCTACAACTCCAATTTTCATATGCTTTGAGAAGGAAAAGGAAAAGTTTCGGATGACGACTTCCGATCCATAGGCCTTGCTTAAGCCATCTACTTCAAGGATTTTCTTGCCAAGACGACGATAGTTTGAGGCGAAGGACTGTTGGTTGCTTTCTGTGACGTTGGTCCTTTGTGCAAGCAAGGCTTCTATGCGGTCTTTTCTGCCGCTATCCTTTCCCGTTCTTGCTTTCGGCCCTCTTTGGAGCCATTGCAGCTCTCTTCTTAAGATGGTTTTGATTCTATCCTGTTCTTTCTCCATCCGCTCGAGTCGTTGTTCTCGTCTCTCTAGATAGGCTGAAAAAGATCCTGGATGGAGATAGATGCGTTGATTGTCAAGTTCTAGTATGGCTTTGCATACTGAATCGAGGAAATAGCGGTCATGTGTAACCACAATGATGGTTGCACTGCTGGCTTTGAGATAGTTTTCAAGCCATTCGATGGTGTTGATGTCCAGATGGTTGGTTGGCTCGTCCAAAAGGAGCATGGTGGCCTTGGCACACAGCATTCTTGCCAAGGCTACTTTCTTTTGCATCCCCCCACTGAGACTGTCCATCTTTCTTTCCAGGATGTCGTATAGTCCGAGCTCTCCAAGAAGCGAAAGGTAGTCGGGCTCAAGATTCCAACAATCATATTTATCCATCAAATCACTGAGCTTGATCAGTTGCTTTTGCTGATTTGCCTTATGAAGAACCTTCTGGTAGGCATTATAGGTTTCAATTCTTTTCCCACTGCCGTTGTAGAGAAATGATCTCACCGTATCTTCTGCTCTATAGGCAATACCTTGTTCCAACATAACCAGGTCTGTATCATTCTTCATAGCTATTATGCCGCTGTCAGGGACGATTTTTTGAGCAAGCAGACGTAAGAACGTTGATTTTCCTTCTCCGTTGCGCCCTATGAGCGCTACATGCTCCCCCTCTTCCAAGCCAAAACTGACATCTATAAAGAGAGGCTCATCCTGCAAAGTTTTGGACACCGACTCAAGCGAAAGTACATTCATGATCAGAGGGTAGCTGAAAGCAGGCTCCTAGGCAAGATGGTTCAGGCAGCAAGGAAGAGCATTGCAACCCCTGCAATGGATAGAAAGGTTCCTCCCAAACTGAAAATTGTCAACTTTTTATGCAGGATATAATGGTCGAAGGGAAGCAGTAATACCGGAGTAATCTGGGTAATTGTGGTTACTATACCAATTGGAGCAAGTGTGAAGGCTTTCATTTGACTTGACATGCCAAGGACCGGTCCTGCAAAGGCAGCGAACAAAAGGAGGATGAAGAATCTTGGATTTCTAAAACTTTGTATCTGTTTTTTTGCATTCTTCTTATAAAAAAAGTTGAAGATGATAAATGCAAAAAGCCCTCCGAGATTACGCAACAGATTGGTGGAGATGGGTCCGGCCTGTTCAAGAGCGAACTTGGCAAGGAGAAAAGAGACTGATTGCAGCACTGAAGCCAGAATGGCGAAGAGCAAGCCGATCTTGCGCTCTCTTTCCAACTCTTTAACCAAGGAAGGCCCTCTGTCAAGCAAAACCATGACGAGCACTCCGCTAATAGTGACGCCCATACCCAATATTTGCATCAGATGTAATCGCTGGGAGAAGAAAAACAAGTCAAACAGGGCGGTTGTAACCGGAGACAGGGTCATGATTACCATCGATTCCCTGCTGCCGAGCAAAATATACGCTTTGAACAGGAGCATATCGGTAATGAAATAGCCTATGGCACCGCTGGCGAACATGAACAGGTAGGTTTTTGGTGAGAGTGAGGTGGGAAACCAAATGCCTTCAATGAAGTAGGTGGTGATCAGTATGGCGGGGAGGGCTAACCACATCCTTACGTGCGCGACCGCATCGGATCCCACTTGCCTGCCTAAGTGGCGATAAATTATTGAGTTCTGCGCCCAACAAAACGCAGTAAGCAAGGCCAACAGTTGTCCGACAATAAGGTTGCTATTCATGATGCAGCTACAGTAGCACACTGTTAGGGTTAGTACAATTGACTTGTTTGGATTGAGACCGATACACTGGAAAACCCTAAAGAGAAAGTACAGGAGTTTTCATGTTGCAAGGGTTTGTCCCAATACATAGTCCAAACAGTAAAGTATTGATTCTTGGAAGTGCTCCAAGTGTCCGTTCAGCACAAAAACAACAGTACTATGGACATGAGCAAAATGCGTTTTGGCCGATCATGGCAGATATATTTTCCATGGATATACGAACCTATGAAGAAAAGTGGAACCTGTTGCTCTCTCATGATATTGCACTGTGGGATGTCATTAAGCTGTATGAGAGAAAGGGATCCAGCGATGCTGCCTTTGTACGGGTTGTCCCCAACGATATCAGGCTTTTTGTTGAAACCCATCCCTCTTTGGAGAAGGTTCTTTTCAATGGAAAGAAGGCACAAGAGTTTTACAAAAAGCTGATACAGTATTATCCGAGTCATATCAGCTTTGTTGCACTGCCTTCCACCAGCAGTGCCTATACGTTGAGCTATGCCGATAAATTACGACAATACAAAGAGGCTGTACTGTAACTGTATCAAGAAACAGCCTTGGGTTCTTTCTCTCTCGTCACAGGTGTGCTACCTTGTAGATAGAGAGGGTTTACAATGAAGAATAAAGGTAAATCTCTACAACAAAGTGTTCGTTATATCTTGTTGCTCGTTCTTCCTCTCTCCATGCTCTTCTTCATTCTCTTCAACGGGTATGAAAAGACTTTGGAAAAGCAAGCAGGCTTTCAAGTACAAGCAGCGCAAGCGCGTTCAACATTGATAATTTCCAACCAGATTGAGGCTGTCTTTTCACAATTCATCTCCGATTTACTGGTAGTGCACAGTGCCAATGAACTTGAGTTTTATGTTCAGAATCCCTCCAAGGAAACCTTGTTGGATTTAGCTTTACTCTTTGTTCGGATTACCAACCAAAAAGAATATATTTTAAGACAACGCTTTCTTGATGAAACGGGAAAAGAGCTTATACGGGTAATCCGCAAACCAGGTAACTTCGTGAGTATCAGTTCTGAGTCTGCTTTGCAGGATCTAAGCGAGAGCGATCTCTACTCTCAAACTCGGGGGCATGCCCCGAGAGTGCTCTATATTTCGAAAGTCAAGAACGAGGGAGACTCAAACCATTTTATAACACTTGCCTTGCCGGTATATCAGGGTTCAAGGTTTTTCGGCATCGTTGCTTTGGATTTTGATGCCTGCTACCTGTTCTCTTTTCTTTTCAATTACGTTCAATCCTTATCCAGGGATTTTCCCTTCCTGCTCATTGATGCAGAGGGAAGTGTGTTACTTACCGATAGAGATGCTTGTGCAGAGATATACAAAAGGGATGAAAATATTTTTAGTGCAGATCCGAGCCTGAAAGAGGTGGTATTCCAAGCACCCAGCGGTTCCAAGCTTTTAGGAAAGACTGTCTATACCTATCAGGCAATCATTCCTCGCCTCAGTGAGAGAATCTCATGGGTTCCTGGTCCGGTAAGGCTTTGGACCTTGATCAGTTATTACCCCATACGAAGTCTTTCCTTGCTCTCAGAAGATACGTTGCTGTCTCGTCCTTATCTGAAATACATTCTTACGATTATGTTTTTTATACTCGGCAGTAGTGTTATCTGGATTTATAGAATTCGCTATGGGGACAAGCAGCAGATGCGCATCAGTGCAGTTGTCGCAGATTACTCCATAAATGGAATTGTAGTATGCGACCCTGAGGGACGAATCACGTTTTGCAATCAAGTTTTTGAACAAATGTGCGGATTGCATCAGAAAGAAATGATAGGGCATCGTTTGATAAAGATACGAGACAATACCGTCATCGAGATATCTTCAGGAGTATACCCGGCTTGGATCCTGCATAAGGATAAGAATTATTATCTGATGACGCTCACAGAGAGGTCTATAGAAAATAAACAGAATCGTGTAGAGCATACTATAGAAATATACTCACCCTCTCGCTGGCAACCAAAGGATTATATACAACTTGCCCAAACCCACAACTATGATATCTTGCATCATTTCAAAACAGTTGCGCGTTTTATTGAACAACAGAAGCCGTTGGCCTGTCTCAACTTCAAGGTGCAAAACAGCAAAGAGATAGGCATGCAGCTGAATCAAGGAGAGAGAGTCCTTCTTTCCCAGAATCTTTGCGCTACCCTTGTCAGTCTCAGCTCGACGCCATTTTCAGTGTACTGCTTCTCCTTCGATAGTTATATCTTGTTTCTGCACAATGTAAAGCCTACTGAGGCTTTGGCTTCGTCCATCGAAAACATGTTGCGATATTTTGATGATCCCTATCAGCTGAATTGGCAATATCTACACATCAAGATGGTTTGTGGAGCTTCTTTCTATCCTTCAACAGGTCGATCACCCCTCGAGCTTCTTCGCTGTTCTACGCTTGCAGCAACACAGACGAAGCCTCAACGCACTGTATTTTACAGTGAGGATATTTTGCGTCTCTATCAACGACAAGACTCGATTCGAAAGGCCATACCTGCACTCTTTAGCAGTGACCAACTTAAGTTGGCCTTTCAGGCGCAGTTGTCGGTAACAAGTGGAAAAATCATCGGCTGTGAGGCACTGATACGATGGACTCATCCGGTACTTGGACCTGTTCGCCCAGATGAGTTTATTCCTCTGTTGAAGGATTTAGGAATGCTTGATAAGCTCGGGAGATTTGTCATTACCCAGGCCATTCAGTTTTTACAGAGAAATGGGGCACGCCTACGATTGCTTTCTCCTTCATTCAGCCTCTCAATCAATCTCAGTGCCGACGAGCTTGCTAATGCTGCGTTGATTGATCTTTTGGGTGCTTCTTTGAGAGAACAACGCATTGCTGAGAACCTCCTTACCGTTGAGCTAACAGAATTTTCTGCTGTCGAGAGTTTCCAGAAAGCAAACTCTGTCTTTGATAAATTACATGCACAAGGAGTGTCTATAGCTATCGATGATTTTGGTACAGGGTTTTCATCACTCTCTTATTTACTGGAACTTTCAAGTGACAAGATAAAGATTGACAGATCTTTCATAGCCCGATATCCAGATGCAGAGTCCATAACAATCTACAAGACTGTGATGTTGTTGGCCAAGGAATTGGGCGCAACAGTCTTAGCTGAAGGAGTCGAGAACCAAGAGCAACTGGATTTTCTCAGCTCCATAGGTTGTGATGAGTATCAAGGGTATTATTTCTCTGCTGCCGTTGATGAGGAAATCTTTCTCAAGCAGATTGAACAGAAAAATGGATAAAAAACAGGAACCCCGAAGAGTTCCTGTTTTTGCCTGATCAAACACGCTTTTAGTAGCGGTTGTAGCTCGGGCGGGGCTTTGCAATAGCCTCGTTAACACGAAGATTGCGGCCTCCGAAATCCTGGCCGTCGAGCTGACTGATGGCGGCGACTGCAGCAGAATCGTCCTCCATTTCAACGAAACCGAAGCCCTTGGGGCGGCGAGTCTCGCGGTCAATGATGATGTTTGCACTCAATACGGTACCGTACTGTGCGAACAGGTCGCGAAGTTCCTCTTCGCTGGTGTTGTAACTCATGTTACCAACATAGATTTTCTTTGCCATTCAAAGCATCCTTTGCAAGCCAATGCCTGCATCATAGAGTATTTGCTCTTTTTGGCGCAGTCTCGAACGTTTAACCTGTCTGCTGGTGGGATTCAGTGAAGAACGCATACATAGAAAGGATAAGGGACTAGCTGCAACGCAAAAACCAAAGCAAGGTAACGGTAGCATGAGCTGTAGTGCTTGTCAATTGAAGTTGCGCTCTTGGAGAGCAATTTTGTTAAATACGAGTCGCATGAGGCATGCCTTTTCCTCCTCTGGGCCTTGATTCGCTGTGGTCAACAGCAAAAGAACTTGGTAGAATACGAACGATGAAACAGATTGAAGTAGCAGCCCTTGTAATGATTGAAGATGAGAAAGTCTTTGCCGCCCAACGCAAAAACAGTGGACCCTTGGGTGGGCGTTGGGAATTTCCGGGTGGAAAACTGGAAGCTGGAGAAGATGGAAGAAAAGCCATTCTTAGAGAGATTCGTGAAGAGTTGGGAATCTCAATAGAGGTTGGAAGATATATTATGACAGTCGAGTATCAGTATCCAACTTTTTTTCTGGTGATGCATGCTTATGAAGGACGAAGAATTGAAGGAGAGGTCCTCCTTTCTGAACATATTCAGATGCGTTGGTTGTCCAAAGATGAGTTGTACAGCGTAGATTGGGCTGAGGCGGATCTTCCCATTGTGAAACAAGTGGAGCTTTTGCTTCATTGATAGTCCATTTTAAAGATTAATGAGTACGACATAAAGAGCACATAAAGCTCTTGACGTTTGGCTTTCTAGATACGATGGTATAAGGAGAGTGAAGTGTACTACACTCTCTGCTTTCTTAAGGGTATGCCCCGATTTCATCTTACAAGGAGCGATGGATTATGAGAAAGAACATTCGAGACACAATCAGAAGACCGAAGGACTATGAACGCGACCCCTCCTGGGATTCCGAAGGAGCCGAAATCTACAGTGAGGAAATAGACGATGACGAAGAAAAAGCTGAAATTTTAGATGAATTGAATGAAAAGTAGCATCTATTGCGATGATGTTTTTCTGAAAGTCTCCTGTGATGGGAGGCTTTTTTTACAGAGGACTGTGAGCTTCAACAAGATGCACACTGTTCGCTGTTACTCTCAGATTTGAAACCTTGTGTGAGTGCACTACGCGTCCAGAAGCGTTGAGAAATTCGTAGGTAAATGTGTACGTGCCTGGTTCAAGGTCTACATATCCTACCCAAGATAGGGAGGGAAGGAAGTGTACCGAGCGAACGTCGGCACTTTCACTCACTGTTTGTGCGACGCGAAAAATCAATCCAAGCAGTTCTTCAAATACGGTGACATTGTTGTCTTTTTCTGTGTAGGCATCATATAAGGCAATCCCTACGGCCTTTGCCATGGCCCGTGTGACAGCCTTCATTCTGATCACCTCGCTTTTTGTCTTGAATGTATCGATAGCAATATTGCTGATTGATTCAATTTTTTCTAATTGTTGTGTCGGTCCACCCTGTATAGAGACCTTTACCCGCTCAATGGCACTTTTTCTTTCAACAAGTACAGGATATGCAATCTGGGCGTAGTTGTTTCGAGAAACCCATACAGATTCTCTTCTCTCCTGCTTGATCGGAGCCTGCCCTGTAAAAGAAATGAGGTGCACTCTTGCTTTTGAGTCTTTCAAGGGAGTATCTTCTATATCGAACACACTGGGCATAGGGAAGTCATACAGGCCGCTCTGGCTTGCAAAGGCATGTCTGGCTTGGTTGATGGCATAGTAGAACGTATTGTCTTCTCCCATTTTCTGGGCAACGATGGCACTGAGGTACTGTGCCAATGCGCTGGTGGAAAAAGAGGTGGCATATCGTGTTGTCTCAACAGAGGCAAAGCCTTGAGCATCCGAGTACGAAGAGATTTTCTGCACTTGTTGTTCGTATTTCTGTCTTAGGTTCGCCTGTTTTTCAATACTTCTTCTCAGCTCCACCAATGCAGACTCGCTTCGGCCGAGATGAAGGTAGTTCAAGGCTTTGAAGATGTTGATGTATACATCCTCATACTCTTCGCCGGGATACGCTTTGGTATTGTCGTTTACTAAAAAGGAAGCTATGTTCGCCGTGATGCTCTGGGTGTAGGCTTCCCAGATCAAGCGCTCGGATTCACTGAGCAGGGTATTGGATGTCTCATATTCATTGGAAAGCCTGGCAAGCAATCCTAGGTCATAGTTGAGGATAATCGGTCCTTGTGCCTTGAGTATACTCGGAGCTTTCTGCTGTAGACTGCTCATAGCCTTCGTATACTGTGCTTGCCGATAATAATTCTGAGCATTTGAGATATCAACATAGGAAGAGCAGCCGGCAAGAAGAGTACTTGCAAGCAACAATAAGAAAAATAGGGGCAGGATAACAGTTTTTCTACGCATGGCAGCCTTTTCTTTTTCCAAGTATGGGCTCAATGTATCATTGTTGGTTTCGTCGCGCAACAACAAGCGACTATTTTTTATCAGCTCTTGGTTCATTTTTCTACACAATAGATTGCATATCTGCTACACTGAGCTCAAAGTATTGAGATATGGTATTACGTTTCAGCGATGTTTGCCAAAGGAGACCCTGATGAAACGAGTTTTGATAGTAGGTTTTGTCGTATTGTGCAGCGTCTTGATGATGTCCTGTCAATCAAGTGTTTCAGTAGATCGGCTCAGCAGCGATACAGACATCGATTTGAGTGGAAATTGGAACGATACTGATATTCGGCTTGTCTCCCAAGCCTTGGTAGACTCGAGTCTTTCTTCAGGTTGGATCACTCAATACAGGATGAGAAACCCAGCAAAGAATCCGGTTGTAATCGTAGGGTCTTTCCTCAATAGAAGCAGTGAGCATATCGATACATATGTTATCGCAAAGCGGTATGAAATGGCTTTGATCAACAGTGGTAAGGTTGATATGGTTGCCGATCAAAATTTCAGGGCGTCTGTTCGTGATGAACGAGAGTCACAACAGTATTTTGCAAGCGAAGACACGGCTAAAGCTCTTGGAAAGGAGATTGGAGCTGACTTCCTGCTTCAAGGATCGGTGCGAACCAATTTGGATCAGAGCGGGGGTACGATGGTACGAACCTATTATGTAACTGCTGAGTTGATCGACATTGAGACCAACCGCAAGGTCTGGGTAGGGGAAGAGACCATCAAGAAGTTGATCAGGCAAAGTAAGTTCAGGCTGTAGGTATTCCTATGAGACTAAAAATGATTTTTTTATTGGCCGGCTTATATATGCTTCTCGGCATTTCCTGCAGTTCTCTTGGCATGCCTTCCTCAGAGCCGTCATGGTTGAGCCATCCCTATGATAAACAATACGATGAACAGACGTATCTTTGTGCAGTAGGGTCAGGATCATCACGACAGAGGGCTGTGGAGTCTGCTCTCTCTTCGCTCTCCCAGGTGTTCAACAGCCAAGTGCGTTCCGTCACTGAAGTGACCAGTCTGTCCACAGCAGCGCAAGATGTCCTTGGCAATGTGACGTTCACCGAAGCTTCGCAGATGGTTGAGAGTGGAAGCATAACCAGTGAGACGGATCAGATAGTGGGTGCCGAGGTCGTGAATGTGTATACCGATAGTTTAGGACGGGTGCATGCTCGGATTGCGTTACACCGCAATCGTACCGCTCTGTTGTATAATGACCGGATTTCTCAACTTTCTACCTCGATTGCACAAGTGCGTGCTCAAAGCTTGCGCTCTTCTGATTTGATGCGACAGTATGTTTTGTTGCTTGAAGCGAGAAATCTTGCTCGAGAGCAACAAGTATTGTATAACCAATTGCAGGTGCTTCTCAAAAAACCGCAAAATCAGGTATTGCTCCCTCTTGAACGGGAGCTTGCACAGCTTTCCCGCTCCATAGTGATACACGTACAGGTCCAGGCACAGGACCAAGAGGCAAATGTCTTGAAGAATGCATTTGAGCAACGCCTTCAGCAGTTGGGTTTCACAATCAGCAATCAACCTGGCTATCCTCTTTTGCAGGTCAATTACAATGCTGTTTCTTTGGAATTGGCAAACAGCCCGTATGAATATGTTCGCTATACCCTTGATGCAACGTTGAAAGGGGAGAATGAAATGTATGTATCGTTCGAAACGAGCAATCGAGAAGCCGCACTATCTGTTGCTGATGCACAGGCTCGAGCACTGCGAAGTGCTTCTCGTACTGCCGTAGATGAGTTTTTTGCCCTCATGCTGCAAACGCTTGGGGATCAAACGTAACCAATTATGGAGGTCTTTTCATGAAAAAGATGTTAGGTGTTCTTGTTTTTGTCTTGGTAAGCTTGATTTTTGTCGGTTGTGCAACTGCGAAAGTTGCTGAACCTATTGCACCAGCTAGACCGGTTGTAATCGGGGCCGAGGGTATTCCTCAGCCAGAGTGGGTATATAGGACATTGCCTACGCAGGATATGCATTATGAGACTGGCTACGGCAAGATGAGTGACAAACAGAACTCAATCAAGCGCGCTACGGTTGAGGCCAAGAACAAGATTGCAGCATGGGTGAGCACCCAAGTCACAGAAGTGGTCGTGACCTATGTAAACGATGCAGGTTCTGGTGATAATCGCCAAGCACTCGATGCGATGGAAGTAATCAGCCAGCAAGTTGCAGAGGCCACGTTGACTGGAGTAACCACCGAAGAGATGTGGGTTGATGCCGATAATGGAGTATGGGTTCTTGCTGCAATTCCCATTGCAAACATTGAAAGAAACTTTGCTCCTGCTGCAGAAGCTGTAGCTGAGGCTTTTGAAGAGAGTGATGCTGCCGCGGCTGCAAATGCAAAAATGAAGGAAGCTTTGGCAAACCTTCTTAGGGGAGCGAAGTAAGCTTTGCAATCGAAAAAGGTTGTTCTTTTGGCGATGGTTCTGATCGTACTACTGCTTTTTACCAGCTGTAGTACGACGCAGAGTCAAGGCAATGACGAACATGTTCTCTCTTTCTTGGATGTAAGCAAATATCCCGACAATGTATATATAGGCATCTCGGGTCCTTACTCTACTAAAGAGCGAATGGTCGAAGAAGCTTTGATTTCGGCTGCACGATCAATACATCTGCGTCAAGCACTTGCGATGGACAGCCGTCTGGTCATGTCTTATCGCTCGGATAAAGGCTTGCAATCTTTTGCTGTTGAGGAAGCTGCCTACTATGATGATACGGCCTTGGCAAAGACCATTGCATCGCTGAAGGTGCTTAGTCTTCATTTTGATGATAAAGCTGGAGCTGTCGTCGTGGTTCAAGATCCTCGCCAAGAAGAGAAAGAACGAATCTATAAGAGCGTGTATGACGCACAAGGCAAACCTACATGGTTGGGTGAGCTACCAAAGATTGAAGGATATCAGTTCGGCATCGGTTCTACAAAACGATATTACTTTCTGAATGATACCTTGGAAGCGGCCGATTTTTCTGCGGCACAGAACCTTCTTGATTTGAAAACAGCTCATGCTTTGGTCAAGGAAAAGGTAACTGTGGAAGATCAATTGCTCAAGCGAGATCTCTATCAAGCCCAAAGAGGTTTGCTCAGTGGCTTCACCATTCTTGCCAGGTTTTATGATAGTGAGACACAAACCTACTGGAGCCTGGCTTCTTGTCTTCAATAAGGAATAACAAATGAAACGAGTAATGATTGTATGTGTTATAGCTCTGGTTCTCTTTACGAGTTGCAGTAGCACCCCGAAAATAAACCCTGATGGATCTCCTTACTGGACAACCAACATCCCAAAGAGCACCAGAAGTACATATTATGCAGTTGGATCAGCGAAGCAATCCACAAACCAATTGAGCCAGCTCAGAGCTGAATCTGCAGCCAAGGATGCCATCGGTCGCTGGGCGTCAACCAGTGTGGATAATTCTTTGATCACCTTCATTGAAGAGGCAGGGGAAGTAATGAAGACCCAGCAAATGCTTGAAGTGCTTCAGAACCTGAGTGTGCAGACTGTAAGCATTGCATTGAGGGGAGTTGCCATAGAAGAGAAATACATCGCACCCGACGGCACCGTCTTTGTCTTGGCTTCCTATCCTGTGAAGAATCTGAAGGATGCCTACAAATTGCAAGCCCAGTCCTTGGAACGTGAGCTGAAACTGATGCAAGCATCGGCACAAGCCTTGGAAGCTGAGGCAAAATTGGTTCAAGCGGATTCGTTGCTTGCATATCTTGAAGCCTATCTTGAAGGTTCTTTAGGTGATTGATGCAGTTATAAATTTCAAAAGGGCCAGAAGATTTCGCTCTTCTGGCTTTTTTGTGCGTCCTTGTGTTGACTGCTTCTTCAGATTTTGGCATCTTGAATACAGGAGAACCTAGCAAATGACTAAGATATTGATATTAGCACTACTTGTCCTTATCTTGCTGGTTTTTGGTTCCTTGATGAATTACAAGCCTGCAACTGCAGAACCAACTGCAATCTATAAAAGAATTACTGCTGAAGAAGCCTTTGAAATGATGCAACACGCTCAGGTAATAATCATTGACGTTCGAACCCGCGCTGAATTCGAGAGTGGACATATCCAAGGTGCCATCAATATTCCCAACGAAGATATTGGGACAGAACCTTTACAGGAGCTTGTTGATTTTGATGCAACCTTGTTGATTTATTGCAGGAGCGGGGCCAGGAGTGCGCAGGCAGCGAACAAGCTTTTGCGCATAGGCTATAGTGATGTATACGACTTCGGCGGGGTGATAAACTGGCCTTATGGCTTGGTGCGGTAGGATTAGTCATGACTAGAGAATGCAGGCTGTCCAACCCATCATTTCTGCATCTTCATGATGAAGAGGGCTCTCTCTATCTCGGGGCCGATCAAGAGTGGTACCCTTTGCTGTGGCAACGAAAAGCCGGCTGTGGGCCTACAACGGCTTCGCATCTTATCGCGTATCATGCCAAAAAGGACCCAGCAACAAACTTGCCTCACGTGCATGATAAAAAAAGTATGACCGATTTGATGGAATGTCTGTGGCGATATGTAACACCGGGCATCATGGGAACCCACCTTGTAAGCCAGTTTACCAATGGCGTGCAAAGGTTTTTTTCCGACAAGCACCTTAAAGTACGAGTAGGGAGTCTCCATCTATCCAAAAATAAAGAGATGCGTCCAAGTATTGATACCATACTCGACTTCTTGTGTACGCATCTCAGAAAAGATAGACCGATAGCCTTTCTCAATCTCCATGCAGGAGAGGTGAAGAACCTTGATTCCTGGCATTGGGTAACCATAGTTGGATTGATACAACATGATGCGGGACCTGCATACATTGAGGTTTATGACGGGTCAAAGCTCTGGATAATAAATATAACGCTTTGGTATGAGACAACTACCCGGTCAGGGGGCTTTGCCTGCATTGAAGGATGTGAGTGACTTTTTGGCCAAATCCGGATCAATTTCTTCGTTGGAAAGGTTCGTGAGGCTGGCAATGCAAGAACCTACTGGGATATATCCAAGGTTCTCTCTTTCTCATGGTTCATTAGGACGGCGAGTGCTTGTAGATCTTCAAGCGGCTTGCTCAGATGAAATCCTTGCAGATAATCACAGCCAAGATGGCAAAGCTTATCATGTTGGGAGGATGTTTCGACACCCTCGGCTACAACTTGCTTGTCTATATGATGGGCCATGGAGATTATGATTTGTGCAAGATCTTTGTCCTCTTCAGTAGAGAGTTTATCGACAAATTGCTTATCCAGTTTAAGTATGTCAATATCCAAGTGTTCCAGCCGACTGAAAAAGGAATACCCTGTACCAAAATCGTCTATTGCGATACGAATGCCCATCTTGCGCAATTCTTTAAGCGTATTGCCGACATAATGTAGATCTTGTGCAAATATCGACTCTGTCAACTCCAGCTCGATATAGTGCAGGGGGATTTTTTTAATTTCCAGCATTTCAAGCAAAGATGAGATGAAGTGTTGATCCATCAGTTGAAGCGTGGATATATTGATTGCAACCCTGAAATTATCAAGATTATTTGCTCTTGCCTTGATGATGAAGTCGCAAGCGAGGCTGAGTATATGCAGTCCCAAAGGTACGATGAGATGGCGTTGTTCTGCTATACTAATGAACTCAAGAGGCGATATCGGTCCTAAAGAACTGCTTTGCATACGGGCGAGTGCCTCAAAATATTCCAACTTTGAGCTCTTTGCATCATAAATAGGTTGATAGACCAACCTGAGAATGTCTTTCTCCCCCTGTATCACACTTCGCAGATCTTGTTCGATACGATCTTTTCTCAATAACTGTTCTTCGAGTTCCTTGTTGAAAAACTGGATGGGTTTTGCAACAGAAGTTGCGTTCAGTGCAATAGAAGCATGTTTGATGAGCTTCGTAGAGTCATGGTGGGCTCCTGTACTGAGGCTGATACCCATGCAAAGCTCTACCGTGTTGAAGAGTTTCGTTTTCTGTTTGATCTGCAATACTTGTTTGCATAATGCTTCAATCTGTTCATTGTTCTTGTAATTGCTAAAAGTCAGCAAGAATCGGTCATCAGTGAACTTATATGCGCAGAGTTCTGGATATTGCTTGGTGAGCGTGGTCAAGGAATGACCGATTTGCCGGAGAATCTCATCTCCCTTTTCATATCCGTAAACCATGTTGACCAGTTTGAAGTTTATTGGATTGAGCACGATGCAGGCGATGTTCGATACAGAAAGATGGCTTACGGTTGCATGGAATTGCCTGAGATTGGAGAGAGAAGTCAAATCATCATGAAATGCAATGTGAAGAATTCTTTGGTTTTTACGATACGTTTTGATCAGGGAGCCTGCAAATAAAATAAAAAAAGCGAAAAGCGTTGCTCTGATGAGCAGTGCCAGACTGGCAACCAAGTGATCCGAATCGGTCAAATCATACAAGAGCAAAAGAGAGCCGGCTTGCAGGGTGTCCAAAAAGATTGGGATATGAAAAGCAAGATAGGAGGTATCGTTGTATTGATAACGAGAGTATGCATGCTCATCGATAGGGATTTTTGAACCCATTTGTTTCAGGTCGTCATCCCCTAAGGAGAGCTGGGAGGGTGCGATGACATTGCCCGCAGTGTCGATGAAGAGCAGAAGCATGGAGGTGCTCTCGTTGCTTAGTTTCTGGATAATGTGTTGTGGGGAGAATTGAGCATAGAGCTTCTGGATTGTTTGGGCAAGAATCCCGACTTGTACAATCTTGTTGTCCTCAAATCGATGATACCCATATTTATAGAGGATATTCGATATGGCATCAGGGCGAATCGGTTCTATGTGAGAAATAAGACCACTGTGGTAAAATTTTTCCACCGGATGTCCCGCAGGAGGCTGCCATCCAATATATTCGCCTGTATTGGAATGGCTGAGGGTGTTGTTCTGGTCATAAATATATATGACATCCACATCCAGGTCCTTCGCAAGTTCAATAAGGATTTCCTCTGAGAACTGATCATGGTATTTGGCAACTGTAACGGCACCCGCCTGCAACGTGCTTTCCAAACGGTTTGAGAGGTGATACTCGGCATCGATTGCTGTCTGTAGGGAATTGGCATAGCTTTTTGCAAGCAAAGCAGCATCCTCAGCTTTCTGTTGGAAATAGAAGGTTTGAATCGATTGTATCAAGATCGGGCTAAGAATCAGAAATGCAATGAGCACCAAGGCCAAGGGGATGAGTATCGATTGCAACGTGCTTTTATATCGTTTGTTTTTTCCTTTTAGGTCCACACCCCGCTCCTCAATGGTTGTTTTGCATGCTACTCATCCTTGTTTTTCCTGTCAAGGAAGAAGAAAGCATCATCGCTTCCTAAAGATGAGCAGCGCTAGCAGAAGGCCAAAGAGCACAAGGCAAATCGTTGTTGCAGCTATTACAGAAGGGTATGCTTTTTCAAATCCATCGCTAGAGAGGTGCTTGATCAAAATGCCTAGATAAGCCCAAATCAAGACGATCAGATAGGGAATATCCTTGGATGAGAGAATCCAGACAAGTGCAATGACAAAGCCGGTGAGCAACACCAGGACGGTCCAAGTGGATTGGCTAAGGCCCCAGCCCTTCCACCCGATTGCCACCAAGAAAGTGGTTATGTTTGCAATCGTAGCAACTGTAATCCATCCAAAATATAAGGAGAAAGGAAGTTGCATTGAATAATAAGCAATACTCTTGGGTTTTAGTTTCTTAAGCTTGAGATTGATGATGCTCAAGGACAAGAGGATGACGATCATCAAGAGAACTGATAATCCAATCTTATGATAGTGCCAGCAGAATATCCAAAGCAGGTTTGCCACTGAATTTAGTATAAAGAGTATGCCAATGCTGTCGTGAGGTTCCTTGCATTGGTATATGCAATACAGCGCCAATGTCAAGTAAATAACCGCCCAGATTGAGAACGTAATGCCTGCCGGAGCAAAGATATTGGGATAGCTGTCAGAGATTGCTCCTGTGTTCATCCCCCCAATGGGCAGTATGTTGGCCAATGCATTTACTACAATCATTGAAACATAGCTGAGTATCACAAGCATTGAGATTCTCAAAGATTTTTTTTGTGCCATCCAGAGCCTCCTTGCACAAGTGTAGAGGCTTTAGCTCAGCAAGTCAAAAGAAATGGCATAGTGGACACTTATATACTGTCTCGGATATGAATTCTCCCAATCATTTCTCAAATGATTTTTGCCTGTCTG
>CAZJMG010000024.1:0-51049 GCA_964547185.1 uncultured Sphaerochaeta sp.
TGGAGCCAAAGGGACTCGAACCCTCTACCTACTGATTGCGAACCAGTCGCTCTACCAGATGAGCTATGGCCCCAACGGATGCATACACAAAATTATCGCAGAGTGACAAAACTGTCAACTCTAGAGACCCAGACTTGCAGCAATGAACTGCTTGAAAAGAGGGTGGGGACGATTAGGCCTGCTCTTAAATTCAGGATGGTACTGAACCCCTACATAGAAAGGATGCATAGCGAGTTCCACAGCTTCAACGAGAGAGCCGTCGGGGCTTGTTCCTCCGATCACGAGACCTGCTTCTGTGAGAGCCTCTCGATATTCGTTGTTGAACTCATAGCGGTGCCTATGTCGTTCACCTATGGTCTCTTGGTCATAGGCAGATCTAAGGACGGTGTTCTCTCTGATGGCACAGGGGTAGCTTCCCAACCGCATTGTGCCTCCCTTGGGGATGTTGCCTTTCTGGTCGGGCATCAAGGCGATTACGGGGTGCTTTGAATCAGGATTGAATTCGCTTGAATGGGCATCCTCATATCCCAGGACATGCCGAGCATATTCAATGACGGCTATCTGCATACCCAGACAAATGCCAAGATATGGGACTTTGTTCTCTCGGGCAAATTGCGCAGCAAGAATCTTGCCCTCGATTCCCCGATCCCCAAAACCACCGGGAACAAGGATGCCGTCAGCATCACCGAGCAGGGCTTTTACGCTCTCTTGGGTGACCGTCTCTGAATCAACCCAGTCGATGGTGAGCTGTGAGTCATTCGCCCAGCTTGCATGTTTGAGAGCCTCCATTACTGAAAGGTAGGCGTCATGAAGCTGTATGTACTTTCCTACCAAGGCAATCTTTACCTGCTTGGAAGCTTTCTCGATACGGCTTAGCATCGTGGTCCACTCACATAATTCTGGTTCTTTGCACTCTATCGCCAATTCCCTGCATACAATCTCATCCAGCTTTTCTTGGTGCAGCATCATTGGAGCTTCATACAACACGTTGACTGTTTTGTTCTCAATGACACAGTCTTTCTTGACGTTGCAAAAAAGGGCGATCTTGTCTTTTATGTCTTGAAGCAGCGGTTCATCAGAACGGGTAACGATGATGTCGGGGAAAATTCCGCTGGCCATCAGTTCCTTGACAGAGTGTTGGGTGGGTTTGCTCTTATGTTCGGCACTGCTCTTGAGGTACGGGACCAAGGTGACATGGATGAACAGACAATCATGGGCGCCTACTTCATGGCTTATCTGCCTGATGGCTTCCAGAAATGGTTGGCTCTCGATATCACCGGTGGTTCCACCGATTTCCGTGATTACTACATCCGCTTCGGTCTTCTTTGCCAGGGAATATATGGCATCCTTGATTTCTGTCGTAACGTGCGGGATGATCTGTACCGTCGATCCAAGATACGCACCTCTTCTCTCTTTGTTCAGTACATTCCAATATACTCTTCCACTGGTGAGATTGCTGAACTTGTTCAAATTTTCATCAATAAATCGTTCATAGTGTCCAAGGTCGAGGTCGGTTTCCGAACCGTCCTCGGTGACGAACACTTCTCCATGTTGGTAAGGACTCATCGTTCCCGGGTCGATATTCATGTACGGGTCCAGCTTCTGTGCAGCAATTTTCAACCCTCTTGCCTTGAGTAATCTACCCAAGGATGCTGCGGTAATTCCCTTTCCGAGGCCCGAGACGACCCCTCCAGTCACAAAAATATGTTTGGCCATGCTCTCTCCTGTTTACATCTGATATGTTTTTAGAATTGAAGCAGCAACTGCATAACGGCTCTTTCTCAGATCCATAGCCTGCTTCTCTATATGTTTGTGGGCTTGGTTTTCCTCCATGCCCAAGTGTTCGATCAATGCCCATTTAGCCCTATCGATTATCTTGATTTCTTCTATTTTTTGGTGAAGCTTCTCGTTTTCGTTGTACATGGCCCCTAGGCGCCTACGCATGGAACGAGCAAGACCGAGTGCCTGAAAGAACATCTGTCTGATTACTGGTTTTGACACTACCAATACACCTTGGTCACAAAAGTATGTCTGTGTCTGTTCAAAATAGTCGTTCTTCACCACCAATATGGAGCCTGCAAGACTTTCTTGGGTTACCATCAAGGCAAGTTGTTCTCCTGACTCATCCAGTAGTGGTGCGTTTATCACCACTATATCCAGATCTTGGTCAAGAATAAGTCTTCTTGCCTCGGATGCGCTGTGGCATTGGAAGAGGTCAATCGGTCCCTCATACTCTCGTATGAGGTTGCAAAGGGATTCACATCCCTTCTGATTTGACGAAACAACCAAAGCGCGGAGCATAGAATCCTCCTAGGTGCAGCGAAAGAACGGTTTCCGACTTGCCTCAAGCTTATCGATGGCCGAAATATATGAATCCCACTCACTTCTCTTGGTATCGAGGTAATAGCTGAGCAACCGTTCAGGAACGATAGATTTGATGAAATCACTCTCTTGTGCGAGCTGTATGGCCTCAAGCAGTGTAGAAGGCAGGGTCAGTCCTTCCTGTTTGTCATAGGCAGACCCAAGATATTCAGCGGGAGCCTCGAGGCGGTTCTGGATTCCTTCTAGCGCAGCTTCAAGAAGCAGAGTGACGGCTAGGTAGGGATTGCAGGCAGGATCGGGGGAGCGTATCTCGATACGACGATATTCTCCACTGCTTTGCGGAACCCTGATCAAGAGAGAACGGTTTGCCTTTCCCCAACCGACAAACTTTGGAGCTTCGAATGATCCAAGACGTTCGTAGGAATTTACCAAGGGGTTGAGAAACAACGAGACTTCCCTGATTCGATTGAGGATTCCCGCTATCATACTGGCTTGTAATTTTTCGCACTGCTGACCTTCACAGGTAATGGAAAGATTGATGTGCAGACCGCTGCCGCTTTCCCCTATCAAGGGTTTTGGCATGAAGGAGGCAAAGAGCCCGCTTCGGTCGGCGATTGTCTTGACCACTGACTTGAAGGTGATGAAGTTATCGGCAGCTTCCACCGGGGTGCTGTATTTGAAGTCTATCTCATTTTGTCCAGGGCCCGACTCATGATGGCTTCTCTCTGTGTAGAATCCCATCTGTTCCAGGGTGAGGCAAATTTCTCTTCTGACATTTTCAGCTTTGTCCAAAGGTGCCACGTCAAGATAGGTCCCTCTGTCCAGCGGCTCGTACGTCGGTATTCCTTCCTCATCAAGTTTGAAGAGATAGAATTCACATTCCGGACCAACTCCAAACTTCAACCCCTGCAAGGAAGCCTTTCTCACTACGCTCTCTAGCAAAGATCTGCCGTCTCCCTCAAAACGAGAGCCGTCAGGGCGGAATATGGAACAGAATAGACGCACTACCCGCCCTTGTGCCGGTCTCCAAGGAAGGATTGAGAGGGTGGTGGGGTCGGGAAACAGCAATAGATCACTCTCATCAACTTGTAAAAACCCCTTCACAGCTGAGGCGTCGAACGAAATGCCGCTGACAAATGCGCGTTCAAGTTCATCTGCGGAGATTGAGATGTTCTTAATCTGGCCGAATATGTCGCAAAACATCAGACGAACGAATCGGACATCCTGTTCCTTGATGAACTGCATTACCTCATACTGTGTATTGGTCATCATGTTCCTCCCTGTCTTATACATGGGTGTACAACATCTTATATGGAGTAGCTGAGTTCGGACTCAAGACGAAGAAATGCGAATTCAGCAACGTTTGTAGATCAATGGAAAAAATCTGACAGTACTCAGCCAAAAGCTCAGAAAGAAGTTTTTTATCCTCTTGATCAGCATCCCTGGCAGCCACTTGTGGCGGCAAGCTCGTAGGAATTGTATCACAACGAAGGTATATCGTTCCACCATGCATCCCTGTTCCACAAAAATATCCTACCGGAGATTTTCCTTCTTGGTTCATTCCAAGAACGATAATCGTTCCTCCTGCCTGATATTCACCGAGAAAACTTCCTGCACGATCACCTATGATCAAAAGCGGTTGCTTTTCTTCATAGGCCTTCATATGGATTCCACAACGATATCCTGCACTGTCACGAATATAGAGTTTTCCGCCCCGCATTGCATACCCGCTACCATCCCCGCTGCACCCATGAATGATGATGCTGCCATCATTCATCGTGTCGCCTGTGGCATCTTGGGCATTGCCCTCTACGATGATCGTGGCTCCATCAAGATATGCACCAAGTGCATTTCCGGCAGTTCCCCTGATCGTCAGCATCTTGTTCGAGAGGGCCGATCCTATGTAGCGTTGTCCATACACTTCAGAGAGTTGTATCTCAGAATCGGTACAATTGCGGATCTGTTCATTGAGCATCTGGTAGTGCATCGATCCTACTTCTATGTGTTTCATTGTGCCCTCCCGAGTTGTTGTTTGCGTACCTGTTGGGCAAAAGCCATCAAGGCAGGTTGTTCGGTGATCAAAGAGAAATCCAGACTTGAAAGCGGGGTTCTTTCCCTAATCAAGGAGGTGTAAATTCCGGCACGGTCCACCATATCTCCTACCAGTATGTACCCCACAAGATAATCGTCCTGCACAAAGAGTCGTTTGTAGCCTGTCTTGCTTTGTATGATGGTGTCCTCTCCCTCATAGATTCCGGCAGTGATGACATGCAGCCCAAGAAACCCTATGGCGTTCATGGCTATGGACTTTTCAAGACGTGTTTCGACGCCTGCCATATTCGACCCGGCACACTCGCCTTGCATGAACGCGTTGCCAAGTAACGGAAGCATCCTTCTTGTCTGGGTCGTCAATTCCCAGCCTTGGGCACAATCGCCGGCGGCATAGACATCCGCACAACTGGTCCTGCAGTGATGGTCGATCAGGATACCTCTTTCGACTTCAATGCCTGCACTCTTTGCCAGTTCGACATTCGGCTTAACCCCCACGGCTATGACCAACAGGTCAAAATCGAGGACCTTTTGACTTGCAAGGAACGCTTTCCCTTCTTCGAATTGTGCAACGCTGTCTTGTAGATGAAAGGTTATTCCTTCTTCTTCAAGATGAGCTTGCACCCTGTTTGAGCCTTCCTCGTCCAGGATGCTGGGTAGAATCCTGTTTGCGAGGTCCACTACCTCGATACTCTTTACCTTCTTTAGGATTCCCTCTGCGCATTTGAGCCCGATCAAGCCGGCACCGATGATAAGAACCTTGCTGTTCTTTGTAAGTGCTTCGTTCAGAGCTTCTGCATCAGCGAGCGTCATGAAGGTGAACTGATTTTTCACCTTTTCAAGATGTTTCATCGGAGGGATGAACGCCGAGGAGCCCGTGGCGATGAGCAGCTTGTCATAGCCGACTTTTGACCCATCAGCAAGGGAAAGTTCTTTTTTTGTCGGATCGATAGTACTTACTTTGCTGTTTGAGAGGATTCTCACCTTGTGCTTTTCATAGAATTCCTCACACCGATATGCCATTTTTTCCACGGTCGTCTTTTCTTGAAGAAGATAGGAGATCAAAGGACGAGCATAGCAATGATAGCTTTCATCACCGATTACTGTAATTTGGGCTTGAATATCATGCTTGCGTATACCCTCTATACAACCCGTGCTGGCTATGGAGTTTCCAATTAGTACGTAGTGCATATTCAACGCTCCTCATAGACGATGGCTTTGTTCGGACAGCCTTGTACACAAACCGGTTGGCCGTGTGAGTTCGTTGCACAGAGTTCACACTTTTGCATGACGCCCTCCTCGTTGCTCATCAACGCGCCGAAGGGACAAGCCATGATGCAGCTGTAGCAACCTACACATTTTTCCTGGTCGATGACGATCAGACCGTCTACTTGGCTCAAGGCACCGGCGATGCAGTTTTTTACACACAGAGCCTCGGTGCAATGACGGCAGTTGACAGCAAAACTGATCGATCCTTGTTGTTCTACCTTGATACGAGGGCGAATCTTCTTGTCCTTCAACGCATCGACCATGTCCGATAGCCCGCTGTTGGCATAAGCGCAGTAATACTCGCATAAGTGGCAACCGAGGCACCATTGTTCGTTTACATATACACGTTTCATCTGTACCTCCTACTGCCCGGCGTGGGCTATGCCGAGGATTCCCAGCTCAGTCTCATTCAGGCCTATGCCGCGAAGCATCAGGCGGTTTCCGCGCAGAGCCTCGATGGAGTTAATGCCCATGCCTCCCATCATCTCCTTGAGCTCGTGGTTCCAGGCGGTGATGAGGTTGACCAAATGGTCACTGCCGATTTCTGGATTCAAACGCTTTACCAACTCAGGGTTCTGTGTAGCAATGCCCCAGTTGCACTTGCCGCTGTGACAAGTACGGCAAAGGTGACAGCCAAGAGCGATCAAGGCACTGGTTGCGATGTAGACAGCGTCTGCTCCGAGAGCGATTGCCTTCAAGACATCGCTGCTGCTGCGAATGGAGCCTCCTACCACCAAGCTGACGTTGTTTCTGATGCCTTCCTGTCTGAGGCGTTCATCTACACTTGCCAAGGCGAGTTCGATGGGGATGCCGACGTTGTCCCTGGTTCGTGCTGGGGCGGCACCGGTACCTCCTCTGAATCCATCGATGGCGATGATGTCGGCGCCGCTACGCGCAATGCCGCTGGCAATGGCACTGATGTTGTGCACTGCCGCTACCTTTACAATGACTGGTTTTGTGTAGGCGGTCGCTTCCTTCAAGGCAAAAACCAACTGTCTCAAATCTTCGATGGAGTAGATGTCATGATGGGGTGCAGGACTGATGGCATCGCTGTGAAGCGGGATCATCCTTGTCTTGGAGATATCCTCACCGATCTTTGACCCTGGAAGATGTCCCCCGATACCAGGTTTTGCTCCTTGACCCATCTTGATCTCAATGGCTGCTCCTGCATTCAGATAGCCGGGGTGAACTCCGAAACGGCCACTGGCCACCTGCACAATGGTGTTCTTCCCATATTTGTAGAAGTCCTCATGCAGGCCGCCCTCTCCTGTATTGTACAGGATGCCAAGCTTCTGGGCAGCCAAGGCCAATGATTTATGCGCGTTGTACGAGATGGATCCATAACTCATGGCACTGAACATGATGGGAATATCAAGCTTCAGTTGCGGAGAAGTCTTGGTCATGATTCTTCCCTCGCCATCCCGTACAATCTTGGTGCTCTTCTGACCAAGGTAGGTCCTTGTCTCCATCGGTTCGCGAAGTGGATCGATCGAGGGGTTGGTGACCTGACTGGCATTCACAAGCATTTTATCCCAATATACAGGATACGATTTCGGCGTTCCCATGGAGGCAAGAAGCACTCCTCCACTCTGGGCTTGGCGGTAGATGTCCTGGATTACTTCACCCTTCCAGTTGGCGTTTTCCTTGAATGTATGATCTGTTTTTACTATTTTCAACGCATTGGTAGGACAGAGCGAGACACAGCGGTGACAATTGACACACTTGCTCTCATCCGCCTTCATTCGTTGTCGCAACTCATCGAACGAGTGAACCTCATTGGCACATTGTCGTTCACAGACGCGGCAGGTGATGCATCGATCGAAGTTTCTGACAACCTCAAAGTCCGGATACAGGTAGTTGATGCCCATCTTTTCCTCCTTCTAAGCTGTCAAGGGTGATGATGACCGGCTTGCCTCCTCTGGGGTACCAAAGTCGGTCAGGATTGGGTTCTATGATGCGTATTGCAGCTTCTTCGCTGGCAAGATATACACGGTCATCCTTTTCTGCAGCCACAAGACTTCTGAGCTTGAGTCGGTCGTTGAGCGCCATCAGACCACCGTTGAACCCGAGAATGATGGAGAAGGGTCCTGTGATCAGCATGCTGGCAAAGGTGTTTCTAAGGTACGTGTACACCTGTTTCTCATCGTCATCCATAGCCTCTATGGTCGACCAGAACGGAGCTGCTATTACATTGGCAACCTCCTTCAGGGTGAGGCCTTTTCTCCGGTTCAGATAATCGATCATGTAGGTAATGACCTCAGTATCGGTTTTCAGGGTACAGGCATACCCGTACATCTCGATGAATCGGCGGTTTGCGTCATAACTGGAGATTTCACCGTTATGGACTATGGTATAATCGAGCAGGCTGAAGGGGTGTGCTCCTCCCCACCATCCCGGGGTATTGGTAGGGTAGCGGCCATGGACTGTCCAGCTATAGCCTTCATAATCATCCAGGCGATAGAACTCACCTACATCTTCAGGAAATCCTACTGCTTTGAAGACTCCCATGTTCTTTCCTGAGGAGAATACATACGCACCTTCAATGTCGCGGTTCACCTTGATGACACACCGGGCGGTGTACTCCTTCTCATCAAGCTGGCTGAAGGCGAGCTTGGTGGGAAGAGGGGTGACAAAGTAGCGCCAGATTAGCGGTTGGTCGGTGATCGCGGGGTGTTTCTCGGTCGGAATCTTAGAGAGGTTGATCAAATCAAAGTGTTCCTCAAGAAATTCTTCACACCCTCGTTTTGCCTCATTGGAATAATAAAAGATATGCAAAGCATAGAAATCGGCATACTCTGGGTAGATGCCGTAGCCTGCATAGCCGCCTCCAAGTCCATTGCTTCGGTCATGCATGACTGCAATGGAGGTGATTGCCTCTCTTCCACAAAAGCGTTTTCCGCTTCTCGAGATGATTCCGCTGATGGCACAACCGCTGGGTATGCGGACTTCTCCTTCAAGCGGACATCGTTGGTGATATCCTTCCATACTGTTCTCTCCATTAGGATACGAAAAAGGCGTCCACCAAAGACACCTTGTGCACGGCAAGGTATTTTTGGTGGACGCCTTTGTCCAACTGGTAATTTCGCCTAGTGTATCCAATAACGAGGACTTTGTCACGAGGGTGAGAAAAAAATGCTTGGTACTACTATCCAAGAGGGTGGCAAGTTGTAGCCATTCTCTTTACCAAAGGCTTGAACCGATACAGCAAAATCTTTCAGAAAAAGAAATAATCAAGGAGAGAATTCAAAGAAAAGATTTTTGCTTATCAATATTAAAAAAATTGGTACACCTGTTGACAGAAACCCTTTCTTCGTTGTACAACACACCATCAGCAAAGGCGCTGTAGTCCCATTGTGGGCTACGGCGCCTTTCTCTTTTTTCCGGCTGATGAGTATTTCTGGTGCAACTGTAAAGAACAGGAGGAACGTATGACAGAGAGTGTAGATAAGTACTTTGGGAGCTCGGTTTTCAATGATGCCATGATGCGTCAATATCTATCAAAAGAGACCTATAAGGAACTCAAGCAGACTATCAAAGAGGGCAAAGAGCTGAATCTGGCTATCGCTAACCAAGTTGCTCATGCCATGAAAGAATGGGCTCTTGCGAAAGGCGTGACACATTTCTGCCATTGGTTTCAACCCATGACCAGCATTACGGCAGAGAAGCATGAAAGCTTTCTTACCCAAACCAAAGATGGTACTGCCATCATGGAATTCTCAGGCAAGGAATTGATCAAGGGAGAACCCGATGCATCATCCTTTCCGTCAGGAGGCTTGAGGGCAACGTTCGAAGCACGCGGCTATACTGCATGGGACGCCTCGAGCTATGCCTTTATCAAAGAAGGTACTTTGTGCATTCCGACAGCATTCTGTTCCTACAGCGGTGAAGTCCTGGATAAGAAAACCCCCCTGCTCAGATCGATGGAAGCAATCAGCAAGGAAGCGGTCCGAATCCTTCACCTCTTTGGCAAGCGTGAGGTAAAAAGGGTGCTTACCACCGTCGGACCGGAGCAGGAGTACTTCTTGCTTGACAAGGACTTGTATCTGAAGCGCAAGGATCTGATTCATACCGGAAGAACGCTCTTTGGAGCTCGCCCCCCCAAAGGACAGGAGATGGAGGACCACTACTTCGGCAACCTGAAAACCAGGGTTTCGGCATACATGCGTGATCTGGATGAAGAGTTATGGAAACTCGGAATCTTTGCCAAGACTGAACACAACGAGGTAGCCCCCTCGCAGCATGAGCTTGCCCCGATTTTTACCACAAGCAACCTGGCTGTCGACCATAACCAGCTCACGATGGAGCTGATGAAAAAGGTTGCCGACAGGCATGGCTTGGTATGTTTGTTGCACGAAAAGCCGTTCAGCGGAGTCAACGGATCGGGTAAGCACAACAACTGGTCCATATCCACCGACACCGGTATCAACCTGCTTGAACCTGGTGATAGCCCGAAGGATAATGCACAATTTCTTCTCTTCCTGGTTGCCGTGATCGCGGCCGTGGATGACTATCAGGACCTTTTGAGGGTTTCTGTGGCAAGCGCAGGAAATGACCATAGATTGGGAGCCAATGAAGCGCCGCCGGCCATTGTGTCGATGTTCCTTGGTGACGAGCTCACCAGCATTCTCGATTCTCTTGCCGATGGAAAAGATTGCCCTCATACTGCACGTTCAAGCATGTTGTTGGGTGTTAATCAGCTTCCTCCGTTCATCAAGGATACTACCGACCGCAACCGTACCAGTCCTTTCGCCTTTACCGGGAACAAGTTTGAGTTCCGTATGCTCGGCTCCTCCTTCTCTGTATCTGGTCCCAACTTCGTCTTGAACACCATCATTGCTGAAAAACTCTCGGTGTTCGCCGATGAATTGGAAAAAGCAAGCGACTTCTCCACAGCTTTGGCCAGCCTGGTCAAGGATACCTACATCAAGCATAGAAGAATCGTGTTCAACGGCAACAACTACGCTCCTGAATGGGTTGAAGAGGCAAAAGAGAGGGGGTTGTTGAACCTCAAGAGTACTGTTGATGCACTACCGACCTTCATCAAAGAGAAGAATATTGCACTGTTTGAGAAGTTCCATGTTCTCAGTGCCTCTGAGATGCACAGCCGGTATGAGATTGTAATGGAGAATTACGCCAAGACAGTACATATTGAGGCTCTTACAATGGTGGACATGACGCGAAAGCAGCTGCTTCCCGCAATAAGTGCCTTCAGTGGTGATCTGGCAAAAACCTACTTGAGCAAAATCTCTGCACTGCCCTCGCTTTCTCTCTCCTACGAGAAGCAATTGATAGAGCAGCTGAGCATTCTTTGCGATGCCTTGGACAATGCAACCACTGTCTTGGAAGAGGCAGTCATGGAGGCAAAGATGATCAGTGATATCAACCAAGCAGCTCGCTTCTATCATGACACCGTTTTTTCTGCCATGGCGGAGGTTCGTTCCCTTTGTGATGAAGCTGAACTGCTCTGTGCAGAACGTTACTGGCCGATACCAACCTACGAGCAACTATTATACTCGGTCTAGAGCTTCTGTTCTTTCTGTGTGGGGTCCTCTGAGTCATGCCGGAGGACTCCACCTCTTTGTCCAATGTTGCTTATCCTTTGTTTAAGTTAGATAATCTCATCGTATAAAAGGATTGAAATCTGCCTCTGGCGAGGCTACCATGGTATTGTTACAAAAAAGGATGGGCCATGGAGTATCCCCCTCTCGACGAACTGTCGCAATCGTTGTTCAATACAATCCCCGACCCGTTCTTTGTGGTGGGTGAGGATGGTACGTACCTTGAGGCTTTTGGAGGAACTGAACGGAGTTTATACGATGACGGCCAGTTATTGAAGGGCAAAAACATCTATGAATTCATGCCAAGTGATTTTGCAGACTTCTTCATCCAGCAAGTCAAGTATACCCTGTCTATAGGGGTTCTCAACACATTTGATTATAAGCTCGAGACTGATGAGGTTCAGATACCCAAGAAGGAAGGTCCTGGGGGAACACAGTGGTTTGAAGCCAGGATGTATCCATTGAACAAACTGTATAAAGGCCAAAGGGCTGTTACTGTGATGTTGATCAATATCACTGAGCGAAGAAACCTGCAAAAGAAACTTCGTGAACTTTCCTATCTCGATCCTTTGACCGGCCTGTATAACCGGCGTCACTTTCTTGAGCGGGTAAGAATGCACCTGATGGAAAAGGGAAAGGTGCATATCCTAATCTGTGACATCGACCATTTCAAGACTATAAATGATACATATGGACACCTTGCCGGTGATGCAGTTCTGAAAGAATTTGCAAATCGGGCAAAAGGATTGCTCAAGCATACCCCGGCGATAGCACGTTTTGGAGGTGATGAATTTGTCATCGCCCTGACTGACTTATCAGACGAGGCTGCCCTTGCAATTGCCCAGACTCTTAGAAAAACTGTTGCTGAGACTCCTTTCCCATACCAAGATAGACTGCTTACGGTACATGTCAGTATCGGGATATCACAAGTTTATGAAGATCTTGAGGAGACAGAGTTGATCGCAGATGCCGATCGGGCCCTCTATCAGGCAAAGGAAGCGGGAAGAAACCAGGTGTGCTTGTTCTCCTCGCCTTCGAGGGAGGTCTGATGGAAGTCATCCTGTTCAATATTGGCATTCTTCTCTCTCTCAGTGTCTTTTTTACTACCTATCCTTTCAAAAATCCAAGAAGACTCTACTCCTATCGGGTTTTGGTTGGCGTTATCATCGGTTTTATTGGGATTTTGGTCATGCTCAATCCCCTGGTCCTTTCAGAAGGGGTTGTCTTTGATTCCCGTACAATACTGATAGCCGTTTCAGGGATGGTCTTTGGCGTCGTGCCTACTGTGATCGGAAGTTCCATGATTGCAGTCTTGAGAATCATCAACGGAGGCTCGGGCCTTGCTATGGGCCTTGCCACCATTACCGCCAGTGCCACCATTGGTATTCTCTGGCATCGTTTCCGCTATGAACAGGTCCTGAAACACAAGCGTCAGATTAATTTAGAATTCTATCTCGTGGGTCTGGTCGTCCACCTGGTCATGCTCTTGTGCGTACTGCTCATGCCCAAAGAAGTCAGGCCGCAGGTTTTTGCTGTCATGACCCTGCCTATACTCTTGATTTATCCGGTAGGAACATACTTGCTCTGCCTTTTGCTGTTTGGTCAAGCGTATCGGTATCAGGATATCGCGGCATTGTCCAAGAGCGAACATCTGTTCAAGACAATGTTTGAAGAGGCTCCCATCGGTATGTCCCTCACAAATATTGATACCGGTCAGATTGAGAACATCAACCAAAGCTACTTGGACATGCTCGGGTACAGCAGGGAAGAGGTGCTTGGAAGAACCTGGGTGGAGTTTACTCATGAAGATGACAAGCATATCACCGAGGCAGTAGTGGAACGGATGCGAAAAGGGATGAAGGATGTCGTAAGCGTTGATAAACGCCTCATCCGAAAGGATGGTACAGTTCTTTGGGCCAACCTCTCTCTTTGTTTCTTCTCACCTGAGGATTCTCCAAAACATGAATCGCTTTGCATGACGGTGGATATAACTGAGCGAAAGCGAACTGAGCAAAGCATTCTCTATGCCTCAACGCATGATGGACTTACCGGTTTTTATAATCGAACAGAGTTTGAACGGCTTGTAGGAGATTTGGTGATTTCGGATGAACTTCCTTTTACTGTTGTAATTGCCGATGTGAACAGGATGAGGATCATTAACGAGGCCTTTGGCAGAGAAGCCGGAAATACCCTGCTCAGGCAGGTAGCACAAATAATTGGAAATTACGTTGACGAAAGCTCTTGGGTGTTTAGAATCGGAGGGGACGAGTTTGCCCTTCTCATGCCTAGGCAGAACCTCTTGGCATGTGAAGCACGTCTAGAGAAAATTCGTCACAGTGTCAGTCAGATTCTAGTGATGAATTCAGTCAACCCCTCCATAAGTTTTGGTATCTGTGAGATGCTTGATGGTACCATCGATCTGAATGAGGCTATCCAGAGGGCTGAAAAAGAACTTGCCACCCAGAAACTGTTGGATTCTCCCCACATGCAAGGAAAGGCGGTGTTTGCCATCATCAATACCTTGCATGAGAAGAATAAACGAGAAGAACAGCATTCAAGACGGGTCAGTGAGTTGTGCGAACGCCTTGCCGTCAGTTATGGCATGGGTGAACGAGCGGTTTCAGAGATGCGCTTGCTTGGACTGTTGCACGATATCGGGAAAATTGCGATCAGTGAATCGATACTGAATAAGGAAGGGCGCTTGGATGATCAGCAATGGAGAGAAGTCCAACGGCATTCTGAAATCGGATATCGAATTCTCAGTTCAGTCGAGGATATGGCAAGTCTTGCCCAATACGTACTTGCCCATCATGAGCGCTACGACGGCAAAGGATATCCTAAAGGGCTCTGTGGTGAAGAAATCCCGTTGCAATCGAGGATGATCACCGTCGCCGATGCCTATGATGCCATGACAGCAAAAAGACCCTATCGCAATGCTGTTACTCCGTTTGAGGCAGCAAGGGAAATCAAGGCCTGTGCGGGGCTCCAGTTTGATCCAGAGCTTGCCCGTATCTTTATCAATGAGGTTGTCGGCTTGAACTACGAAGAGCTCCTTCCTCTTCCTTGACAAGTGATATCTTACGACTTACCATAAAGATACCAGAAGGAGGTGCGTATGGGAGTCATAACTATTTCTCGTCAGATTGGTAGTGAAGGAACTCATATTGCCAAACAGGTAGCCGAGCAGCTGGGTTTGTCTTTCATTGACAAGCAGGATATCGAAAAAGTCATGCACGAGTATGGCTTTTCCACATTCAACGAGGTCTATAACAGCTTGCCCAGTTTTTGGGAACGATTCGACCAGCACCGAAACCTGACCATCGATTTTTTGTTGCAGACCATGAAAGCTTATGCAAAAGTCGGTAATATCGTAATGCTTGGACGAGGTGGCTTTGGATTGTTCCAAGGATATACCGATATCCTCAATGTGAGGCTGAAAGCTCCGTTTGATGTAAGGATGCACCGCAAGCAGAAAGAGTATGGTGGAACCGATGAACAGGCAAAGAAAGCCTTGCGCCAACAGGAACTGATCAGGACATCCTTTGTCCAGTCCGATTTGCAGTACAACCAGAATGATGCAACGCTTTTTGACTTGGTAATCGATACCTCCATTGTACCACCGCAGACGGCAGTTCTCTGGATTGTTGATGCATACCAGCAACTGATGAAGAATCCCAGGATCGACGCCACAACGACTCGCTCTGATCTTGAGGTGGACGAAGTGCTCCTGAAGATGGTCAGTGATTTATTGGGCAAGCTTTCGTAGAGAGGATTTTGCCCCGGCAGCGCTGACAGAGATCTCTTTTTCCTATACATTTTGGTGTTATGGATCTCACTGCGAAATTAGCTCAAATGGATTATCTTTCCTACATAGACATCATACAGCCTCTTAAGGAGGGTGTTGCAGAGGTGCTTATCGATGATGAGGCTGGAGTTCTCGTTAGAATACAGGATGCCACGTATGCAGTATCTGTGTTTGATGCAAATCAGAGTGAACGGTTTGCCAAAGCCCTGCATTCGGCTAAGCTTCCCAAAGCGGTACATGAAGGACCTTTGCTGCAATATCTTCTTGACCAAGGGGATGAGCCCACCTTGAGTTGCGTCCAGGCGGTCTATACAGCAAAAGAACCTTTAGTTGTTGATTCGAGTCTGACTTTTCGGCCTATCGTTGCATCAGATCTTGAACTGATTGTAAGACACTACACGCATGCCGAACCTTCCTACGTTCTTGACCGGGTACGTTCTCGAACCATGCTTGGATTGGAAATTGATGGAGAGCTTGCCGCTTTTATGGGCAGACACAGTGAGGGAGCAATGGGCTTGCTTGAGGTGCTGCCACAATACCGAAGACGACATCTAGGTCAACAGCTTGAGAGTGCTTATATCAATTTGATGCTTAAGCAGGGCCTTGTTCCGTATTGCAATGTAGAAATCACAAATACAGCCTCCTTGGCGTTGCAAAGAAAATTGGGGTTGGTCTTTGCAAAACAACATATTTATTGGTTTAATTAATATTTATACAATAATTTTTGAAATTATATGCATAAACACTGGTCAATTTTTTATATTTTTGTATAATTATACCAATATCACCTAAACAGGGAGGTTGGTATGGTACAGGTTGGCGTTATTGGTGCTACCGGTTATGCAGGTTCTCAGCTGGTAACTTTGTTATCAGGACATCCACAGGTTGAGATTTCCTATCTCGCTTCCCACTCCTATGTGGGCAAGCGCTTTTCTGAAATCTATCCTTCTATGCGAGGTGCTTGTGATCTGGTCTTGGAAGAAGAAAACCTCGAGCGAGCAAGCACGTGTTGCACTGTACTGTTTCTTGCACTTCCCCATGGGATGGCGAGCAAAATGGTAACCAAAGAAATCCTTGAGAGGTGTATCATCATCGATCTTGGCGCCGACTATCGGTTGAGCGATAGCTCCGTCTATGAAGCTTGGTATAAGTGTGTACATGAAAGTAAGCAGTTGCTTGATGATTCGGTTTATGGCCTTTGTGAGCTGCATAGAGAAAAGATTAAAAAAGCAAATCTTATAGCCAATCCAGGGTGTTACACCACCTGCAGCATCCTGACCTTGGCCCCCTTGGTTGCTGAGGGTTTGGTTGATTCCGATTCCTTGATCATCGACAGTGCAAGCGGAGTAAGTGGGGCCGGTAGGGCGGAAAAGCTTGGTTCCCTCTTTTGTGAAGTGAACGAGTCGTATAAGGCCTACTCAGTTGCCAACCACCGCCATACTCCCGAGATAGAGCAGGAGTTGAGCCTTTTGAATAAAGAGCGTCTTATGGTTCAATTCACGCCCCATCTTGTACCGATGAATCGTGGAATTCTTTCTACCTGTTATGCTGATCTCAAGGATGGTGTCCAAGAAGCAGAGATAGAGAATGCATACCTGAATTGGTATAAAAATGAGCCCTTTGTCCGCCTCATGGGATCAGAACTACCTGAAACTCGATACGTCCGCAACACAAACATCTGTGCCATCGGTTGGAAGGTCGACCAGAGAACCAGACGGGTGATCGCCGTCGGTGCTATTGATAACTTGGTCAAGGGAGCTGCCGGGCAGGCGGTTCAAAACATGAATATCCGGTGCAACCTTGAAGAGACGATGGGTCTTCCTTCAACGGTTGCCGCCAGCCTCTAGGAGGAATATATGCAGATTATCGATGGAGGGGTTACCTCTGCTGTAGGGTTTAGTGCAAACGGAGTAGCCTGCGGTATCAAGAAATCGAAGAAGGACCTTGCTTTGGTGGTTTCTCATAAGAGCTGCAGCTTCGCCGGTGCATTTACCACCAATTTGGTTAAAGCTGCTCCTGTTCTTTGGGATCAAAAAGTGGTGGCTGAATCGAAGCAGGTCCATGCTTTGGTGGTCAACAGCGGAAATGCAAACGCATGTACTGCAGAGCAGGGCGTAAAAGACGCACAGGCGATGGCAGAGTTGACAGCCAAGCAATTCGGTTTTTCTGCCTCGGAGGTTCTGGTGTGTTCCACCGGGGTTATCGGTGTCCCTCTTCCCATGGACAAGATTGCCTCAGGAATCGAACGTTGTGCAGGTTCAATGAAAGAGGACCGTCAGGGAGCTCTTGATGCTGCCCAAGCGATTATGACAACAGATACCTTCTCCAAGGAGGTAGCAGTCTCTGTAGAAATTGAAGGAAAAACAGTACATATCGGGGGCATGGCCAAAGGATCTGGAATGATTCACCCCAATATGGCTACTATGCTCAGTTTTATCACTACCGATGCTGCAATCGAGAAAGAAGCGCTTCAGACCTTGCTCGGTTCTTCTATCATCGACAGTTACAATATGATCAGCGTCGATGGTGATACCTCCACCAACGACACAGTGTTGGTCATGGCCAATGGAGAGAGCCAAACCAGCATGCTTTCTGTTGGTCACCCGCAATGGGACGTGTTTGCCGATGCTTTTTTGTATGTTCATACAGCACTCGCAAAGGCTATCGTACGTGATGGAGAGGGAGCAGGGAAGTTTCTGGAAGTTACCGTCAAGGGTGCAAAAGACAAGCAGACAGCCCAAGTTTTAGCTCGCGGTATAATCTCCAGCAACTTGGTGAAGACCGCGTTCTTCGGCAGTGATGCAAATTGGGGGAGAATTCTTTGTGCCATGGGATACAGCAAGGCGTCGTTCGACCCATCGAAAGTGGATCTCTTCTTTTCCTCTGAAAAAGGTACTATCCAGGTGGTGAAACAAGGAGTTCCCTTGGTTTTTGACGAACAGCTAGCTAAGAGCATATTGCTTGAAAAAGAGGTGAAAACCCTTGCCCTTCTTTCTGATGGTGATGGTGAGGGAACAGCCTGGGGTTGTGATCTTTCTTACGAATATGTGCGGATCAATGGAGATTATAGAAGCTGATGAAACATAAAATGGCAACGGAAATCCTCAAGGCTGAGGTGCTCATTGAGGCAATTCCCTATATCAGGAGATTTGCTACAAGTATTGTTGTAGTCAAGTATGGTGGTTCTGCCATGGTCGACCAACAGTTGAAGAAGTCGGTAATCCAAGATATCGCAATGCTCAAGTACATAGGCTTGCAGCCGATTGTTGTACATGGAGGGGGCAAGGAGATTACCAGCCTGCTCGATCGACTGGGAAAGAAGAGTGAGTTTCTCGATGGCCTGCGAGTCACCGACAAGGAGACTGCCGAGGTTGCTGAAATGGTCCTCTGTGGCTCAATCGGCAAGAATTTGGTTGATGAGCTGCAGGCGGTAGGAATCAATGCAGTGGGAATCAGCGGCAAGGATGGCAGGAGTCTGCTTTGTTCCAAGAAACGGGATGAGAAGGGCCGCGACCTTGGCTACGTGGGGCAGATCGACCATGTTGATCCGAATTTGCTTCAGACGCTCCTTGCAAGTAATTTTGTCCCGGTGGTTTCTCCTGTCGGGGTAGATGAAGCGGGCAACACCTACAATATCAATGCTGACTATGCAGCGAGTGCTGTAGCCGGGGCGCTCTCTGCCCAGAAGTTGATCTTTCTTACCGACGTTGAGGGGATTCTCAAGGATAAGGACGATCCTTCTTCGATTCTCAGGACGCTCAGCCAAAGTCAGGCCCTTTCTTATATTGCCGATGGTACGATAAAAGGCGGCATGATTCCCAAGGTGCAATGCTGTCTTGACGGATTGGAGAAAGGAGTCGAGAGCGTCCACGTGCTCGACGGCCGGGTTCCTCATGCGATACTGCTTGAAATCTTCACCACAAAGGGTGTTGGCACGATGGTCACAAAGGAGTCTACATGAGCATGAAAGATACGATACAAAAGGGAAAACAGTATCTATTGGACACATATAGCCAAGTTCCTGTGGTGTTTTCCGGTGGCGAGGGCATGTTCCTCATCGATGAAGAGGGGAAACGCTACCTCGATTTCGTAGGCGGTATTGCGGTCAACGCTCTCGGATATGGTGATGCAGGTTTGCAAAATGCCGTAAAGAAAGTGCTTGACGATGGTTTGTTGCATTGTTCGAACCTGTATTACAACAGTGTTGCCGTACAGGCTGCAGAACAACTTTGTTCTATTTCTCAAATGGAGAGAGTCTTTTTTTGCAACAGCGGTGCGGAGGCGAATGAGGCGGCTCTCAAGCTTGCCCGGAAGTTCGGTCATAGAAGTGCCGAGCCCAGGACTGAGATCATTTCCATGGTTCATTCGTTTCATGGAAGGACCTACGCGGCGATCACAGCTACAGGACAGGAGAAGTACCACAAGGGCTTTGCTCCCCTGCCGCAAGGTTTTTCGTACGCTCAGTATAATGACCTCTCTAGCGTACAGGCGCTGGTAAACAAGAATACCTGTGCCATCATTGTAGAACCGATCCAGGGCGAGGGTGGTATTGTTCCCGCCACAGCAGAGTTTCTCCAAGGGTTGCGCCTTCTGTGCGACGAGCATGATTTGCTGCTCATCTATGATGAGGTGCAATGTGGCATGGGTCGAAGTGGCAAGCCGTTCGCTTATCAGGCCTTCCAAGTGAAGCCCGATGTGATGACCTGTGCAAAAGCTCTTGCCGGGGGCATTCCTGCAGGGGCTATGTTGACCCAGGGTAAGGCAAATACGGTCTTCACCCCTGGTGACCATGCCTCCACGTTTGGCGGAAATGCCCTGGCCATGGCCGGGGTGGTTGAAATGACAAAGAGGCTCGAAGATGTTTCTTTTACTGAGCATGTGCAGGACATGGGTGAGTACTTGAGAAAGAAGCTTGATTTGTTGGTCCACAAGTATCCCTCTCTATGCCTGGGTGTTCGCGGTATGGGCTTGATGAACGGGTTGGTGCTGTCTGTTCCTCCCCGAACAGTGGTTGACGCCTGCTTTGCAAAGGGACTTTTGGTCGTCGGTGCAGGATATGATGTGCTGCGTTTTGTACCACCCTTGGTCGTAACAGAACAAGATATCGATAAAGCTATCGCAATTGTTGACGAGGCTCTTGCAACACTGGCCTAAAGAACGGTAGTATCTTTGCAAGAACAAGGACGTTCCACCCCTAGGGGAGGAGCGTCCTTCTTCATTTTCGGAGGTACAAGATGTGTGGATTTGTAGGTATGTTTGACATTCGAATCAGCAGTTCGGCCCTTCGCTCACAGGTCTTGGCCATGTCTCGTAAAATTCGACACCGCGGTCCTGATTGGTCCGGGGTGTATGAAGGAGAGAAGGCCATCATCAGCCACGAGCGGCTCGCTATCGTCGACCCATTATCAGGAGGACAACCGCTTTACAGCAAAGATAGGAATGTCGTGCTTGCAGTCAACGGAGAAATCTACAACCATAAGGAAATCAGGAAGCGTTATGAGGGGACATATGAATTTCAGACGCAAAGTGATTGTGAGGTAATTCTTGCCCTTTACCAGGACAAAGGTCCAGATTTTCTTGAGGACCTGAATGGAATTTTTGCCTTCGCCCTCTACGATATAGAAAAAGACATCTATTTGGTCGCTCGAGACCACATCGGCATCATCCCTCTTTATCAAGGTTGGGACAGTGATGGCCTGTATTACGTTGCCAGTGAATTGAAGGCTCTGGAAGGGTTTTGTACTGCGATTGAGCTCTTCTTGCCCGGTCATTATTATTACAGTCCAGATAAGGAAATCAAGAAGTGGTATACTCGAGAGTGGGTCAATTTTGAGAGCGTAGAGCACAACGGCGGATCCATAGAGCAAGTAAAGACCGCTTTGGAGTCTGCCGTTAAGCGTCAGCTGATGAGTGATGTTCCCTACGGGGTATTGCTCAGCGGAGGTTTGGACAGCTCAATCATTGCTGCTGTGACTGCCAAGTATGCACAGCGAAGAATCGAGACCGAAGACCAGGAAGACGCTTGGTGGCCGCGCTTGCACTCCTTTGCGATAGGGTTGGAGGGGTCTCCCGACCTGAAGGCTGCAAGGATTGCTGCAAACTACTTGAAGACGGTTCATCATGAGGTGCATTTCACCATCCAAGAAGCGCTCGATGCTTTAAGTGATGTGATTTATCACTTGGAAACAAGTGACATCACCACAGTCCGTGCCGCTACCCCGATGTATCTATTGGCCAGAGTCATTCGTTCCATGGGGATCAAGATGGTCCTCAGCGGTGAAGGGAGTGATGAGATCTTTGGGGGGTACCTTTACTTCCACAAGGCTCCCAACGTACGCGAGTTTCATGAGGAGACGGTACGCAAGCTCTCCAAGCTCCATCTTTATGACTGTCTCAGGGCAAACAAATCCCTTGCTGCATGGGGTATAGAAGGACGAGTCCCCTTTTTGGACAAGGAATTCATGGACGTGGCGATGAACCTGAATCCTGAGCTCAAGCTTTGCCCGGTTTTCGGAGAGAACAAGCGAATCGAAAAGTGGTTGCTCCGAGAGGCGTTCAAGGAGTATTTGCCACAAGAGATTGTCTGGAGGCAGAAGGAGCAGTTCAGTGACGGAGTGGGTTACAACTGGATCGATACGCTTAAGCAGATGACCAGCAACCTAATCACGGACGAGCAGTTTGCCTTGGCCGCAAAGCGCTTTCCCATTCACACTCCGGCAACGAAAGAAGAATACTACTACCGTACTCTCTTCGCTTCTCATTTTCCTAGTGAGAGTGCTGCCCGTTGTGTACCGAGGGAAGACTCGGTGGCTTGTTCCACTGCTACTGCCCTCGCTTGGGATGAGGCATTCAGAAAGATGAATGAACCCAGCGGTCGTGCAGTTGCAGGAGTGCATGAGTCAGCATATCTTACTGAGAAAAAAGATGCATGATTTTGTTCAATGTTCCCATTTTTGCAATGATGGATCCTCCTAGAAGAAAAAAGACCAAGGGAACCAAAATCTGAGAAAACCGAATCAGCACCAGCTTAATGGTGCTGATTCTCACTATCTGGTGTGCAATGAAAAAGAAAAGGAAAACCATCAATAAAAAGGTGGGAATCACGATAAAGAGTTCTTGAAGACCCAAGGTGGCAAAATATGGGATATACATTCCTACATTGTCCGAGCCGCTGGCAAGCAACACCAGCGCAACAGTCAGGGAAAGACGGGTTGCACTGAAAGAGGGAATCTCTTTTTGCTGAGAATCGTCTTCCTTCCTCATCGCCTTGATCGCCAACAAAATGGGAATGAACCCCAGTAGTCCTATCACCCAATCTTCAAGAATTCTACTGGCAAAGTACGCACCAAACATGCTGATGATCAACAGCAAGGAGATTGCCATCAGATGACCAAGTAGGATTGCTCTTCTTTCTTTCAACCCGACAGCTTGGCCCAAGAAGAGTAGTAGGAATACCAAATCGTCGAGACTGGTCGCAATGAAGAGTACAACCGAGGTAATGAGGACTGTCATCATGTGTGCCATAGTCGGTTGTTGAGAGGAGGTTGTCAAGCATTCTTGACAAAAGGTAACCTATTACCTAAAATAGGTAATACGTTACGTATATAGGAGTCAACCACACAGAATGATCAAGGAAGAACTGTTTGGAACCTTGTTTGTGCTTGCCAACCGACTGCAAGTATTAGGAGATCGATTGGATGATCAGATATCAACCAAGCAATGGCTTTTGCTTGCTGTGTTATTGCAGAATCCCGAGAGAAAAAGTACTTTGACCCAGCTCTCTTTGCAAATGGGCAGCAGCCGTCAGAACGTAAAGAAGATGGCAGTAATCCTTGAAGAGAAGGGATTTCTTACCATAGAGAAACCCGAGGAGGATAAGCGTTCTTTGGTGGTTTCTCCAACATTGACATGTCTTGAACACCTGAAGAGCAGAGAAGCAAAAGAAGAAATATTTATGGAGTCATTTTATCAAGACTTTTCAGAAGAAGAGTTGGTATTGCTTAAAAAGGGTTTCGATAAATGGATGCATAACCTTGCTATGATGGAGCGGCAGTATGAAGAGGAGAACTAAGATGTTTATAGGGTCCCTGCTTGTAGTTCTTGTGTTGGCGTTTCTTGTCTTTCTGTTGGTTCCTTCACAGGTTGAGACGAGGTTCAGAGCAATAGAGGCAGAAGTGGTACAACCACAGCTTGGGCATGAAGAAGTGTTTACACTCAAGGAATTGGAAGAGTATCCTCAGGCCATACAGAAGTTTTTCATCAACGGGGGGTTTATCGGAAAACCAAAGATGATCGGCATCAAGGCTTATTTTCCCAATACCCCCTTTTCTCTTGGTCAAAACAAGCCAACGATCAATATTGACTACACACAAATCAACAGGGCTGACAAGCCAATACGATATGCAAAAATTTCCTCTCGCATCTATGGCCTTCCTTTTGAGGGTCTGGATTCGTTCTCTGAAGGAACAGGCAGTATGGAAGGGTATATAGCAAAGTTCATCAGGCTCTTCAACCAAACAGGAGAGTACATGGATAAGGCTTGTTTGGTCACCTACCTTGCTGAGGCCTTTTTCCTTCCAACTGTTGCACTCAGTGATGCAATTACCTATGAAGAGATTGATGCTCTTACGATCAAGGCTACCATGAAAGCATATGAGATAGAGGTAAGCGGCATCTTTACCTTTGCAGAGACAGGAGAAATGCTCAGCTTTACAACTGAAGACCGCATGGCAGCAGGTATGGATGGAACCATCGAGCAGATTCCTTGGACAGCTGAGTGTTCGGACTATGTGATGCTGGATGGCCTTCTTGTTCCTTCTAGCCTGAAGGCCATATGGCACTACCCTGAGGGTGATTTGGTCTATTTCGACGGGAAGGATGTACATATTACCTACTTCTAGGGGTAAGGGTGCTGCTTTTGTATCAGGTATACCTTGTCTTCCCCTTGTGAGTGTGTGTTTTGTTACGTGCAATGCTTGATAATGTAGTGTACTGTGGAACTAGATTCATCTTGATGTAAAGAGGAGAAGGTACATGGCTAATACTGAAAGAATGTTTGAGCAAGAACAAGCATATAGATTTAAAAAAGGAGTGACAATCGCCGGGGATGATGCTCTTTGTGAGCATTGTCGCAATTATAATCGCACAGATCGTTTTTGCTGGGATTGTGACAGAGGCTCGCTCTATGTACCACTTACATTTCCCTTATACACGATTGTCTTGCTGCTAAGTTCGCTACGCTCTGGTCTAGAATCCGCAACAGATAAAGAGGGCTCGGACAGTACTACCCTGATTCTTCAACAAGGGTTTATTGCAGCACTAATATTTGCTATACAGCCGTTTGGAACGTTTGAAGCCGCACTAGCTCATTTTGCAGATGAAATGCTTTCAGATGAGGCTATTTACCGTAATCCAAAGGATATTGAAAAGGTTTTTCGTCCATTAACTACTATTGACCATACTGTATCAGAAGATGAGAAGCGATATCGAGCAGAGTTTGGGGCGATTGCTTGTCATCAGAATGCATGTGAACATTGTAAATATTTTGGTCGATTAGATACACCTTTTTGTTGGGATTGCAATCGGGGTTCTCATTTCAAAAATGGCATTCGATTGTTACACACGCTATCCAAAACGCTTATGTATATCAATACAACCATGGGTGAAGCTCTTCAGAGTGGTCATCGTGATGAACGAAAAACTGTATTTAGGACTGGGTTTGCTGAGGGTATAAAGTGGTTGATCAAACCCACCACAACAGAAGAGCAGCTTATTGAGGCGCATGGAAATGAATACATCACCAAGGAATTATTCGATTCAATCGTGAAGCGTGAAGATGAAGATTATGCCTTCTTGGACAACCAATAATACTACTTTGTTCGGTTTGTTTCTCAGCCTGTTTTACTGGTAGCACTTGTTACTCAACCAAAAACTCCAACAAGGTTTCCATCAGCACCTCAAGCTAGTAGTCTACCCGATCTTGTTCTTTAACACTCCCAAGCCTTCTATGATGATCTCTACCGTATCGCCATGATGCATTCCGCTGATACCCCCAGGGGTTCCTGTAAGGATGATATCACCTGGAAGGAGCGTCATGACCTGGGAGAGATAACTGACTAAGAAGGGTACCTTGAAGATGAGGTTGCTGGTGTTTGACTTTTGCATCGTCTTGCCGTTTACCCGGCTTTCGATGACCAGGTTTGAGGGATCGACCTCATCACTGATGAACGGCCCGAACGGACAGAACGTATCGAAGCTTTTAGCAACTGTCCACTGACCTTGCTTGGGTTGCAGATCTCGTGCGGTAATGTCGTTGGCACAGGTGTAGCCAAGGATATAGTGATTCACATCCTCAATAGGGATGAAGCGTGCTTTTTTTCCGATGACGATGGCTAGTTCTGCCTCATAGTCCAAACGCTTGCACATCTTGGGGTACTCGATAGTCTTCTTTGGAGCGAGAGCGGCGGTGGAGGGTTTGAGGAAGACCACAGGTTCTGTGGGGATGGGGAGCTGGAATTCCTGGGCATGATCTTTGTAGTTCAATCCGATACAGATAGCCTTGGAGTAGTCGCAAGGGGTGAGCAGCTCTACTTCTTCAAGCTTGAGCTTGGTATCAGTTGTGGTGTACTGGTCGAAGATGGAACCTTCCAGTACTTGAATGGTATCTTCGTTTAGAAGTCCATAGCTTGTGTTACCGTTGTGGATGAAGCGTACATATTTCATAGCAAAAGCATAGCAAAGAGAACGAAGAAACACAATTGACAAAGAGAAGGTTTCAGTCCACCGTGTACAATATGAAACGTTATGCAAAATGTCCTTTGGCCCGAACCTGCGGTGCCTGTCAATTGATGGATTTCTCATATGCCAAGCAGCTCAATATGAAGATGCAATACTTAAAAGAGTTGCTTGGAAAATATGGACCGATAGCTCCAATACAGGGTATGGATGATCCTACAGGATACAGAACCAAGATTCAGGCTACCTTTGGCTATGATTGGAAGCAGAGTATCACCAATGGTATCTATCGTCAGGGTACTCACGAGTTGGTTGGGATTCACTCTTGCATGGTCCAGCATCCGCTTGCTGACAAAATTCTTAAAACAATCCGAAATCTTGCAACCAGGTTTTCCATCGTTCCTTACGATGAGGACTCAGGCTATGGATACCTTAGACATGTCCTGATCAAGATAAGCAGGAGTACCAATGAAGCAATGGTGGTCTTGGTCTGTGGCCAATGGCCGGTTCCTTCAGCTGCCAATTTCATTTCTGCCATCCATCAACAAAATCCAGAAGTAACCACCATTGCTCTCCAGATCAATAATGAGCAGACCAGTATGGTGCTTGGCAACAATCCTGTACAGGTGCTTTGGGGCAAGGGCTATATTGCCGAGAAATTGTGCGGCCTGAGTTTCAGAATTTCTCCTTCCTCATTTTTCCAGGTCAATGTAGAGCAGGCTCAGGTGCTCTATACATTGGCTATGCGTATGGCTCGTATAGAAGAGTCTGATTTTGTCATCGATGCCTACTGTGGCACAGGAACAATAGCTTTGATAGCCGCAAAAGCGGGTGCAAAGGAAGTTTTAGGTATCGAATCAAATGAACAGGCTGTTGAAGATGCAAAAGCCAATGCTGAAAGGAACAACCTTGGAAACGTTCATTTCGTGTGTTCCGACGCTTCTGCCTATCTGAAGCAGATTGCCAAGGAGAAGCAAAGTTGCTCTGTCTTGTTTCTCGATCCACCAAGAAGTGGAAGTGACGAGCGGTTTTTGTCATCTGCAATACGACTAAGGCCTAAGAAGATAGTCTACATCTCCTGCAATCCCAAGACTCTTGAAAGAGATCTGCGATACTTGCTGCAATTCGGACCCTACCGTGTAGCAGGAATACAGCCGGTGGATATGTTTCCCCATACAGACCATGTCGAGACGATTGTGCTTTTGAGTAGTTAAAAAGTAGATGGACATATCAGTATTGATTTGGATGTTGAGAAGCTTGAAACCATGTCAGCAAAGGCTACATGTTCCAGTCCAGATTTATTCATACATAGAATCTTATTTCGTAAGTAAGTTGAAACGTGGTTCGTTTGTCACGGACAAAGTACGAGACTGACAAGTACAGGAATTGTATTATGAAACGGCAAAAGAGATATAAAATTGCCGAAGCATAAGAATGGAAGGTGTGCTTATGTTTGATGAGAAAATCGGATTAGCATATTTTGACAATGAAGGTGTTTTTTCAAAAAAGGATTATTACGAAGTCCTCTTAAATAACGGATATGATAAGACCTTTGGATCTTTTTTGGTTAGTTTTCAAAAACTAGTTAACAGTGGACTGGTACACAGGATTGGAAGAAACGTGTACGGTGTGGCAGATAGATCTAAAAGAACATATAGCCATTCCTACTCTGATCTTGCGTGTCAGGTAGCAGAATGTATTACAGCTAACCATCCATATATGGATTTTGTGATTTTTGAAACAGCACAGCTCAACGAATTCATTAATCATCAAATAGGAAGAAACACTCTTTTTATATTTGCAGAAAATGATGTGATAGAGTTTGCTTTCGAAACAATTACAAATTCTTTTCCTGGTGCTGTCATGCTGTCTCCAGGAAAAAAAGAATTTCATCGATATAGGAATGACAATTCCATTGTTTTAGTCAGACTTGTCAGTGAATCTCCGAAGAATGCGGAGGTTCCATGGCATGAATCAGCAGAGAAGCTTCTGGTTGATATCATGTCAGAACCTCTTATTAAGGAAACCTTTAGTAAATCAGAATACGAAGCTATATATGAAGGTGTATTAGGGCGATACATAGTGAATGAAAGCAAGATGTTCCGATATGCGAGACGAAGGAATGTTGCGGCAAAAATAAGGAAGTTCATTAACGAGGATACATCTGTCCATCTGAAAACAGAGGTCATATGATTAGGAAAGAGAGTTTTGAAGAAGCGCATATTCGATATTTGCAGGAGAAGAGCCGAAGAGACCCGGTTCTCATAGAAAGAGTGATATATGCCTTTGGCCTTTTGGAGGCACTCGTAAAAGTGAAGTCGCCTTTCATTTTTAAGGGTGGTACCTGCTTGATGCTTCTGCTGAAGCAACCCAGAAGACTGTCGACAGATGTTGATATTATTGTTGAACCAGGGACGGATATCGAAGAGTACATTCGGCTTGCAAGTGAAATCTTTCCTTTTAAAGCGCAGGAAGAAGATGTTAGAAAAGGGAAGAACGACATTGTAAAGAGACATTTCAAGTTTATGTATGATTCTCCAGTTAATGGAAAACCCTTTTATATTCTTCTGGATATTCTCTTTGAAGAGAACCATTACCATGAAGTTTAAAAGAAGGAAATCCAAATGGATATGCTGATTTGTGATGGAGAAGCTTTGAAAGTGAGAGTTCCAAGTATCGATTGTATTCTGGGGGACAAAATGACTGCTTTTGCACCATATACGACAGGTATTCCACTTAGGGCAAACAAAGATATGGAAGTGATGAAACAGATGTATGATGTTGCTTCATTGATTGACGAGGTTACAGATTTTGACAATGTATGCAAAACATATCGAGAAATCTGCAAGGCAGAAATAGCATATAGGGGAGCGAATATTTCTATCAGGGAGTGTCTCTTGGATACCTTTATGGTAGCAGCCTGCGTTGCAGGAAGAACAAAAATAAAACCGGATGATTACCCAATGTATGTCAAAGCAATCAGAGATTTGCATGACCACATTTTTATTGAAAACTATAGTGCTGAGATTGCTGCTGGACAGATCCGCAGTGAAATACTTAAGCCTTTAAGAAGTTTGAGAAAGGCAAATCCATTGGCCTATGCTTATGTGATAAAAGCTGATGAACTCTATAGAACACTATAAGCTTGTGCCCCTTCAGTGAGGTCTGGATGGGCATTTTTTATCATCTGCGATACTTGCTGCAATTTGGTCCCTACCGTGTAGCAGGAATACAGCCGGTGGATATGTTTCCCCATACAGACCATGTCGAGACGGCGGTCCATTCAAGCAGTGATTAAGTCGATGGCCATTTCAATAGTGATTGGGATGTTTAAGAGCTTGTAATTCCTGTCATAAATGGTGCTTATGATGAAATCAAGGCTTTTCCTAGGGTTGGAGGTCTATTCCCTTTACATTGCCAAAGTTTAGAAAAAAGCTGGGATTTGCGAATGGGAGAGCTATCCAGCACACATGCTTTTACTGCTACTATGGAGTAGCAATAAGGTAGCAATTAAAAGTAGAAAAATGAGTGTATTCTCCGTACATCGAGAATAAGTCTTGCAAAATTATTAATTGTGATAAAGAATTGCGTGACCGGTATACGTTGGAAACAGCAAAAGGAAGGCCTCTATGCTGCAGGGTGTTGAAATCAGGGAAATGAAAGAGAGTGAGTATCCTTTGCTTGCTGATTTTCTCTATCTGGCCATATTTCAAAAAGAGGGTGAGCCACCACTGAGAAGAGACATCATAGAGGAGCCTGAAATAGCACGCTACATCGAGGATTTTGGAAAACCTCATGATTATGCCTTGGTTGCAGTGCATCAAGAGCAGGTCGTGGGTGTTGTTTTTGTCAGGTTGATCCATGCCTATGGATATGTTGATGAGGCAACACCCGAGCTGACTATCTCGGTTCTCAAGGATTATCGCAAGAAGGGTATTGGAAGCGCCTTGCTTGAGGGCATGGTCAAGCTCTTGCGCGAGCACGACTGTGAAAAAATCTCCCTTTCGGTACAGAAAGAGAACCCTGCTTTTCAGCTGTACCAAAACCTTGGTTTTGCCATCGTGGAGGATAAGGGGGAAGATGTGGTGATGCTTTTCCTATTGTAAATGCAAAGGGAAGAGTATAGCATTTTGATGTATCACAAGGAGTTTGTATGATTACATTCCCTGTTTTATTCATAAATCTTCTCTCTATCTTGATGTTGGGTATCTTGCTTGTCGTAATCTTTGTAGAAAGAGAGAGAATTGCTGCTAGAGAACTTCTCATTGCAACCTCCTGGATGCTCCTTTGGTCGTTGTGTTCTTTTTTTGAGATGGTCAGTTCTTCATTTCCAATCAAGGTGTTGTGGCGAAATCTAACACAAATCGGAGTATTCTACACACCGGTAGCAACCCTCATATTTATCCTTTCCTATACAGGATATTTCTCAGCTCACAGACGAAAGATAGCCATATTCTCTTACTTGTTTCAAAGTGTTCCCATTGTGCTCATTTTAACCAATGAGATGCATAATCTGATGCGTGTTTCTGTGTATCTTGTCAGACAGACGCATTATCAGATTGTTGGGGTGCAGACTACAGTTCTCGGAAAATTCTTTATTTCTGGAAATTTCCTCTTTATGCTCGTTTCCTTGATGGTGATTGTTTTTGCTGTGCTGCATATAAGCAGGAACAATGTTAAGCAGATGATCAGTGTGCTTATAGGCATGTCCATATCAATACTGTATGCGCTGTTGAAAGTCGGCAGCGATGGGTATTTTTTGCAGATTGTTCCCATAAGCGGAGTCTTTGTTCTTACTGCCTTGTTGATGCTCCGTGGTATCCTCCGCTTCGATTTATTGAAGATTGCTCCGATAGCACGAGAACAAGCTTTCCAATTCTTGGGAGAGGGCATGATCATCTGTGCAGCTGATGCTCGGGTGCTCGACGCTAATCCCGCTGCCAAAAAGGTGTTCGGAGAAAGCCTTATAGAGATTGGTGAGAACTTACTAAATCATGTTCCCAAATGGTATGATACTGCTTTACAAGGTCATGAAAATACCTTTGAGGTACAAATGCAAGATCGCTGGTTTCTGGCAACAATGTACCCGATCATCCATACAAGGCAACAGGTTATTGGATCTATCACTCTCATAAACGATGTAACTGCAATAAAGGAGCGAGAAGATTTACTTCTCTCTCGAGCACAGATAGACAGTATGACCGGGTTTTTCAATCGACCTACGTTTATTGAACAAGCAGAGAAGCTGATCAGTAAGGCAAAAAGCGTTGTACAGTTCATATATTTCGACATCGATCATTTCAAGACGATCAACGACCAATATGGCCATCGTGGAGGAGACTCCATCTTGGAAAGTCTTGGACGTTTGATACTTTCCCGTATCCCGAAACGCAGCATTGCAGGGCGGATGGGAGGTGAGGAGTTTGCTATCGTGTGTATCGATACCAAAGAAGAGGATCTTGTCTTGTTTGCTGAGTCTCTTTGTGAGGCTGTTTCTTGTCATGAGTTTTTTTATGAAGATAAAATCATAAAGATTACAATCTCCATCGGAGTATGCTCAGCACAATCGAAGAACTTCAATGAGCTATACCGACAAGCAGACCAACTCTTGTATGAAGCAAAACGAGCAGGGAGAAATTGTGTCCGATTTCGGATTATGGAGTAGGCCTTTTAAATGAACAACAACATTGAATTGAGCGAAGAAGAGCTGGCTCGTGTGCCAAAAAAACCGCTATTGACCAAATCGGTGATTCTCTTTCTGTTGAGCCAGAATCTTTCCCTCTTCGGTTCCTCCGTAGTCGGTTTTGCCATTATTTGGTACATAACGCTTCAAACCTCCTCGGGTCTCTATCTGATGTTCGCTACCTTGGCTCAGATGGTGCCCTATCTGATCATCAGCTTGTACAGTGGAGTATGGGCAGACCGCTATGATAGAAAGCTCTTGATTATGATCAGTGATTCCTTTATTGCATTAGCTACTTTATTGCTTGCCTTGCTTTTTTCATTGGGGTATGACTCGATTTGGGCTATTTTGACAGTCTCTGTGATACGTTCCATCGGTTCTGGAGTGCAAAGCCCCGCAGTTAATGCCATCATCCCCCAATTGGTTGATAGTGAGCATTTGGTCAGGATCCAAGGAATAAACCAAAGTCTCAACTCTGCATTGCTGCTTCTTTCCCCTGCTGTGGGCGGCATGATGCTTGGCTTGTTTTCCTTAGGGTCTACTTTGTATCTTGATGTTGTTACTGCTGCATTAGCGGTGGGGGTTTTCAGTTTTATCAGCGTAGAGAAACGAGTTGCACACGCTACTGAGCAGTCCATGTTCCAGGATATCAAAAGCGGCATGGCCTACACGTTCACGAATCCAATGTTGCGCAATCTTTTGATCTGTTATGGATTTTCCTTTTTTCTTATCACTCCGGCTGCTATTTTGACTCCTCTATTGGTTGAACGTACCTTTGGCAGCGATGTGTGGCGCCTTACCGCCAATGAGATGGTTTGGACCGCAGGCTCCTTGCTTGGTGGCTTGCTCGTATCCCTGAAAGGGACCTTCTCCAACAAGGTCCGCACAATCGCCCTTTCCTTGGTAGCGTTCGGATTTTGTTTTGCCTTGCTCGGTCTCGCCCCGACTTTCCTGATGTATTTAATCATCATGGGAATCGGGGGAGTCTTCGTTCCAGTGTTCAACACGGCAGAGATTGTCATGATTCAAGAAATCGCCGATGAGGCTATGATGGGTAGGGTATTCTCAATCGTTCAGTTGCTTGCCTCAAGTGCAATCCCTCTGGGCATTCTCTTGTTTGGTCCTTTGGCGGATAGCGTGTCGGTGCAGTCTATTTTGGTGGTTTCGGGGATTTTACTTGCCGTTGTAGGGATAGTATATGCTAAAAGCACCTCATCAAAGCAGTTGTTCAAGTAGGCTCAGATATCCTTCATAGGCACCTATGAGTTGATCGACCTCGATATACTCGTCAACTGTATGGGCAAGCGTTTCCTCAGAGGGGCCATACCCGATGCAAGGGATCTTGGCCTCTGCTGCAAAATGGCTTGCATTGGTACAGAAGCTATAGTGGGATAAGGAGGCTTCAGGCAAAGCTTCTTTCGCTGCTATCACCAAGGGGTGGTCCTCTTCAAGAATCCATGCAGGGAAGAATCGTTTCGCTTTGATAACCTTGCCGGTATAGAGCTGTAAAGACTCTTCTGCGATTGCTACAGAAGCCTCTATATCGGGATGTTGTGTGAGAATTTGCTTGATTGGATCCAGAATTGATTCTTCTGTCTCTTCTGGCAGTACCCTGCGGTCGAAGGTTACCTTGCAAGAGTCTGGAATTACAGACTTTCCTGGGTACGGAAAGGATTTGATGTCGGTTACGACCAATATCCCTTCACCGAGCACAGGATGGTTGGGAGCTTGGATTTGGAGAATCTGAGGTAGCACCGTAAGCATGGCTGTTATCGCATTCACTCCTTTTTGAGGATTGGATGAGTGACAACTCTTTCCACTGGTCTTGAGCACGATCTCAGCTCTTCCTCGTTGCCCCCGTTTAATAGACAGAGAAGAGGCTTCTCCTACAACAACCATGTCGGGCTTGATTCTGCTTGTGATCAAGGCAGCTGAAACGCCCTCGAAGCATTCCTCACATACAGTGCATGATACGTGGATAGAACCGGAAAAATTGCCATCGGTTTTCTTCTTGAAGTCAGCTGCCGCCTTAATCATGGCAGCAAGAGCTCCCTTCATGTCACTCGTTCCTCTGCCATAGATCCGTCCCTCTATGAGCGTGCCTTCAAAGGGTTCATGGCTCCAAAGAGAGGAATCTTCAACTCCTACTGTGTCTATATGACCATCGAAAAGTATCGAAGGGCCGTTTTCCGTTCCGAATATACTGCCGGTTACACTACCGAAATCATCGACGAAGACTTCGTCAAATTTCAGACGATGCATCTCGTTGACGATGAACGAGGCTACTTGGTCCTCAAGGCCGGAGAGGCTGGGGTGTTGTACCAGATTTTGGCAAAGTTGAATGAGTTGTTCTTTGTTCTGCATGCACATATGGTATGCCGGATATGACTAAAGTCAAGCGTTCTTGAGCACTTTGTCAATGAAAGCAACAACCAATTCAGGGTTGAAGTGGATATTCCTGCGATCAAGCAACGAAGTAACGGCCTCCTCTTTTTCGACCCTTTCTCGTGTAAGGCTCGGTCCTGTGAGGTCTGCATAGTAATTGCAGAGAGAAAGAACCTGTGCCTCCAAGGGAATAGCTTCTCCTTTCAAGCCTTGTGGATACCCGCTGCCATCCCACTTTTCATGGTGGTATAGTACAGCTTCTGCAAATACTGCATAGGAGCCCACAGAACGTAATATGTTGTAGCCAATCTCGGAATGCCGCTTAAACTCTGCTTTTTCTGATTGGGTGAGAGTTTCGAAATTCTTTGTATACAAAGCAGGATTGAGTGCAATTTTTCCTAGGTCATGATATATTCCGGCAAGTCTCATTTCCTCAACACGCTCGACAGAAAAACCGAGCTCTTTTGCAAAGAGGGAGCAGAGATTGCCCACCATCTCACTGTGTTCCTTCAGGCTCTGGTCATAGCTGTACAGTCTTTGTTGTAAAGAACGGATGACCCGTTTCTTGAAGTCTTGGCTGAGAGAGAGTTTATCTTGATACATCGCATCCTCTGCGATCTTGAACGTCTCTTCGTACGGTTCGTCCTTTTCATGCTTCACAGCAATTCCGAAGGATACTGAGACATGTATACCCTTGATCTCTTCTTTTTTCAGTGCCGCATTGATGCGTTTTACGATGGTTTGAGCATGTAGTGCATCCGTCTGGGGTAAAAGCAGTATGAACTCATCTCCACCGATTCGACTGACTATATCGGTTTCACGGCACGTCTTCTTAAGAACATCCGACACCTTGCATAAGAGTTCATCCCCTGCTTCATGACCAAAAGCGTCGTTGGTGAGCTTCAGTCCGTTGACATCAGCAAGCACCAAGGAGAGAGGATAGTACGGCTCATCATCCAGTTTTTGTTTTGCTTTGTCATAGAAACGACGATTAGGCAGAGTTGTCAAGGCATCGGTGATGCTCAGGTTAAGCATCTCACTTTGCTTCTTACGCTGCTCTGTGCTGTCGCGAAATACAAGGACCACTCCACTTACCTGTTGTTTTGGATCGAGGATTGGAGCTGCGCTTACACTGATGAACCTTTCAAATCCATCACGTGCGATGAGAATGGTATCTTCATTCAAGGTGATGGTTTTTTTCTTCTCAAGAGCAAGCTGTACAGGATTAGGACACTTGTGTCGGTCTTCTCCACAAAGGGTTTTGAAGACTTCAGAGAAAATAAGCCCCTTTGCTTCAGACAATTGCCACCCTGTAAATGTTTCTGCCACTTTGTTCATGAACTGAACATTGCCGTTTGCCTCGGTGGATATAACGCCATCCCCGACACTGAGAAGTGTGGTCTCGAAGAGAGTCTTTTCATACAGAAGCAGTGCTTCGTTCTTTTTTTGCTGTGTTATATCATCGATGATCATGGCAAAATATCCGTATTCAGGGCTGAACGAGGAAATCCTGAACAGACGGCCAAGACCCTCGTTGTACGCCTCAAAGGTCCTTGGCTCTCCGGTGAGGGCCACCATTCCGTTGTACTCGAACCAATAAGGTTCCACCGTATCGATGAGCTCGGTTATCCGTTTTCCGATTGATTGTTTATTTTTAAGACCTGTCTGTATTTCAAAGTTGTCATTTACCCTGAGTATTCTATAGTCATTAGGGATGCCTTTTTCATCGGTGAGGATCTGGCAGTAGGCAAAACCTTGCGTCATTGCCTCAAAGAGTCTTCTACTCTCCTCTTCGCTGCGTAAAAGAGCTTGCTGCTGTGCGACTCTCTCGGAGATGTCGCTGTGTGTTCCACTCATCAAAAGTGGTTTGTGATTCTGGTCATATCTAATAACCTGTCCACGGCCAAGAATCGAGACCAAATGGCCGTCCTTGTGTTTCATGCAAAAGTCACAGATGAAGTACTCACTATTGCCGGCAAAATGCTCATCCAGCAAATGTTTAATCTTCGGAAAGTCTTCAGGTATAATCAAGTTTTTAAACGTGTCGAGCGAGATCGGTTGCAGTTCTTCCTTCTTATACCCCAACAATTCTGCCCACGTATCGTTGACGGTTATAGAGTCTTGGCTTATGTCCCATTCCCAGGTACCCAGATTTGAGCTGTTTATGACGCTCAGATAGCGATCTCTGGCCTCAGCAATTTTTATCTGGTCTTGTTCTTGTTGCCTGCGATACCTTTTGAGCCATACGAGACCATAGAGTGAGGTAAATAAGATGATCAGGAGAATCAGTACAGGGCCAAGGAAGGTTAGGATGCGATCAACGCCAAACCAATAGCTCAACGTTTCTTGATGATAAACCAAAAGGGCGTACATATTTTCTTCAATGGAAGTGAGCAATGTTCGGAGCTCCTGAGAGCGCGTTTTATACACCTCGAGCAAGGAGAGAGAGACGGTGTTTCCCAGTTCTTCATGCATCAGAGGCTGTACTGCTTCTTCAATGAGCTTGTTGAAGGTTGTCCTGACTTCTTGCAAGCGTTGTTGCTGTTCAAGATTATCCTGGGCAAGCAAGGTAAGAGATGTTAGATGTTGGTCAAATGCAGTTAGATGATTGTCAATTTCCTTGAGGCGGCTTGTATTTTTTGTAAGAAGATATTCTTGGAGAGCTATACGGATGTCTGTGATGATTCGCTCTTGTTGGTTTGTTTTGGCAATCACCGTATAGGTATGACTGACCAGTCCATCTGTTTCAAGGGCACGGTCGATTAAGGAAAATTTCATGTATCCTATAAAAAAGAGGGCTACAACCAAGAGGAGTAGGGCAATGAAAAGCGTTCTGATGAATTTATTCTGTTGAATATTATAAGTCTCCTTAGAAGTATCATATCCATATATATAATCGTTGTACAAGAGGAAATGTTTGGAGAGGAGGGGAGGATGCAATAGCTTATTAAAATAAATTACTAATTAGTACTTGATTTTAATAATAGGAATGTGTATCATATGGTTACGGTTATTAAAACGCAAAAACAAATAGTAGGAGATGTATTATGGAAGAGATGCACAGTGTACCATCCATGCCCTTGATCGGAGATAAGGCGCCAGCCTTTCATGCAGTGACCACCCAAGGTGAAATCAACTTTCCTCAGGACTATGAAGGCAAGTGGGTGATTCTTTTCAGCCATCCTGCTGATTTTACTCCGGTCTGTACGACAGAATTTATGACCTTTGCCTCCATGGCAGACGAATTCAAGGCCCTCAATACTGAACTTATCGGGCTTTCCATCGATTCGCTCTATGCTCATATTGCGTGGCTGAGGAAAGTACAGGAGCTTGAATGGAACGGCATGAAGAATGTTGAAGTAAAGTTCCCCGTTATCGAGGATATCAAGATGGATGTTGCAAGAAAGTACGGCATGGTCCAGTCCCAGTCCTCCACCCAAGCAGTTCGTGCTGTGTTTGTCATCGATCCCAGTGGCATAGTGAGAACAATTCTCTTCTATCCAGCTTCGACCGGACGCAATTTTGATGAGATCAAACGGGTAATTCTTGCACTACAGAAGGCTGACAAGGATAAGATTGCCACCCCGGCAAACTGGAGACCGGGTGATGACGTGATTATTCCCACCCCGGGTAGTTGTGGGACTGCCAAGGAGCGTATGGAGAGCAAGGACGAGAATCAGTACTGTCTTGATTGGTTCCTCTGCTTCAGAAAAGAGAAGAAGTAAATCTCTTTTCTATCCAATACACGTTATGACGGCTGTATCGATATATCACCGTATCGATACAGCCGTCTTTTCAGCGGTAAGAGATGGCATCTTTGGCACAGACTCGTTCACATGCGTGGCAGAGCAGGCACTCATGCTTGACAATCCTATGTTTTTCTTCTTTCACAATAGCTGCACTTGGACAGACTTTTGCGCACTTGGTGCAGTTTATACAGAGCTCGGGATCGATGACCATTGCCCTTCTGGCTGCTCGGGAGGGTAGGGAAAGAAGCGTCCCATAGGGACAGAGATAGCGGTGCCACAGCTCCTCGGTAAAGAAAAGAGAGAGAAAGACCCCTATGCCAAACAGGGCAGGCAATACGGGCAGCTTTCTGCCGGTTCTGAATACAAAACCCATGAGAGCAAGAAAGCTGACAAGCAGAATGATCCTGATCACCCCATTTTTGAAGATGGCGGGGGTTTTCAGACTCTTGATTTTGAGCTTCTTCTTAATGAAGGTAATCGGCTTGAGTACTGTATTGATCGGACAGATCCACCCACAGTAAAAGCGCGATAAGAAGAGTGACAGTAGTACAGAGACAAGAAAAATGCCCATCCATAGCTGGATTCTTCCCTTTACTACCAATAGCCCGAACAAGAGCAAAAATACTACCTGAACAAGTATTTGAACTGTCTTTTTCATACGTTTCTCTCTTTATATACCCTTGGGTGTGGGGCTTTGACGATGAAGAATTCAAGTGCTTGTGCATGTGTGTTGGAAATATTCATCTTGGTCTGAAATGGAACATTGACAACACTTGCTTGATAGGTATGTGATTCTTGATCATCCAAGGTAATCGTCAGTGTTCCTGCTGTCACTATGAGATATACCTGTGAGTCGCTGTAATGCTCTGCAAGTGACTCTTCCTTGTTCAGGATGACATGGTTGATCATGACATCGTCAGAGCCGACGAGTTTTTCGATAAGCTTGTCTTTGCTTTTTGTATACGTATAAATAGTTTCAATCATACTCTTTGCTCCTTTTCTTGGGTTTGAACCTAGTATAGCTCTCTTGCTTGGGATAAAGTGTATCATATGGCACACTTTGGAGAGTTTACTGACCAGCACATGGAAATTCCTCTTTTCCAAGGAGTTGCTCCTGCAGCTTTGGAGCGTCTCTTTGTTGCGGGAGGTGTCCGAATTGCCGACTATACGAAAGAGCAGATGCTGTATCTTGAAGGTGAAGAGTGCACAACCTTGGACGTGATTCTTCGTGGCAGTATTTCTATTCAAAGTTTTGATGAGGTGGGCAACATATATAAGCCCAAGGTGCTTGAAGCAGGAGAAGTCTTAGGAGCAACATTGCTTTTTGGAAAGTACAATCAGTACCCGATGTCCGTTGTTGTCGACAGTGCTGCAAGGATTCTGCATATCAAAAAATCGGAGGTGCTGCTTCTTTGCAAAGAAGAGAAGGTGTTTCTTTCATCACTGCTCAAGATTATCAGCGACAAGACGTACGAGTTAAGCCTAGTCGTGAACAGACTCTCCTCCAAGAGCTTGCGAAGCAGTCTGCTCTCCTATCTTCATAGTTTGATAAAGAGACAAGGAAGCAGTACGATAGTGCTCCCTCTTTCCAAGAAGGAGCTTGCTAATCGCTTAGGATTCTCTCGAACCTCACTGAGTCGAGAGCTGACTGCTTTAGCCAAGGAAGGCCTGCTCAGCTATACAGGAAGGACCATCCATCTTCATATTTCTTCAAAGAGTTAAAGAGTATGTGAAGTTGCTCTGCTTATCCTTGTCATATTTCCAATCTGTTGGTATTACCTTCATTAAGAACAAATTGTGAATATGGAGAATGCCTATGAGAATCCTTAGAACAAGCATAGTACTATCTGCAATTTTTCTCTTTGCAATGGTTCCCGTCCTAGCAAGCCCAACTGCGGAAAGGCAGTTTCAGACCTTGCAAAGTCTGGACCTCAATGCACAGACGATGCAATCACTTATCCAATCATATGATAATCTCAATGCTTCAGTAGCGCGCGAGGCACAGGAAGCGAGGAAAGCCTTGGAGCAAGCTCGCTCAAGAGGCGATAAAGATGCGTATCTAGAGGCCCGCAGCAAGCTCAATACGCTTTCTTCCTTCAGGATGGATCAGGCAACCAGTGATTATATACTGCAAAAGTTGTTGGAACTCCCTGATGCTGAGATGCAAAAAACAGCTGCTTGGCTATACCAGAACAGCAGTTTCTATCGTCCTGTGTTGACGTTGGATTTCTCTTCTGAGGGGCCGAACTATCGTTACAGCTTTCGGCAACAGATAGGCCGGCAGCCGGGAAGTAAGGTTACTTTACCTGACGCGAGTCAGATACGACTCAATACAGCACACATCGGAATACTTGCAGGATGGGGGCTGACCCCTGAGGAGATCACCTATGAGGCAGGACAGACCATCGAGATGGGATATACCAACCAGACCCTGTATGCAATCTATAAGCCTGGGGTTCGATTTTATGATGAGAGGAGCAAAACTGACCTTTTCTACGAGATTGAAGATGTTGTAGTACCTACTGATCTTGCACCTATCGGTTCTGCAGTATTTGCAGGCTGGTATGATCGAACCACAGCTCAGGTTGTCACCGATAGCGAGTCTTTGACCGTGGAAGGCAAAGGAGCGTTTTTTGAGGCTCTGTGGAAAGATCTCTCAATAGATCGGATCGGTATACTGTATTACAACCATCAGAACCTTCCTGCCAATACACAGCTTGCCCTTGGGTTCTCCTACCGCAATGTGGGGAATGTTGATTTTTCTTCCTTGAAAGCGACGTTGAGCAGCGATAGTGAGTATGTAACGTTCTTGGTCGATGAATTGCAGTTGGGGAGCCTGCCCTCTGCTCATCAAGCGACCAACAACAGTCGTATCAGTTCAAGGACCGCTCAAAGAATCAGGGGTGAAGGTAATACATTCAGGTTTGTCATTTCCAAGGATGCTCCCTCTTCGACGGTCATTCCAATGCGGTTGACCCTTATCGATGAAAAAGGTAATAGCTGGACTGAGGACATCGAGTGTGTAGTACGTTAATATTGTTCAGCTATATAGATGCCTTGCAAATCTCTTTTGGTGCTCATCCCCATCGGGGTGAGCACCTTTTGCTGTGCATCCAAGAGCTTAGAGAAGGGTGAATCTTCCAGGACCTGTATTTTTTCAATAGCCTTCTCCTGTAGTACCTTCAGTAGTCTCTGGGCGGCTGGAACATCAAGGGCCATTGCTTCCACTGCCTTGTTTTCGCTGATAAACGCATACGCTCCATCGACGAGTACCGTCTCATATCCATCGGTTAGAAAAGACCAGGCTTCGGCGTCTCTGCATAAGGATCCATTGGTTTTTGTTGCCTCATCGTATATGTTCGATAAGCGTGTAAGATCGAGGGCTTGCTGCGATACACCTTCTTCATACTTGCATGCATATAAGGGGTAACTCTCCATATAGGAGGTTGTTGTGTACCCGTTGGCCTCATAGAACGGTCGAACTGCAGGAAACAACGTGATGGGATGCGTATAGGACTTCTCTACTGCAGCAAGAAGTTCGCTCATGATTCCCCTCTTTCGGTACTCCTTGTACGTTGCCGCCCCGACGATGTAGGAGGTTGGATACTTCTTCCCTTCTTTCTGATAGGTAAGAGGCAGGGCATGCAAGGCACTTACAATCTTTTGATCGATGCGAGCTACATGGATGTGCTCAAAATGGATTCTCTTCGCAAAGAAGTGCTCTAGGAACACAGCCTCTTCATCAAAGACGATTTTCCAAAGATTCTTGAGTTCTTGGTAATCCTCTTTTGTTGCCCGCTCAATAATCATATGCGCTTTGTTGCCCTGTACTTTTCGACCATGAGGTCGGGTTTGTAGGAGCGTTTGGCCTTTCTCAGACCTTCCACTCCGGCATCTTCCTGCCTGTTCACGTATTTGACATCGGATAAATATTGGCTGCAGAAAAGTTGGTTTATGACCGAATAAATTCCCTTGTAGGAGATATCAGCCTTTTCGAAATGAACTATGGCCATCTGCTCGTCAATGATTTCTCCAACGGTGAAAGCTGTGAGGTTGTGATCGACACATACAAGGATGCCGAAAAATCCCAGTTCATCCCAGTGGTCGAAGGCCCGTTTGAGAGCTCCTAATTCATTCTTGATCTCTTTTGTTAAGCCTTCCTTGCTGTCAAGCCACGTAGTTGAGGCCATCTTGTAGCATTCGTCACGCATCTCTTTTTTTGAAAGGGTGCGCACCGAATAGGTGTATTCTCTTTCAAACTGACTGATGTGATTTCGCTTTGCTTGAAGTTTTTTTCCAGAAAGCTTGATGAGTTTCTCACTTTTATAAAGGTAATCATCCAGATTGGGAACATGTTCAATGGTATACCCAAGTTCTTGAAGCATGAGTGCTTGCTCTGTGGGTATGCACTCCAGGTGGAGATGCTGGCCGCTGTGTTTGCAATGATCTTCAAGTTCTTCCATCGCCTTGGGAAGGTCATCGGTAATAGGAAGCAGAAAGCAGTCATCTTCCTCTAGGTGCATGTAGAGCGCTGTATCGCTTTTAGCAATGGTAATTCCGATTGCCTCACCCCAAAGATCTACATAAGAAAAAAAATACTCGTAGGCAAGGTGCTTGCTGTACGAGGGGAAAAGAGATTTGTCCGCAAGGGACGGTGTATAGAATTGTAACATAATACCTCAGATATATTCGTATGTACGCATCTATTGATACGTCGTTTCCAGGCAATAGTCAAGTCAAGAAACCCTAGAGCTATAAAATACTGCAGTGAAGCACAGCAGACAAGGAAATTATCAAATCTTCTGTCATAAGGATCCGTAGGTATGTTGGAAGTTTTGATTGAGAAGGAGGCTGGAATTCTATCAAATATATATTTAAAATATTATAATATATAAAATTAAACACAAAGCTTGACACTGGGTAACTTCTGCTTGTATCTTTACTGCATGAATACACAACATGAACGCATTGAACAACTTGTCGCCAAGATGAAGGCTGACAATTCAGAACTCATCGCCTTGTTCCTTGACCAAAAGCTTGATGATGCGGCCTTGGTGGAAATCCTGAAGGAGAAAATCTCAACCACCTTGCAACAACAGTATCCTGTAGCTTGGGCCTACTATTCTGCCCAGGAGCAGACCGAGCAGGAATATTACAAACTCATGAGCACCTCGATGGCTCACTTGAGAATGATGGACTATCTGGATCATGAGGGAGAATCCTTCGTTGATGGAAATCTGCACGGAGATGCAGTTGTTTCCAAGCCTATTGCACTACTCAGAAGAGTGCTTCTTGGTGCTGTCGATTCGGTCAATCTTGACTTTCTAGAGGATATGGCTCATCTGATGGCCCAATTAAGCGGTGTTGAGGATCGTGAGATTCCCTCCCGTAATCAAGTGCAACAGTGGATGGATCGCCATCCAAGCGGTCTTGATCATGAGGTGATCGCTTTCAGGGCCAAGAACAAGGAACGGATTGTTGACCTCTTGATAAAAAGGATTGACGAGCAGAAGAGCAAGAAAGCTATTTATCAATTCAAGCAAGGCATGAGCTATGAACAAAAGAGGAAACAGGTCCTCGCTTGGTGGAAAGAGGATAGATTTCATCTACACTTTGCTGTGCGAAGCACAGAAGACCTGAATCTGTATCTTGATCATAGTATGGACGAAGAAACCCTACAGATCATGGTTGATGCAGAGAAAAAGGGAATCCCGATTTTTGCCACTCCCTATTTTCTTTCTCTCATTGACACCCGGCCGGTAACTGAACAGGAATATCCTCATAGTGACCTTGCCATCAGGACGTACCTTTTCTACTCAAGGGATTTGATCGAGGAGTTCGGACAGATTGTGGCATGGGAGAAGGAAGACATTGCAAAACCGGGCGAGCCGAACGCTGCAGGATGGTTGCTTCCTTCGCACAACGTGCACAGAAGGTATCCCAATGTAGCCATCTTTATCCCCGATACCATGGGACGGGCTTGTGGAGGGCTTTGTTCCTACTGTCAGAGAATGTACGACTTTCAAGGAGGACGATTCAACTTTGAGCTTGAGAAACTCAGGCCGAAGAAGAGTTGGACCGAGCAGCTTGAACTGAACATGGATTACTTTAGAAACGACCCGTATCTGTGGGACATCCTGATCACCGGTGGTGATGCCCTGATGAGTTCGGTCAAGTCGCTGAAGACCATACTTGATGCAGTGCTCAAGATGGCAAAAAGTAAGATTGAGGACAATAAGAGCCGCGGTGTGGAGGGGCAATATGCTCCGATGAGAAGGGTTCGACTGGGGACAAAGATTCCCGTATACCTGCCGCAGCGGGTCACCAAGGAATTGGCCGAAGTCCTTAAGGATTTCAGGCTCAAAGCTGCAGAGGTCGGTATTGACCAGTGTGTGGTACAGACACACGTGAGCTCTGCCATGGAGATCACCCCCGATACCAAGAAGGCGGTCAGAAGATTGTTGGATGCAGGTTGGGCGGTTACCAATCAACAGGTATTCACCGTAGCGGCCAGTCGTAGAGGGCACAGTGCAAAATTACGTAAGGCTCTCAACGACATCGGGATTCTTCCCTACTACACCTTCTCGGTAAAAGGTTTCAAGGAGAATCGTGAGCTGTTTGCAACCAACGCCAGATCGACCCAGGAGCAGGTGGAAGAGAGCTCAATCGGTCAGGTTGCCCAACGATATCACTCTGTGGTCCGGCCTTTCATGAGTGACGCACCGAACATGGTAGAACAGATCAACATGATCAGAGATGGGGATGAAATTCCCTTCATCTCAACCGATCGGAACACGCTTAATCTTCCAGGTGTAGGCAAGAGCAATACCTATCGTACCATAGGAATCACCGAGGACGGTCGACGGATTCTCAAATTTGAATTCGACCATGCCCGGCCCCACAGCAAGGTGATTGAGGACATGGGAGCGGTAATCATCATAGAGTCCAAATCGATAGCCCATTACCTGAGACAGCTCGAAGAAATGGGTGAGAACATCGACGAGTATGCCACCATTTGGGGGTATTCAGCCGGAAGCCTTGAACCGAGAAACCCCGTATTTGAAGGCGTTGTACGGTGATCTTCTTGTAATCTATGCAATCCCCTTTGTCTTTGACGAGGGGGTTTCTTTTTGAGCTTGCAAGAACTTCCTTTCTACTGCCTGGAAGGCTAGTGTCAAGGCCAAGCCTACGAGACATCCTAAAAGTACGGCAAAAATTCGTTGCAACGCATAGGACCACATGGGTTTTCCGAACTCTTGCAATAGTACGATTACCAGTGCGGCAAGGGCGCTTCTCGTTGCAGTGGGAAACTTCAGCCAAGAGCAGATGAAGATGGTCAGTACCACTCCGATCAAAAGGTTCAACAGTTGATGGAAGGGAAGGGTGAAACACAACAGTCCTACAAGAGCTCCGGTGATGTTCGCCTTGATCCTGGCGATAGGGAGGGAGATGCTGTTGCCCGGGTCGGGAGCAAGCACCAGAAGCAAGCTGACAATTGACCAAAGCAGGTAATACTGGGGAAAAGCCTTGTAAAATCCATAACAGATGGCCGTTCCAAGAAGGCATTTAATGGTATAGAGCATCATGACGACACTGATCTGCAGGTGTTTCATGCAGGCAGTATGCAAAACAAGACCAATACAGTCAATGAAAATATGTGTTCTGGTGGATGATGGGGGTGCATTAATATAACGATATTAGAAAAATATAAAGTAGTATCTAAAAAGTATAACGCTTTGCAATGAATTTATAATTTTAGTTGACAAAACACGACTCTGCTCGTACTCTATCTTTAAAGGGAGTTGTAGTATCAGAGCTTTCTTTGTATGTACGCACAATATTTCTGAGGAGTAGCTATATGAAAATTGGATTCATCGGACTTGGCATCATGGGAAAGCCCATGGCAAAGAACCTGCTTAAGGCCGGTTACGAGGTAGTCTGTTTTGATGTGAATCAAGCGAATGTTGAAGATGTGGTGAAAGCTGGTGCAACAGCGGCTTCCTCTTGTGCCGATGTGGCGAGAGAAGCTTCCTTGGTAATTACCATGCTTCCCAACAGCCCCCATGTCAAGACCGTGGTCATGGGTGAGAACGGGGTGCTTGCAGGGGCAAATGCTGGGCTTAAATTGGTTGATATGAGCTCCATTGCTCCTCTTGCAAGCCAGGAGATTGAAAAAGCTTGTGCCCTGAAAGGTGTGCGCATGCTCGATGCCCCTGTATCCGGTGGAGAGCCCAAGGCGATCGATGGAAGTCTTGCCATCATGGTCGGTGGTGATAAGGCCTTGTTTGAAGAGGTGAAGGATATTCTTCTCGTCATGGGAGCAAGTGCAGTACACTGCGGGCCCATCGGGGCGGGCAATACCACCAAGCTTGCCAACCAGATCATCGTGGCGCTCAATATTGCTGCGGTAAGTGAAGCCTTCACCTTGGTGAAGAAGGCAGGAGTAGATCCCCATCTCGTCTTTGATGCTATCAAGGGAGGGCTTGCCGGTTCGACTGTAATGAATGCAAAGGCCCCTATGATGATGGATTCGAACTTCAAGCCGGGGTTCAAGATTGATTTACACATCAAGGACCTTGCCAATGCTCTTGATACAGGCCATGGGGTCGGTAGTCCGCTGCCGCTTACTGCGCTGGCTCGTGAGATGATGGAAACATTGCACGCCGATGGATTTGGCAACGATGACCACAGTGCCTTGGCTCGGTACTACGCCAAGATCAGTGGAACGAAAATCGGCGACTGAGTACAAGGAGCAACTATGGACACCTCATTCATCAAAGGGATTATTCCCCCTATTCTGACTCCAATCAAGGAGGATGAGAGCCTGGATGAGCAGGCACTAAGAAACCTCATCGAGTTCATCATTGAAGGTGGGTGCTCAGGCATCTTGGCCTTTGGCTCAAACGGCGAGTTCTATATGATGGAAGAGGACGAGATGGAAGCTGCCCTTGAGGTCATGCTCGATCAGATAGCCGGTCGCATTCCCCTGTACATGGGGGTGGGAAACATTCGTACCAGCAAGTGTATCCGTCTTGCACAGATGGGTGTGCGGCTCGGGGCGAAAGGCATATCAATCTTGCAGCCGATGTTCCTCAAGCCGAGTGATGAAGAATTGAAACAGCATATCCGGAGTATTGCAGCGAGTGTTCCGAATACGGCGGTTCTTCTGTACAACAACCCCGGACGTTGTGGCTATGCTATGAGTCAGGATTTGGTACAGGACCTCGCACACTCAGTTCCCAATCTGGTGGGTATGAAAGACTCAAGTGGTGACCTGACTCAAACAATGGAGTTCATCAGGCGCAACGCCGACGTGAGCTTCAAGGTGATGTGCGGCAAGGATACGTTGATTTACTCAGGCCTGTGTGTTGGAGCGGTAGGTGCAGTCTGTTCGACTGCCAATTATCTGCCGGCCTTGGTTTGTTCAATCTATGAGAGTTATATGGCTGGTGATATGAAAAAGTCGCTTGAGGCTCAATGGAAGCTGAACCCCATCAGGCTGGCGACCGACAAGTCAAGTTTTCCGGTTGCTACGAAAGATCTGGCGAATCTTGTAGGACAGAGGGTGGGAAAGCCTTTTTTGCCCAACCTGCCGTCTCCTTCCAAGCAGATGGAACACCTCAAGAGCGAACTGCTCAAAGGTGGCTATGAAGTTTTTGACTGAGTATATTTTCCTATTACATCTATAATGATACAGGCTGTCCGAAAGGGCAGCCTGTATCACCGTGTTTATATAGTGGATTTACATGACCGGTTGTGTGGTATACCCCATCATGTAGGATATTTTGGAAGCAGTGTCCTTGAGTCTTGGGATGGCTGCCTCGATTTCTTCAACTGCCATGTTGGAGATAAGGGCACTAACGCTGATGCCTGCGATGATCTTCCCATCTCTGCCTCTCACCGGAACTGCCGAACAGTTATCACCTTCAATGAACTCATTGCGGTCCCTGGCTGCCCCTTCCTTGCGGACTTTAGCAAGCTCTTGCTTCAGCATTGCGGCATCGGTAATGGTTTGCTCTGTATATCTGCTCAATCCCTTTTCCTTGATGAGCTTGTCTAGTTCCTCTTCCTTCAGTTCACAGGTGAGGACTTTACCGAGTGCCGAGCAATGGAAGGGTAGTTGTCGACCTGGGGTGAAATAGGTACGGGGGGTGGACTGTGTGTCGATCCGGTCGAGCATGAGGACCTCTCCGTTATAGAAAACTGCCATATTCACGTTTGCTTTCGGGAATTGGTTCCAAAGTAATTCAAGATAGGGCATGGTTACCTTTCGGATTTCCTGAGATTGGAGTGCACTTCTGCTGAGCTTGAGCGTCTTCAAGGAAATGGCATACAGACCTGTATAGGGGTCCTTGGTCATGTAGCCTGAGTTTTGAAGGCTTGCCAGTAAGCGAAAGGCCATGTTGCTGTTGGTATCCAAAGCAGAACAGACATCCTGAATGGATATCGGACCGCTTTGTTCAGAAGCGTAGTCCAGGATTTGAAAGCAGCGTGCAACGGTCTTGATGTTGTATTTGTCGGTGTCGGTAGGCATGATGAATCCTTATTGTTGTACTTGAAATAATGGTAAAATTATATAATGTTGTTATAGTATTACACGTGAATGAAGAAAAATCAAAGTAAATATGTACGAATATTCAGAATATCGTAGCAATAATTGCCAATGATAGGAGCGAGTTCCTTTTTTTATAACCGGATTCCTGTTTAGTTTTCTAAACAATTTATAAAAATATCAACTTATATTATAAAATTGATAGTATAAATTGACAATTTGAAAAAACCATTATAGCCTTAAGTATGTTGCTTACTAGAGAGGTGTAACCATGATACCGTATATTCAGAAAATGGAAGTATATCCCGTTGCAGGAAAGGACAGCATGCTGCTGAATCTCAGTGGTGCCCACGCTCCCTTTTTTACCCGAAACATTGTGATCCTTACTGACAGCCAGGGAAACACCGGTCTTGGAGAAGTACCCGGTGGTCAGAAAATCACCAACGCATTGCTTCAGGTAAAGTCTGTTGTTGAAGGATCCAAGATCAGTGAATACAAGCAGACTCTTCTGAAAGTGAAGGCTGCATTGGGTGATGATGAGAATGATGTGCGAGGTTTGCAAACCTTCGATCTGCGAACAGGGATTCATGTAATTACGGCTGTGGAAGCCCCTCTTTTGGATCTGCTTGGACAGTATCTTGAGGTTCCCGTCGCTTCGTTGCTTGGTGACGGTATGGTTCGTGACCGAGTGAAGGTGCTTGGCTATCTATTCTTCATAGCCGACCGGACTGTAACCGACCTTCCTTATTATGCCGATGTGCAAAACAGTGTCGACTGGTACCGCCTCCGCCACGAGGTGGCTCTCGACGCGGACTCGGTGGTTGAGCTTGCACGCAGCAGCAAGGAATTGTATGGGTTTGATGATTTCAAACTCAAGGGCGGCGTTTTAGAAGGAAAGAAGGAAATAGAGGTTATTAAGGCTATGAAAAAGGCCTATCCGGACGCTCGCATGACGCTCGATCCCAATGGCGGATGGTCGCTCAAGGAATCTATTGCCCTGTGCAAGGACATGCATGGGATACTCACCTACTGTGAAGATCCTTGCGGAGCGGAAAAAGGCTACAGCGGCAGGGAAGTGCTCAGTGAATTCCGTAGGGCAACGGGACTGCCTACAGCCACCAATATGATCGCGACCGACTGGCGGGAGTTGGGGCATTCCTTGGAGCTGCAAAGCGTGGATATTCCCTTGGCAGATTGTCATTTTTGGACGATGAGTGGGGCGGTGAGGGTAGGTCAGCTCTGTGATGAATTCGGTCTTACCTGGGGTTCGCATTCAAACAACCATTTTGACATCTCCTTGGCCATGATTGCGCACGTGGGAGCCGCCGTTCCAGGCAATCCGACAGCCATTGACACCCATTGGATTTGGCAGGAAGGTATCGAACGTCTTACTGTAGATCCGATGAAGATCGAGGAAGGACACATTGCAATCGGCGACAAGCCTGGTTTGGGTATCGATATTGATCGTGACCAGATTCTGAAGGCGAACGAGGTCTATGAGAAGAACTGCCTCGGCGCACGCGACGACTCTATTGGCATGCAGTATCTGATACCGAATTGGAAGTTCGACCCCAAGCGGCCTGCCTTGGTCCGTTAGGGCTTTTGTATGCATGTGATGGACCTGACAAACCTATGGAACCTGCAAGGACAGTTGTTTTGTCTGTTTGTCGTCGGTCTGCTGCTCAGAAGGATAGGGCTCTTTGCCGAGACCTCCAAGAGCATGCTGACCGACTTGGTCCTCTATGTGACTTTGCCGTGCAGCATCATCCTTTCGTTCCAGTTCGAGCTTGATTACCAGCTTTTTGTTTCTTTTGTGGTAATTTTCTTCTTATCGGTTGGTGTTCAGGGCTTTTGCTTTCTCCTGACAAGAATTTCTTTCAGGACAGTGGATCCTGACAAGAAAAGTGTGCTGCATTATGGGCTTTTGGTTTCCAACTCAGGGTTTTTGGGTCTTCCGATCGTTGGAGAACTTTTTGGTCCTGCCGGTCTGATGTATGCCTCGGTCTATCTTATAGTACAACGAGTGGTCATTTGGACTGCAGGGCTTTCCTTGTTTTGCCCTGCGGCAGTAAACAAGAAACAAGCAGTTCTGAGCGTTGCACTCCATCCCTGTATGATCAGCATGTATGTTGGGTTGTTTTTGATGCTTTTTGGTGTTCGCCTGCCTGTTTTTCTAGATATGACACTCTCCTCGTTGGGAGGCTGCACTACGGCTCTGTCGATGATGCTTATCGGCTCTTTGTTTGGAAAGATGCAGAAGAAACAGATTCGTCTTGATCGTAATCTGGTTCTGTTTTCCTTGTTGCGTCTGTTGTTGATTCCCTTGGTTTCTCTTTTTGCCGGACGGCTGCTATCTATCGACCCTTTGCTAGTTGGCGTAGCGGTGATTCTTGCTGCTATGCCAGGGGGCTCTTCCACGGTTATTCTGGCATCAAAATATGGGCGCGATACTACGTATGCTTCCAAGATGGTGATCATCAGCACTTTGCTTTCTCTTCTTTCCATTCCTGTCTGGAGCTTGGTTCTAAATTTTTAATAGGGAGTTGAAAATCAAAAGGTTTTATATTTTTTTTGATAAATCTGTCTTGTTGTTTAAGCTGTTTGGATGTTTGTTGTTATTGGATATTTCTTATTAAAATCAAATTAAATCATTTAAATTATTCTAATAAAACAAATAAGGTTCTTTTTAAATAGAGAGTAAAAGAATAAGAATTAAGCGAGAGGTACGGCAAATTCTCTCATATGGCAGTTGATAATATCAGGCTTTTATTATAAAAAATCAAAAGTATTTTGAAAAAATGAATTTTTTCGTTGACAGATGGCGAAAGCAAGCGTACGCTATCAATACAGGATTCCTTTGCAAGGTGCACAAGTCTTGCAGGGACATCTTTAAACTGGGTCATTACCTCATCCCCCTTGGGGACTTACCACCTTGCTAAGGAG
>CAZJMG010000025.1:0-50316 GCA_964547185.1 uncultured Sphaerochaeta sp.
AGAGATGAGCCTTGATCATTTCGATCTCGAGATGACCGCGTCTGCAAACAAACTGCTATCTCTTCTTGATACTGTAATGACAGCAGCCAGCGCTCCTACTTTAGAGGAAATGGCAGAATTCTTCTTGAAAGGCAGATTTGGATTATCAACTTTCTTGAGGTCTTTGAGCGATGATGTAGACACAGCTGTTGGACTATTAATTGACACTGGAATAGATAAGATTTCGTATCGAATACCAACCGCCAACAACCCTCTTTGGATTAATGGAGATGTCTATGCATCTGTACAAGCAAGTATCGCAACCAATTCAATTAGTGATGGAGCAGAAACCTACAGGAAAGGAATTGTAATTTCATTCTCTATGAAGCCAATTGCTGGTACTAAATTGTCAAATATCGTACCCGCTCTCAAAGCACTACAAGAAATCGAAGATATGGATCAGATCGATACTTTGCTAGAGCAGGCGTTCGCAGCCATTTGGGGATCATTTGATGAAGCAGATACCTACTTCTCACTATCGATTACCGATGGGACAACGACAAAAGAGTTGAAAAACAGCGGACTAATTAAATATATTATAGGAATAGTAAATTCTATGCCCAATAATGATGAATAATATAAAAATTTATACATTTCAATTATTCATTGATTAAATAATCCACACTGCCTTGATCCCCAAGACAGTGTGGATTTCTTGAGAGAGCACACTTACTCAAACAGCTGATGATAATCCGTACCTACCTCAACAAAGGATGTCGGTTTTTCAAGTAGGTCTTTTAGGTTTTGAGGAACCTCAACACTCGAATTGAGCAAGGGTTCAACCACCATTTCAAACTTCGCTGGATGGGCGGTTGATATTACTATGGAGGGCTTACCTTTGAAGTGGTCTCTTCTCACCCGCTCACCGGTTGCCGTATGCGGGCAGATAATGTAGCCTGACTCATCGTAGACTTCCTTGATGGTCCTCTTGATCGTCTGATCATCCACTGAGTAGGCAGAGACCATCTTTCTCATTGAGTCTACATCGGGATAGAGATGGAACAAACGTTCCATGTTGCTCGGCGATCCGACGTCCATTGCGTTGGCAAGGGTTGCGATAGAAGGTCGTTTTTCATACACGCCCGTATCCAAATAATCAACAATCGTCTTGTTTGCGTTCAAAGCAAGAGCGATCTGCTCGATGGGAGAACCCATCGCATGAGCCCAGTACGCACCACAGCTGTTTCCCACGTTGCCGCTTGGAATAATGAATGTCGGTTTCTGTCCTACTGAACTTTGAAAGAGAAACGAAGAGTACACGTAGTAGACGCTTTGCGGCAAGAGTCTGCCGAGGTTGATGCTGTTTGCACTGGAAAGTCCCCACTCATTGGAAATATTCTCGTCCATGAACGCGTCCTTGACCATCTTCTGACAATCATCAAAGCTACCGTCCACCTCGTAGGCTTGGATATTGCCACCCCAGCAAGTGAGTTGCTGCTGCTGGCGTTTTGAAACTCTGCCTTTTGGGAAAAGCACCTTGACCTCAATACCCTCTCTTTGTGCAAACGCTGCTGCAACAGCCCCTCCTGTATCACCGCTAGTGGCCACAAGAATCGTAAGCTTCCGACTTTGTTTCGCAAGGATTCTTTCCATGCTTGCAGCAAGAAAACGTGCTCCAAAATCCTTGAAAGCAGCAGTTGGGCCATGATACAGCTCCAATACCATCTCTTGTGGTCTGAGCTCTACCAAAGGCACAGGAAAATTAAAAGCATCGATACAGATTTGGGGAAGTTCTTCCTCTAAAAGGTCTCCCTTAAAGAAAGGGGCCAGTACTTCATACGCTAGTTCAGGATAGGATGATATTTCATGAATAGGAAGATGCATCACAGAAGGAAACTCTTGAGGGACGTACAGTCCTCCATCAGGGGCCAACCCCTGCATGATAGCCTCACTAGCCCCTACAGCTTTTGCCATTCCTCTGGTTGAAACAAATTGCATCTCTTCTCCTCCTAAATCCTGGCACCAAGATAGGCTGCCAATCGCAGTATATCAGAAAATACACCACCAGCGGTCACCTCACGTCCTGCGCCAGGTCCTTTGATCACCAATGGTTGTTCAAGGTATCTGTCTGTTGTAAAACAAATGACATTATCAGTACCAGATGCCTGTGCAAAAGGATGTTCAGGGCCAAAACTGCTAAGAACAGCTTTGCATGACCCATCCTCGGTGACCATCCCTACATACCGTAGTTTTTCACCTCTTTCCTTGGCCTGATTATAAGCACTCTCAATACTTTCATCCAGCTCTTCCAATCGATCCATAAACTGTTCAAGGGAACAATTCTCCAAGCTTTTCGGCACCAAGCTTTCAATTGGAATATCTTCAACTTCAACTTCAAAACCCAACTCTCTTGCAAGGATTACTGTTTTCCTACCTACATCCGTTCCTGACAAGTCATCACGTGGATCGGGTTCAGTATACCCCATCTCTTTCGCTTGGCGAATTAAAGCACTAAAAGGTATCGTTCCGTTATAGGAAGCAAATAACCAAGCAAGAGTTCCGCTTACAATTCCTTCAATACGGTGTACCCGATCTCCCGTTTGCACGAGGTCTTTCAAGGTTCCGATTACAGGAAGGCCAGCCCCGACAGTGGTCTCGTAAAGGAACCTACGTCCGGTTCGAAGACACGTGTCGAAGAGCCGATTATAGTAAGACATGGGAGCTGTTCCTGCCTTCTTGTTCGGTGTAATAACATGAATTCCCATTTCCAGCCAGTTGTCATACTGCTGGGCCAAGGCACTGCTGGTGGTACAATCGATGATCAGGGAGTGTGGAAAGTACGTCGCTCCAATATGACGGGTGAAGATGTCCATATCAACCGGTACCGACTCTTCTTCAAATCGTGACTGCCAACTTGCAAGGTCAATTCCGTCTTGGTCAAGGAGCATTCTCTTTGAATTGGCGATTCCTCTTAGGTGGATATCAACACCGAACTGCTCTCTGAGACGAAGCGCCTCACTTGACAGCTGCGACAACAGAGTGCCTCCAATGTTGCCTGGACCGAGAAGCCCTACAGACAAAGCCTGTTTTGACAAGAAGAAGCGAGCATGCAAGGCCCGGAGCGCTTTCTTGGAATCCTGACCTTTTATAACGGCACTTATGTTGGTTTCACTCGACCCCTGTGCGATGGCAATGACATTTACGCCTGCTCGTCCAAGAGAAGAGAAAAACTTACCCGCTACCCCTGCTTTTCCGGTCATCTGCTGGCCAACTGCCGCGAGGATAGCCAAAGAACCTTCAGCTTCGATGCTCTGAATCAAATGAGTATCCAGCTCGAAAGAAAATTCCTTACGTGCAGTTTCACACGCCTTTTCCATCTCCTTCTCAGGGACGGCAAAACAGATTGAGTACTCACTTGAGGCTTGACTGATCAAGACCACCGAAATTCCTGCACTTCTCATGGCAGTAAAAAGCCTGCTCGCTATGCCTATCACCCCACTCATGCCTGCACCTTCTACGTTGATCAAGGCGATGTCGTGGATGATAGAGAACCCTTTCACTCTACTGCTGTCTGCATCTGTGCTCTTGCTGCTTACAATCGTGCCTGGATCATGCTCATTCAGCCAACACCGTAGAGCAACATCAATAGACTCTTTCATTGCAGGCAGAAGAGCGTGAGGGTGAATTACAGGGGCTCCGAAAAAGGAGAGCTCTGTAGCCTCAGAGTAGGAAAGTGAACGTATTACCAAGGCTGAAGGAACTTCCTTGCTGTCAGCGTTTCTGAGCAATGAATTATTATTCCAGAAAGTCACTCCGTCGGCTTTGAAATGTGAGGCAATCGTAGCTGCCGCATATTCGCTCAACCCCTCTCTCATACCTGATTCAGACGCTTGGGGAAAATTCCCGTATACAAACAGAGCCTCATGGGTGATTTGTTGTTTTGCAAGCAGGGTTGAATATTCGTCGATCTCCGAGTGTATGGAAGAGAGCGTAAAATAATGGCAGAGAAGATCTGCTACCCAGCTGTCTCCCACCTTTGATACATAATGCATCACGCCTTCACTGATTTCCTGGACTAACCATATGCTGCGAAGGATGTCTTCAAGATCTGAAAACCCTTGCTTGATGCGTTGCATCACCTGTTCTTGGGCTGAAAGTGGCAACAACTGTTCAACCAACGCGGCCCACGTGCCGAACCGCTGTTCCTGCAACGCCCAAAGTCGTTCATCGTGGTTCTTTGCATAACAGAGCAGATCTTTCAGCTGCAGCTGAGCGACGCATAGGGGAGCAAGCACATAGACTTGATGCTCTTCGGTGGAGGCTTCATGAATTCGTTTGAGGGTGTCACAGCCTTCCCGGGTAATCAGGTTGCTACTCTCAACTGCATGTATTCGTAAACGCTTCATCACACCACCTCCAAAGTTCAAGATAATAAACAACTGAGTAAACTTTTATATAGTCAATATATACAAAAAGAGCCCATGATGGGCTCTCTCCAGATCGAATAAGCGCTGCAACACTTATACGAGCTTTTCGACCTTACCGCTCCTCAAGCAACGAGTACAAATCTTAATGGAGCGAGGTGCTCCGTTGATCATAGTCTTGATCGTCACGAGATTGGGGCGGAATACGCGCTTTGTGGTGACGCCAATGTGCTGGCCAACACCGCCTTTCTTTTTAGCTTGACCTTTCCTCGGAACACTATTTCCGGCAACCGTTCCTTTTCCACAAATCTCACATCTACGAGCCATAGCTATATCCACCTTGTCAAAATAATTCGTTTTCTGGCCGCCATAGGCCTGTCGAAGTCAAGGCTATCCTTGTACGAGCAACTTTTGCCCGTGAGCAGTTATACAAGGCTATCGCGAAGAGAACTTCAACCTTAGCCAAATTACCAGATAACGGCTTTTGTGTAAAGAGAAAGGGCCCATCTTTTTACTTTTTCCCTTGTAGAGGCATACTCTCTTCAGTATGCTTTGGTCATGGAAACATACTACATCCTTCGCTTGGCAAAGGAACTGAGGAGAAATCTTACCTGTCTGAGGAAAGACTTGTACGCAAAAGAAGGTCACCACAGCCTATTGGCTCTTGAGCCATGCATCATACTCGGCTCGACACAAACGACCGACAAGGCACCTTTTGTCTCTTGCCCCCCTCTCCCGATGCTTACAGAAAACCACACAGTTTTTTCACAAGGACACCTGTACTTACCGCTATCAGGCTCCCCCTTACAGCAGTTGCGAGAAGAACTGAAGACCAGCTTCAGATACGACGGGATATTTCTTGGCGAGCAAGCGCTTGAAGTGGAGATCCCTCATATTCTCATCAAAGATGTCAGCCTTGCCATACTCACGATCAAACGAGAGGGAGAGTTGATTGCTTGGAACGTTTCTTCAGAAAAGCATCTTTACTCGGGCAAAGAGATGCAAGCGGGCAAGCGTCACAACTAGGCTTCTTTGCATGACAGACAGTACGGCCAAAAAGATTAGCAGTCATTGAGAATCGATAGTGATATCTTTCATCAAGCAGACGTGCAACAGCTTTCTCAATTTTTTCGGGGTCTTTGTCATCTACCAAACGCAATCGTGTTACAACTCTTGCAAAGTGGGTATCTACAATTATCGCACTTTTGTGATAAACCTCACCCAACACACAGTTCGCCGTCTTTCGTCCAACCCCAGGGAGCTTAACCAGTTCTTCCATGCTTTCAGGAAGGGTTCTTCCTAATAAGGCTTTTGCACATGCAACGATGTTTTTTGCCTTGTTTCTATAATAACCAGTAGGATAGATGATTTCTTCAACAGCCTGTACATCCGCTTGAGCCAAGGCCTGCTTATCAGGGTATTTGGAAAAAAGCTCTTGAACCACTACATTGACAATCTTATCAGTCGTCTGGGCCGACAGAATGACACTTATCAAAAACCTGAACGGATCGCGCTGCTCGAGAAATCGAATCTCCTTGGGAAGCAAATTATCCAAAATATCATATATTTGCTGAGCAAATTCTCTTTTTTTCATATTACTTGTGATACTACCCCTTGACGCTTTGAAGCTCAAGTGCGTATACTCCAAAAAGTTTCGGGGCGTAGCCCAGTGGCTAGGGCACCTGCTTTGGGAGCAGGATATCGAAGGTTCGAGTCCTTTCGCCCCGACTCTTATCAAAAGCAACCATACACAATGTGGTTGCTTTTTTATGTTCTTAGAATTTCCCCAAAAAAGAAAACGAGACGGACTAACCATCTCGTTTTCTTTCTCTACATATATGAAATCGCTTATCAAGCTGCTTTGTGGGCCGACAAGACCTTTGCTACGAACTTTCCTAAAGGCTCGCCAAAGCGAACACTGTAATCGAGAACGGCTTCATACACATCAACCTCTTTCTGCCTTTGGATACTCATGTAATACAGATGATCACAAAGTTCAAAGAACAAGTCTGCTTTCCTACGATGGGGGAAGCTTAATTGAGCAGGAAGGGTTTCCATTACTTGAGCCAACGGCTGGTAGATGTTTTCCATCCAGGAAAAAGCTGCATCATCCCAAGTCAGGTTAATATTAAGATTCTTTCCTAGAAAGTACATATGTCCTTCTATATGTGAAGTTAGTCTATTTTTATCTTCCTCGCGGAACATGTCTGAGTTATTTATAATGTATTCGATGTTTTCTTTTTTAATTCTTTCTTGTTTATCCATCTCTTTTTCCTCTTATATCCTCTTCGATTACATTAGTATAATACTAACAATGCGTGATAAAAATCAAGCTTTCTAGAGTGCTTATATTTGCATTGTTCCGTCCTGTTTTTGTAATTTTCCGTTCTTTTTCTATACTGCCCTACTCAGAAAAAGCCCCCTCTTCAATCCTATCAAAGAGGGGGCAACACGCAAAACACAAGGAGAAAACGTCACAAGAGATCATTGAACCGTTGCTCAACCTTTGACCAGTCAAGCACATTCCAAAAAGCCTTTACATACTCTGCACGAAGGTTCTTGTATTTCAAATAATAGGCATGCTCCCAGACATCAATTCCAATAAGGGACACCACGCTCTTATCTTCCATGATGGGATTATCCTGATTTGCAGTATTTACCACTTTCAGAGAACCGTCTTTCGAAGCAACCAAGAAAGCCCAACCACTACCAAATCTTGAGAGGGCCTGCTTGCTTAATTCTTCTTTGAGTGCATCCACACTTCCAAAATCTGTATTGATTCTTGCAAGCAAGGAACCAGTGGGCTCAATCTTCGCATTTGGTGAAAGGATCGAGAAATACAGGTTATGGTTAAAAAACCCTCCACCGTTGTTTCTCACAGCACTTCTTAATGCAGGATCCTTAATTTCTTGAAGCGATGACAATATATCTTCTATCGAACGACCAACAAGAGTCGAATCTTTTTCAACAGCAGCGTTAAGGTTGTTCGTATAAGCTGTATGGTGCTTTGTATAGTGCGTTACCATGGTGAGCTCATCGATATGAGGTTCAAGTTCTGAATATCCATACTGCAATGCTACTTGCTCAAACATATCTACCTCCAAATAGCTTTTCTTTCTCCTAGCTTTTTACTAGGCAATAGTAGTATACACAGCTTTTTCTAAATAGGCAATATCAAATACTATTTTTATACATTATATTTTATACAATGTTATTTTTACTCCATTGTCGTTTTGCATCTTTACCTTTTTCTCAAATTACTGTAAGGTTTCAACGTTTCGTATTGCATGCGCCAATAGCTCAGTTGGATAGAGCAACTGCCTTCTAAGCAGTAGGTCAGAGGTTCGAGACCTCTTTGGCGTAAAACAAACCAAACAATTGAAGATACCAGCTGATCAGCTGGTATCTTTTTGGCTCAAACCATTTTCTTGTTGGATGAGGTCAATACTCAGACGACTGTCTCGTATCGCAACTTTCTGATGGTCACTGTATTGGATTGCTCTTTCATTACGCTGCCGTGCACAATCTCGCGCCAGAGGTTCTTAGGTCTTCAAGTGCCGACAATGTCTTTCACGTAATTAAAGAGGGCCTGAACGCGGTCACTGTACGTGTTTTCTTTGCTGAAGGCAATAATTCGTTCTTTGTAGAAATCATAGTCTGCAACGACCTTTTCAATTGCAGCGGAAATATCACCATCATCAACAAGATATGCATAAGAACGACTGTGCTCCACAGCGGGAAGAGACGTTGATATTGTCGGGAGATCGGCGGCGGCATATTCGTAGAGCTTCAGCGGGCCGCAGGAAAGATTGAAGGGAGTCATTGCATAGGGGATAATTCCGATATCGCAGATAGAGAAAATTTCTGCAACTTCCTGACGGTTTTTCACCCCGGTAAAAAAGGTGTTTTCTGAATTCTTTATGAGTGTATACATATCATAATAATCGTCTCCCGGCTTGATTCTCTCTTCACCGATAAAAACGAAAGAATGCTCCGGATGCTCCCTGACAGCTTTCTCAAGGGCCGGGTAATCGATTCTCTGGTTCATCATTCCGATATAGACGATTCGCTTCCTTCTGATTCCTTGTCCCAGCGGGTCTTTTCCAGACTGTGCCATATCCGTTTTCACTTGCTGAAAAAACCTTCTGTCGGCAGCATTTCTCAACAGTAGCGTGGGTAGCATCGTCTGGTATACCTTCTCAAGTGTTGGGGAAACTGTGCAAATTGCATCAGCAGTCTGACCAATTTCATCAATAGCCTTGAGAATTGTCCCTGCGCGTCGAGGATCGCCCACCGGAAAATTGTCACTGCAGAACCAGATTATAGGGAAAGTATCTTTTTTGATATCACAACCTTGCTTTGAAGTATCAAGCAGAAACTGGTCTTTCAGAGCTTTTACAAGGGGCAATGTCGTTGGTTCAGTAAAAATCAGCAACGGTTTCACTAAGCCGGATTGATGCACTGCCCTCAGTATCAGCTTCCTCAACCGCTTAACCGGCAGTTTTTCACCATTATGCGCAGCATCTCTCCAGTCCGGTCCCCACCCATTGATTACCGTCAGAGGAATGCCCCTGCTTGTATGGATTCCTGGCATGAATACCTTAAAAGCTGAAATATAGCGTCTCAGCATGACAAAGGGCACCAGATTAATGAGAAAAACCGGTTTTTGCAGGTTTGAACTCATTTCATGGGCAAGATAATGGATGCTGTGTCCCTGATCTCTGCTTTTCCCGTTCCATAAATAGTTAGAGAGAATAATACAGCAGTCAAAATCGGTTTTATTCATAGGTATCAAGGAATCCTTTTCTTTTACCATACCTGTTTTTTGAAATTTGTACATAGGCTTGCGCCAGAAGAAATGCACTATGCCAAATATTTTACAAATAATGACTTGCAATCAAGAAAATCATAGAGCTCTTTTTATGGAACATTCTTGACCTTGGATACAACTTGCCTTACGCTTAGAGCATTGGAAGCGGGTTGTTTTGTATAGAGGCATGAGAAATGTTTCTAATGATTCATGATAGGAGACACTGAGCTTGTTATCATATGACGTACGACATAAAGCTCAAAAACCTTTCGATTACAGTTGCGTCTACGACATTCCAAAAGAGCGTACGCTTATGCGTTTTACTCGTTTGCTTTGGTTTGGTTATGATGAGGAGGGGCCTGCTGTATATCGAGAGGATCCAACGAACAAAGAGATTGTTCGTATAGACTTTTTAACGGGATAATTTAAGTGGACAAGAGCTTTTAAATCACTTTCAATTTCTTATTTTATATTATTTTATAAAATTATTACATGTTTTATCGGCATACTGCTTGACAGAGCCGGTCAAATGTTCGATATTCGCAATGAATCGTGAAGGTTCCGGCGTGCAAGTTAGGAAATTTTTTGCCTGAAGCGAGTGGAGGAAATGGAAAAGATTGAAAGGGGTTGAAGTAACAGTAAAGCGGGTCTCCCGTTCCTATGGTGATTTCAAAGCACTTGATGATGTAAGTGTAGGAATCCAGAAAGGTGAATTTTTTTCACTGCTAGGGCCTTCAGGATGTGGCAAAACCACCCTACTGAGGATAATTGCAGGGTTTGACTACCCTGATTCGGGAAGTGTTGCCTTCGACGCCAAAGACATACTGTCCTTACCTCCTGAAAAGCGTCAGTCCAATACGGTTTTCCAGACCTATGCTCTCTTTCCTCATCTTACCGTCTATGAGAATATCGCCTTTCCATTACGGCTGAGACGTGTAGACGCAAAAACCATAGATGCAAAGGTGCAGGAGTATGTCCGTCTTGTACAACTTGAAGAACATGTGTACAAGAAGCCATCCATGCTCAGTGGAGGACAGAAACAGCGTGTAGCGATTGCACGGGCGCTGATCAATGAACCCAGTGTTCTTTTATTGGATGAACCGCTCTCCGCCCTTGATGCAAAGCTCAGGCAAAACCTCCTTATAGAATTAGATCAAATCCATGATAAAGTTGGAATTACCTTTATATATGTAACCCACGACCAAAGTGAGGCTCTTTCGGTCAGCGATAGGATAGCCGTTATGAACAAAGGTAAAATCCTTCAAATCGGCAGCCCCTATGAGATATATGAGGCACCTGCCACCAGGTTTGTAGCACAGTTCATCGGAGAGACCAATATCTTCTCTGCAACAGTCCTCTCCTGTGAGCCCTATGAGGATGAATACATGCTCTGTGTGGATGTTCCTGCCCTCAAGGAAAAAGTTTATGTAACAGACGCAGAGGCACAGCAAGTAGGATCATCCCTTGATTTTACGGTCCGTCCGGAAAAAGTAAGAATTTCATTGAACCCCCCGAGAAGTACAAACAAGACACTGAATACATTCAAAGGCGTCGTCGATGAACCGGTATATTCAGGATTTCAGTCAAAGTTCTATGTAAAGCTTGAAACAGCAGCTGAAACACAGGTCAAGGTATTCAAGCAGCATACGGCTTTCTTGGAAGATGGCCCGGACATTGAGTGGAAAGATACGGTCTATGTCAGCTGGACAGCAGGTGATGGATACCTTGTGAAGGACACCGAACGATGAAGAAATTTCTCAAACCTCATGAGCGTGAGCACATCCTCGGCACCGTATATGGGTGGCCTATGGGGCTTTGGTTCACGCTCTTCTTCACCGTACCATTGGGAATAATCATTCTCTACAGCTTCTTGAAACGAGGCCTCTATGGTGGGGTGGAGTGGGAGTTCAGTCTCACTGCATACAGACAGATGTTCAACCCGAGTTTTGGCAAAGTAGTCTTGAGAACACTCTGGATCAGCATACTCTCCACCTTTATTTGCATATTTCTTGCAATACCTTGCGGTTACGCCATGGCCAAGAGTAAACACCAGACGTTTTTACTCTTTTTGATCATCATTCCTTTTTGGACCAACTCCCTGATCAGAGTATACGCGTGGATCTCAATCCTCTCAACAGAAGGCTTCATCAACAACTTGCTCATCCGTATGGGAATCATCAACCAAGGACTCAAGCTCATCTACAACAATGGTGCTGTAGTTTTGGTATTGATCTACATGTATCTGCCATTTGCCATACTGCCGTTGTTCACCACGATAGACAAATTTGACTTCTCCTTGCTTGATGCAGCTCGTGATTTGGGCGCCACCAAGCTTGAAGCAATAGTAAAAGTCATGTTCCCAAACATAAGAAGCGGCTTGAGCACTGCGTTCATTTTTACCTTCATCCCAATCTTCGGTGCATATGCAGTACCCCTGCTTGTCGGTGGCAAGGATTCGACCATGATAGGAAACATCATCGTTGACCAGGTTTCCAAGACCAGAAACTGGCCGCTTGCCTCTGCGTTCTCCATGGTTCTTACCCTCATTTCACTTGTCGGCGTCTTCTGGATGCTCTACAACGGAAAAAGGGAACAACACCTGCAGAAGAAAACGACCCAGCAAACCTTGGAGCATAACATTAAGAGCCACCACACTCACAGAGGTAAAGCATGAACTACCACACATATTCAAGAAAAACGAGCTTCTCTTTTTCATACATCATGCTTGCCTTGGTCATAGTATTTCTCTTCATACCCCTCTTTGTAGTAGTCTTCTTCTCTTTCAATTCTACCAGAGGAATGAGGTGGGAAGGCGCTTCGCTGATCTGGTATGAACAACTGATTTTCAACAGCCCTTCCCTTTGGACGGCGTTTAAGAACAGTCTCATCATCGCCCTTTCAAGCTCTATCACGGCAACAGCCATTGGCTCATTGGCCGCTGTAGGTATCAAATGGTATCGATTCCGAGGAAGGAGCTATATAACCACTGTAAGCTATCTGCCCATGGTACTACCGGAAGTAATCATCGGTATCTCCATGCTCATCTTTTTCTCTGCAGTGAGAATCAGGCTGGGCATGTTTACCATTTTCGTCGCCCATACCACGTTCAACCTGCCCTTCGTCTTCATGATGGTATCAGCTAGGTTGGATGAGTTTGACTATTCCACAGTGGAAGCAGCTCGCGACCTTGGCGCGAATGAGAGGCAAACCTTGACGAAAGTCATTATACCGTCCATCATACCTGCAGTGCTTTCAGGGTTTTTAATGTGTATCACCATGTCATTGGAAGACTTTGTTATCACCTTTTTCGTATCCGGTCCTGGATCGGGTACCCTTCCCTTGTACGTGTACTCAATGATTCGCTACGGAGTGTCTCCTGTGATCAACGCGCTGTCGTTTGTGATGATCTTAGGCACCATGGTCATTGCTTTCACGTTCAGGAAATTTCTCAAGACTGTGGCTGCAAGCAGCTAAGGTTGGAGGCTAGATTATCATTGGAGGTGCGCCATGCGCAACGTTGCCCGCTTCTGTATCTTCTCATTGCTCTTCTTGATTCTTTTGACTTGTGCAGGGTGTACAAAAAAACAAGCAGCAAACCAAAAACTCTATCTTTATAATTGGACGTATTACACACCTGATGAGTTGGTAGCAGCATTTGAAAAAGAAACGGGCATCGATGTGATCATAGATAATTTCGCGTCCAACGAGGAAATGTTTGCTAAGGTCATGGCCGGAGGCATCAGTGGATATGATATCATCTTCCCCTCCTCCGACTATACAGAAATAATGATCAACCTTGATCTTCTGAGCACCCTTGATCATGGAAAAATCCCCAATCTCAAGCATGTCAGCCCTGTAGTACGAAAAAAAACCACCTATGACCCAAACTTCACCTATAGCGTTCCCTATTTCATGGGATCAAGCGGCATTGCAGTAAACACCAAGCGTGTGCCAGATGACTATGCAAGAAGCTGGGATATTTTTGCCGACCAACGGATGGCCGGCAGCATGTCCATGCTGGATGACATGCGGGAGGTCATGGGAGCTGCACTCAAAAATCTAGGATATAATGGAAATACGCTCAACGAAGCAGAACTTGATGAAGCAACTAAGCTGATAATCGAGAGATGGAAACCCAATTTAGTCAAATTTGATTCTGAGTCATTTGGGAAAGCGTTCAGCCGAGGAGAATTTTCAGTAGTTCATGCGTATCCAGAAAATGTCTTTGCAGAAATTCCCGAGCAAATCTGGGATGATATAGACTTCTTCATACCACCTGAAGGCGGCATGATGTACATTGACAACATGGTCATCCCCAAGGATGCCAAGAACAAGGATGCAGCACATCAGTTCATAAATTTCATCCACAACCCCAAGAACTACGCTCTCTTCCTTGATACCTTCTCGTTCCCTCCCACCACCAATACGAAAGCTCATACATACATGAAAAATGATACATTTTTCTTCACCGATGCAGATCTCCAGAATTCCGACAACATCAGCGATCTTGGCCTGGGTTTGGAATTATACAATGACAGATGGCAAAGGATACGATACGGAGAGTAGTTTAATGTATAATTATGCATAAATTTTGCATTTTTTATGCTTTGTTCTCTTGCTTGCAGCTTTTTGAAAAGGTATTCTAATCCCATACGTTTCAGTATGGGAGAGATTTTTCATGAGCAGCTATCAGCTTATCACCGCTCTTGCCTTTGCTCTGTACTTGGGCATGATGCTAACCATCGGGTTTTTCACCTTCAGAAAAACTAAATCAACCAGTGATTATTTTTTAGGAGGGCGCTCGGTGGGCCCTTGGTTTACGGCATTGAGCGCAGAAGCCTCTGATATGTCAGGATGGCTTTTGATGGGACTTCCAGGCCTTGCCTATTTCACCGGCTTACAAGAAGCCTTTTGGACGGCAGTAGGGCTTTTGGCGGGAACGTATCTGAACTGGCTTTTTGTTGCAAAAAGAATGCGAAAGTACTCCATTCATGCAAAGGATTCCATCACAATCCCTGAGTTCTTGACCAATCGGTTCCATGACAAATCAAAAGTATTGCAGACCATCAGCAGCATTATCATTTTGCTTTTCTTCATCGTCTATACGGCAAGTGGATTCTTGGCGTCCGCAAAACTCTTCACCGCAGTCTTTGGCATGAATTACTACATTGCCTTGTTTTTAGGGGTGGTCGTGATACTTGGGTATACGCTCCTAGGAGGCTATCTCGCGGTCGTTGCCACCGATTTCCTACAAGGCAGCTTGATGTTCATCGCCTTGGTGACCACTGGTTTGATCGCACTCTTTGCCTTGGGAGGCCCGACTCATACCTTCAACGAGCTGGCTGCATTCGGTGAGCATTTCATAAATCCTTTCAAAACACCCCCGGGAACAACCTATGGATTTTTACAGATTGTCAGTGCACTGGCCTGGGGTTTAGGCTACTTTGGCATGCCCCACATCCTGATCAGATTCATGTCCATACGCAGTAACAGCGAAGTGAAGACCAGTCGACGGATTGCAATGACCTGGGTGACGATTGCCATGGCCGCTGCGCTGTTGGTCGGTGTTGTTGGAAAGCTTTTCCTCCTCCCTCTGGCGTATGAAACACAAAGCGCATCAGAGGCCGTTTTCATTGCCAGTATGCAAAAGATATTCCCTACCTTCATTGCAGGATTTTTCCTCTGTGCCATATTGGCAGCCAGCATGAGCACCTCAGACAGCCAGTTGTTGGTTGCCTCTTCTGCATTCAGCAAGGATGTCTACAAAGCCCTGATTAGAAAAAATGCCTCAGACAAGGAAACCTTGCTCGTCAGTCGTTTGACGGTTGTGGTCATCACCATCATTGCAATATTTCTTGCGATGGACCCCACTTCATCAATTTTTGATATTGTAAGCTACGCTTGGGCAGGCTTTGGTGCAACCTTCGGCCCTGTCATCATAGCAGCGCTCTTTTGGAGACGCTCAAGCAGAAACGGAGCAGTGGCGGCCATGATCGGAGGCCTTTTGACCGTTATCATCTGGAAGCAACTCTCTACAGGGATCTTCGCAGTCTACGAGTTGCTGCCAGGATTCATCATTGCCTCCATCTGCATGGTATTATTCAGTCTACTGGAGAAACATCCAGATGAGTCGGTATTCAAAGATTTCGATGCCTTTATTGCTATTGAGGACTGATTTCTACAAGCCGGGCTCCAAGTGCCCGGCTTAATTTTGACTTTTTCCAAAAAATTGTACACTTCATCTTGACGAAGAGATACGACTCTTCTATACTTGCGATTAATTCCAGCCTTTCGGTAGGATATTTTCTTGAAGGAGGCACATCGATGATGTACATGCGAAGCACTACTGATGACACCGATTATCTGATGTGCAGCAAAGCACTCGCTTAGAACCTTCAAGGAACATCTTTCATGAAATTAGCAAAACATCCTCGCTGTGGTTCTGTGACCGACCACATGTGAAACTCCTGATCAATAAGTCAATGTACAAACAGTTGTTTGTGTACTTCAACATCTATTCAGGAGCACTATATGCATAAGACCAATCATCATTTCGAAACGATAGCACTACATGCAGGACAAGAGCAGAGTGACATTGCAACAGGAGCAAGAGTTGTTCCTATCTACCAGACGGCCAGTTACGTCTTCGACAACTGTGACAGCGCTGAAGCAAGGTTCAATCTCTCACAGCCTGGAAATATTTACAGCAGACTGACAAATCCAACCCAAGAAGCCTTTGAAGCAAGAATAGCCGCTTTGGAAGGGGGCATAGCAGCCTTGGCTGTAGCCAGTGGTTCGGCTGCTATTTCCTATACCATCCTCAACCTAGCAAAAAATTCAGAGCACATTGTCTCGGCAAAAACAATTTATGGGGGTACGTACAACCTGTTCTCCCACACTTTGTGCGAATGGGGAATCACCACGACCTTTGTTGATGTGAACAACCATGAGGAAGTTGAAGAAGCAATCAAGGAAAACACCAAAGCGTTGTTTGTAGAAACCATAGGCAACCCCAATGCAACCTTGTGCGATTTGAAAGCTCTCTCTGAAATTGCCCATCGTCATCGCATACCCTTGGTAGTGGACAATACCTTTGCCACACCTTTTCTGCTACGGCCCATCGAACACGGAGCTGATATAGTAGTTCATTCAGCAACCAAATTCATCGGCGGCCATGGGACCTCTCTTGGAGGGGTGATCGTCGACAGTGGACGCTTCGACTGGAAAGCAAGTGGGAAATTCCCTGCATTGACAGAACCAAATCCGAGTTACCACGGCCTGAGCTTTACAGATGCAGCCAAAGAAGCCGCTTGGATCACCAAGGCTCGAGCAGTCTTGCTGCGTGATACGGGAGCCTGTCTTTCTCCTTGGCACTCGTTTTTATTTCTCCAAGGATTGGAAACACTGTCCTTGCGTGTACAACGACATGTAGAGAACAGTCTAAAAGTGGTTGAGTACCTTCAGGACCATCAGCAGGTTGCAAAAGTCAATCATCCCAGTCTTCTAAGCAATGCTTATCATGCACTCTACCGGCGATACTTTCCCAATGGAGGCATTTCCATCTTCACCTTTGACTACAAAGGAACAGAAGCTCAAACCAAAGCCTTTATCGATGCATTGAAGATTTTCAGTCTTCTTGCCAATGTCGCTGATATGAAATCCTTGGTGATTCATCCTGCCACTACTACGCACTCACAATTACAACCTTCAGAGTTGCAGGAGCAAGGAATCACTGGACAAACAGTACGCCTATCGATTGGATGTGAGCATATTGACGACCTGCTTGCTGACCTAGAACAAGCATTCAAAAAGGCAAAGGAGGCTTAAGATGCCGGTAACCATACCAGAGAACCTCCCCGCCGCAGAAGTTTTAAAGCAAGAGAATATCTTTTTCATGACCGATGAGAGGGCGATTCATCAGGATATCAGACCACTGAGAGTTGCAATACTCAACTTGATGCCGAATAAGATGCGTACAGAAGAGCAGTTCCTTCGCCTGTTGGGCAATACAGCCCTGCAGGTGCAGGTCACCTTTCTTACAACTGCAAGCTATCAGAGCAAGCACACACCTCTGTCCTATCTGAAAACATTCTATCGTACTTTTGACGAAGTAAAAAACCAACAGTTTGACGCCCTTATCATTACAGGATCTCCTGTGGAAACCTTGGAGTTTGAAGAGGTGGCCTATTGGAAGGAATTGACTGAGATTCTCATTTGGGCTGAAAAACATGTCTATTCTTCGCTCTTTATCTGCTGGGCAGCGCAAGCAGCGTTATACCACTATTACGGCATTGGAAAACACATGCTCAAAGAGAAACTCTCAGGAGTGTATCAGCACTCCATACTCGAGAAACATCATCCTCTGGTCAGAGGCTTTGATGATTATTTCTGGGCACCCCATTCAAGACACACGGCACTTGATCATGCCATGGTTTCTTCGCATCCAGAACTGACCATCCTTAGCAGCAGTGAAGAAGCAGGGCTCTACCTTGCAACGAGCAACGATGGAAGGAAAGTCTTTGTCACGGGCCATAGCGAGTATGACCAAGATACACTGGATGAGGAGTATACGCGCGATTTGCAGGCTGGCATGCATCCAAAACCGCCAAGGCACTACTATCACAATGATTGTCGAGAACAGGGAGTGCTCGTACAGTGGAGAGGCCACGCCAACCTGTTGTTCAGCAACTGGCTCAACTACCATGTCTATCAAGGAACACCGTACGACCTGACAGAGCTCAATGTGTCCAAAAGCTCCGATGGTCCTCCAAAATAGCCTCGATCAAGGCTGAATCCTGGGCAGGACCCACCACCTCGATATCTTTCTGGCCGTGAGAGAGAACCTTGGCACAGCTCAAATCGAAGGTAGGGTTCTGTTCATCTGAGCCGGTAAGTTCCAGCAACATTTTTTCGGTTATCCCGTATACCAATCGTCGCACGTTTGCCCAATAGAGAGCTCCTGTACACATCACGCACGGCTCTGCGTTCGTATAGAGGGTGCAGGTGCTCAAGAACTCAGGACTGTACTTTTTGGCAGCCTTGAATAAGAGCAGAGTCTCTGCATGCATCGCAGATCCTCCAGCCTCAAAGTCATTAGGCTGTTCCATGAGTATGGCTCCTTCCTTATCAGTCAAGAGTGCGCCAAATGGATGGTTTTTGCTCAGTTTTGCCTGATGTGCGATTCTTACTGTCTCATACAGCAGTCGTATGTCTTCTTGGTTGGGTTTCGATCGTGTTATGATTGGCATGCTCTCTCCACAGTGCTATGTTATGAGAACAGCGTATCATGTGCACCTGGGCTTTTCAATCAGAAGAAAGTTCATAAATCTTCAAGATTGCCATATATGGCTACACAACAGGAGGATAGAAGCCCCCTTCAACAATTTTTGTCCTATTCTTTCATTGACGTTTAGGCTAAGAGCACGTACATTTATTACATGTTGTGTTATACTGCAACAAGCTCACAAAAAGGAATGTCTATGAACACGAGAAATCAAACAAAAATGATCGTGACCCTCTTGGCCATGATGCTCATTGTCTCCTCCCTGTTTTCTGCAGGAATGAAAGAGTCCAATCCCCAGGCCGTTACTGTTCGAATCCTCACCTCCAGTGAACAAGGCGGACAGATGTTTTTTGGCGCAAGAACCTTGGAAGGCACTGATATTTCCTTCCAGACCAATTCATATACCGAGTCCAGCTATCCTGTAACCTCGCTGACCAAAGGTGATTATCTTGAAGTGGTCATTGTACAAGGCATTGCTACAGAAATCAGATTCATCAATCCACTGGTAGCCCTTGGAGCCTTGCCATACTCGATCAGCACAGAACAAGCCACTCAGCTTGAAAGTCTGACTGACCGCTTCAGCTACACCTACGGCTACTTGCTCATTCAATCCTTTGCTGCACAAGAGCTCTTCTTTGATGCAGGGTACTATGTAAAAGGTGCATTGGACGGCTATGCCGATTCGATGAGCGAAGTGCAAAGAGGATTCTATACCATTGATGAACTGTATGAAAACGTCAACCAGTATCAAGATGAAGTATGGAATCTTGGCCTTGCAAATGCTGATTATGGCACTCCTTATGCCAGCATTGAAGAAGTTGCTGATCTAGAAAAACCCACCAACATCTCTGATGCGTTCAGCTACACCTATGGGTACTTGCTGGCCTTGAACATGGCAAGCCAAGGACTTGAGGTCAATGGCGACTTGTATGCCGCCGGAGCACTTGATTATGCAAGTGGAAATCCCCTTCAGATGAATGAAATGGAAATGCAGATGGCTTTTGCAGAATACCAGATGGTACTGGAAGCTGAATACGCTGCTTGGCTCGATGAGATAGCGGCTCTTAATCTTGCAGACGCAGAGGCTTTCCTTGAGAACAACAAGCTCAACGAAGGGGTTGTTGTCACCGACAGTGGTCTCCAGTATCAAATTCTCACACCTGCTGAAGGACCAAAGCCAAGCAGGGAAGATACCGTTGAGGTCAACTATCAACTGCAACTGATGGACGGCAGTGTTGTGGACAGCTCCTATGATCGCGGAGAGACTGCAATCTTCCCAGTAGCGAACTTGATTGAAGGCTTTACCGAAGCTTTGATGACTATGAACACAGGCAGTGTCATTCGAACTTGGGTGCATCCCAATCTTGGGTATGGTGAAAATGGAACTGAAACCATCCTCCCCAACGCACTTCTCATCTTTGACATTGAACTGGTCAGTATCCAGTAACACTCTTTAGATTCTGTCAAACAAGGCTGCAGTTCATTCTGCAGCCTTGTTGTTTATTCAAGAAAAAGTAAATATCACTTTTTTTACAGCTTTTGACTCAGATATATCTTGATTACATCGATACACCTCATCCTTTCGAACAAAAACAAACATACCAGTAGTACATAAGCAAACCATTTGAACCCCTGAATCGCTTTGCAAGGAAAAGAGTTCTTCTCCTTCCAGAATAACCATCAGCTGATCTTCCTTGGCTTGCTGCATTACCCCTTTTTCATTGGTCAGATAGGTCTCTATCCTGTAGATGAGACCATCAACCTCATACGTTCCTTTGCTTTGGTCATAGACCAAGGCTCTATCAAGGATATCGATAGCCTGTTGCATTTGAGGATGCAGAGCACGATACCACTCCAGACAATCCAAAACATCCTGAACCATCAGATTGCCAACCCCTTATGTGCAGTCCAAAGCTTTTCAAAAGAAATGATCTGCTGTACACATCCATCGATTCCCAGCTTCTTGCTGTCCAAACTCAAATCATAGGTACGACACATTCCCCATTTTCGGTCACTGTAGTAATTGTAGAAGTTGGCTCTTTGCTTATCGGTCTTCAGACACACATCCTCGGCTTTCTTCTCTGGAACCTCATACACGTTGATTGCCCGTTCCACACGGCTTGCAAGATCTGCATGAATGAAAATGTTCAGGACATTCTCCTTCTCGCGCAGGATGTAATCGGCACAACGACCGACAATGACACAGGGACCTTCCTCGGCAAGACGCTTGATAGTCTTACTCTGGATCAGGAACAACTGGTCATTGAGCGGCATTTCTGTCACCCCTAGCGCTCCACTGGCCATCGGATAATTCCCCATCACCAAGGAGTAAAAAATACTGCTGGTCGCCTTTTCATCAGCATTGGTAAAGAGTGCTTCACTTAAACCACTATCACGCGCACTGATTGCTACCAGTTCCTTGTCATAAAAAGGGATCCCGAGCTTTTCAGCTAAGTTCTTCCCTACTTGTCTTCCTCCGCTTCCGAACTGTCTGCCAATCGTAAAAACTGTTTGTATACTCATATGCAGGTTCCTCCACTACACTCAGTATAGCATATGAGTCGTATAAGTGCAGAGGCCAAGATTGCAACTGCGAAAAAAACCGGCAAAATCAGCTCATGAGCGAGGCAATTACTCTTGCAGGAGCTCCATCTGCATCCTCGTACAATAAAGGCAGACAAGTAAGGCATACTACCTTATTCAGAATCGGTTGCAAATTCACGAGATTCTCAATTATCAGGGCATCAGAATCCAGTAAAAGATGATGAATCGGCAACTCTTCATCACCCTCGGCATCACAACTTGGACCATCAAAGCCAAAAAGACGCACACCTCTGCCAAGCAAGTTCTTTGCCGATTCAAGAGAAAGCATTGGTCGATGTTGCTCATTGCCTGTATAAAAAAGAATTGCATCAAAACAATACTCATGAGAAGGGAGGTCCTCGATATCAATCTGTGAAAGATTGCTGCAATCCAAGACAAAGGCATTGGCAAAAAAACGCGAAGGAGGATACTGATCCAGACTTTTCCCCTCTTTGATCAAGTGGGATGGGCTGTCAATATGAGTTGCCGTATGAGAACCAAAATGCAGGTAGGTAAGACGCCAGTTGTGAGTATCCAGCGTATGAACTTTTTCCAACAGGGTTTGAGGATCTCCGGCATACTCTGGTTTGCCTGAAACAAGACACTGGGTGAGATCGTACCTCACCTGCCCACTCTTATTTTTCTCTTGTTCATACAACTGGTGAGTAAAGGCCTTTCTCGCACTTTCATACAGAGTCTTTCTCATATCATCATCAACATGATGTTCATCCAACACCGAATTGAGACGATAAAGCAGATCATTGGCAGCCTGTATACCGATATTCTGGATATCCTGTACTTTCGGTCGATAGGAAAGATACGTCTTGGTCTTTTTTAGATGCGCTTCGATCAGAATCAACGCTTGTTGTTGAGCTTCTTGTCTTTTAGGCAACGCTACGTGTAAATCCTCAATCCTCACAAGAGGCAAAGAGACCTCTGGATCGATATCCTTTACGGGGGCCAAATCGATCAAGAGTTTCACTCCGATAGCCTTATCTTTCGTGATGGTGTAGGTCATCCCCTTTGTTGCACTGATTGCTACATCCACCTGCTCAAAATAATTGAACCGGTTTTCGTATGCTACAGCTTGCACCTGTGGGGGAAGCAAAAGATCCGCCTTGTCTAAATCTCGAAACGTCATCCAAACCAAACAACCTTCCTGAACAAGATGTTCTGACACCAACCGAGCTATATTGCTGCTTCCAATAACCAAAACAGTACGAAAAGACTTCTGCTTCAGCAAAGCAGAGACTGCATGAGCAACCGTCTCGTCAGCTACCTGTAGATCCACAGAACTCTGTACAGCTTTTGCAAGTGTTACAGCCTCGCGAACAAGATATTCCAAAAGAGGCGAAGCACAGCCTGCAAGCCTTGATAATGAAAGGCTAAAATTCAATTGACTGATAATCTGGTCTTCTCCGAACAAAGGACTCTCAAGCCCACAGGCCAAGCGAAAAAGATGCTCAATCACCTTCTCTTCATCGATTGAATACAGCTGCTTGGACCAAACAAGGACAGGCAGCGATAGCGAACGTAAAAAAGGTTCCATGATTTGTCTTTTTGGTTCTTCACACCACACCTCAACCCTGTCACAGGTAGAGAGAACCATTACAGAAATACTCTGAGTCTGTCGCTTGATTTTGGCACATGCCATCTGCAGCTGATGTTGACTATAGGAAAATTGCACTTGATCCTCAGGCCTCAAGTGGTCGAATCTTAAACCGATTACAGAAAACTGCATTATGAAGTCCCTCCATCAGATCGTATCCCATGAAAAAGATATTGTTGCGCCAAGGCTTCATAGGGGGCAAAGTATGTACCATCCAGATTAGGGTAGTACTGCTTCATGACCTTCTTGATCCAGGTGTCGACAGGAAAAGACCGCATCTGATGAAAGGCAAAAAGAAGAATACACGAAGCAACTTTCTCCCCTATCCCCCTGATGCTCATCAAAGTCTGTTTTGCTGTCATTAAATCTTGTTCTGCAACGAGATCCAATACATGATGATTCTGCAGTGCATCAAGCAAGTATACAGAGCGAAAACCCAATCCTAAAGAGCGTAATTGTGCATCAGTAGCACTTTTCATCTGATGTGGTCTGGGAAAACTATACCACATCGGCTCGATAAGCGAACCATAGTGCTGGCAGAGCCTTTCATACAGGCTGCGAATGCGTTTAATGTTGTTGTTTTGACTGAGCAAAAAACTGACCATTACTTCCCATGGATCCTGATTGAGGATGTGTAAACTTTTATGGTTCTGAATGTATATTGCTAGATGAGGGTCGAGAGTGCTCAAGTAAGACTCTGCGCCGCTATAGTCCCAGTCCATATCAAAGTAATGATACAGAACAGGATCCTGATGTATCGAATCATAAAAAGAGTCGTCTGTGAGAGTAACCAATCTTCCCTCTAGTACTGCTTGATATGTCAAGCCTATCTTTTTCCATGCAAAGGTCTGTCCACAAAAAAGGGTTCCTTCAAGATTAAGCATATCGCATCCCCATTCGCTACTCTAGCAAAGCGACGAATCTATAGCAAGAAGTTGGATACTCAGCCATCGTTGCGAAGATTCTTCATGTTGATTGGGACAAAACCATCAAAGAGAGCTGTAAATCGTCCATTTTGACTTGGGAGAGAGAGGTTCTGTGATTTAGTATTGATAAACATCACAGGAGCATACAGCACAGATGCTTCTTCTGAACGTGCAAATTGCAGTACGTTCTCCCCTACCTCAGCATCGAGCTGAGGTCTGTTTGGATACATGGACGTCTTTACAATAACCCAAAAAAGACCGTTGTCTTTTTTTTGTGCCTTCACCTGAGGATATTGGGAAAGAGAATTGTTTCTAAAAATCACTTCATACTGCTGTTCAGCAAGCTTTTGCACGACATGAGAAACTCCCATGCGATGGAGCTCTTCTTTACTCAACAACTGATAGGATGCAGCAGTTCTTGCTGCTTGGATGGTTGGTAATCTGAACAACTCTCTCATACGATATTGTACCATATTTTCCATTGGTCACAAGAGAAGGTCCTTAGTTCTCGCTAAAGAGCCACGTAGAAAGATAACGCTCCCCTGTATCAGGAAGCAGGACAACAATTGTCTTGCCTTCATATTCAGGCTTTTGTGCATAGGCAACAGCGGCACTCAAGGCAGCCCCACTGGATATACCCACTAGAAGGCCTTCTTTCTTGGCAGCTTGGCGTGCCGCCTCGCCTGCCTTTGCATCGTCCACAGTATAAATTTCATCGATGACTGAACGGTCAAGGTTACCTGGAACAAATCCGGCCCCGATTCCTTGAATCTTGTGAGGACCGCCATACCCCTCACTCAACACAGGACTGGTCGCAGGCTCAACAGCAACAATAGTAACATTGGGGTTTTTCTCCTTCAGGAACTTCCCAACTCCACTTATTGTCCCACCGGTTCCGACTCCTGCAATAAATACGTCCACAGTATGACCTGAGTCTTCCCAGATCTCAACGGCAGTCGTACGATAGTGCATAGCGGGATTGTCAGGATTCTCAAATTGAGAAGGTATGAAGGACTTGCTTGTATTACGCGCGAGCTCCTGTGCTCTGGCTATTGCTCCCTTCATTCCAAGAGCCCCATCGGTAAGAACCAATTCAGCTCCTAAGGCTGTCAAAAGCTTTCGTCTTTCGATGCTCATGGTCTCAGGCATCGTTATTATCAACTTATAACCTTTGACCGCTGCAACGTACGCAAGGCCCACACCGGTATTGCCACTGGTGGGTTCTATGATTACCGAACCTTCTGAAAGCAACCCCTTCTCTTCGGCCCCCTCGATCAAGGCGAGTGCAACTCTGTCCTTAACACTGGAAAGAGGGTTGAAACTCTCAACCTTGGCTAATATTGTAGCTCTATTGGTGTGCATGCGGTTGATTCTGATCAACGGGGTATTTCCAATCTTCTCAGTTACATTCGTATAAATATTAGCACTCATGGGGAGACCTTCCTCTTTCAGAATTTATATCCTAGTAATTATATATTATTTATAGTATATAAATAATCCAACAAAGTCAAGTCTTGCTAGATAACATAGGTAAACCATTCCGCTTTGGTAACCATGGCAAGGGTGAGACCTTCAAAAGCCTTTTTTACTTCACAGTCAAGCTTTTGATAAAAATGGAGACGAATGACTCGTTCAATGGCACTCTCCTCTCCCTGCACAGGCTCTTCAAAAGCGATATTTCCTTCAAGAACATCCAACACATCATATATGTTGATCTGCTCTGGATCTCGACTGAGCATATACCCTCCACCCGAGCCTTTCACTGAGTTGAGAAAGCCTGAACGAGTAAGCAAGAGAGCCACTTGTTGTAAGTATTTTTCACTTAGTTTTTGCCGCTTGGCAACGATGGTCAGAGCGATGGGCCCTTCGTTTGCATGCTCGGCTATGTCGACCAAGAGCCTCAGCCCATATCGACCCCGTGTAGAAATTTTCAAATTCCGCCTCCTGTTTCACTCTCTACCAAATGGGAGGCCAATTCATCAATAGTGATATCTTTTGAAAAATCTACAACTGCATGCTGCAACATGGACCAAATCTGGTGAGTCTTACAGGCATCGGTACGAGTGCATCCCTTGCACGGAACCGGTTTAAACTCCCCTTCACTTGCCTTCAGCACTTCTTGGCAAGTTATGCCGCTTCTGCTCAGACGATATCCTCCCTGCACGCCCCTTTCAGCTTCAACCAACTTGGCACGCCTCAGAGGTATCATCAATTGTTCCAAATAGCCACTACTGATTGAAGTGGCTTCACTTATTGAGCGTATACTACAGTTCTCTCTACAGGTAGCAAGAAACACCATCGTCTGTAGAGAGTATCTTCCCTTAGTAGATAATTTCATACCTAGAAGGTATCAGTTGCAAAGATCGTCGTCAAGGCTATGAAGCATATGAAAATTGTATACAAATTATTCACCCAATCCTTTTACTGTGTTATAATAGAAAAAATTGCAACGCAGTTAACTAATGGCATCGCTATTGCAACTTCCCATTTATTTTGAGGATTTCCTATGAATTTGCTTTACCTTTTAGTTCTTCATCTCATTGGTTCTTTCGGAGCACTGGCAGTACACAAGACAAAAATCCCAGCGGGGAAGCTCATCGGCGCCATGCTCGCTGTCATGATATTCAGCAGTTTCGGATTGAGCAATACCACCTATCCTGTTTCTCTTCGTATCTTTATACAAATTCTATCAGGCTTGGTAATCGGCACTCGCTTTAAACGTGACGATATACAGACTCTTCATTCTATGATCGGACCTGTGATCACCCTTATTGTCTGTCTTCTTTCCATAAATGTTCTATTTGCCTACATCATGGACCATACCACGGCTCTTAGTTTCATGACCTCATTTTTTGCCTGTGCACCTGGAGGAGTAAGCGACCTTGCATTGGTGGCAACAGATTTTGGGGCCGTGATGGAACAAGTAGCCCTGTTGCAACTATTCCGATTAATCAGTGTAATCATTATTTTCCCTCCCCTGATTCGCAACATGCTTCATATCACATCCCCAAAAAACACCGAGACTAAAACAAACAAGAACGAAGCTGAAAAGAGGCACTCTCTTAAACAGTATATGACAACCTTGGCTGCCGCGCTCATTGGAGGATTGATTTTCCATATGCTTCATATTCCAGCAGGAGCCATACTCGGTGCAATCGTCTGTGTAGCTATCGTTAATCTAGCCTCTAATGCAGCAGCATATCCCAACATCCTTAAGACAATGGTACAAATCTTTGCTGGTTGTTATATTGGCAGCCGCATCACCTTCAGGACCTTCCTTGAAGGACAAGATCTCCTGCTTCCGGCGCTCATCCTTTTGGTGCAGCTTTTATTCATGGCATTTTTCACTGCCTTCATTCTTCACAAGTTTTGTCATCTTGACTGGGCAACCGCACTCTTCTCCGCCACCCCAGGAGGCATCCAAGAGATGGGGCTGATCAGTGATGAATTGGGATTACAAACCCCTAAAATCGTCCTGATGCATACATTTCGCATCTTGGCCGTTCTAGGGGTACTTCCCTTAATTGCTACATTCTTGGACTAGCTTATGCAGGATTGTATAGATTGGAAGTAGGAAAACGAGGATCGCTGGTCACATTCAAGACCAATTTCCTCAAACCAGAAGAGTCCCCGGAGCTCGGAATATGAGTCATGTGCACTTCACAACCATTGAGAAGCGGCAGCACCCTGGAGGCTTTCTTTGCATCATCACTGATCGCACAGCTCATCGCCAAGCAAATCAGCACCTCATCCAGATTCAGACTCACCCCGCGACCCTTGAGAACGTCCCGCTTCATCGATGTTATCGACTTGACTATCGCCGGAGGAATAAGATCAACCTCATGATCTATCTTGGCCAACACCTTTACCGCATTGAGAATCAGGGCAGATGAAGCGTGAAGCAACTCAGAGTTGCATCCTGTAACCAAAGTACCATCGGGCAACTCTATGGCAGCGGCACACACAATGCCGTTGATGCCCTTGTTGCGGGAAATACCATCGGCGAGAGCCTCTTGTGCCGCAGGAACGACAACCCTGTCTTCCTTGCTGAGTTTAGCACCGTCCATGATGGAAAGGGTTCTTTGTACCGTCTCCTTCGATCCGATACCCTGCACGTATTCGCATGCAGCGCGATAATACCGGCGAATTATTTCCTGCTGTGCAGCTTTTTGAACTATCTCATCATCAATGATTCCGAACCCACAGCGATTGACTCCCATGTCCGTAGGACTTTTGTAGGGACAACTTTCACCGGTTATCTTGCTGAGAATTCTGTTCAAAAGAGGATAAGCTTCCAAATCACGGGAATAATTTACCGTAATCTCACCATATGAACTGGCATGAAAATGGTCTATCAAATTCTTGTCGCCGATGTCTGCGGTTGCACTCTCGTATGAGATGTTCACAGGATGATCTATCGGCAAATTCCAGATCGGAAATGTCTCAAACTTGGAGTATCCACTTCTTCGGCCTGATCGGTAGTCATGATACATCTGTGACAAACAAGTGCCTAGCTTTCCAGACCCCGGGCCAGGCCCAGTGACAATAACCACAGGACGGTCCGTCTCAATATACGGATTGGCTCCATATCCTTCATCACTGACGATCAGGTCTACATTGTTTGGATAGCCGTGGGTAGCACGATGGGTATAGACTGTAATACCTCTTCTTTCAAGCACGTTCTTGAAGTGTATTGCTCCTGGCTCTTCATCAAAACGTGTGATAACCACTCGACTTACAGTCAAGCCCCATTTTGAAAAATCGTCGATCATCTTGAAAACATCGGTATCATAGGTGATACCAAAATCGCTGCGCATCTTCCTTCGCTCAATATCCCCACTATGGATGCAAATAATGACATCAAGCTGATCCTTCAAGGACTGGAAGACTCGCATCTTTACATTCGGATCAAATCCGGGGAGTACTCTTGCTGCGTGATAATCAAAAAGTAATTTCCCCCCGCATTCAAGATACAGTTTCCCATCACTCTGTTTCACCCGCTCAAGGATGAAATGCCGTTGTTCATTAAGATATTTTTCGTTGTCAAAACCAATATGAGGCACGTCGGTTACCTCTGGAAAAGTGTTTGTAGAGCGATTTGGTCAGAAGTTTCCTGATCAAAAAGGGCGGCAATGATAGCCAATGAAAACTCCATCGCACTTGCAGGACCTTGAGCAGTAATCAGATTGCCATCTTTGATCACCGGTATATCCTCAAGCTTCAAGCCCGGACACTTTTGCTCTGTTCCCGGATAGCCGGTGACTCTCTTGTTGTCGAGCAAACCAGTCTTCCCAAGCACTACGGCGGGAGATGCACAGATTGCTGCAACAAGGCCATTTTGAGCCGTCTCAATTACTTTACTGATCAATTCAAAAGATGACGCAAGGTTTACTGACCCCTGAGCACCGCCAGGAAGCACAACACAATCAAAAGGTTGAGACAGGCACTGTTGCAACAGAACATCACAGTTGACAACCACTTTGCGAGAACCTGTCACTGACAATGCATTCAAACCGGCAACGGTTACAGAAGCACCACTTCTTCTGAGCAAATCAATCGGCGTAATAGCCTCAATCTCTTCAAACCCTTCTGCAAGTACCACCAATACTGACCGAATCATAAAAACCTCCTACCACTAAAGCGGTTGTTGAGAACCACCTTCCAAGCGAGATTTGCGAAGCAAATCACAAGCATGAAGCATTATACGCTCAGTCTCATCCCATCCGATGCAAGCATCGGTGACAGAGACCCCATATCGCAACTGTGAAAGATCTGCTGGGATCTTTTGCGAACCGGGATTGAGGTTGCTCTCAAGCATAAAGCCCCTGATGGCTTTCTCTCCCCAGCAAACCTGATCCACCAAAGAACGCAACACACGCTTTTGTCTCTCATAGTTCTTGCGTGAGTTTGCATGACTGCAATCAATGATGATGGAAGGGAAGACCCCTGCCTTTTCCATCATTTTGCTGGCGGTCTCCACATCATCCTCATAGTAGTTCGGACCATGATCGCCCCCACGCAGAATAAGATGACAGCAATCATTGCCGGTGGTTCGGAATATCGCACTGGCACCCTTGCTGTCCATCCCTATGAAGGAAGCACTTTGATGAGCACTCTTTACGGCATTCACAGCATTGATCAGCTCTCCACTGGTGCTGTTTTTAAAGCCCACGGCAACAGATAAGCCTGAAGCAAGATTTCGATGTATCTGGCTCTCTGTGGTCCTGGCCCCGATGGAAGACCAGCTCATCAATTCATCGATATACTGAGGAATGATGGGGTCAAGCACCTCACAGCCTACCGGAACTCCTATCTTGACGATCTGCAGCAACAATGAACGAGCAAGAGCGATGCCTCCCTCAATGTCATAGGTGTCATCCATACCTGGATCAAGAATCAAGCCTTTCCAGCCACCAACAGTTCTCGGTTTCTCAAAGTATGTGCGCATCACCACATACATCTCATCCTCTACCTGTTTGGCAAGCTCCTTCAGCTTTGAAGCATACTGTAGAGCAGCATGCTGATCATGCAGAGAACAGGGACCTACGATTGCCAACAATCGACGGTCCCTTCCTTGAATAATATCATTCACTGTCTGACGGGATTGATGAATCATCCGCGAAGTCTGATCATCAACAGGGAATCGAGCGAACAGCTCTTCAGGAGTCGAGAGCGGTTCTATGTGTTTTATCCTGATATCTACGTTTGCCATGCTGTTTCCTTTGAGAAGGTATAGCACAGCTAGCGCATGTATCTCAACCCTTATTACCGCTCTTCGATTCGTCTTCTTTGAGACGAGAATACAAAAACCTCTTTATCTTCTGTGTAGGAGTACGTTGGAAAGGCTCTTCCTGCAGTTCAGCACCACTGAGACGACTGAATGCAGCGAGTTCCTTGTTCACATCATCGCGTATCTTGGCTATATATTTTTGAGCCTCAATTTTTGCATCATTGACGTTTAGAGCCATATTCTTTGCAAAGGAATCAATATCTATCTTGATGAGAGCAATCAAGCCTCCATGCTCAGGAACAACCAATGACTCAGTAACAAAGTCCTGATTGTTGATCACCGATTCAATCGTCTCTGGATAGATGTTTTCACCCCCGCTTCCCAAGATCATCGTCTTGGTCCTCCCCTTGATGGAGAGCCTGCCGTTCTTATCCAAATGACCGAGATCTCCGGTCTTGAAGTATCCATCACTGGTGAAGCTAGCTGCATTCAGCTCAGGATTATCATAGTATCCTTGCATCACATTAGGTCCTTTGACCAGAATTTCCCCTACGCCTGTCTGAGGATCAGGCGATTCAAGCTTCACATCAACATGCTCAACAAGCTTTCCGATCTTCCCAACAAAGTGCTTTTTGGGAAGTCCTCCTGCAATCAAAGGAGCGGTCTCGGTAAGCCCATACCCAATGGCATACGGGAATTTTGCATCAGCGAGAAATTGTTCCACTTCCCTATCCAAAGGAGCTCCTCCGATACCAAAGAACTTGAGCCTGCCTCCAAAGGTCATCTTCAACTTCCGGCCGATGATCCTACTGATCAATCTTCTGGTAAAGCCATATTTGAACCATTTGCTCAATTTCTTATTATCCCTGAGTACCGGCAGGACAGCATTCTTATACACCTTCTCAATGAGCAAAGGAACAGTCATCACAATACGAGGCCGCACCTCTTTCAAGGCAGGCAACAAGACCGAAGGAGCTGGAGCCTTGCCCAGATACACAATCTCACACCCCCTCATCAGCTCAAGAATCTGCCCAGTGGTAAATTCATATACATGACTGATGGGAAGAATGGAGAGAACCTTGTCCCCTGGCTTTAGATTCACATAGACATCACTTGAAACATCCGCATTCCAAACAAGATTCTTATGTGTCAGCATGACGCCTTTGCTGTTTCCTGTGGTTCCGCTGGTATAAATCAAAGAAGCAAGATCGTCCTCTTTTGCAAGTGACGATTCCCGTAATTGCTGAGCTTTCTTATCAAGCTTGCGTCTGGTGATATCCCTACCTGGTGCTGCTGCAAAATGCTCTTTATTGGACAGCTGTGCACTAATGGGCTCTGGGATATGGAACAAATCTTCCATCCTCACAAGATAGTAGCCCTCGTTTTGTTTAAGATAGGGGACCACCTTCTCAAAGTGCTTTGTATTTATTATCACTCCCTTAGCTTGAGAATGCTTGAGGATATGACACACTTCCTTCGATGAAAAATCAGGAAGTATTGGGACAGCGGTACAGCCTATGCTGGTTATGCCAAAATATGCAATGAGCAAGGTTGGACAACTCTCTCCCATGATTGCAATCCGATCGCCACGAACAAACCCTTCTTCCAACAACGAGACACCGATGGCATCTTTCATCGTCTTCAGCTGAGCGTATGTTACAACACTTTCATCCTCACCGTAGGTACGCAATGCAATACGTTTGGCATTTCTGCTCGTGGTGGTCTCTACTACTGAGTCCATGGTATAACTAGTAACAGTTTTCATGGTAAGCCCGTCTTCACGCTTTAGTTTACGAATTTTGGAAAATGTCCAAGCTTCGCTTTTCTTTTGTTTCTGCTTCTTTTTGCTCATGAGATTTCCTCCCAAGTCGGACCATACCAAAGACCCTTTCGGCACACAGTGAATGGGATCTGAATCGTATTGTGTGCAGCTGTTTGTAAAAGCTCCGGGCTGTTGTTGATATCCGACAAGTGTATAAAATAGATATGTTTTCCACTGAATTGACTGGTTGAAAGAAACGTGAGTGCCTGTGTATTGGAGAGATGCCCAAAAGAACCTGATATTCTCTTCTTCAGAAACTTCGGATAAGGTCCCTCTTCAAGCATCTGCTCATCATAGTTGGCCTCGAGGAAGAGTAAATCGGCATCCTTTGCCAACTCAAGATGCTTCAGCGTAGTAACTCCGGTATCAGTAAGCACCATGATTTTTTGATTCTCATACAAGAGATACCATCCTACTGACCCGGTACTGTCATGGCTGGTTTCAAAACAAAAGAGAGAAAAAGGGCCTATCTCAATACATTGAGATACACCAACGGCATGCAATAAATGAGATGGGATATTCAGTTTTTCTAATAAAACAGGCTCTGATACCACTGTTTTTTCATGCATATAGACAGATACTCGCTGTTTTCTTGCGAGGATGCCGACACCCCGCGCATGGTCGGGATGCAGATGGGTGATGAAAACACCCTGTATCGAGGATAATGGAATGGAGAAATTCGCTAATCTTCTGCCCAATTCAGCGACACTGAAACCCTGATCGATCAAAATCGAGAAGGTTCCATCGGTAAAAACATAACTATTTCCACTTGACCCGCTGCCAAGTACAGCATAGCGCAACATCAAGCAGAACCCCAGTTCTCGATGATTGCAAGATCAAAACCAAGATGAACCCGATTTTTACACCGCAGCAGAGGAGTCTTCAACAATTGAGGATGCTCCAGCAACTCCTCTTGAGGATCATAAGAACGGTAGGAATACCCTTCCTTTTTGAAATAAGCACCAGATTCATCAATCAGGGAAGCAGGATCATACGCAAGAAACACAGAATGCCATTCACCTTTTGAGAGTTCACGTTCATGCAGGTCTACAAACTGATACGCTAGTTTGCGTTCCTTGCATGCCCGTACGGCTTTTGCTGTTTCTTTGCATTTCTTTGTTCCGATTATCTGAATCATGCAATCCCCTCTGACATATACTATCTGACTATGATATATGACAGAGAGGAAAAAAGCAAGATTCTTGACATCTCAGCACTTGGTGTCGATTAACGCGTTCAGCTCACAAAAAGCTCAAGAATCTCTCGCTCGTACAACTTATTGATTTCAAAACGCTTGAGTTCCTGCTTAGCGCTCAATTCCTTGCCCACCTCGAAGCTCTTGTTCAACAGTTTGAAACGTACGATATGCTCAAAATTCTTGAAACCATGTTTACTGTTGATGATTTCCCCAATCGTTTTTTCAATCAAGGCCTTCACTTCCTTCATGGCATCAAGTTTTTCAGCAAGATAAGGAATCTGGTTCTCAGTAAGATATTCCTCTATCCTTTTCCTGTTGAGCACAATCAATGCTCCGAGATATTTCTGGTCCTGCCCAAGTACTATGGCTTGTTCGATAAACTCGCTCTCACACAGCTTTGCCTCGATCGGAACCGGTTCAAGATTCTCTCCACCGGCAAGGACGATTGTGTCTTTCGCCCTGCCTGCGATGGCAAACTCTTTATGGTGAGTCCAAACTCCGAGATCTCCAGTATTCAGCCAACCTTCGCTGTCAAGCACCTTGTCGGTAAGATCCTGGCGCTTATAATAGCCCTTCATCACCTGGGGACCCTTGACCATGATTACACCTTTCTCTCCTGGTTTTGCCTCATTGCCTTGCTCAGTGACAATACGGACTTGAGTGCCCTCCAAAGGAGTAATTGTACGTTTGACACCATGCGAAAGAGGCCTGAGAGCTATGACCGGGGCGCTTTCGGTCAGTCCGTATCCATCGAGCAACTTAATCCCAATTGAAGAGAAGAACATATCGACACTCTCACTTAAGGAACCACCACCGCTAACCCCGGCGATAAAGTTTTTCCCCAATTTTTGTTTGACCTTGGAGAATACCAGCCGATCACCAAGCTTGTAGAGAGGAAAGAGTAGAATCATCGGTAAAAATCCAACCAACACATCGAGAACCCGACTTCTCTTACTGAAGGTAGCCACTTCACCGAGTACAAGATCGCGGTTTCGACTATAGAGGCTCGCAACCTTTACAAAGAAAGAAAACAGCCCTTTTGCAACAGGACTCTTCGTCCTCATGCTTGCAAAGACTCCGGCCTTCACCGCTTCCCATATTCTTGGCACCGACCCCATCCAATGAGGATTGACCTGCCCAAGATCGGCGAGCAACACTGAACCCAAGGGCTTGGAATAGGCTATCGTTGAAGCGTTGTTGATAATCACATACTGCAAAATACGTTCAAAAGAGTGCCAGACAGGCAGAACGCTGAGCCATCGCTGCCCCGGCTCAAAGCGCTTGATCAGTTTGGGGACAGCCTGCAGCTGATAAGCGAAGTTTGCATGGGTGAGCATAACACCCTTGGGGTCTCCTGTAGTTCCGCTGGTGAAAATGATGGTTGCAATCTCATCAGCCGTTCCTTTGTTTCTCTCATCTTCAACCCTTTTTGCGATATGCTGGTCATCCAGGAGCTTTCTGCCCTCTGCAATCAGGTCATTGTAGAGAAGTATTTCAACATCCTCAGGCTTTTGTACTGACTGCAGCATTACATCCGAGAAGGTTCGATCCATGACGATCAGATGCTTGAGCTTCGGTAGTTTGTCGATAAGATTCAGAATCTTACGCAATTGAACGGCATTTTCTACAAAACAGAAGGATGCTTCAGTAACCGAGAGGATAAAGCTGACTTCATAAGGCATTGCGTCCCTGCCACGAGGAACATCCGCAGCACCAAGGCTCAGGATTGCCAGATCGCTGGCCAGCCATTCGCTGCGATTGTCGCTGATCAATCCAACCAGGTCTCCTCGTTTGACTCCTCTCTGCAATAATGAAGCACTAAGGCTGTTTACTTCGCTAAACAGCTCGGAATAGGTTGTGTTTTTGAAAACCCCCTGACTATCTTTACTCATCTGGACGATGGTTGCAGGATACTGCTGTACCACCTTTGCAAAGAGTTGGGGAATAGTATTATACATAATTGTGCCTCCTTGTAAGGTACTACCTTTTTATATACACTATTTCACTTTTTGTCAATCTGTCAATATTAATAATAAACCACTCCTTTTCTTTGTATTGGAAATAGCTAGCAGCAATAGATGAATAGATTCGATTGCAACTATTGCACTCTTCGTCAATTCTTGACTCTCAAGGCACAAAGGAATCATAATGGCCCAATACGATAAGGAGTCAACGTTTCATGAAAGAACGCATTGCAGCACTGCTAAGCAGAAAACCTTCGCCAGATGTAGTAACAGCAGAGGGATGGGTACGCACCAAACGAGAGAGCAAAAATGTCTGTTTTCTTGAAGTAAATGATGGATCATGCTTGAAAGGTCTTCAGGTAGTGATCAACAAGCAAGAACTTGGTGATGACAATCTTCTCAATTCGATTACCACCGGCTGTTCTGTTCTCTGCAAAGGACCAATCGTTGAGAGCGAGGGGGGAAACCAAGCAGTCGAGATGGTCAGTAGTGACGTTGTTTTGGTGGGACCCTGTCCTGTAGACACCTATCCTTTGCAGAAAAAACGCCATACCATTGAATATTTACGAGAGATTTCACATCTTCGAGCCAGAACCAATATGTTTGGTGCTGTAGCGAGAGTACGCAATACACTAAGCTATGCCGTCCACCAGTTCTTTCAAGAACAAGGGTTTGTCTATGTAAACACTCCGATTATCAGCGCTAGTGACTGTGAGGGTGCCGGTGAGCAATTTCTGGTAACCACCCTCGATTTGCACAATATTCCCAAGAATGAAGAGGGAGCCATCGATTTTTCGAAGGATTTCTTTGGTCGCCAAGCATACCTTACCGTTAGTGGACAGCTTGAGGGTGAGACCTATGCAATGGCTCTTAAAAACATTTATACATTTGGTCCAACATTCAGAGCAGAAAATTCAAACACAAAAAGACATCTTTCCGAATTCTGGATGGTTGAACCTGAAATGGCTTTTTGTGATCTCAACACCAATATGGAAGTGGCAGAAGCCTTTCTTAAATACCTGTTCAAGACTGTTTTGGAAAAATGCCCAGAGGACATGGCCTTTTTCAGCAAGTTTGTTGAATCGGGGATGCAGGAAACACTCAGGCAGATTGTCGATACCCCATTTGCCCATATGACCTACACCCAAGCTATCGAGGAACTGGTCAAGTACAATGATCGGTTTGAGTTTCCGGTAAGCTGGGGCAGCGACCTGCAAAGTGAACATGAGAAGTTCCTCACCGAAGAAGTCTGCAAACGCCCGGTCATAGTCACCGACTATCCCAAGGACATCAAGGCCTTTTACATGAAGCTGAACGATGACAACAAGACCGTCAGGGGTATGGATGTACTGGTTCCCCGCCTAGGCGAGATTATCGGAGGCAGTGAGCGTGAAGCAAACCTTGAAACATTGGAAAAGAGGATGCTTGAAATGCAGCTCGACCCCAAGGACTATTGGTGGTATCTCGATCTCAGACGCTTTGGCTCAGTTCCTCATGCAGGGTTTGGGCTTGGCTTTGAAAGGACTGTACAATATGTGACGGGCATGGGAAACATCAGGGATGTAATCCCCTACCCAAGAGCTCCAAAACTTGCTGATTTCTAAGCTAAATCTCCATATTGGGTAAATAAAGCCCAAAGAAGAAGCTGGCTTATCGAATGAACGCCGCTTTTATAAAAGAGATGCTTCTTGTGCACAGTGACGGTTGACACCTTGATCCCCAATGCAGAGGCAATGGATTGGGTGTCCTGTCCACTGAGCAGCAGACAAAGAATCTGTCTTTCACGTTTGGTGATATTTCCCCTTCTCTCACATACCTGACTTTCTTCTGACAGCAATGATGCAACGGCTGAAATAAGACTGTGTTGAGAGCACCCCAAGGGCAGGGCTCTCATAGTATCGTCATTGAGAAGATGACACATCTGTCTCAGGTTCTTTGGCAGGAGTACCAATATATGAGGGCAATGCAGATGCATCTTGTATTGATACGCCTTCATAAGATCTCGAGCGATACAGACAACCAGGTCAAACCCTGTTGTCAGTCTGCCCTCTTTTTCCTTGCAAAAGGTAAGATGCAAGGAAGCTACACAAGAGAACAAACTTGAAAGTTGCTCTCGTTCCAAGGTATTTCGGTATAAAACCAATGCTTTTTTTCTCATTACTACCAAAGAGCATCTAGGCAGGATACTGCTTCAGCAAAGCTGTAAGCTGTGCATCAAATGCATCGCTGAAAGCCTTTACTTGCTTAGGGGAAAAACTGCTGTGACGCTCAGAATAAATCCCCATTTCCCGGAACTCGGTCATGATGTTTCGTATTGAGAGACGGGATGCCATATTTTCCGTTGTATATACATTGCCTCTGTCATCAAGCACAACAAGACCTTTTTCAACCAGACGGCTGGCCAAGGGAATATCATGGGTGATTGCCAAAGCAGGAAGCTGTGCATGCTCTACAATCCAATCATCAGCACTGTCGTCACCTGGCTGTACAACAATACTGCAAATACGGCTTTTGATGACTCTCAATTCTGCACCATGACCACCATTCTTCTCACTGGCAGCCTTTCGCAACTGTCTGGTATGTTCCTCATAGGCAATCTGGACATCCTTGAGCATGCGGTCGGCTACAAAGAAAGCCTCTAGATTATGTCGCATCACCGCTTTAAGAATGATTTGCCTGAGATTCTTTGGACAGGAGTCAGCGTCTATATACAATTTGAGCATGCGCTAGCCTATCGTAAATTCCACTGTCTTGTCACCTAGTGGGGAATGCACAGTCACTTTTGCACTTCCTCTTGTTCCTGTCGTCCTAACATAGAGGACCTGTGATCCTCCTCTGGTGGCATCAACCGCTCTGCTCAGCAAAGCCAAAGGCCCTTCTATGCTTACGGTGAAAGGAATGGTTGCATACGCAAGGTTCAGATGATCCTCTGCAACCTTAATGGAGACCTGTATCTCTGCCGTTGCATACGTCGCATTCGACAAAGTCAGTGTGCTGGTATTTTGCCTGAGAAACAATTGAGCCACACTGCCTTGCTCATAGACCTGTGTCGCGACAACCTTGCCATCTGACAAGCCCTCAAAGGTCCAGGTGGCACAACTGCTGCCCCAATTGCCCACATACGTTGTAAAAAGCCTTACTGCATCCTTGTAGGAAAGCCGATGCACAAGCAGAAACAGCCCCATCAAAAGACGATCTGAAACACGCAAAGAGCCTCCCTGCCTTCCCACCTTTGCCAGCAAGGCAGCTAGTTTTGGCCGTTCAAATGGCTTTAGGTACTTCTCCTTTTCCAAACGTTTGCCAATGAAATCCTTGATTATGACAGGAGGATGCTTCAAATGTCTAAACGATGTCTTGTCAGGGTAGAAAACACCTACTTCTTCCTCGTTGTAAAGCAGCCTTACTGCATCGCAGTTGGTTGCAACCACACACGATTCTAGAATTGACTTGGGATGGTCCCCTCCATCCATCGATGATAGGACACAGAGCATTTTCGGATGCTCTTGCTGGCTCTTGTATACCCATGCTGCAGCCTTATACTGTCTATTGCTATCACAGATGCCATGATAGCAGATTTGATCGCCACTGCCGAAATTCGCATGAGTTGCATAATCATGCAGACACCACCCGATTACTCCGCTGATGCCCTTCTGTGCATAAGCAGCGTTGAGTATTCGATAATGCCTGAGGGCATGTTCAACTCTTTGCAGTGGGGGGTCGAATGATTTTGTGGGATACATATGACCGCAAAACTCGGTTACCAAATATGGGTCTTTTTGTTTACAAACACTTGATTTCTTTGCCAAGGGTGCAGTGATTCCATCATGGGAAAAATCATTGTATGTATACACATCCTCAAGAAGATGGCTCTTCTTGAAATTTCTCACCCCTCCTGTAGGACGGCTTGGATCCAAGGACCTTGCCATGGCATTTGTTTTTTCATACAGCAGGTCATCATCCTCGGACTCGTTTATCCGCACACCCCAGATTACAATTGATGGATGGTTTCTGTCGCGCAGTATCATTTGCTCGACATTTTGTACACATAGTTCTCTCCATTGCTGATTATCGCTGATGTGTTGCCATCCCGGGATTTCCTCAAACACCAACAAGCCAAGCTCGTCGCAAGCATCGAGAAAACTACTGTCTTGAGGATAGTGGCTGGTCCTTACCATGTTCAATCCCAGTGATTTCATCAAAACAACATCTTCTCTTTGCAGCTGTTGGGTTGCAGCATATCCAAGATAAGGATAATCCTGATGGCGGTTCATCCCAACGAGCATGAGTTTTTCCCCATTGAGAAAAAACCCTTCTGCTGTAAATACAGCGCTGCGACTGCCGAACCGAATGATTCTTTCGTCATAATCGCCTAATCGCAGGACAGCAGTATAGAGGTAAGGATCATCTATCGACCACTTCTTCAAAGACATTCGTCCAAATTCAAGACTGAAAGCGTCATCCGAAACAACACAGGTTTTCCTAGCTATAAGATTACTCCCGTCAAGAATCTGGACAGACACCTCTTGGCCGTTGCTCTGCTGGACAGACCCTTCGACCAGCACGCGATCACTCTCGATACTCTGTACTCTGATGTGCTTGAAGTGCTGCTTTTCATGAATGATCAACGAGGCAGTACGATAGATGCCCCCATAGCTGATATAGTCCATGCTTCCCCCAAAGGGAGGAATGTGCGGATCTTCGTTGCTGTCAACCTTCACCAAAAGTTCAAACTCACTGAGGTGGCCCAACTCGAGGAAGCATCCCAGATAAGGAGCATTATGCTTTTGTTGTTCCCTGCCATTGATATAGAACGTGGCTTGGTTAGCAATCCCCTCAAAGTGGAGCGTAACCAACTGCTCTTGTGCAAGCTCAAGAGAAAAAGCTCTCTTATAGGTAAAAACACCGATATGGCTGTTTTTGTCTCGATACTGCATATCGAACGGTTTGGGTACGTGTGGAAGCTCCACCGGGCTAAAAGAACCAGATCTTGCCTCATTACTTAAAAAGCTTTCTTCAAAATAGGGACAGAACTGCCACTCATCATTAATTGGGTGTTGTTTGATCATGCTTTATTGTATACCAGTCTCGTACACACCTAGCAAGTGTATACGCTTGAAACAAGGGCCTATTTTGTTTTATGGTTAGCCTGTTCGGATATTACACATTCAGAGGAGTCATCATGGACATTTCCCCTTTGCAGAAAGCGCGTTATGAATACCAGCCCAAGCTTCCCACCATACTGAGGGAGAGCATCACCAACGTACTGCCCATCAAAGGCGAGGCAACAAAGCCGGCCACCGATGAACAGGCTATCGCGGAACTCTTTCCCAGCACCTATGGGCTTCCAACAATCTCATTCTCGAAGGGTGAGAACCCTGCGATAAAACAAAAGAGGAATGTAGGGGTAATTCTCAGCGGAGGACAAGCTCCGGGTGGACACAATGTAATCAGCGGTCTCTTTGATGCTCTGAAGGCTGCAAACGAGGAAAACCAGTTGTACGGTTTCAAAGGAGGCCCTTCAGGACTTCTTGAAGATTCCTATGTGATAATCACCAGCGAATATCTTGATCCCTTTAGAAATACCGGGGGCTTTGACATTATCGGTAGTGGAAGAACGAAACTCGAGACACAAGAGCAGTATGAGATTTGTGCCAAGGTTTGCAAGAGCCATGATATCAGTGCACTTATCATCATCGGGGGTGACGATTCGAACACCAATGCTGCGGTGCTTGCCGAGTATTTTTTGAACAATAATCACAACATCCAGGTCATCGGTTGTCCAAAGACGATTGATGGGGACCTGAAGAATGATTCCATTGAGATTTCCTTCGGCTTCGATACAGCAACCAAGACATATTCCGAGTTGATTGGAAATATCGAACGCGATGCAAACAGTGCCAAGAAATATTGGCATTTCATCAAGGTCATGGGCAGAAGCGCCAGTCATATTGCACTGGAGTGCGCACTTCAGACCCAAAGCAACATTTGTTTGGTCAGCGAAGAAGTCGAGGCAAAGAAACAGAGTTTGGTCAGTATCGTAGATTATATTGCACAAGCAGTTGCCAATCGTGCCGAGGATGGAAACAATTTTGGCGTTGCAATCATTCCCGAGGGCTTGGTCGAGTTCATTCCAGAGATCAAGACCTTGATTGAAGAAATCAACCACCTGCTTGCCAAACATGAGGACGAGTTCAATGCTCTTGTTGATAGTGATCAACGCATCGCTTTCGTTGAGGGCCATCTGGGAGAAATCGCCAAGCAGGCTTTTTCAATCCTTCCTGAAGAGATCAAGAGCCAGCTTTTGATGGACCGTGACCCACATGGAAACGTGCAGGTATCCAGGATTGAGACCGACAAGCTGTTGGGTTCCATGGTTGAGAGCAAACTCAAGCAGATGAAAAAAGAGGGCAACTATGTTGGCAAGTTCAGTTGGATGAGTCATTTCTTCGGCTATGAGGGCCGTTGTGCTTTCCCGACCAATTTCGATGCCGACTACTGCTACAGTCTTGGCTACAACGCATTCATGCTTGTCGGAAATGGTCTCAGTGGCTACTTGTCATCGGTAACCAACCTATCAAAGCCGGCAACACAGTGGAACGCAGGGGGAATACCCATCACCATGATGATGAACATGGAAGTACGCCATGGATCAAAGAAGCCTGTAATAAAGAAAGCTTTGGTGGAGCTTGAGGGCAAGCCCTTCAAGTATTTTGAATCACAGCGCGACAGATGGGCAAGAGAAACTTGTTTCACATACCCGGGCGCCGTCCAGTACTTCGGTCCTCCAGAGGTCTGCGACAGAACTACTGTCACCTTGGCACTTGAACAAGACAAATAACAAATTTCTCTGACATAAAAAGCCGGATTGCAGTATGCAGTTCGGCTTTTTTGTTCATACTTCCAAGACCATGCTATACTTGCGATCGGAGGATTTACCCGATGAACAGAATAGATATCAATGGTACATGGCAGCTCTCTGCATGCAATGTGGAGGCAACACTTCCCTTTACAGACTATTTCAAGAATCATGAATCGGTTGCTTGCACTATCCCTGGGGATATTCATTCAGCACTTTTGAAGAGCCATATCATTGATGACCCCTATTGGGCAGATAATGAACTGGACATCCAATGGGTGGGTCGGCAGGATTGGGTATTGGAAAGAACCTTCGAGGTAGATGAGGCTCAGTTGGCGAGCGGTCCGGCAGTTCTGACATTCATCATGGCCGATACGTTTATCACGGTATTTGTCAATGAACAGAAGGTAGGTGAATGTGATAATCAGTTCAGGCGATGGCGCTTTGATGTGCACGAACAGCTGAAGACAGGAGAAAACAAAATAAGACTCTTGTTCAGAAGTGCAGAGAAGCAGGCAATCAAGGAAGCAGAAAAACTTACCTATCCGATCCCCTATTCTGTCTACCCTGTTTCAGCCAAGCATCGCAACCTTGTACGCAAGACTCAGTGCCATAGTGGCTGGGATTGGGGTCCTTGCATCATGAGCTTTGGCCTATACGAACCAATAGAACTTGAATTCATTGATGAGGGAATCATCGAGTCGGTGCAATGCAAGACAAAGAACATTGCAAAAGAACGCTGGGAGCTGACGGTTGAGGTTGTCTTCAATGCAATAGACCATATGGACCTTGCGTGTAAAGCAGAGCTTGAGCACTACACGCAAACAGGGGCGATCAGCACACAACCGGGTCTCAATAAGATAACCTTCAAGCTGTTGTGTGATGATATCCAAGCGTGGTGGCCGAACGGGGAAGGGAAAGCAGTACTCTATCCCCTGATTCTGCGTATAGGCAAGCAGAGCTATGAGAAGAAAATTGGATTCAGGACCCTTGAAGTCAAGACAGAAGAGGATAGCCATGGGGGGAAAGGCATGGTCTTCTCTATAAATGGTCGCGATATTTTCTGCAAGGGTGCAAACTGGATTCCTGTCGACGCACTCTTGTGTCGAGCTACCGATGAACGATATGAACAACTGTTGCAAGCAGCAGTCGAAGCAAACATGAACATGATTCGTGTTTGGGGCGGCGGGCTATATGAAAAAGATATATTTTATGACCTGTGTGATGAGAAAGGTCTTTTGGTATGGCAGGACTGCATGTTCAGTTGCTCGATGTATCCCTCTTCTGCTGATTTCCTCTGTAGTGTAGAAGCAGAACTCCGCTACCAAGTCCCTCGATTGAAAGACCATCCAAGCCTGGCTCTTTGGTGCGGCAACAATGAAGATTTGGGAGCAATATCCTGGTATGAAGAATCGCAGAAGAATCGTGACCGGTATGTAGTCGATTATGATCGACTTAACGAAGGAGTTGTCGGGAGGGTAATCAGGGAACTCGATCCTGACAGGACCTGGTGGCCGAGTAGTCCATCAGCAGGGGCAAACGATTTTTCTGACAACTGGCACAACGACAAACGAGGAGATATGCATTATTGGTCAGTGTGGCATGAAGGAAAAGATTTTGAGCAATACTACAGCATCAAACCCCGATTTGTCAGCGAATTCGGGTATCAGAGTTTTCCATCACTCTCCTCGGTCAGATCATATGCAGATGAGTCGATGCTCAATCTGACAAGTCCGGTAATGGAACATCATCAGAAAAATCCTAGAGGCAATACAATCATTATAGAGAATTTCTGTAGATACTACCGTTTCCCTTCTTCGTTTGAGAATATGCTGTACCTCAGCCAGGTGCAACAAGCTGCTGCCATGAAGATGGCGATTGAGTATTATCGGACACTCCGTGGCCACTGCATGGGTACACTGTATTGGCAATTGAATGACAACTGGCCGGTAGCCTCATGGTCATCGATAGAATATGGGGGAAAATGGAAACTTCTTCACTACAGTGCACGACGTTTCTTTGCACCTGTCATACCAATCTTGTATCAAAAAGAAGAGGGAAAGATTGAAGTATATGTCGTAAATGATACAAACCTGGATATCAAGGAGGCAAAACTGATGCTTAAGTTTTGTCTGTATGAAGGATCAAAGCTCCATACGCAAGAACACCGAGTAAAGATAAGCAGACAAAGCAGCACCCATATCTGCAGCCTCGACCTGCAAAAAAAGCCCAAGATTGAGAGAGAAAAAACCTTTCTCTACGTACAGCTCGAAAGCGATGAACTTTACGCCGAAAACAACCTTATGCTCACAAAAAGTAAAACAAGTTGCCTTTATGACCCAAAGATCAAGACCAAGATTGAAGAGACTGGTGGAGGTTTTTGCATAACCGTCAGCTGCAGTCATCCAGCCTTTGAGGTCGCTCTCGATGCACAGGATATTAAAGGAGTGTTCTCTGACAATTTGTTTGCGATTCGACCTACGGCACAGAAAGTGGTCTTCTTCAAGACCAACGAAAAGATCAGCATCCAGTCATTCGTCGAAAGATTGCAGGTATATGATCTGTACAGTGCCAGCCATTGAGAAAAATCGGGCACAGCCGATATAGACTGTGCCCTGGTTTTTAGACCTGCTTGTTTTTATGTTGCATCAGCTTTTTCCAAGCATGCAAGCCCAGAGCTACGGCAATAACCCCGTACGCTACGAAGGAACGGAAGTATTCCCCTATCTGGGCATCTCCGAAGAGGTTTCTTCCTGCAAGAGGAGATACGATAAAAAGAGTATGGAACAACACGGTACCTAATAAAGCATGACCGATGGTAGCCTTGGAGACCGAGGCACCGCCGATTAGAATTGCGGCAGCGGCGAACATGCCTACCTGCTCATGGCTTCCGTAGGTACTGAAAGCACCAAGATTCTGTAAGAATATGATTTGGCCCCAAGCTGCGAGCAAGGTTGAAATCATAATCGCCTGAATCTTTCTCCTTGAGACATTGATTCCTGAAACCTCTGCAATATGTGGATCTTGCCCCACAGTTCTCAGGTCCTGACCCATCTTGGTCTTAAAGAAAAAGTGAGTGAATAAGCAGAGCGCAGCAATAATCAGCATGGTCAACAAAGGAACACGCACCATGTTTACTGCAGAGATGGAAAGGCTGGTAATCAAGGCCCAGACAAATCCAAGCACGCCCAATACAATAAAAGCTATATACTTTTTCTTTTTCCTGCTGTCCTTGTTCTTTATGGCCTTGTAGAGAAAGTATCCTGAAAAGAGTATGAATCCTATCGAAAGATACAACACAAAGACAGGAAAGGTTACCCGGATGACATCATCGATGGCATACCTTAGTCCGCCGCTGAGATCGATGGAACTTCTCAACCCTACTCCACTGCTGAGGACAAGCACCTCATTGTTCATTGGAATTACGGTGCCAACCAAAATCAAGAAAATCAGCTGGTATACTCCATTGGCAAAATAGCCAAGAATCAAGCTGGTTATCATCTCCTTGCCTCTTGCCCTATCGAGCAACTTGCCTGTCAAATACCCTAGAAGCAGTGCGACAGGAGTACAGATCAAGACACTGAGCATGATGCCATTCATTCCTGCTATGCCCCAGTGGGTAATGAAAATGATCGCGGACTGCCCCGCCATAGCTCCAAGCACGATGGCAAAGTTCAAACCCATTCCTGCAAGAACCGGGATGATCAAGGCAAGTACAAGAAATGTGTTTCGAGCGATTCGGCTAACAATATCATTTAGGTAAAAGGCCAGCGAAAGTCCACTCAGCCTCAGACCAACCAGACAAAGGACCAAAAAGAGAATGGTAACTATGTTGTTGACCAAGAATCGTTTTACCTTGTCTCTATCCAATCCGCCCTTTGAATTCGTACGTTCTACTTTCTGCATAACTCAATCTCCACTCTTTTGGGCAAGTGCATAGAGGATAACTCCATTACTGACAATAATTCTCGATATTTCGGCCAGGCTTCCAAGGGTGGCCACCTTGTTCGCAACAGGAAGAGAGACCACCAAAAGTCCTTGGAACAGGAACGTACCCAACAAGACATGCAGGATACTTGCTTTCTTGATGGAGGCGCCGCCGATGAGGATGGATGCAGCTGCCAGAAAACCCATGAACAGAGGAGCTGTATACAGCTGCAAGAATCCAAAGCTCTGTGAATACACCAATATACCGATTGCTCCCAATACCGTGGAGAAAATATTTCCGATGATGCGCATACTATCTACGTGGACACCACTGGCCTGGGAAAATCGTGGATTTTCACCACTGGCCTTCAGTGCAATCCCGACTTTGGTGGTAAAGAAAAACTTCACCAGCAAGCACATCCCCAAGAAGAAGATCAACAAACCTGTTGGTATATAAATCCCGAAGATTCTGAAAGAAAGAAAATCATTCAAAATCTTGTCATATCGGGAAGCCAAAGAGATCGTGACACGAAGCCCTCTACCGATCGGCCAAGCCATTTCGGGGCTTTTAAAAGGAGCCATCGCCCAGAAAATACACATCAAGGAAACGATGGAAAACCCGATATAGGTTGCAACGGTCATCTCCGATCCCTTGAGACGATTCATCATCCAGCCATACCCCCAGCCTGCAATCATAGCCAACGGTATCGAGAATAAGATGGCGGCAAAAAAAGCGGTAAACCCAACAAGATTCAATTCAATGGCGAGAAGACCACCAATTAATCCGCAAATTATTCCAACCGGAAGACCAAAATACAGACCGGTCCCCGCCATGATGGAAGGAACCATCGCCAACACCAAGACTCCATTCATTCCCCAACGAACCAACGTATCGCTGAGTAATTGAGGGAACGGGATCTCCAGTGACATCGAGACCACCCAGAGCGTGATCAAGAAGAGCACAATGATTATCCGAGGTAGGCCGAACGTTTTAAGAGCCTCCTTCAGGGAAAATTGTTTCGTGATTTCATGTACTGCCATCTTTCGCTCCTGCCATCATCAAGCCAAATTCAACCTGGGAATCGGTCGGTTTGAGAATACCTGCAATTTTTCCTTCTGTAACAATCGCGATACGATCACAAACAGAAATCAATTCCGCCAACTCACTGCTGGTCATCACGATAGTCATTCCAAGATCCTCACTCAACCGGACCAAGGTTTGCAATACCAGCTTTTTAGCCCCAACATCAATACCTCTGGTCGGCTCAGATACAAAAAGCAACTTGGGATTCAAGCATAGGGCTCGTGCAATACAAACCTTCTGCTGGTTTCCTCCCGAAAGCCTTCTCGTCATCTGAGTTGGCCCGGTACAGCGAATATCCAAATCCTTTATCATCTGCTGTGCCAAAGAACGTATTTCCTTCTTGTTGGCTTGTTTGAGAAATGCAATGGTTCTCAGGTACTTTTCCTGTCTTTGCATTGCAGTGAATGCTATGTTCTGTTCTATTGAAGAGTCGAGCAGCAATCCTACACTGCGACGATCCTCACTAACAAACGCCATCCCGCGCTCTAGAGCATGGATTGTATCATTGAGCTTGAAGCTCTCGCCTTCATAAATCACCTCACCGGATGCTGGATGAAGGCCCATGATACCATTGGCAATCCCAAGCTTGCCTTGTCCAGCCAAGCCTCCGATACCGATGATCTCACCACGATGCACTTCCAAGGAAACGTTCTTTACCTCCTCACCACTCATGGCAACCTTCAGGTTCTTGATTGAGAGGATAACAGGTTCTGTACAGACATCTTTTTTCTTGCTTCGCATCACCTCTCCCACCTTGTTGCCGATCATCAATTCGGCCAACTGATGGATAGAGGTCTCTTTCTGCTCCTTGACTGCTACCATTTTCCCATCTCTAAGGACAGTAATCCGGTCGCAAACATCAATAATTTCTTGCAGACGGTGCGTGATGAAAAGTATGGCAATCCCCCGTTTGGCAATATCTTTCATTGCCTTCAGAAGATTGACAGCCTCACTTTCTGTGAGCACCGCGGTCGGTTCATCAAATACAAGCACCTTGAGATTGGTCTTATCAATCTCTCTTGCTATCTCGATAAACTGCATATGGCCAACAGGAAGGCCCGCTATGGTGACCCACTGATCAATATTCATATCAAGGGTATCGAGCGCCTGCCGGGCATCTTTGCCCATTGCAACACGATCGAGTGTGCGCATGTCCTTTCCAAAGACACGACTGACAAGGTTCGGTTTAGTCTGCTCACGATTGAGCTTGATGTTCTCAGTAATGGAAAAACCGGGAATCAACATGAACTCCTGGTGCACCATACCAATTCCGAGGTTCATTGCATCCACAGGACTATGGATGGATGAAGGCTTTCCATCAATCTTGACAACACCTTCATGTCCACCGGTACTCTGGATTACAGACATGCCGAAGAGAATATTCATCAAGGTGGATTTCCCAGCCCCGTTCTCTCCGACAATCCCGTGGATCTCTCCTGGTTTTAGATGAAGATCGACACCACTGAGCACCCTGTTGCCATGGTACTCCTTCCCGATGCCGTCCATCTGAAGTACATATTCTGAACTTTGCAAAATCTTGTTACCTCATTGAAAAATCTTATTAGGGCCCTAGACCCAAAAGGCTGGGACTGGATCAACCAGTCCCAGCAACATGAACATGGTACACTTAGAAAACAAGGTGATCGGAGAGATAGAGGAAGTAGTGTGGATAGTTCTTGTAATTGGTCAATTCGACCTTTCCGCCTGCTACCTGTTCCATCAGATTGATCAGCACAGCCTTGTCAACCTTTCCATTGGTTCTTCCTTCGAGATACTCGATGGCATACTTGGTTCCAGCTTCAACATACATCATGTTAACAGGTACCGGCCAAGTAGCAACACGACCAGTCATGCCGGCCTTGGCAACAGCTGATCCAATCGCATCTCTGATCCATTCCAGATTACCCTTCTTGTCCTCAGGAATTGAAATTCCAAGAGCACCAGGAAGAGCATGGTAAGGGGAAGGACAGCACTGTACGGGGAAAATACCGCCGTTTGCAACAGTCTGACGAATCATGGGCTCCATCATTGCACAGTTGGTACCGAACACTGCAGTGTTTTTGCCATACTGGGCAATCTTGCGAGGTACATCTTCCATGATGAACTGCTGGGTTCCAGGAACACCGGCATCACCGGTCGGATCTGGAGCATCTTCTTCAATGAAACGAAGACCAATCTTTGCTGCCTCAGCCTTCATAAGATCACGTCTTGCAGCAAGCATTTCATAGGACATGTGGCGGGGGAATGAGTAGTGAACCAAAGTGGTTGCACCCATAGCCTGGGCATGTCTTGCAATCTGAGGACCGCGGGCCAAGTCATCAGTCTGAAGAATGACATCACCCTTCGAAGCAATCATGTCAGGATCTTCACCCGGGACACCGAGGATGAAAAGAATGTCTGGTCTGATTTCACGAACACGGTCAATTGCAGCTGCTGCACCAGGAACTGCCTGAACCATTACAATTGCCTTGACCTGAGGATCGGAGGCCATGGCCATCATATTACTGATGGTGGTTTCCTGTTCCTGCATGAATCTGTCAGGATAGGTAGAGATAACAATCTTATCACCATACAGGGCCTTCATGTTCTCAGCAGCACGGAATTCTTCTTCACCCTGAGAAACAGTACCAGTCATGATACCAATCTTGTACTGGGAGCTCTTAGCTTCCTGTACGCCTGCGGCAAACAAAACAGAAGTTGCCATCAAGCAGATGAGAACGAGAGCCAACATTTTCCTTTTCATAGTCATTTTCTCCTTACGATATACGTATAGTTTACCTTGTAAGCGTACAAGGCTTTATTTTGGGTTGTCAATGAAAATTGTAATTTTATGCAATTTTTTCAATATGATTTCTTTTCCTAGAGTTTTTTTTATACTCTTAGCGACAATATTTTTTTGACATATCAGTATTATATTGTATTTCTAGTAACAAATTTGTATTCGTTTTCTGCATGGGCCTTACATGAATACACAAATCTTCCATAGTTTTTTTTCTATAAAGATAATTATGAGAGAAGCTTAAGGACCTCTTACACAGCCCTTACGACAGAAGTGAACAGTTTTGGTCTTCCTGTCTTTTGTCACAGCTGATGCTGTGCCATAGGACACGATTACCGCATT
>CAZJMG010000026.1:0-49964 GCA_964547185.1 uncultured Sphaerochaeta sp.
ATTACAATGCAACCGAACCGGCTGAAAATTGTGGAAATCTGATCTATGCAACCTATGATGTCGGTCTCGAGCGAGGGCTCCCGTTCTTCAGGATCGTAACGTTTGATGAGACGGGAAAAGTCGCGTCGTATTATCAGGATCCGACCACCATAACGATCGATTCGTGGGAATCGAAACGGGATCTTTTTGCAACTGAATTTGACATGGATGCGCTTACCTCAGTTGGGATGACCTTGTATTTGAATGATGTGGCATGGGGACCGCATCCCGATGATGACCTGTAGAAATCACTCAGTACAGCCGCTCTAGCTTCACGGTCGCTTGGGCTTGTAAGGCATGCGTGGTACCCCTTCGGGCAAAAAGAAAGATCGGGAGGAATTCCCGAGCTCTCGATTGGACTTGTCTGAGTGTACAGTAGCGTGCATGGCCAACTGAGCACAACTGTTAAGTTCTGATGTTTTAACGATAGGGTTAGAATACGGTAGGTCGTTCAGAAAGAGAAGTAGGACGAATAATATTATATTATTTTACATTTTTGTTGCTTTTTTGGTATCATATGTAGTATTACTATAGTATCAATTCGTAGGGAACTTTTGGATAAGTTGGAAAAAAGAATACGAAAACTGGTGTCCCAACCGAATGATGTAGATTATGACGAACTTCGGTACGTGCTACTAGGTCTTGGCTGTATTGAGAGAAATGGAGGACGAGGGTCCCATGTGGTCTTCACTCACCAGAAAAGAGAAATTGTGGTTACTGTACCCATCCAGAAGCCTCTGAAGCGGGCCTATATTGTGCAGGTAATCAGGTTGTTTGGATTAAAGGAGAATTACGATGAGATCATTGGAAGACTATCTTAAGCTTCCGTATACTATCGAGACTAAAAAAGAGTCTGACGGCTCATATTTCATCAAAGTCAAGGAGTTGCCAGGATGTATGTCTGTGGGCGAAGGCATAGAGGAAGCCTATGCGATGATCGAGGACGCCAAGGCTGATTGGATTCAATCCTGCTTGGATGATGGCCGTGTAATACCAGAACCTGAGGAAGATGGTGCAAAAGCTTATAGTGGCAAATTCATGGTTCGGATTTCTTCAAAACTTCACCGCGAACTGTCCGAGACTGCTGATGAATATGGTGTGAGTTTGAATCATCTTGTCTCCGAGATGCTTTCCCAAGAGAATGGAATTATAAAAGGTCAAGAAAGGACCATTGAGCATTTGTTAAGCAAGGTTTCCCCCGTGCCTACAATGACGGTGGAAAAACGAGGCGCCTTCGAAATTCCCCGTATGTCAGAGCAATGGGCTCCAAGGGGCACCAATTTTCGCGACCGAACTCAACGCCAATATTGATTTTCCAGGCTCGGAAGAACCGGAGAAACACTACCCAATGAGGTTGTATTATGACAATTGCTGAATATGCAAAGGACGCAGACATTCTTTCCCTCTCAGTTCCCAAACTTGAGTATGAATTCTTCGATGAGAAGATGAACTCAAAGTCGAAATTACTCTATTCCTATTCCCCTGTTGTCGACAAGATTACATTGCTCCAGAAATCGGGGGACATCATCGTACGATTTCCGATGGAATTCTCTGCTGTTGGCAAACAGGATCACTCTGATGATCCCAAAAAGGAGGATTTGTTCTTCAAGTTGAAAGTCGAATTTAAAATTGTATTCAGGAGCAAGTACAAAAAAAAGGTCTCTGAACAGGTTAGAAAGGAAATAGTCGAGCAATTGGTTCCAAGAGTCATTCACCCATACTTCAGGCTCACTATCTCAGACTCCCTTCAGAAAGCTGGCCTTCCACCCTTGCAGATCCCGCTGATCGAGAGCCTTGAGGATGATGATTCCGAGGCCTTGTAGTTGACAAGCTACTGGTGTTGACCTTGCTATGAACTAGATATGATTTCACGTTCAGTCTTTTTGTAAAGGGAGACTTCGGATTCCGATAAAACCGGCAGTGCTTCCCCCTTGACGGGCTATATGCTTTACTGTATTCTACGGTAAAGTATGAGCGAGGTCAAGATTCATGCATGCAGAAGAAGCACAAAAAGTATTCGATGATTGCTTGGAGAAGCACAAGAACCTGCTCGGACAATTATCCGCTTTGGGCTTCATAGCCCAAGGTTCCATCTATGAACGGTATTTGACTTGTTCCTACAAGAAGTGCCCTTGTCATTCCGACCCTTCCCAACGTCATGGCCCCTATGTGTACTGGACTACCAAAGTACAAGGCAAGACGGTCTCAAGGATATTGAAGGGTGACACTGCGGACCTGATGCGTCGATGGGTTGCCAATAGGATTGAATTGGACAGCATCGTGGAACAACTTAGGGAGCTGTCCGTCAAGGCACTCGAGCCTGCAGTGCTACTCATGCAGCAAGAGAGTGAAAGCACCGATTAAGGCTGCCCAAATAAATTACCCGGAAAACACCCGATTTGGGGTGCGGAAAATGAGGTAACAGCATAGACTCCGGGTTATTTGCAATATGAGATAGGGGAATCTGCCAAGCAGGTTCCCCTTCGTCGTCTCTAGCCCTTGCTACTCTTCCTTGGTATCAGTTTTGATTGAAGTACATGTTGGGATTTACTGTACATTCCTGTATGTATTGCCTGCTTAAGCAAACTTACACCCAGCATACCCATCTGTTGTAAAGGAAGCTCAAATGTGGTGATGGGTACATTCCAGAACTCTGAGAAATCACGATTGTCAAAGCCCACTACACGTACTTGATGTGGTACCTGATAGCCCATATGCTGTAATGCAGCAATGGTTCCTGCAGCAATATAGTCATTTGCACAAAAGATACCATCGGTTTGAGGGTATTCTTGCATCAGTGATTGGGTAGCTTCAAAACCATGATTGAAATCATAATCACCATAGTAATAATGCGTAGGCATTTGTAGCTGTAACTCGCTTACCCGTTGTGAGAACCCTTGAAGACGGTCTTGTACAGAGAGTCGTTCTTCTGGCCCGCTGATCATCGCAGGGTGGCGCATCCCGCACCCATAGAGGTGTTCTGCCGCCTGATACCCTCCGGTTGTATTATCAACAACTACACTAATCATCTGTTCTGCAGCCATATTGATCGAAACAATAGGAATATCAGAATTCTGTGTATCAAGGTTAAAATCTTTCCAAATAGGAATATGATGACAAAAAAGGATTCCTTCAACGTTGTGACTCTTGAGAAAGTTATAGGCCTTTTTCAAATCGTTTCCAAACTCAATGCCACTGACAAAGAAGAGGGAGTATTGGCCACCAGAAAGCCCATGCTCGATTCCACGCACAATCTGATTGACAAAGGTTTCGGTAATATCGGCTGCCAAGCACCCGATTATTCCTGAATTCCCCCGTTTCATCCTAGAGGCATTCCAAGACGGCACATAGCCAAGTTGTTCAATGGCCTGAAGTACTTTTTTTCGAGTAGCTTCTCCGACCGGACGTTTCCCATTCAGTGCATGAGTGACCGTCGCTGGGGAAACCCCAGCTGCTTTCGCAACATCCACGATAGTCACTTGTTCACGCATATCCACCCCCTGTTTCGTAAGTGTAAAGCCTCTTACAGGCTTTGTCACTCGTTTATCGCCACATGGAGACTTTCTCCCTCCAAAAGGCTATCAGGATTGAAGCTTTCCTGTGAGCAAGCATACCCGAGAGGAAGTTGTAGATTGAACACTCTTTTTTTAGAAACTCTCCCAACTTTCTTTGTGATGAGCAAAGAGTCCTCCGAGACAGTGAACTCCCAGAGATTATACTGTTTGTTGGCAAGCTCTGTACTCCCATCATCCTCAAAGTAGTACGATGTCACTGTCATTCCCCTCGTTTTACAAGGATGTACCAGTAAATGGACTATATCGATTAACCCACTTTCCAGATGCCTTACATGCGGAGCAGTCGGGATGACCGATCCTTCCTTGGCAAACCAAATAACTTCTCCTTCAGGAGGGTAGTCAAGACTCAAAGTAATACCTCCCTTCCAAGGCTTACCCTCCTTGTCATACCACCAGAGCCCCTTCGGCAGATATACATCCTTCTTACTCATCCCTTTTTCGGTTATCAACACCTTCAAGATAGATGGCCCGAAAAGAGAGTTTACTTCGTCTTTTTTAATCTGGTCATCATCAGGGAATTCAAGCAACAGTGACCGTTCGATCGGGATACCTTCTGTACAGGCTTCGAACGCACAGGTATAGATATACGGCATGAACCGATAATGCTCAAGAATGAGAGATCGAATATGAGGCAGAGCAGTTGTATAGGACCAAGGTTCGGTAGGAATGCCATCTTCTCTCCAGGAATGGATTACAAATCTTCCCTGAAATACTGCCGATTGACAAGATCGAACCAGTAATTCCTCTTCAGGAAAAGCTCCAAAAAATCCTCCCAGGTCATGACCGAAGAACGGAAGGCCGGACAGCCCAAAACCGAGTCCCATGTACTGATTGAATTTCAGCGTTTTGTAATCACTTACATTATCGCCTGACCAAGTTCTGGCAAAGCGTTGGAGACCAGAGTAGCCACTCCTGCTGTAAATCCAAGGCCGCTTATCAGGGCTTTGCTGTTTGAAAGCCTCATACGAGGCCTCAACCATCTTGATGGGATACAGCGTTTTTGTCTTGTAAGCTTCAAGTTCGATATCTTCAAGCTCAAGCTCATTATTGTCATTCCAAATGCCTGTGCACCCATGATCGAGATACTGAGTCTTCAGTTGGTTCTTCCACCATTCTTTCGCCTCAGGGTTGTTGAAATCGATGAAGGACGCATCACCTCCCCAGAAAAACTCCTGATATGGGCCTCCTTCATTATCTTTTATGAAATACCCTTTTTCCTCCAACTCTGCATACCAAGGATGAGAGGTAAGAATCCCGGGTTTTATATTCATACATAGATTGTATCCCCGCTTGGAGAGAGAGGTGAGAAACGCCTTGTAGTCGGGAAACTTATCCTTATTCCAAAGAAAGGCATATCGCTTGCCCTCAGAACTCTTTAAATACCCGGAAGAGACATACATTCCCTCACAAGGTATCTGATACTTCTCGATGGTCGCAAAATATTCCAAGATACGATCTTGTGCATCATCGGGTTCTGCATAATTCATGGATGAGCCAAAAAAGCCGAAGCTGAAGAGAGGAGGCAAGGCAGGGAACCCAGTTATCTTGAAGTAATTCTTCAACACTTGATGGTATGACTCTCCCAACATGACAAAATAGCTATACGGCCCGCCTTCGACTTCAACAGAAAAGTAGAAAGGACTCTCTCGTCCAAGATCAAATAACTTTATCAGGCTCTGGTCAAAAAGCAGCCCGCACATTACTGCTGTCTCGGGATTGCGCTTGATCATGAAAGGAACAGATTTATACAACGGATCGGAATTGGAAGCATCATAGCCAAGAGAGTCTCGATTATACATGGAAAAGCGTCTTCCTCTCCTGTTTGGAAGACCACTCTTATCGCCAAGCCCATAGAACTCGTCACCCTCTGCGAGTGGAAAGTTGAACCGACTGAATGAATCTTTTGAATCTCGTTTGGTAAAGCAACGGACCTGATAGGATGGAAGCACTGTGTCGGCAGTACCAACCCTTCCTCCATGTTGCAGTTTGCCTCCATGCCATATGCTTATCAAGGCATGTTGCTTTTCCAGCACGACCCTGCATTGACCGCAGGTGATGACAAACACATCTTTTTCATCCTTGATCCCAACAGGTTCATCAAGACAGAGACTGTCGCTCATACTGGTAATATAGCGGCTAGCCTGCTGGAATACCTCGTGCACAGTTACAGCTTCAAAATGATAGGAAACCCTAAGAATCTCACTGCTGAAGAACTGTATATGCATAGTCCCACCTGTCCCGGTTGCTTCGATCGTGGAAGGACTGAGAAGACGGCAAGCACAAAGAGAGTGTATAATATGTTTCATGTATTCAACCTTTAACTGATCCTGCAGCTATGCCGGAGAAGAAAAACCTCTGGAAAGCGAGGAACACGATGATGACGGGGATTATTGCGATAGTAGTCATGGCAAGCAGATTCGACCAGTTTATCTGCAATTGACCGACGAAGTTCGCCAGCGCTTGTTGAATGGTCTGTTTGCGATTGTCTGTGATGACAATCAAAGGCCATAAGTAATCATTCCAGCGCCACATAAAACTGAAGATGGCGATAGTAGCAACAATGGGCTTGCTCATAGGCACAATGAGTCTGAAAAAGATCGTATGTTCCTTAGCTCCATCTATGCGAGCAGCCTCTATCAGTGAATCAGGGAGATTGATCAGATACTGTCTTGCAAGAAAGACTCCTGTCGGGGTTGCAGCAGGAGGAATGATAATCCCCCAAAGAGAGTTCAGCATTCCTAGACTCTTCAACTGCAGAAATATCGGAATCATGATGACCTGTAGTGGAATCATCAGGGTAGCTATCATGATGGTAAAAATGAGGTCTCTCCCTCGAAAAATGTACTTAGCCAAGGCGTAGCCTGCCATCAGGTTGATCAAAACTGTGATACAGGTAGAGATTGTCGCCACAAAAACGGTATTGGAGAAATAAACAGGGAAATTTCCTGCAGCAAGACTTGAAACATAGTTTTCAAGCGTCCATTGGTGAGGAATGAACGATAGGGGAATTCGGAATAATTCGCTCTGTGGCTTGAATGAGGAGAGAACTACCCAGAGTACCGGAAGTAAGGTAGCTAGGGACAGTAATGTCAAAACAAGATAATGTAGGGTTATCGATGCTCTCTGTTTACTCATAATCTTGGTCCCTCCCACTGACCTTGAATTGGACCACGGTGAAGAGCGAAATGATCAACATCAGTACAATCGACATGGCACTTGCATACCCCATCCTGTCTTCAAGGAAGGCAACCTGATACACTTGTTGGACGATGAGTTTGGTTGCATACCCAGGACCTCCTTTTGTCATTACCGCAATCAGTTCATATGCTTTGAAGGAGGTGATGGTGGCAAGCACCAAAACAACCAGCAACGTGCTTTTTAGTAGGGGGAGGGTGATCGAAATAAAAGTTCTGGGTGTAGACGAACCATCGATTTTTGCCGCCTCGTACAAATCGAGGGGAATGGCTTGAAGTCCGGCAATCAGAATGACCATGTAGTAGCCTGCTTGAGCCCAGATGGATACGCCGATAATTGAAACCATGGCAAGTTTGCTATCTGTGAGCCATCGGACCCCGCTACCTCCGGAAGCTCGAATCAAGTAGTTGATAATCCCCATCTCATCACCGAGAATGAAACGCCAGGCAATACCGACCGTAATCATACTCAACAGCGAGGGTATATAAAAAAGAGAACGAAATGCTTTTTCTCCTTTGATGGTATTTTTATACAACAACAAAGCCAAGGCTAAAGCATAGATCATGATCAAGCTGACGGTGAAAAAAGAGTACGACAGCGTATTGGCGAAAGTTTTCCAAAAAACTTCATCTGCGATCAACTCTTTGAAGTTGTCTAGGCCGATAAAACGCGGGGTCGTGAAGACTCCCCATTCTGTGAATGACATTCTCAGCCCTTGGACGGCTGGAATAATGATGAATGTACCGAAAATGACAATATTGGGAAGCAGGAAAAGCAGCGGAGCTGCAGTTTGGTGGAAATTCCCTTTTGTACGTTGTTTCATATGGTTTCTAAGGCAGGCAGCGCTGCTGGCCAGAAGAATCGGACTCCTCCTCAAGGAGGAGCCGATATCCAAATTCCCTGTGTTTATCTAAAGAAACTGGCTCCTCGATTGTCAACATTTGCCACAGCCTGTTCAGCTGTAACATTGCCAAGCAACACTTCTACAATCTGTTCTCGAATGTAGGTGGTGATTTTGCTTAGGTTGGTATTCTTCCACTCATTGGCAGTATATGCTGGAGTAACTTTCAGCTCTTCAAGAAATACCTCGAAGTCCTTGCTGTTGGAAGGATAGGTCACCTGGGCATCGTTGCGGGAAGGAATATTGAAGGTGTCACGGCTGTATCTCTCGTTATGTGACTTATCAGCGAAAGCTGCCATGAGTTTGAAGGCTTCTTCTTGGTTCTTTGTACCTTTGAACGAAGCAACAAACTTGCCACCGGGAACAGATGAATTGATACGTCCTTGAGGCATTCTTACTGCTTTCCACTCAAAGTCCTTCACATTCTTATTATACGTGTTGATGTTCCAGCTGCCTCCGATATGTCCTGCAACCAAACCAGCTTGGAAGAGCTCTGCAGGGTTTTCTGAACCGAGCCATACACTTTTTGGAACCAGATCTTCATCATGAATATGCTTGAACCATTTCAGAGTTTCAATGGTACCGGGATTGTTGAACTTGATGTTCGACTGGTCTTCGTTCAAAAACCGTCCGTTCCACTGATACATGAGAGTAGAGAATCGGTGTGGGGTAAAGTCAACGGCGAGTCCGTACTTCATGCTCGGGTTGGCTGCAACAACCTTCTTGATGATGGTTTCCCATTCACTCCAAGTCCAGGTCTTGCTGACTTCGTCTACATCAATTCCAGCCCTGTCAAATGCAGTCTTGTTTACCAACATGCCATTAGCAGTAGCTTCAGTGGGATAGGCAACGAACTTGCCATCCTTGTTGGTGGCAAAGGCTACCATCGAAGGAAGATATTCCTTCTTTACAGCTTCAACATCGCTCACATGATTATCGATTGGTTCAAGACTATCGACTACCACAGAGAGCGTATTGGTTGTGATGCGAGCCAAATCTGGAGGATTACCTCCGCTGATCATCATCTTGAGCTTTTGGTCATACTCATTGTAAGCAATGATCTGTAGATCAAGTTTTACATGAGGATTGGCTTTTAAATAGTCATCCATCGTCTTTAGAAAGACATCCGACTCATTGGCATCATTGAACCAAAGCACAGAGAGTGTTACCTCTTTCTTTGCTCCCTCTTCCTTTGTTCCTGCTGCAAAAATGGTCGTACCCATAAGCAGTAGAATCATCAAAGCAATACAAGCTTTTTTCATAAAATCCTCCTTTTGGATTCAAATGTATGTAAACGCAAATTTACGCAAAACGTTTTTACTGTTTTAGTATATGCTCTCATTTTTTGATTTGTCAAGGATTGCTTCTTTGTGAGAAAGGGAAAAAAAGGGAAGTGGATGAAACTTCCCTATACACACATTATGCTGAATCATCAAGCTATACAGAAATTTCTCTCAAATCAACTCAAGCGTAGCATCGAACTCCTTGTCCAAGGGGTAGATGGGACGAGGGAGGTTCTTGTAGGGAAGCCGCTCGAAGAGCTCGTCGGAGGAGCCTGTGGTGAGAGCCATCATCGAGCGCTTGGCGATCGCGCGTATCCCAGGCTCCAGATAGCCCAGCTTTACCACGATCGCCTTCCTGTCTTTCGGCTCTACTTCTAGGATTCTCATCATCTCTGGGTCGTAGAACCCCACGTGCTTGCTGGCGACCACCACGTCGACTCCTTGAACATCCAGCAGCGCCAGGTCGGCCCCGTTGGCCCCCTGCCATTGCCCCTTCAGGCTCCTCACCCGTACTTTCGCCTTCACCGGCTTGCTCTTGAGCGTGTCGAACTTCGCACCGAGCGAGCAGTCGAACGAGGAGCCTATGCCCTCCTTGAATGCCTGAGCGACCACCTGTGGGTCGTAGAAGCCCTGGTAGAGCAGGGGCGGGTCGAGTTTTGTGAGCACGGGGTCTCTGAGGATGAGGCTGAGAAAGTTTGTCACATCCCCGCTTGATCCGGCTGTGGGGTTGTCCCCGCTGTCGCTGATGACCACCGGGTACACCCCCTGTTCAATCGATTCTCTAGTTGCCTTGAGGGCGTCCTCGCTCGTCCTCGTCTCGTTGTAGAAACCGAATTCGCCTCTTCTGTCCCAGAAGAGCGAGGCAAGCTCTTTTGCCAGGCTGTCTGCCAGCCTCTGGTCGTCCTGGGTCACCACCACCGCATGCACCGCGTTCTCGGCCCCGTCGGCCCAGGGGAAGCCCAGCAGGTAGGAGCAGGCGAGCACGCCTTGCTGCTGTTCCATTGATCGGAGTTCTTTGATCAGGCTTCTCATCGGCTCAACCGAGCTCTCGCTCTGCTCGCCTGCGATGAGCATGGGGATGCGCAGAGCCGCCATGGTAGCCTTGCTGTTTGCCTCCAGGGTGCGGATGACCATCAGCGCTGCATGGATGCCCGTCTCGTAGGTGTCGGTGTGGGGGGCGCACTTGTAGCCGACAAAGCCGTCTGCGGCGGCCTTCATCCTTTTGGTGAGCGTTGCGTGCATGTCCAGGCTTGCAAACAGGGGCGTCCTTGGGTGGATGGCCCTGATCGCCTCCAACAGGTCCTGCTCTGCCTCCCCGATTGCCTCAACACGCATGCTGCCGTGCAGCGACAGGCAGATGGCGTCGATCCGTCCGGCCTCTTTCAGGCAGTCCAAGAGCTCGCCCTTCAGTTGCTGGTAGCAGTCATGGTCCCACACCCCGTTGGGCACCGCCCGCGCGATGAGCGAGGGGACTACCTCGTAGCCTGCGGCGATGAGGGTGTTGATGATGCCGCTTGCCGAGCTCTCCCGCTTTGTCAGCAGGTCCTCTTTCCTGGTCACCCAGATCTCCTCACGTTTGGTGATGATGGGGTTGAAGGTGTCGCTCTCATGGTGCAGCCCCCCGACGAATATACGTTTTTTCATCGCTTGGCCCCCACTATCGAGCTCACCCTGCCTCTGTCGGTGCAGCTGATGCTGAACTCTGTCTGCCTGAGCATGCCTCCCATGTAGATGTAATCGGGTCGGTAGGTCATCCTCGACTCATGGGTGCCCGGAAGAAAGACATGGTACTCCTTGGCACCCAGCTGTTCCTTGATGAAGGCGAAGTTGCGCTCGCTGATGCCGCAGCCGGGCATGATGATTATCCGGTCGCCCGCCTCTCGGATCAGGTTCTTGAGCGTCTGTAGCCCCTCTAGTACCGTTGCCTCCAGGCCGCTGGTCAGGATGCGGTCTACGCCCAAGCCGATGAGCGTCTCAAGCGAGCGCGAAGCATCGCGCGTCATGTCGAAGGCGCGGTGGAAGGTCACCGAGCAGGGCCTGGCAAGGGCGATGAGCTCGGCGCTTTTCTGTACGTCAATCTCCCCGTCCTCTGTGAGGATGCCGAAGACGATGCCGTCGGCACCCGCCTCCCTGAAGAGCCTCACGTCCTCCTTCATCGCCTCGAACTCAACATCGCTGTAGCAGAAGTCGCCCCCGCGGGGCCTGACCATCACGTTCATCGCTATCTTGGACTTCTTTCGTGCCACCTTGAACGCTCCCAGCGAAGGGGTGGTGCCCCCCTCGAACAGGTCGGCGCAGAACTCCACTCGGTCGGCGCCCCCGGCCTCTGCTGCCAATACACTCTCTATCGACTCCAAACATACTTCAATTTTCATACTACATATCCTTCCTAACAACCAATGCAATGTTAGTATCAATTATTTCGGGTCTAACCAGTGGATCTCCCACTGTATGGAGACAAAGATGGTGCACCCCCTTATTGAGAGCAAGAGAGCTTACCATTGTATCCTTGGTGCGTCCTTGTTGCAGTGAGCTGAACAGCTTGATGCTTCCAACCTCGAGGCAAAGCTTTTGTTGGTGTGCAATAGGGACTTCTGTTTTCCACTCAATACGTAATGTTGTATCTTCTTTCAGCTCCAACCGCCAATGCAAGGAAGTCGGAATAGGAGCGTACGTGTAATAGTCGCTTCCTGCATAGCGGTAGAAGACGAAGGCCTCAGAGCATAGGATCTCATCGGTATGCATACTAAAGGTGGGTATTTCATATTCTTTTGCTCTCCTGTAGAGCCCCATCTTTTTCAGATTTCTTCCAATCCCTTTCAGGACCTTTTCTTCGAATTCTTGGATTGACCCATCCCCTACCAGTCCAATATTAAGAAGGTAGTTTCCGCCTTCTGATACGACCTTCCTTGCTGTTTCGGTCAGCTCTAAAATCTTTTGGTCCTTGTCTCCCCGCTCTTGCCATTCGCGATATCCCCAAGTTTCCTTATAGATAGAAGCTGGTGTCTGCCAAGGACAGTCAAGGGCGACGCTCGGTAACTCGTTGTCTCCCATGGTCAAAAAATCTTGCCTATCATTCCAGATTCTTCCATTCACCATGCACATTGGTTGCAACTTCTGTACAAGGTCATATACCTCTTGTGACTGTTGCACTGTCGGAGCCCCCATGTCCATCCACAATTCACAAATTGGCCCGTAGTTCGTTAAAAGTTCTGTCAGCTGAGCAATATTCAATTGCTGGTGCAACTCTGGGATGGCATCACTGTTATGACTGCTTATGGGCAGGGCATGTGCAAAGTGCCAATCGATCCAAGAGAAATAGATACCGAAGCGAAGTCCTTGTTTTTGGCACTCCTCACTGAGTTCTCTCACGATATCGCGTTTGCAGGCAGCCTTGGTGCTTTTATAATCAGTGGTTTTTGTATCATAGAGACAAAAACCATCATGGTGCTTGGTTGTGATGACCATATACTGCATTCCAGCTTCTTTTGCCACAGATACGATATGTTCGGGATCGAATTTAGGAAGACTGAACTGATTGATAAGTGCTTCATAGTCTGTTTGAGGTAAATACCCATGGGAAAGTATCTGTTCTGAATATCCACGGGTTATGGGTTTCCCTTTCCAGGCTCCTGCAAGAATTGAGTAGAGCCCGAAGTGGATGAAGAGGCCGAATTGAAGATCGAGCCATTGTTGTACTGCACTGCGTTTCATCGCTGTTTCTCCTTGATGGTAGCTTAGCTTGTGTAGGAATGTTGCAATAGAGTCAAAGTTTTCATAAGCCATCGAACTGAGCGTCAAATTTTTAAACTTTGACTCATATTTCAAAATCTGACGCATACGGGACCCCTGTGCGACGTTCTGCTTTTGAAACTTGACTCTTATGCGTATCAAACTTGTATGCGACGCTTTATGCATGAAGAACGCACAGCTGCAACCACAGAAACTCAGTCTGGGAAGAAAAATGGGCCGTCATTGGCAATTCTATCTCATTGTCGCCTTGCCCATGCTTTATTTTATTGTATTCAAGTACGTTCCCATGTATGGCGTGTTGCTTGCATTCAAACGGTATCGTGTAAGCTTGGGAATCTGGAACAGCCCATGGGTTGGATTCTATCAGTTTGAGAAGTTCTTCAAGAACCCTTCTAGTTTGAGAATCATGTACAACACCTTCTCCTTGAGTATGTATGCCCTTGTATCCTCAATTCCCTTGGCAGTCATCCTTGCCATAGCGTTGAACGAGACAGCATCCAAGACGTGGAGAAAGAGCGTACAGATGGTCACCTATGCTCCCTACTTTATCTCCACAGTGGTCATGGTTGCCATTCTGATGCAGTTTCTCGATCCTGCCTTAGGGCTCTTTAATGCCATCCGTACTGCGTTCGGAAAAGATTCACTGAACTTTATGGGAGAGTCCTCCTACTTCAAGCACATCTATGTCTGGTCTGCATTGTGGCAGAATACTGGCTACAACGCCATCATCTACCTTGCAGCCCTTACTGGCATAAATCCTGAGCTCTATGAAGCTGCAAAGGTGGACGGGGTGAACAAGTTTCAGAAGATCTGGTATGTGGATTTGCCTTGTATTAAGAACACCATCGTAATCATGTTCATCATGAACATGGGATTCATCATGAGCCTTGGCTTTGAGAAAGCCTTCTTGATGCAGAATCCCTTGAATTTACAGTCTGCAGAGATCATGTCCACCTATGTCTATAAGATGGGCTTGATAAATAGTGACTTCAGTTACTCCACAGCTATAGACATGGTCAACTCAGTCATCAACATCATTCTGATTTTGACCTTCAATCATCTGGCAAAAATGAAGAACAAGGAAGGAGGTCTGTGGTGATGCATTACAAACAAAAAGAGTTGATGGTAGACCGTATATTCTCCCTTTTGGTGAACAGTTTTCTCTTCGTCAGCCTTATCATCGTACTCTATCCGCTGATCTACATCATCTCATGCTCGTTCAGCGAGCCTCAGGCAGTAATGGCCAAGAAAGTCTGGTTGTTTCCCGTAAATTTTGATTTAGTAAGCTACAAGGCTGTGTTCACCAACAAACAGATTGGAACAGGGTATATGAACAGCCTTATCTACATGGTAAGTGGTACTGTGGTGAGCGTCATGTTGACCATGCTTTTGGCTTATCCTCTCTCCAGGAAGGAGTTTTATGGCCGATCGGTGGTTACCAAGATCATCCTCTTTACCATGCTTTTCTCGGGAGGCACGATTCCTCTTTACTTGGTAGTCAGGAACCTTGGGATCTATGATACGCGATGGGCGATCATCCTGCCTAATGCGGTGACTGTGTGGAATGTAATCATTGCAAGGACCTTTCTGCAGGAGAATATCAGCGACGAACTCTATGAAGCTGCAGAGATTGACGGGTGTTCGGATATCCGCTTTCTTTTCTCCTTTGTATTTCCCTTAAGTGGTGCCATTATCGCTGTTCTTGCCCTCTTCTATGCAGTAGGGCAGTGGAATAAGTATTTTGATGCCCTCTTGTATCTTCAGAAGCAAGCACTCTATCCTCTGCAGATTGTGTTGAGAAACATTCTGATCATCAATCGCAATACACCATCTATGACCGTCGATGTACAGGCTGCAATCAGGGCTCAGGGTTTGAGTGAAACGATCAGATACGCTGTAATCGTGGTGGCAAGTTTGCCGCTATTGGTCATCTATCCGTTCGTACAGAAGTTCTTTGTAAAGGGAGTCATGATCGGCTCCGTGAAAGGTTAGCAGTAAGCGGGCACTTGGTGCCTGAATACAATAGGAGGAATCCATGAAGAAGACATTGCTTATCGTACTGTTGGTCGCTCTCTTGCTACCGACAAATCTCGTTGCCCAAGGGTCTAAAGCGACCACTGCGGCAAAGCCTGTGATAGAGTACACCCCCGTAGGGACTTTCCCTGTGGTCAAGACTCCCATCACAATAGACATCATGGTGGCACAGCCGCCTTGTGTTGAGGATTTCAACACCAACCGTTTTACCAAGTACATGGAAGAGTTCACCGGCATCAAAGTGAACTACATCATGATCCCCGAACAGGCAGCAACAGAAAAGCTTGCCCTTGTTTTGGCAAGTGGTGACTATCCTGACGCTTTTCTTGGATTTAATATTAACAACACCCTGGAGACAACCTATGGCGCACAGGAAGGCTTGTTCATGCCATTGAATAAGTTCTACTCCAAGGAGTGGATGCCCAACATGATGAAAGCTTTTGAAGAGTTTCCCGGTGGTATCGGTTTTATGACCAATATTGATGGAAACATCTACTCCCTTCCTCGTCTTGAAGGCTGTTTCCACTGCTCCAACCAGGCAAAGCTCTTTGTCTATCAACCATTTCTTGACGCCCTTGGATTGGATACTCCTACCACCACAGACGAGTTCTATCAGGTTCTGAAGGCTATCAAGGAGAGAGACCCCAATGGAAACAAAAGAGCTGACGAGATTCCTCTTGCAGGTTCCATCATCGGCTGGTCCGACCAAGTCGAGCGTTTCTTGCTCAACAGCTTCATCTACTGCGATCTTGACACCAACATCAATGCCAACGCTGATGACAACGTAGGCTATATGATGAACAACGGTAAAGTAGACACAGCTGTGAACAAGGATGCCTACCGCGAAGGTCTTGCTTATATCAACAAACTGTACAAAGAAGGCTTGATCTACAATGGGTCCTTCACCCAGGATTCCAGCCAGCTCACCCAGCTCGTTGAGAGTTCCGCTCAGCCGGTTGTCGGATTTGCAGCAGGTGGTTGGAGAGGCCAGTTTGCCACCATCGGCGGCGATCGTTTCAACAACTTCCGTGCCATTGCGCCGCTTGAGGGACCGAAGGGTGTTCAGTACTCAGTTGCATTCTTCCAGAATCCTGAGATCGGAAGACTGGTCATCAGCAGCAAGAGCCCCTATGCTGAGGCAATCATCCGCTACTTCGATTTCATGTACAGCCCTGAAGGTACGCTGTTGCAGCGCAACGGTTTTGAGGGTGAGGCATGGGCTTGGGCAGAGGAAGGACAAATTGGTCTTGATGGAAAGCCTGCTGTTTGGCAGCAGTTGAAGCTTTGGAATGACAAGGACCCACAGAATGACACCTGGATTCAGACCTACACTGCAGCTATGACCCCTTCCTTGAAGAATGGCCTTGCTTCAAAGCCGATTACTCAAGACGATCCAGCCTACTACCTGCCGGCCAACAACGAGAAGACCCTCTTTGACGAGACCACCAATCTCTACAAGCCATATGAGGACACCGCTGTTGAAGTTCCCGTACTGAAGTACACTGCCGAAGAGAGTGAAAGATTCTCTACCGTAAAGCGTGAGCTTGCGAACTATATCCGTCAGAGCGCAGTAAAATTCATGGTCGGCTCTCTTGATGTCAATGATGACAAGGTCTGGAATGACTACAAGGTCAACCTTGAGAGATTGCAGTTGCAGAACGTACTCAACCTGATGCAGACGGCCTACAACCGCCAGTACAAGTAAAACCTCGATCATTTGGTGCAGGGTCGATCCTTCGGCCTTGCACTGATTGTAATACGAAGTGGAGATAACAAGTGAAGCCGAACATCATTTATATACTTGCTGATGACCTAGGGTATGGCGATGTCTCATCGCTCAATCCTGGTTGTCCCTTTGTTACTCCCCACTTCGATCGTCTCAGCTCTGAGGGCATGCGTTTCACAGATGCTCATGCCACCAGCGCTGTCTGTACTCCCAGTCGATACAGCATTCTCACTGGGCGCTACAATTGGCGATCCAGACTCAAGAGCTATGTCTTGGGTGGCTTCTCTCCTCCCTTGATAGACGAAGGGAGAAGAACCGTAGCAGAGATGCTCAAGGCCAACGGCTATGCTACCGCTATGGTAGGCAAGTGGCATCTGGGCATGGACCTTCCCAAGGGAGAAGGTTTCATTGAGGCCGCAGAGTTTGCAGAAAGTAATCCTGTCGATTACAGCAAACCTATAAAGAGAGGCCCAACCAGTGTTGGGTTTGATTCATTTTATGGAATCAGCGGATCTTTGGACATGCCACCGTATGTCTATATTCAAGATGACCGCTTTACTGCTATTCCTACAAAGCGTACCAAGGGTACAGCAAAGGGCTTTTGGCGTGAGGGCTTGACTGCTGACAATTTTGTCCATGAAGAGGTGCTCGACCATCTCACAGAAAAGGCTCTAAAAGTCATCCAAGAGCACAAGGATCATCCGTTTTTTCTCTATTTTTCCCTGCCAGCTCCTCATACTCCCATTCTTCCCCATCCTAAGTTCAGAGGGAAGTCCAAGACGAATGAGTATGGCGATTTTGTACTCCATTGTGACGATGTCGTGGGCAGAGTCCTCTCTGAACTTGATGCTCAGGGGATTGCCCAAAACACATTGGTGATACTCACCAGTGACAACGGATGTTCGCCAATGGCAGATTTTGATGAACTGAGAGCAGCCGGTCATAATCCAAGCTATCATTTCAGGGGGATGAAGTCGGACATCTATGAAGGGGGTCATCGCGTACCACTTTTGCTGCGCTGGCCGGATAAGATAGAGAGAGATACAGTGAATGAGCGATTGGTCTGCTTGGGAGACCTCTATGCTACCCTCGCTGAAATTGTCGGTCATCACGTAGCCTATGACGAGGCGGTTGACAGTCAATCTCTGTTTTTGATAAAAGACGGGACATTGTCTTTGCAGGGGCGAACTTCCTTGGTACACCAGAGTCTTGACGGATCTCTTGCGCTAAGGAGAGGTGACTGGAAGCTTGAGATGTGCAAGGGGTCGGGAGGATGGTCATATCCGGTTCCTAGCAGTTTAGAGGAGAAAAACTTGCCATTGATGCAACTGTATCATGTATCAGATGACGTAGGGGAGACCACCAACGTACAACATCTCTATCCTGATCTTGTTCAATCCATGAAAAATGAGCTAACCTCAATCGTAAGGAAGGGAAGGAGTACTCCTGGACCATGGCAGAGTAATGATGGAGTTGCTGTTTGGGATACGGTCGATTGGCTCTCCGATTGAGTCATAATTATATGATTTGGTTTTTCATATGGTATACTGGCAAAATCTATGAAAAAACCTGTGCATAAAACATCCGACTCAAAAATCATAGTTCACTTCTTAATAGCGCTGCTGGTGTGTTTGATAATTCTCATCCTCTCCCAACACTGGATGCTCACCACGGTGCGTAAGGAAAAAGAGGAACAAACCTACTCAATGCTCAATCTAATCCGATCAACGGTTGACCTCTCCCTTGATCAGATGTCAAAACTCACGCAATTATTGCTGTTGGATAATGATATAGCAAAGTTCATCTATCAGGGTGAAATCCCTACCGGTTCGCATGAGATACAGACCTTGATCGATGCAAAAAGTCTTCTTCCCACTGCTACCAATATCAATGCAATGCTTCTAGAGGTGTACGTGTATTCTAATCGCAGTGGATATATTCTTTCCTCCCAGAATGCTTTTCTTGAACCAGAGACGATGTATCCTACACTCTTCGCTTTTGAGGGATTGAATTACCGTCAGTTCAGAAGTAGATATCTTACCCCCTCATATCCCCGAGCATTCTTTGCAGAGACCAATGCACTGGTACAGGGGAGAAGTAGGTCGGTTATTCCGATGGTTCAGACATTTCCGTTGAGCAACCCCGCTGCCAATGCAGGTAAGATAATGTTGTTGCTGGACAGTAGCTATATCTCGAATCTTCTCTCTAAACAGGCGATGGGCACCTCTGCGACTGTATTTGTTACAGACGCGCAAGGCAATGTCATAACATATTCTGGCAATCAAGCCTACATTGTTGGGATGGAGTATCCTGACGGGCAGCATAGGATTCTCATTGAAAACAACGAATTTGTCCTCAGCGTGCTCTCTTCCTCTACAAGCGGCCTTCGGTTCTTCAGCTTGCTCTCACTGAAGGAGATCAACTCCATGCTCAATCCAGTATGGTTGGTCTTTGCCGCAGTGAGTGTTGGAATGTTTATTCTTCTCGCGTGTATTTCATTGAATATGCTTGCTCGAAGCCAGCGGCACTGGAACGAATTGCTTGGCTTGGTTGGAGAAGGCCAGAAGCCGCTTCCCTATGAGCAAGCGGTAGGGTATATAAAGTCAATCGTCGAGCAGGATCGAAACAAGGTGAGGCAATCAGGAGGAACACCCTTCATAACTGATACATTCTTCAGGCGTTTAATACATGGGAAAATGCTCGGGACCGCAGAAATACAAGCCATGCTCAAACAGGTGCAAAAGGATATCGACCTATTTTCTCCTTTTACCTATCAAATGGTGCATATCGCCATCCAGGATGTGCATGATTTCCTCTCCAGTGACCGGCTTGAGGATATAGACTTTACTCGAATTGCTGCATATAAGCAGGCCCAAAGGGCATTTGGGGAGCAGTACTATCTCTATATGGATTTCTCTTTTTCAATCTGGATCATGCTTTGGCATCTGGACGGGAAGTTCCTAGACAGTCAAATCGACTGGTTCTTCAGGGAATTTACCCAGGTTTCTCCCTGTATTACCAGCATGGCTGTCAGTTGTCCAAAACGTAGTCTGGACGAGATTTTCAGTGCAACCAATGAGTGTAGCGAAGTGCAGCAGAGCTTGGTGAGTGAGAAGCAGGTTGAGGTTTGCAGGCGTTATAAAGATCTTTCCTTAAAACGGGAGCCCTATCACTATACCGCTGATATGGAGCGTAAGCTTTATGGGGCAATACTCAAGGGTGAAGGTGAATCCCTTGAAGAGATTCTTAGAACCATCGAGCGTGATAATTTTGACACGAGAAGTCTTGGGCCTGAGGAACATGCAAATCTGATGAAGGTGCTTTATGCTACAGCAATAAAGCTCAGTCAAACGCTTCGTATGACGTTGCACCAATCAGTTTTCGAATCATTTTCTGAGGCAAAACAGTTCTTTCTAACCCAAGGATTGGCAATTAATAGGGCAAAGAGTGATAAGGATGAACTTTTGATACAACGAATAGTCTCTTTCATCCACGATCATTATGCTGAGCCTGGCTTGAACCTTTCCCATATGGCATCAAATCTTTCCCTGAAAGAAAGCTTCCTCTACCATTTCATGCAGACAAGGATGGAAACTTCCTTCGCACAGTATTTGGAGACGTACCGTCTGGAGAGAGCTCTCTCCCTCTTTTCAGAGAAACAGATGACGATTTGCGAAATTACCACTCTCTGCGGCTATTCCAACACACAAACATTCCGTCGTGCTTTCCAAAAACGGTATGGGATGCTTCCCTCTGACTACCAGAAAACGGTGTTGTTTCAAAAGAAGTAGAGCTCTTGGTTGTGCAGTGCATGATTTATTGCTACCCTTTGTATGGAGGCTGGTATGCTTGCTCGCTTTACAGTTGCAAATTTTCTCTCCTTCAATAATCATCAGAGCTTGTCCCTGGTCTCAGGCAGTGAGCTCAAGAATCGTAATAGGCTTTTTGCGGCCTCAGATGTGAGTCTGCTGAAGTTTGGAGCCATCTTTGGGGCAAATGCAGCGGGTAAATCGAATGTGATCAAGGCAATGGCCTATGCCCATCGTCTCATCCTCGAGGGGACCTCTTCCATAACCAACGCCAATCAGTATTATCGGATGGCAGCAGAAAACAAGGAAAAACCTTCCTATTTCGAGTTTGAGATTGCCATTGACGGAAAGCTGTATGCCTATGGCTTTGAAGTAATCATTGCACAGAAATGCATTACAGAGGAGTGGCTGTATGCTCTGGCAAAAGAGGGTGATCATCCCTTGTTTGTCAGAAACAGCATCGAGGGTACTTACCACTATGAAAAATCGTTGGTACCCGAATCATTGCAAAATCGTTTCGAAATCTACCTTTCTGACATGAAGAGTGTCCATACCTCGCTTTTTTTGCATGAGATTGTGACCGATAAATCAGCTCTTTATGCCACACAAAGCCAGTTATGCTTGCTTCCTGAGATTTATCGCTGGTTCATACGCCTTACGTTGACAAGTCCATCCTCTTCGCTTTCAGGCTACAGCCTGGTCCCCAGCATGCAAAGCCAAAAGATTGGAAAAGCAATCACTCATTTTGCGACCGGCATCTCTGCTGTGCGTTTCAAGCCGATTACAAGTGAGCAAGTCGAGCAATTGCTTCCAGCTACCCATGCACAACAATTCAGCCAAGATCTAAGGGCGTGCAGCCATAATGGAGGGGACTACCAGCTTCAGATCGGTTCACGTCTACTCTTGCTTTCCTGTAAAGAGAAGCAGTCACAATTTTTTGAAATTGTTTTTGAACATGAGGACCAGCTCTTCAGTTATGAGGAAGAGTCAGATGGGGTTCGCCGACTTTTTGACTTGTTGTCTGTATTGGTAACAAGTGAAGCCGGCACTGTATTCTTGTTTGATGAGATCGATCGTTCTCTCCATCCTCAGATGACACTTCAGTTCATCAGGACTTATCTTGAGCTTGCACAAGAGCGCGACATACAATTGGTCATCACTACACACGAAAGCCACCTCCTTGATTTATCGTTGCTTCGACGGGATGAGATATTCTTTGTGGAAAAGGCTCGTGATGGCAGTAGTGTCATCTATCCCTTCGACCAGTTTGAGCAGCAATTCGATGGGAAGTTGGAACAAGCCTATCTCAATGGCCGCTATGGTGGGGTCCCTCTTTTTGGGGAGCCCTATCTTCCCATGAAGGAGGAGTTGTGAGGATAGGACAACCGTTTGGCCAACGCTATGGCCAGATGGAGAAGACGAAACGTCCACGTAGGCGGTATTTCATTGCCTGTGAGGGAAGACGGACCGAGTACCAATATTTTCAAGGCTTGATGCAAGCTGCCTTGGAGTTGGGAATATCTCCCTTGGTTGAGATGGTGCCGTTGCGTCATGGTCCGAATACTGGAAGCAATCCTCTCAACATATTTGAAGAGACCGTGCAGACTCTGCAAAAGTCTGACCACTATTATCCGGAACTTGACCATGTATCGATCATTGTTGACAGGGATCAGCAAAGCTTCAAAGTATTTCAATTTGAAGCGATGCTTACTCTTTGCAAAGAAGCAGGATTCAATCTCTGTATTACCAATCCTTGTTTTGAGCTATGGTTGTTGATGCACTACAGCGACCTCAGTGAATATGATAGCAATGTGTTGCTGGATAATAGGAAAATTGGAAGCAGGACCCAGGTAGAGCGCTATTTGATGAATCACCTTGGAGGCCGGTACAACAAGAGTCGGCTGCAATTCAGACGGTCCTTCAAGGATAAAGTGTTCATTGCCCTAGAGCATGCCCGTTCCTTTCCTTGCAGAGCTGAGGATCTGAAGGATGACATCGGCACTGGTGTGGGGTCTTTGATCGAGTCATTGCAAGCAGATGCAAAGCAATTGGTTGCCTCATGTCAATAATCAGGAAAGGCCTAAAAAACACATTTTCATGACAACAGCTACAGCTCCCAAAATAGTACCTTGCTTGCGCAAAATTGAAGCTTCCACTTCGATCTTTTGTTTGCTGAGGGAGAAGATTCTTGTATCGATTGCTTTCTTGATCGTATCTACAATCGGCTTTAGATAAATAAATTCAGCCTCATTTGTGGTTACCACCATCTTTTCGGGAGTGAACATGTTTGCAAGAATCAACGCTCCTTCAGCTATCATATCTGCATAATTCTGTACGAACAGCTGACACTCAGCATCACCACCCTTTGCCTTCATGAAGATTGACTCAACACTGTCTTTCTTTCCCCTGTTGCTGTTGAACTGCTCCAACTGACCTTGCAAATTATCCAGTCCTGCATACAGTTCTAGACAACCACGGTTGCCACAGGCGCAAGGAGGGCCTTGGAAGTTGATCGTTACATGCCCGATTTCGATTGAACTGTTATGGAATCCTTTGAGCAAATGTCCATCGAGGCACGCTGCAGCCCCGATACCCTTGCCGATATTATACAGTACGAAACTGTTCGTATCTTTTCCTGCACCAAACCACATCTCTGAGAGCAAGGAAGCATTGCTGTCATTTTCCGTGTAGAGGGGAAGGCTGAACTTTTCCTCTACCAAAACTTGCAATGTCTTGATGTCCCAAACAAATGGCGCATGAACCTTTTCCTCCGACTCTTCAGTTTTTCGAATACCCGGGGTGATACAGACACATCCCAATGCCAAACCTTGTTCGGGAAGATTGCTTTTGATATCTTCAAGTCGTTCAGCTATGGCATATTGATCGATCATCTCCCAACTCATTGAGCACTCTCTACTGTAGATGATGTCTCCATGGATATCGACTATCGCCGAAAGTATAGTGGTTCTGCAAAGACAGAGTACGATGACATAATAGCGTTGCTTGCTGACCGAAAGATAACGTGCCCTGCGTTTACGCAGTTCACTATAGTAGGCTGTTTCAGTGAGAAACCCCTCTTCTATAAGGGAATTAATGATTTTTGTCACCGCAGCACCGGTAAGACCGGTTGATTGAGTTATATAGTTACGATTCACATCCCGCTGTCGATAGACCTGTTGCAGGATCTCATAGCGGTTCGTGTTTTTCATGGACTCAAAGTTTATATTTTGCATGGCGTCACTCGCTGACAAGTATACTGCATTTTGGAACTACACCATAGGTCTCTATCGCATAGGGAGAGAGCGTGTCGCAAATCTGGTCGGCTTTTTTCTGTTCCCCGCCAAACTCCAGCATATCAGTCTTTCGCACGAGCTTAATACCTTGCATCAAGGAAACAGAAAGTTCTGTACATTCTCCAAACATCTCGTAAGCCCTGATGACCAACTCATCCGTATCCTCTGCTTTCTTGAATCCACAGATGCGTGCTTCTCCTGCAATATGCAACCCCTCGGCGCTCAAAGCGAGCCCTTCCTTTTTCTCTATTTGATAGGAGGCAACACAACCTATGGGATGTTGGTTGTCTTCGATGGCACGGATGGAATGCTTCAGATCGGCATCGCTGCTTGTAAAGCTGAAATTGTAATGATGATCACCTCTTTGATGGTAGGGATTTCCTGTAGCGAGACAGCTGTGTCTTGAGGCAAGCAAAATAGGTTGGACAGAGCCCGTTTTCTCATCATAATCGAAGGATGGAGTATCCGGGCAGCCGAGCATCATTGTTGTTTCATCATTGGAGACGGCAATCCAGGATTGTACTTCCCTCGGGTGGATATTGCGGCAATCGGTGGGGTAGAAAACTGTCTTTCCGTCGTCTGCAAACATCTTTGTTCCCACTGCTTTGTCCACTTCGTCTTTGCCGATTCTTACCATGCCAAGTGGTACAGCGTAGGCAATTGATGCATTTTGGGCTTGGTAGGGGACATGCATCCTTATTTCCTTGTACATCGTGCCATCCCAAGCTTCAATGTCTACCGATACCGCTACTTTCTTCACCGTATGATAGATGGTGATTTTCTGCATAAGGACAAAATGAGGGAACCTCGCCTCTGCTTCAACAATGGTGGCAACCGGACCATCAGGTTGGTTCAGCCCTTCATTTCTTCGGATTCGCCAATGGATGTTTTGCTTTGATGCACTTTCAGTATAACCGCTGCCAAGCCAATACTTGTCTTGCTCGATACCAAAGACTTGTTGGGCTTGCTGAATTTCAGAGAACTCTCCCGAGCCGTTGCCGTGGGAGTTGAGCACAAAGATCTCGAAGAGGGAGAGAGGAGAAGATTTGGGAACCAGCTGCTCTGTGCTCTGCTTGTCTACCATGCTTGTAATGCCTCCCTTTTCAATGATCAGGCTGTAGAACTTGTTTTCGACAGTGATACTGTTTTCTCGCTCCTCGACCATTGCAGGATTCTCATGCTTTCGCCGGCGCAGAGCAGGTTTCAATGAGAGACGGGTATAGCCAAGCGAAGGAAGTGTTGCAGTAAAGAGAATGCGAACGTGGTAGGGCTCTGGCTCTTCAATAATCTGATAGGGTATTTCAAAACCATGAGCATCATAGATGGTAAAGAACACAGAGCCGAGAGATCTCCAATCGACGATGAGGTCAACCACATCAACCTTTGTTGTGAAGGTTGGGTTGAAGAGAGTGAGGTAGCTTCCCTTCTCGGGCACCGATAGCAAAGAGGAGATCTTCTTAAGTGTTTCACCATAGATGGTTCGAGCACGTTCATACCCTCGTTTTGAGGTTTGGAGGTAGGTTTCATCGGTGATGTGTCCGTTGAAGCCCCCCCATCCATGATCAAGATAGAGCAGTTCTTCCCAAGCTCTGTCGATTTCAATCTGCGGGTAGCTTTCTCCCAACATGAACACCAATGCTGCAGATCGCTCTGCTCTTTCAAGGTGATACAGGCCGTTTCTATTATACCAGAATGCTTTTGCATGGGTGCTCTGATGATACACCCAAAGGTTTGGTCGCTCGCCTCTGTAGTGGTTGAAGTGTTCTTCCTGATCGAGTGTCGAATACGCTTGTTGCATGAACTGCTCGGTACTGCTATAGCAAAAGGTAGGTAGCTTTGTGCCTTTTTTAAGTTCAGAAAGATAGTGTGAAAGGTTGAGCGGGAAGTCATAGTCACGTATGGAAAGGAAGGCAAGCAAGGGAGGAATCTGCTTCTGGTTATAGAAGGAGGCGACTTTATCCAGGTAGGTTTCGAGTGTTTTTCTTCCTTCCTCGATATTCCCTTGCACTTTGGGGCCTGTATCAGATACATCATGCTGTTCATAGACCTCATAGCTCAGATTCAATATTTGGTTGAGGCTGTTATGATGATAATGACCGGTACTGTAGCCGCTGACACGGCTGCCATCCGGGCTGTACCAATGATAGAAGCCTGCATCCATGCGACTTATGAACAGGTAGGTTACCCCACTCTTTTGCATTACTTGGGCGCTTTGCATCGCTCTTGCGGGAACATCGACATTCCATACCGTCTTAAGGTCGACTTGGTCAAACATGCGCTTCATCCAACGCTTTCCCAGATAGTATTGACGTATCATTGCCTCACTGGTAAGCGATGTTTCATAGCATTGAGTAAAAGTAGCTCCGCAGCCGAATTGCCCGTTTGCAAGAACTCGTCCCAATCTTTCTTTCATTTCAGGATGCAGGATCAAAAAGTCCTTGAGGTAGAGCGTGCACTCCATGCTGTGGTAGAAGTTGGGGTCTTCCTCCATTCTCAGTATAGCCTGCTCAATAATGTTCCGGTTGCGAAACAGGATGGTCGCAAGAGGTGAATCCAAAAAAGCGATGTCATTATGACTTGAAGAGAGAATATGGACACAACTGTCTGAGAAATAGGTATGGTCAACAGGTTTCATGGGGTACCTCACTGTGTAAAGAGTAACTTAAGATTAAATTTTGTCAATGGTTAAAAAACAAGTAATTTCTATTGATATAACTTCTAATTACTGAAAACTAGCGCAAAGCATATAAGAAAAAGAAAAATACTTAACTCAGTTAAAAAAATCTTGACAGATTACATATCCGCCCCAATACTACAAGTACCTATACAAAAAAGGAGGATATTTTTTGTATGAAGTACACAAAAATAGTACTGGGTTTGGTGCTGGTATTGGTTTTGGTCAGCACTCCTGTCTTTAGTGCTGGAACAAAAGAAAGTGGAAAAACCGTGGTAAGGGTAGCTCATTTCTATGATTCCATGGAAGTAGGAGAAATGACCGGCTACAAATGGTTCAATCTGGTCAAGCAGGGTTTTGAACAAGAAAATCCTGATATCGTCATTGAGTTTGAGCAATTCCAATGGGATGAGATTGATATCAAGATTATGAGTGACTTCCGAGCTGGAATTACAACCCATGACGTTACGTTGAGTACTCCTCAATTGCTGCCCATGCATGCGGCTGTTGGTACCTTTGAAGACTTGCAGCCCTTTTTGGACAAGTATTGGACCAAAGAGCAGATAGAAGAGCTTTCCTGGGCTTCAACGTATCAACAAGGCAACCAAGGCGGAAAACAAATTGGTATTCCTTTGGGAAGCCATTCCCGTATTGCCTTGTACAACAAGGATCTGTTTAGAGCTGCAAATCTCGATCCAGCAAGACCTCCTCGAACAATCGATGAGTTGATCAGTTTTGCAAAACGACTGACGATTGACAAGAATGGCGACGGCTCAATCGACCAGTGGGGTCTTGGACTTACCTTAGGTCCTGACAGAGCTACTATTGAAGTAACCTATGCTCCCTTGGTCTGGGGCTATGGCGGAGAACTGTACGATAAGGATGCAAAGAGAGCCACATTCGCTGAAGAAGCTGGCGTAAAGGCTGCGACATTACTTTGGGACATGGTCAACACACACAAGATTGTGAATCCCTCATCATTGGTGAACTCATACAACCGAAACGTGTTTGATGCAGTCATTGAAGAACGCGTTGCCATTGCCTTCGGTTGGGGATCCTACTGGGTGAATGCTCTTGAGGATAATGGTTTTGTTCACGGAATTTTCCCGCCAAGCGTCGATGGCTCAATGACCAAAATCGGTGTGTTCCCTTATCCCACCACAGGCGGATCGGGATTTACCAACAGCTGGGATGTGTCCATGTACTCCAAGAGCCGGAACAAAGAAGCGGCTTGGAAATTCATCGACTACCTGCTTACAAAAGCCGATCTGACGACCTATACTGATGCCGGGCTTCCGATCAGACAGTCTGAATGGGAAAAACCGGAATATAGGACTCCATACTTCGAGACGTACTATGAAGCTATTGCAAATGGGAGACCGATGCCTGAGAGTGCACAGTTTGGAGAACTGGCTGATGTCGTGTCTGCTGCCCTGCAGCGCTGTATGACAGCCAATCGGGCCGACATTCCCAAGATTCTGATGGATGCACAGAACGACTTCAACTCCAAGTACCAAGGACAGTAGGTAAGTATGGCACAGAAGCGAACCAGTTTGGTGATGTTGACTCCCGCCTTGTTGATTCTTGGAGTCTTTCTGCTCATACCCATCGCAAGTGGCTTCTATATGAGTCTTGAGCAGACTTCCCTAAGCGGAGTAACACGATTCGTAGGATTTGAGAATTACCGATTATTGCTCTTTGAGGGACAACGTATTCTTACTAATTTACGGGTTTCTCTCAGTTATGTGCTTGCCAACATTATGTTGACCATTCCATTTGCTTATCTTATTGCAATTTTGGTTACCAGAAACAGCGCGCTTGCACGGTTTTTTAGGAGCTTGTATCTCATTCCTTGGATTTGTGCTCCAGTTGTCAGCACCTTGATGGTTCGCTCCATGCTTGATCCTGAAATGGGCATCATCCACCTGATGGTAAAGTATATATCGGGTGGGGATGTTTTCATCCTAAACAATGGGACCTATGCCCTATTAGTCATGATCTTGCATAGTTTCTGGCGTTCTTGCCCCTTTATCATGTTGTTTCTCTCAGCCGGAATGTCAACAATTCCCAATGAGTTCTATGAAGCAGCAACGATTGACGGGGCGGGCAAGATCAAGAGTTTCTTTCATCTGACCCTCCCCCTTACTTCAAACCAACTCTGTATCGGAGTCTTGATGGTTACCATCTGGACAATCCAGGACTCTGAATCTGTATATGCGCTGACCAGAGGGGGGCCCGGTTATTCCACCGAAACGCTTGCTGTACGCTTGTTCAAGAGTTCATTTGTAAACTTTGATTTGAATAGTGGAGCGGTTATCGGTATTTTCCTCATCATTCTCAGTCTTATATTCATGACCTTGTATTTGAAGATACTGCTCAAGGGAGATCTCTATGGCTAAGATGCTTAAGCAAACTATTCTCTTTTTATGCTATCTAGCCATTGCAATATTTGCACTGTTTCCTCTTTTATGGGGTTTGAAACTATCCTTTACTCCTCGTTATGACTATGGACTCATTCCAGATAGCCTTACGCTCCAGCATTATCAGGATATTCTCGGCAAGAGGGAGATTATCACCTATTTTTTCAACAGCCTGAAGGTTTCTGTAGGGGCTATCGTTCTTGTCGTACCCTTGGCCCTCTTGGCTGCATATGCTCTTGCCCGCTTCAAGTTCAAAGGTCGAGATGTTCTCGGTCTGTCTCTTCTCATTCTTCCCCTGTTGCCTTCTACAGCTATTCTTGTCCCTCTTGTCTCATATTTCAACAAGTTGGGTCTATACAACAGCTTATGGGGAGTTGTCATCGTCAGTATGGTTTTCAATCTGCCATTGGCCATTTGGATGTTACGCAACTTTATCATAAACACTCCAAAGACCATCGAGGAAGCTGCCCTGATAGACGGCTTGAATTCGTATCAAACCCTGTTCAGGGTTACTTTGCCCATGATACGACCAGGGATGGTCTCAGTGATCATTTATGTATTTATTACGTGTTGGAATAACTATACCTTCTCCTATGCATTGACGACCAGTCAGAATAAGAGAGTGTTATCACAAGCTCTGTTGGCATTTCTTGGGTCCTGGGGGACCAATTGGGGAGGGCTCACCGCCATGGGGATTCTCATGGTACTTCCACCTATTCTCCTCTTTTTGGCCTTCCAAGATACCTTTATCGCCGGTATGTTCGGCGAGTCGTTGAAATAGGGAAGGAACATGAGTCTCATAGTCTCAAAGATACAACGTTTTTCTCTTGAAGATGGGCCTGGGATCAGGACTACCATCTTTCTCAAAGGTTGCAACCTGCGATGTCGATGGTGCCATAATCCTGAAGCATTGGATTTTGATCCTGTGCTTGGTGTGGATGTTTCTCTTTGTGATGGTTGTCTGCGGTGCATTTCCGTGTGTCCTATGCAAGCACTTTCCTATACGGATAAGACAATACGGGTAGATAGACACCTATGCAACAATTGCGGCCTTTGCACCCATGAATGTTTCCGTGGGGTCTTCTCTCTCTGTGGCACTTCTTATACAACAGAGTCATTATTCATGAGAATCATTGAGGACCTTCCGTACTATACCAGCAGCGGGGGTGGGCTTACGCTCAGCGGGGGAGAGCCCTTGGCGCAGCTGCCTGAGCTCCTGCCACTACTCAAACGCTGTAAGGATGAGGCAGTCCATACAGTGATGCAAACCAATCTCAGTCTTCCCTTCGAAGAGAGTGTACCTTATGTAGATCATTACTTGGTCGATCTGAAGACCATGGATAATGAGAAACATAAAGCATGGATTGGAGGGGATACTGCTGCAGTACTGAACAATTTGCAAAAGCTTGATCAGATTGGTTCTTCGTATGAGGTGAGGACTCCCGTCATCCCTTATTTCAACGACACCGAAGAAGCAATTCTCTCTCTCGCAGCCTTTGTCAAAACGCTTAAGAACTGCAAGCGGTATCGATTATTGGGATACCACAGCCTGGCTCTTCCCAAATACACCCAATTTGGTATTTCATTAGCATATGACATCTCGCAAGGTTTGGATTCGTCTGTACTTAGTCGTTTGCAAGACCTGATAGAGAGGGAGATATATAGATGAGTGATTCGTTCTATTGGGAGCGTCTTTCTGCATTGAGGGCAAAGAAACTTGCGCAGACCCAAGAGAAATTAACCTATGAAGGATATCTGGATGAAGATGACTATGGAAGGGTGCTTCCCACCTTTGCATGGGATATCATCAGCAATGATCCGGATGGTAGTTTTTATGGCATTGAGGGATGGACGGAAAATTTCTGCGACCTGATGGAAAAGCACGATACCTATATAGATGAGGATGATGCACTTTGTGGTCGATGGATGTACTTCATGTCCAAGATGCGGCCGACTAAGTTCCGACAGTCCTTGTTGCCCAAGACATTGCAAACTCAGCTGAAGCGCTATGAGATTGATGCCGGTATCGGCTATGATGCCCATTTCTGTCCTGACTATGCGATGGGCCTCGAACTGGGCTGGGGTGGATTACTGAAGAAAATTGAGACCTACAAACAGAAAAATCCAGGCAAGGAACAGTTCTACGACTGTCACACTCGAGTGATCAAGAGCGTTCAGATGTGGATACAGCATCATATTGATGAGTTGAGACGAATAGCAGCAGCTTCTTCCAACCAAGAGTATCTTCAAAAGCTGAAGATTAATCAGGCAATCCTTGAAGGAAAACCTACAACGCTTGTTGAGGCCTTGCAGTGGATTACCTATTTTCATCTTGCGTCGAGAACCTTCAACCGTGATGGAGCAGGGGGACAGTTGGACACACTCTTGCAACCGTACTATGAAAAAGATTTACAAGAGGGGACGCTTACGAGAAGCCAAGCTGTCTACTATCTTGGTTGTTTCTTGATAAACGATCCGGTTTACTGGCAGATCGGCGGTCCTGATGAAGAGGGCAAGGACCAGAGTTGTGAAATGTCCTATATCATTTTGGATGCTGCAGAGAAGATCAATGTGTCACTGAATATAACACTCAGGGTGCATGACGGTATGGATATGGCTCTCTTCGATCGAGCCGTCGATCTTTTGGTCACTTATAAACAAGCGTGGCCTCGCTTCAGCGGTGACAAAGCCTTGGTTGAGGGCTTCTGCAAGCTCGGCTATGACGCGCGTCTCGCGAGGAAAAGAATTGCTGTAGGATGCAATTGGATGTCACTACCGGGTATGGAGTACACTCTCAATGATTTGTATAAAGTGAATCTGGCAAAGGTTTGGGAAGTTGCTTGGCAGGATATGATGAAGCGCTGTGGATACCCCTCCCTGGGAGGAGATATAGGGCGATATGTTCCAGTACTGAAGCAACAGGTAATTATTCAGCATGAAGTTGCCAGTACCGAGCTGTTGTGGCAGCTGTTTGTAGAACATCTCAAAGTGGCAGTACAGGCATGCGCAGATGCTATGCGTTTCCATCTTTCCATCCAAGGAGAGAATGAAACTGAGCTTTTGCTGAATCTTCTTAGCCACGGTCCTATTGAGAAGGGTTTGGATATCTCAAGCGGTGGAGCAATGTACTATAATTTGGCAATCGACGCCTCAGCCTTGGGTACTGTTGCCGATAGCTTTGCAGCCCTACAACAACGTATAGAAGAGGAAAAACGTACTTCTTGGGAAGCGATCAATGTACAGTTGAGAACCAGCTGGCTTGGTCCGGATGGTGAGCAACTGAGACTGATGATGGCCTCAAGCAGAAAGTATGGTAGTAGTGAACAAGGGGATAGGTGGGCCCAGAATATTGTTAATGCATTCTCTTCCATGGTGCTCGAGCAGCGTTCAGATACTTTAGTGTTCATTCCAGGTCTTTTCTCATGGGCAAAGTCCCACCTTCTTGGAAAGGTTGTTGAGGCTACCGCTGATGGAAGAAGATTTGGCGAGCCCGTCACTCATGGGGCCAACCCCAATCTGAAAGCAGATGGAGATGCCAATGCCTTGACCCTCTCATCAACAATCGCCCGCATGCAACCCGGCTATGGCAATACTGCTCCCTTGCAGTTGGAGTTTGATCCTTTCTTGGAAGACAACGATCCCAGACAGATTGTACGATCCTTGATTCTTACCCATTTTGATCTAGGTGGCACCTTGATCAATGTGAACATCGTAAACAAGGAACAACTTCTGCAAGCAAATAGAAATCCTCAATTATTTCCTGATTTGGTGGTTCGGGTAACGGGTTTTACCGCATATTTTTGCATGCTCACTCCGGAGTTCCGTCAACTGGTGGTAGATCGGGTGCTCAAGCAAGCAAGGTAGAGTATAGCGGCATAGTAATCAGTGACCTCTTAAAGTATGTATGATACTCTCAGATGAGAAGTTCTGAAGGAGTGAGTATGGCCATTGCCTTGTCCAATGAAACCTATAAGCAGCTCTCCGGTTCACTACACATCCCGCTCTATGAGAGAAGCAAGCTCAAGCCTGCAATAGTTCACTTGGGAGTGGGAAACTTTCATCGCTCCCATTTTTGCTATTATCTTGAGCAACTGCTCAACGGTGGGCATACTGACTGGGGTATAGAGGAAGTGGATTTGCTTCTCTCAGATACCAAGGAACGAGCGGAAGGTCAGGATTTTCTCTACAGTCTCATTGCCAAAGATTCTTCTAAAGCTGAAGAGCTTAGTGTCATCGGGTGCATATGTGGTTATACCGAAGGTTGGAAGGAGAAAGAAAAGGTTGTTGCCTTGATTGCCGCTCAGAGCACTCAGCTCATCACTCTGACCATCACTGAAAAAGGGTACTGTTATGATGAACGGACCCAAGGCCTGGACTTCGGTCATCCTGAGATCATCAACGATTTGATGCATCCCAATGATCCAACAAGCGCCATCGGCTTTCTCTGTCTTGGCCTGCAGAAACGGTTTGAAACAAGCCGACAAGATGTAACCATTGCAAGTTGTGATAACCTTCCAAGCAACTCAAAAAAACTGCAACGATGCATTCTTGATTATTGCAAGCAAGTATTCCCTTCTTCTCTTGCTTGGATAGAAGCATGTATTTCTTTTCCCTGTTCAATGGTTGACCGGATCACTCCAAGAACTACTGAAGATGATCGGCAGTATCTGAGGCAGAACTACGGATTTCATGATGATTGGGCGGTGGTAAGCGAGCAGTTTCTGATGTGGGTCATTGAGCCGAAAGGAGTTTTTTCCTATTTGGATTTCAGTATTGCGGGGGCTATCATATCTGAGCAAGTCGAAGCCTATGAAGAGATGAAGATTCGTCTTCTCAACAGCAGTCACTCAGCCCTTGCTTATCCGGCCTATCTTTTGGGCTATACCTATGTCGATGAAGCAATGAATGACCCTCGGATTTCAAGATTTATCAGAGATGCATATATGGATGAGATCAGCTCTACGCTTTCTCCCATCAAAACAGTCTCTTTCGAAGAATACAAGGATCAACTGATTGACCGTTTTGCCAATCCCAATATCCGGGACACTATCTTGCGCCTTGCCCAGGATGGGTCGAAAAAGTTTGCAACTTCGCTCATCCCAGCCCTATCAGAAGCTGTCGATCACGGTCTTGCGTATCAAACTATGCTTCTTGCTCTTGCTTTCTGGGCACAGTTTTTGGTTTTCACCAAGGCTGAACTAATAGATGACCAGCAGAAGAAAATCTTGAAAACACTGCTCGCCAAAGGGTCGTATGATTCCTTTTTAGTCTCTCTTGGATTGCCCGAAGCACAAGCTACAACGATCAGAGAAGAGTTTTCAGATCTCTGTCTATTTGTTGAAAACTCTGATGTAGGGACATGCCTGACGCATTATACACTCGACGAGAGATCTTGAGCTTCATTGTGTTTTCTCAATCCAGGTCAGGTTTGTATAGTTTCTCAGTTGGACATCTCCTCCTTCCAAAAGATGGAGGGCAATGTCCATGATCTTTTCACCATACTCTTCAGGATTATAGTGCACACACCCCAAAATTGGTGATTTCCCGATTTTCATCAATTCTTCGATTTGCTTGGTGTAGTTGTGTCCGACGATGATGGTGTTTTCGCATTCGCGATATTGCAATATCAAATCATGGGAGGAGAGCAGGTGCCGTAGGTTGAATGCCAGTATCAACATATTCTCTTCCTTCGGTGTTTCCTTCAGTAGTTTTACCAACTCCTGGGTAGGATCTTTCTGTGGATGTCCCCATTCGATGGTATGTACTGAATCTGGAAGAGTAGTGATGCTCTTCTCAATCTGCTCGAGTGCGCTGGAGATGCGTAATTTTGTAATCGGCTCATACCCGTATTTAGCAAGCACTAGCAAATGATCAAGCTTGCTCTGCCAATGATTGTGAATATATCGTGAAGCTTGCTCCCCAGCAATAGTGCCGGCTTTGGCATTGTCCGCTCCAAAATAGATTGCTCCCGGAGCCATATAATCCACTGAAATAAGTTTTACGTTTCGAGAGAGGCATTTCTCACCTATGTACATCAAGGATTCCATACAAAGACTATAATCGATTATCAAGTCAACCTGCTCATCAAGGAGCAAATTGAGCGTCTCGACTGTGGATGCGTAATCACCTGAGCACTCCCTGATGACCAAGGAGACTGACTTACAGGCAGCAGTTGCTTCAAGAAGGCTGTTATGGACCGCTTGGACAAAAAAGTAATTGCGATCCTTGTTCACCAAGAATCCGATTCTATGTTGGTACTTCCGTACATTTCTGTAGGTATAATCGGGGCCGCAGATGATCAGAGGATCTTGGCGGGTGAAAAGGACATTTGCCCGGAAACTTCCGATTCCGTCATCTATGAGCACTTCCTGGATTTTGGAGAGGTATTTCTTGTAGGGAAATGGCTTTTTGCCGCTGATATCCAAGTGGCTGGAGTCAAGGATGATGTAGATTTTTTCTGCACGCTCACAGACTTCGGTAATAGTAGGAAGGTCTTCACCCTCTGCAAGGTAAAACGTATTTGCTGCATACGAACTGCAACAAATAAAGGCCTTGTCGATACCTGGAGATGAAATGAGGGTTTGTCCCTGAGGCAGGCAAAAGCGTTGATCATTAAGTGCTACCCTGTTTCCAGTGACATGGACAGGGTATGCATAAGAACGCTGTCGGAGGGTGTCAAGAATTTCCATGCTGTTTGTCCAAATAAAGAGGTTGGTATAAGGAGGAAGGGATGCTGCAACAAAACGTGAAACCTCTCCTCCATCCAAGAATATTGTTTCCTCTGGTTTTACATGCATGATGGTATGTTGTCCGAGCATACTTGTTCGAGTTCCAAAGCCATTATGAAGTTCTGCATTAGTCGGGATGGAAGGTTCAAACAGAGTTGCACTGCCATGTTTTTTCAATACTTTGCCTGCGAGTTCCAAGGCAGCTATATCGCTTCGGATGGTAAGTACGGAGACTTTGAGTTTATTGGCAAGTACCGTTATGCGCACTTCCTTGTCTTGCTTCAAAATTTGCAGAATGTGCTGTCGTCGTTGCTCTTTGCTAAGAACGCCGGATGATTCCAACAGCTGTGCATTCTTTTGTGTATCCTGAAAGAGAATCTTTCCCTGTTTGCGAATTATCAGGCCTGCATCAAGCAAGGAAAGCAATTCTTTGCGGATGGTTTCTCTGCTCAATTTGAGACGGTCAGCTAAATCTCTGACGGTACAGACTTTTTTTGCAGTAATAATTTTCAACAAGGCCAACTGCCTCTGACTCATTTCTTCCATTGCGCCAATATAGCATGGTTTGGTGATTCGTACAAACAAAATATTAACATATATATTGAATAGCTAAAATTTTAATTATAAATAATAAAAAGAAATAATAACGATTAATTGCAAATATACAACAAACATATTGCAACAAATTTGTTTGACTACCTATCAAGACCGACCAATAATGAACATAGACATATCAAAGAAATTGTGGAGGATCATCAATGCGAATCGAGAGAAGAAAGCCTCTTGCTGCAAACATCGGGCTCTTGGGTGTGGGGCATGCAACCTATTGGCAACAGTTCGATGGACTACTGTCAATCATGCATGAGAAGCAAGCAACACTGAAGTCCAAATTGGAGCAATATGAATCTACGATCATCGATTTTGGCTTGGTTGATACTTCACAGAAAGCCTATGAAGCACTAAGAGCAATCCAGGCAGCAGATCTCGATCTCCTCTTCATCGATATGCTTACCTATGCAACAAGCGAAACTTTTGCTCCCTTGGTAAAAATGTTGCAAATCCCAATCGTGTTGGTAGCTCTTCAGCCCTTGAAGGCAATGGACTATTCGAAAAGTACCACATTCATTCAACTCTGCAATGATGATATTTGCAGTGTGCCGGAATTCTGTTCGGTCGCCATGAGGATGGGGAAGAATCCACCAGAGGTGGTTATCGGGACGCTTGAAGGAGACAGCGAGGCAGATGCTGAGCTCGCTTCCTGGTGCAGAATTGCCCATGTCATCCACGACCTTAAACATGCTCGGATTGGACTGATGGGGCACGTTCTGGAGACCATGTATGACATGCATGTCGATCCTGCCCTTATTACAAAGACCTTTGGCTGTCATATTCTTCCGGTAGAACCCGATGAGGTGATGAAGCAATATCGAGTGGTAAGTGTTGCAGATCTTGATGCAATGAAAGAAAGGATCAGGTCCTTTTTCGATACCCCCGATCCTCAGTCTGATGAAATAACCTTCATGTTGCGTGACGAGGACTTGTTGCTTGCGGCAAAGGTGGCCGTCTCGCTTGAAAAGATGATCGATGAGCGGCAGCTTACCGGTCTTGCCTATTATTACGAAGCTGAAGAGCATTCTGAGATGCGTAAGCTTGTCACCAACTTCATTGTCGGAAATTCACTGCTTACTTCAGCTGGGTTTCCCATGTGTGGAGAGTATGATCTGAAGACTTTGATGGCCATGCTGATTCTCGACCGTTTGGAAATCGGGGGAAGTTTTGCCGAGTTCCATCCCATGGATTTTGCTCGTAACTCAATTCTGGTCGGCCATGACGGACCGCATCATATCAATATTGCAGACAGAAAACCTGTGCTGCGCTCATTGAGCAAGTACCATGGAAAACCGGGAAGTGGAGCAGGAGTTGAGTTTAAGATTCAAGAAGGCCCGATCACCATGCTGGCGATTACTGTCGGGCTTGATGGGAATTTGAAGTTCGTCGTCGCTGAAGGGCAGTCCATGGATGGTGAAATTCCTGCAACAGGGAATACCAATACCCATGGGTTGTTCAAACCTGATTTGAAAACCTTCTTACGAAGATGGATGGTCGAAGGGCCGACGCACCATTTTGCTTTGGGTATTGGTCATCATGCGAAGGATGTTGAGCAGATTGCAAAAGCATTTAATGTCGAATGCGTCATAATTCCCAATGATTGAGAGGAGGATGTGAATGAGCCAGTTAAAACGATTGCTGGAAGCGATCATGAAGCTTGAGCTTCTCATCGGAGCGTTATTGATCATCACCATGGTGGGCATTATGGTGCTCGAAGTCATCATGCGATACATATTCAACAACTCAATCATATGGGTTCAGGAGTTTGTCATCATGATCTTTATTTGGATCACCATGTTGGGGGCTAGTGCTGCATCAATGACAAAAACCCATGTTACGATCACCACATTCAGCCAGAAATTGCCCCCTCGATGGAAAACCGCCTTACAAGTCCTGGTTTCCCTGGTGATTATCGCCGTCTTGATATATTTGCTGCAGACCCTTCCCGCTACTATTGCAATCCAGAACAAAACAAAAACGTCATCGATGCCTTTGAATATCGGAAAAGGACACTACTATTCTACACCGCTTCTGATTGCCGCAATCCTTATGTTTGTCACCCAGCTGTACTACCTCTTTTATGATATTTCAATATTGCTTGGAAGAAAGGTACCTGAGGATTTCCCGTTGCAGTTGCATCATTTTTCCAAAGAGCAGCCTAAGGAGGTTCTCTCATGAATTTTATGTGGATGATCGCTTTTATTTTTCTTGCAATATTTCTTGAGGTTCCTGTTGCCATCTCCTTCATTGCAGGTTCCATAACCTATTTGATATTGGGACAGACCTACCCGATTACGGTAGTTGCAGGTAGGCTGGGTCCCGGCTTGGATAGTTTTCCTCTGCTGGCTTTACCCTTGTTCATTTTTGCAGGAAATCTGTTGGGAGGTGCAGGGATAGCAAAGCGAATCTTCAGCTTCGCCAATAGCTCGGTAGGGCATATCCCAGGTGGCCTTGGCCATGTGAATGTACTCTCCAGTATTGTATTTGCCGGCATGTCTGGAGTCGCGATGGCCGATGCAGCAGGCTTGGGCAAGATTGAAATGGAAGAGATGGAACGGCATGGGTATCCTGTGGAATTCAGTGCTGCAATTACTGCTGCTTCGGCTACGATCGGACCGATTATTCCTCCCAGTGGACAGATGGTCATCATAGCTGTCTTGGCAAATCTTGCATTGGATAAACTGTTTCTTGCTGGCTTCATCCCAGGCCTTATGCTCGGTGGATTTCTGATGGTGACCATTTATATCATGGTGAAATTCGGCTATGTAAAGGTGGATGTTCTTCCCAAAGAGTCTTTATCGGTTCGTTTTATAAATTTCTTGAAGGCCGCACCAGCTCTTGCTATTCCCGTTTTCCTCATAGTTGGTTTGATCACCGGTGTTGCCACCCCCACCGAGCTTGGTGCATTGACCTGTTTGTTTGCCATCATCCTGGGGTTTGTCTACAAAGATCTCACGTTGCGATCCTTTCTGGACTGTGCATTGGAGTCAGCAAAAACAACAGGCGTCTTGGGCATACTGCTTTTGGTTGCAAATCCCTTTACTTGGCTTATGGGTGTGAACAATGTGGGTATGCAATTACAGGCATTCATGCTCAATCTGACCACCAATCCAATTATCTTCCTGCTGCTAGCCAATATTGTGCTCTTGGTTGCCGGTATGATGATGGAGACGACGGTAGTCGTGCTCATTGCAGCTCCCATTCTATTTCCGATTGCTGCAAGTTATGGTCTCGATCCTATTCATTTCGCCATGGTATTGCTGATCAACTTGTTGATGGGGACATTGACACCCCCCTTCGGATCACTATTGTTCGTCATGATGAACCAGACAAAACTTACGCTTGCCCAAATGTTCAGAGCTGTAGCACCTTTCTATTTCCCTTTCCTGGCTTTACTGGTTTTGATCACAATGGTTCCCTCTATCACTACATTTTTACCGCGATTGTTCGGGGGTTGATCCCGTGCAGATAACTGATTATTCAAAAAGGAGAAGACTATGAAAAGGATGTTAGTGACATTGCTCGTCATAACAGTGGTGGTAGCAGGATTGTTCGCTGCAGGAGCAAGTGAGCAAAAGCCCCAGGTCCAGCAGGAGAAAACAATAACTCTTGCAACCGGAGATGCAATTGGAACATTGCGAAACCGTGCCGGAGAATATTTCAAAGCTGAGATTGAAAAGCGCCCTGAGCTCAATGTAAAAGTAAACCATGTTCAAGGTGCTGTACTTGGTACAGCAAACCAGATTATGGACCAGGTAGTGGAAGGTTCTGTACACCTGTTTGGAAACGACATCGCCTGGATTGTTCCTTATGATCCGGATTTCCAACCGATCAGCTTCGGCTTCATGTATCGAGATGTAGAGCATATGAATGCGTATTTCAAAAGCAGAACCTTCCTCGATTTATCGGATAAAGTGGCAGCAAGTACCGGATTGAGGATCATTGCGCCTGTTCCGATGGCTTCACGAATGTTTTTCTCCGTCAAACCATTGAACACAATAGCCGATTTTAAGGGTCTGAAGGTTCGTGCTCCTGGGTTGGAAATGTTTGTAAAGTCCTATGAGGCTTATGGAGCTAGCCCGACAACTGTTGCTTGGAATGAGATTTTCTTGGCTCTGAAGACTAAATTGGTTGAGGCAGCCCATGGGCCGGTGGCTGATGTCATTGCCAACAAATGGCATGTTGCTGCACCGTACATCACCCGTACAGAAGATATGTATGCAGCAAATGCATGGTATGTGAACGAGGCGTTCTACGCTGGGTTGAGTGAGCAGCAGAGAAAGGGAATTGAAGAAGCTTTGGACGCAACCAATGCATGGTCATTCAAAGAGTCACAGCTCTCGGAGCAAAACATAATCGATGAGATGGTCAAGGAAGGTGCCATCTATAGTTCTTCCTTTGCCGATCGTGAAAAACTCCGACAACAGGCTATCGACGCTGTTAAAAAATTAGAGGCTTCCGGAAAGTGGTCTCTTGGTTTAGTTGATACAATTCAGTCTATCAAGTAATCAAAGGGAACGAAATAACGCTTTTGCCGTAGGAGTAGCATTGCTCCTACGGCATTATTGCAATAAAAAAGAGTCTCTCACATACGTGAAAGACCCTTCCTAGGTGTAGTACTATCTCTTACCTCAAGGCAAACTCAACCATATGTTGTTTTGCGGTAGCAATGTTTCCGCTCGCCATCGCTTTTCTAACCTTTGCCAATAAGTCTTTTCCTTCTGCTTCAGTGAGTGTGTTTCCCTCAAGAGTCTGTGAAAGACTTATGCTTAAATCCAAAACGCCGAAGGCGGCTTCGATGTTTCCCAGCTGAATGTGCTCTATCAAGGCTGAGTCGAGCACATCGATAAGAAACGGGGTGGTCACGACGGTCTTCTCGTCAGGGGAGTAAAACTGTTCGTGTGGAGTATATCGTGTCATAGGCTTCTATCCTTATCATAGACTTTCTTGATGGCCGAATACCACCTGCCCAGTCTTATGATAATAATATCAGCATAAACAATCAAAGTTTCAAGTAGTAACAATGTTTATTGCTCTCTTGCCCCACTAGGGTGAGCGTTTCGCTTTTTCCATCTCTGCTAAGCGAATATACAACAGTAATCGGCATGATGTCCTGCCCCAGACTGAACGTAAAACCTGATTCTTCATCATACACCAGCTGCCCATACATCGCTGGCATTCTGGCAAAGCCCAGTTCCATGGTCAGGCATTGATCTTCTTGGCTTTGCGCTGAGAACGCGATGGTTATCAACGCGAGATCATACAATTCTTCCAAGGCAGGTGTGCCGTCAGTTTCATCCAAGACCCAGCTGCTGTTTCTCAACCGTGTTACTACGTCTGTTGCCTGTTCAGTGTTAGGTGGGCTGATCGGTTGATAGCTGCATCCATAGCAACCGAATGCAAAGAGAAAAAGGATTGTTAGCGCAAATCCGCTGAGTAGAACGATTTTTGGTTTAGAAATTTCCTGCTTGGTTTTTCCCTCATTTTTTATATCTTCCATACATAACCTCCGATATCTGTTCTGTAGTATCGAAGAGTCGGCAATGATGAAGAAAGTTGCAAAAAGAATCGAGCAGTTGTATTGCAAAGCAATAACCAGACGTATTTATCCGTTGCTCTTGTCCTGCCTCCATGATAGGGTGTTAATAACCTTACGGAGGATGCTTTATGTATGCAATTGACACAGGTACGATTTTATTCGCATTTGGTCTGACCTTGTTTGCAGGTTTAGGGACTGGGGTTGGTTCCTTGATGAGCTTTTTCTCCAAGAAATTCGACCCAAAGTTTCTAGCAGCCTCATTAGGGTTTTCTGCTGGAGTTATGATCTATGTCTCCATGGTTGAGATTTTTGTGAAAGCCAGGGAATCCTTGGAAGGTGTGTTGGGCGAGTCCATGGGGTTCATGCTTACAACCGTTGCCTTTTTCGCTGGAATTGTTTTTATTGCAATCATCGATAAGCTGATTCCGGAATACGAGAACCCTCATGAGATGAAGGGGGTTCCAGGTGATGAGAATTCAAAAAAATTGCACGACGAGTCACGCTTGAAAAGAATGGGCTTGTTCAGCGCTTTGGCCATCGCCATACATAACTTTCCAGAAGGTCTTGCAACTTTTATGGCAGCCATCGCCGATCCTACTTTGGGTGTGACTATTGCAATAGCAATCGCTATTCACAATATTCCCGAAGGTGTTGCTGTTTCAGCTCCTATCTATTATGCCACAAAGAGCAAGAAAAAAGCCTTCTGGCTGAGTTTGCTCAGCGGGCTTGCTGAACCGGTTGGTGCGTTGATCGGATTCTTCATTCTCAGATCTTGGTTCAACGACCTCACCTTCGGTTTTGTGTTTGCTATGGTAGCCGGTATCATGGTCTACATATCCCTTGACGAACTGTTGCCCACCGCAGAGGAATACGGCGAACACCATATTGCAATCACAGGCCTTATCATCGGTATGGCCGTCATGGCTTTGAGTCTGGTTTTGCTTGAGATGTAATGTCATGATTCCCAAATAAATCGGGATCTTCTTTGAGCAGGGCTGTCAATGCATCAGCTAATGCCCGAGCTTTGTGATACAGAACCGTGGCATCTCCAAGTTTTCCTTCCTTGAGTATCCCCTTTTCTCTTAGGTAGGGTTCTACGCGGGGAAAGTTCTTTGCAACTTGATTCAGATGCCCACTCATGGGTGTCGGGACCAAGGTCCCATCGGCAAGCCGGATAAACATCATGTGTTTCTCTTTAGATACTCTCTCTGGGATGTCCGCCCACTCTTCGACGCCATGGATGAACGTGTCTCGGTTCAGGCCAACTCCCACCAGCAGGATGGTTGCGTCATGATCGTAGAGTTTCCCCCAAACTCCGGTTCTCGGGCAAGGGGTGGTGTGCAAATGGTCGTTTGCAACAAACGAAGCCGCATCTTTACCAAAAGCGACAACAGAGTGTGTCGGGTGTGCTGAACGAATGCCTCCTTCGGTACTCCGGGCCAATTCGGGGATGGCCCCGATGCAGGTAGGCGTGTCGTTGACGCTGTAATATGGTTGCTTGGCATTGACATTGTCCCACGTATGCGAAGGGATAAGCATAAGACCTTCTTGCATATAGGCCAAAAAGCTATCTATTACTGTTTGTGGTCCGCCTTCGACTTCTCCGATGCTTTTGTAGGAGAAATGAGCAAGTGTGGTACCGGTTTTATCAAGCCCGAGATTAGTAAGATCCCTCATCAATGATTGTTTAGTATGCATGGCAGTATGATGACACAGCCATATCTTTGAATCAAGGCAAAAGAGTGATGACGTTCATCCTGTGTTGCAGTAGAATACAGGTGATAAGGGAGGGCTTTTTGTGAAAGAACATTTTGATCAGCTCTATACTGAATATCGAACAACGCTGATGGATTGTATTCTTCCATTTTGGTTGCGCTATGGGTTTGACCGAGAACATGGAGGATTATATACAGGTCTCGATCGTGATGGTTCGCTGTTGGAGACTGATAAATCTGTCTGGTTCCAAGGCAGGGCTCTTTGGGCGTATTCTACCGCCTATAGGCAAATGGAAGCACGACATGAGTACCAAGAGCTTTGTGAATCTTTGGTTTCTTTTATCGAGAATTATTGTTTTGACCCTGTGGATGGAAGGATGTATTTCCGAGTTTCAGCCAGTGGAAAGCCGATAATTAAACGAATTCGATATGTCTTTAGTGAGACCTTCGCCATCTTGGGCTTCGCCGCTTACAGTAGAGCATTCAACAAACCTGCATATGCCCAGAAAGCGTATGACCTCTTTAAGAAAGTGGAGGGGTATCTCACAACAGATGGTGTGCTGACACCAAAGTTTTCAACTCCTTCAAGAGGCTTTGGGCTTCCTATGATTTTACTCAATACTGTCAGCGAGCTGAGAGCCGCTCTCCCAGAGAAAAAGGATGAACTCACCGCTACCATTGATACATACATCAAGGAGATTGAGACCTACTTCGTCCGACCCGAACTGAAGATTGTAGTTGAGCAGTGCAACGAGGATGGGACCCTTGCCTTGGATCACTTTGAAGGAAGACTTCTGAATCCTGGACACGCAATAGAGGGAGCCTGGTTCATTCTCCAGGAAGCCATCGAACGCGGAAAAGATCCTGATTTGATTCATCTTGGAACAACGATGCTTAGCTGGATGTTTGACCGTGGCTGGGATGCAGAACACGGGGGCATCATCTATTTTAGGGACGCTTTGAACAAGAGTGCTACTGAGTATTGGCATGACATGAAGTTTTGGTGGCCTCAATGTGAAGCCGCCATTGCCAACTTGATGGCCTATCGCCTTACCAAGAAAGAAGAGTTCCTTTTACAGTTTGAACAAGTCGACCACTACATCAAGGACCATTTTATCGATGCTGAGTTTGGAGAATGGTATGGCTACCTGCATAAAGACAATACTCTTTCAACCCACTTGAAAGGCAATATGTACAAAGGACCGTTTCATATTCCGCGGATGTATCTTGTCTGTTGTTCCTTGTTTGATGAATTGAGGAAGTAAGAAGGTAATCAGGTCTTGTAGCTACAAGGCCTGATCATGTCAAAATGTCATTACTGATACAATTCTCCTTGTTCTCGAGTTAACATTTTTCCATATTTTCGTAACATTTCTACATTGTTTAATCGAGAATCTAACCTAGTATATAAGCTATGGATGAATATGTAATTAACTAGGTTCATAGTTTATGATAATCAAGGTTTGAGTACCTTTTTTATATAACATTAGGAGGATTCTTATGAGAAAAAAATGTGTTGTGTTGTTCTTGGTTGTGTTGCTTGCAAGTAGTTTTCTTTTTGCTGGAGGAGCATCAGAAAAGGCTTCAAGTGCTTCATCAGGGCCTCTTTCAGTCATGATTTGGGATTCCAATCAAGAACCTGGTATTCGAAGGATTATTGATGATTTCACTGCAAAGTCTGGTATCAGTGCTGAAATTCAAGTTGTTGATTGGAACAACTACTGGACATTGTTGAGTGCAGGTGCTCAAGGGGGGCAGCTACCGGATGTATTTTGGATGCACTCCAATGAATCCCAACGCTATATGTCCAATGATTTGCTTCTTGATGTAACAGACAGAATTTCCCAAAGTTCTCTCATTGAAATCGGGAACTACCCAGAGGATATCTGGAGTCTGTATACCTACAATAAGCAGTATTATGCAGTGCCTAAGGATGTGGATACCATCGCTCTGTGGTACAACAGGACCCTTTTTGATCAGGCTCAAGTAGCTTATCCTGATGAGAATTGGACATGGGATGATTTGTACGCTGCTGCAAAAAAATTGACCAAGGCAGATGGCTCAGTCTACGGTTTTGCAAATGTGAATAATAACAACCAGGCAGGTTGGTATAACTTGATTTACAGCAACAACGGCTATGTTCTTTCTGAAGATAAGAAAAAATCAGGGATGGATGATCCGAGAACTATCGAAGCTATGAAGTGGATGGAACGGATGATTAACGAAAACTTGATGCCTCCCCAACATGTTATGAGTGAAAGTGGTGAAGATGTACTTCTTCAGTCAGGCAAGGTGGCAATGACCTTTCAAGGTTCTTGGATGGTTGCAGCGTTCAGAGATAATGAGTACACCTTGAATAATTGTGATGTTGCTATGTTGCCTCTTAATCCAAAAACTGGACGCCGCGCTTCCATATATAATGGACTTGGCTGGGCTGTTTCGGCGAACACCAAGCGCGCTGACGATGCTTGGAAGCTTGTCGAATATTTTGGTTCCGAAGAAGGACAGTTAAGACAGGCCGAGCTGGGTGTGACTATGTCAGCATACAAAGATACCAGTGATTTATGGAAAAACAGTGTTCCTCAGTTTAACTTGCAAGCATACTTGAATATGCAGGATGATATGGTAATACGTCCTTTCTCAAGAAACACAGTTCGTTGGGAAAATGCTCTGCTTGATGTAATGCTAAAGGTTTGGTCGAAAGAGATACCCATGGAGGCTGGATGTAGGGAAGCCGCAAAACAAATGAATGCGATTCTTGCTGAAGAGTAAAGGCCACTCTCTATGAACCTAGGCAGGATGTATCTAACGTCCTGCTTAGAATGCTTTAAGGATAGGTATATATGAAAGAACGGTCATTGCGATATAAAACAGCTTCCAACACGTTTCTATGGGGATGGGTATTGATTTTGCCGACCATTATAGGCTTGTTGGTTTTGAATATTATTCCGATGATAACCACCTTTTACCAGAGCCTCCATAGAACGGGAGATTTTGGCCGTGGCAATATTTTTATCGGAACGAGGAATTATGCTAGGCTTTTTTCTGATGAAGCGGTAGTACAATCGATAGTAAATACCTTCCAGTTCACCCTTTTTCAAGTTCCTTTTTCTGTTTTTATTGCTTTGATATTGGCAGTAATGTTAAACAGAAAAGTATTTGGAAGATCAACCTACCGCACTATTTTTTTCTTGCCTATGGTTGTCGCTCCCGCAGCAATCGCTATGGTGTGGCGTTGGCTCTACAACTCACAGTTTGGATTGATCAACAACCTATTCAACTTATCCGTAAACTGGATTTCAAATCCTTCTATTGCTGTATATTCTATTGCTGTCATCGGAATATGGTCTGACATTGGTTACAATATGATTCTCTTTTTAGCAGGTTTGCAAGAAGTGCCCAAAGATTATTATGAAGCTGCTGAACTCGACGGTGCAAGTCAGTTTAGGGTGTTTTTTTATATTACAATTCCGATGATAAGCCCGATTCTCTTTTTTGTTGTTGTAACTAGGGTTATAGCAGCTATGCAGGTTTTTGATTTGATTTTCATGGTAATGGAGCGTTCAAATCCAGCACTTTATAAAACTCAATCACTTGTATATCTGTTTTATCAGTATTCATTTGTTGAACGAAATCTCGGCTATGGATCAACCATTGTGGTAGTTCTTTTAGCGATAATCATGTTGATTACCGCCTTGCAGATGATAGCCCAGAAGAAATGGGTGCACTACAACTAGGAGGTCAATATGCAAAAAATGAGAATAGTAAATGGTGTTGTGTTGCATGCCGTGTTATTGTTGTTTGCTTTTACCATGATAGCGCCTTTCGTTTGGATGATTCTTACGTCTTTTAAAACAATAGGAGAGGCTATTCAGATTGATCCTTTTATCTTTTTTCCCAGTGCATTTCGCTTTGATGCATTCAGAAATGTCTTTGCATCAAATAATTTTATAATATTGTATAAGAACACGCTTTTAATGATTGCATTTCGTATCTTGTGTGCAGTCATCACTGCAAGTATGGCCGGCTATGCGTTTGGACGATTGAAGTTCTGGGGATCTGAGTTGGCATTCTCTCTTGTTCTTTTTCAGATGATGATTCCTTCACAGATTTTTATCATTCCTCAGTATCAAATGATCAGCAGGATGGGCATGACCAATACAATCTTCGCATTAGTATTTCCTGGTTTGGTTTCAGCTTTTGGTACCTTTCTGATGCGTCAGGCATATATGGTTTTGCCTCGTGAACTTGAAGAAGCGGCAAAGATAGATGGTTTAAATATTCCAAAGAGTTTTCTCTATATATTGGCACCATTGACCAAGTCTAGTCTGGTAGCTTTAAGTGTTTTTACAGCAGTGTTTGCCTACAAGGACCTTATGTGGCCAATGATTGTCAACACTTCAAAGGATTCCTTGGTATTGGCATCGGCACTTGCGAAGATGAGAGGACAATATATTTCCAATTACCCTGAATTGATGGCAGCATCTTTGATTGCTTGCATACCAATGATTGTTTTGTATTTTCTCTTTCAGAAACAGTTCATCGAGGGTATTGCAACCAGTGGAGGTAAGCTCTAGAAGTTCAGGTCAGCCAAAATACAAGTTTTTTAGCTTCCTTGCAGGGGAAGCCGGGCTCTGTTTGCCCAAATATGATGAAATTGCGGGACTAAGAACCGCAAGAGCAGGATATGCTAGGGGGAATCGATGAGAATAACGTTTTTAGGAGCTGGAAGTACTGTTTTTGCAAGAAATGTACTTGGAGATTGTATGGGCACTCAGGCCCTTAGGGATGCAGAAATTGCCTTGTATGACATCGATGCAAAACGTCTTCAAGAGTCTAGAGAAATTCTGGAGGCTATCAATCAAACGATTAATCAAGGAAGAGCTCATATTTTGGTGTATCATGGCTTGAGCCAATTAAAAGCAGCACTAAAAGGAGCGCAATTCATTGTCAATGCAATTCAAGTGGGAGGGTATGAGCCTTCAACGGTCATTGACTTTGAGATTCCTAAGAAGTATGGGCTAAGGCAAACCATAGCAGATACCTTGGGAATCGGTGGAATAATGAGAGCTCTAAGAACCATTCCGGTTATGGAAGTTTTTGCACAAGCAGTAGAGGAAGTTTGTCCTGATGCTTTGTTGCTTAATTATTCGAATCCGATGGCAATGCTCAGTGGATATATGCAGCGGTATACTGCGGTGAAAACGGTTGGCTTGTGTCACAGCGTTCAAATATGTAGTGAGACATTACTCAAAGGATTGGACATGGACGATAAACTTGAAGGTCGGGTGGAGTTTATTGCCGGAATCAATCACATGGCTTGGTTGTTAAGCTTGAAAGACAAGCAAGGCAACGATCTGTATCCTGAAATTCGCTGCAGGGCTCGAGAAAAAAACGCTACTCAGAAACATGATGATATGGTTCGTTTTGAGTATATTAATCATCTAGGGTATTATTGTACTGAATCAAGTGAACACAACGCTGAGTACAATCCCTTTTTCATTAAGAAGAGCTATCCCCAACTCATCGATCGTTTCAATATTCCCCTTGATGAGTATCCCCGACGTTGTATTAGACAAATTGATGAGTGGGCTGAGGAACGAGAAAAAATTACAGGACAAACAGCTCTTGGTCATGAGCGTTCTTTGGAGTATGCTTCTCATATTATGGAAGCAGTAATTGAAAACAAGCCGTACAAGATTAACGCTAACGTTCTCAACACAGGCTTGATAGACAATCTAGATCAGAATGCTTGTGTTGAAGTACCCTGTCTTGTGGATGGCTTGAATGTTGTTCCGACTAAAGTTGGAAAGCTCCCTGTTCATCTAGCTGCCATGAACATGACTAACATCAATGTGCAGCTACTGACTGTCGAAGCTGCTAAAACTCGGAAAAAGGATGCCATCTATCATGCTGCCATGCTTGATCCTCATACCGCTGCTGAATTGAGCATTGATGACATCGTTAGTCTATGCGACGAGATGATTGAGGCTCATGGTCCTTTCATGGAGATGTATACATAAAACGAAAAGTATTTTCAGTAGGAGATGTGTTATGCAGGAAGTTCCCAGTGCTATACGAGCTGCACGATTTGTCGGGCTTGATGGAATACGAAAGTCTTCGATTGATTTAGCAATCTCCTACTGTGGTATTCAACAATGTTCCCCGTTACATAATAACGGACCGGAAATCCGTGACACCAGTTTTGTTCATATTGTCAAAAGCGGTAAGGGCGTTCTCATGATGGAGGGAAAGGTCTTCCATTTGAAAGCCGGGCATGCATTTTTAATTCCTGCGGGAATCTCGGCTCAATATACTGCAGACCAGTGTGAACCTTGGACATATATGTGGGTAGGCTTTTCTGGTTTGATGAGCGAAGAGTGTATGACCCGTTCGGGTTTAAGTGTAAGGAATCCTATCCGTGTTGTGCATGATATAGATTCTCTTGAGCATGATATTGAGGGAATGGTAGAGACATACCATCTTACTTTTACCAATGAATTAAGAAGAAATGGTTATTTTTTCCATTTCATCGCTCATTTGATTGATGATTATCAAGCACAGGGAAAGGTTGGGAATGAATCAAGTTTGCAGGGAGCTTATTTTGCTCGCAAAGCATTTGAATATATTAAAGCGAATTTCTCAAATCAGTTGAAAATTGGGGAACTTGC
>CAZJMG010000027.1:0-49312 GCA_964547185.1 uncultured Sphaerochaeta sp.
CTCATTGCAACTTCATCAATAATTACCGACTTTGTAAAATACTCCGCCCCATGCACCACCCTATGTCCGACAGCTTTAATACTATCAATACTTTCGATGACTGCTTGCTGTTGGTTGACAATCAAATCAAGAACAAACGCAAAAGCACGTTTATGATCTTCTATCGTACAGCTGTCCTTTACTAAGCCATACTTGGTAGTATGCTCATAAGAGCTGATATTTTGTCCGATGCGTTCGACAGCTCCCACAGCCAGCACCTCTTTGGCCTGCCAATCATAAAGCTGATACTTCAGTGACGAACTTCCACAATTTAATGTAAGAATGACCATACCTAAAACCTCCAAGTATCGGGATGAGCATCAGAGATTGGACAATCTTCTGATTTTTTGTGCTTGTTCATGCGCTGCGCTAATTATCTGTTTCGTATCGTTATAAGGGAGGTCTCCCCTATCGTAGATGATATTTCCAGCAACCAGCGTCTGTCGTATAGACTCTGTTGCGCTGCTGTACACCAAAGATGCAAAGACGTCTGCAACCGGAGCACTGTAGAGGGTCTTTGTATCGTAGATACATATGTCAGCTTGCTTTCCAATATCTATCGACCCTGTAAGAGTATCCAGTCCCAATGCTTTTGCCCCTGCCAAGGTTGCCATGCTCAACACCTGTTCTGCCGGCAAAAGAGAAGCATCACGATGCAATACTTTCTGTAACAGCGTGGCTGTTTTCATGACCTCGAACATGTTCTGGGCGTCATTGCTGGCAGACCCGTCCACCGCCAGTGATACAGTAAGCCCCTCTTTGAGCATCCTCGGAACGGCAGCGGTTCCTGAAGCAAGAATCATATTTGAAATGGGACAATGACTGACAGGAACAGAATGCTCTTTAAAAAGGGCGAAATCTGCATCAGACATATGCACTGCATGGACGGCTAAAAATCTCTCACTGAGCAGATTACACTGCTTCAGCAATTGCATTGTAGATACGCCGTACCGTTCTTTGCTGAACAGATCATCATCTTCTGTTTCCAGACAGTGCATGGAAACTCTCAGCCCACTCGATTGAGAAAGATATGAGAGATGTTCATATCCGCTCTTGCTCATATCCCAAATAATGGCAGGGCCTGAGCCGATTTCTATTCTATCATGATTACGATAGAGGTTCTGAAGCTCTATCAATTGATCGAAGTATTGTTGTTCTGTTTCCTTGTAGGATAATGCTATAGAATCTGGATAACCCAGCACGTTTGTTCTGCCGCTATACAGTAAACCCCTCATGCCGATATCTTCAAAGGCATCAAGAACAGCTATGTCCATCAATGGTTCTGTATGGCAATACTGGTAGTCGGCGACAGTTGTCACACCACTTGATGCAAGCTGGGCAAGACCAAGCATTGCACCACTGTATACCGCTTCTCGGTCAAAGTGCTTGAGCGCTGGCCGTATCGAACTATCAAGCCAAGAAAGCAGTGGTCGATCCCTGCCCAATCCTTTGAGCAATGTCTGAAATAAATGCGTATGAGTACAGACCAAACCCGGAAAAACGATGCACCCAGATGCATCCAATACCGTATCGACTGCATGGTTCTTTAGAATATCCTGTTCTGATCCGATTGCAACGATGACCCCATCCTTGATGGCGATATCGCAGTGACGAACCTGTCTCAACACAGGATCACCGAGAATAACCTCTCCCTTTGTAATCAATAGGTCAATGTTCTTCATACGCACTCCAACCGCCTGAGCGAATTACTCGCTTCAGGCGGTCAATAGCTGTTACAGGTTTGCCATGGTTGCTGCCATGATGGCCTTCATGATATGAAGCCGATTCTCCGCCTCATCAAAGACCACAGAATGCGGACCGTCAACAACCTCACTGGTTACTTCAATGTCTCTATCAAAAGGCATGCAATGCATATAGATTGATTGTGGATTGGTTAAATCCATCTTTCTCTGATCTACCACCCAATCCATGCTTCCGTTCTTACGATACGAATCGATGATTGCGATTCCTTCAGCTTCATCCTCTGTATGCATAATCGGGCCCCAACCCTTTGCATAGACGATATCAGCACCTTTGCACGCTTCTTCCATGCTGTTTACAACCTCAAACTTGGATCCCGATAGTTCAGCATTCTTTCGTGCCATCTCCATAACTTCGGGCTTAAGAGAGAATTCTGGTGGATGAGCCAAGGTGACATCAAGTCCAAAACGAGGCATACAAAGAACGAGAGAGTGTGCCATCGAAAGGGGTCTGATATAGTTTGGAGCACTGGTCCAAGATACGACAATCTTCTTGTTTTTTAAATTATTCTGAAATTTTTCCTTGATTGTCATCAAATCAGCCAACACCTGAGTTGGGTGATAATCTTCACACTGCATGTTTACAACAGGAATATCTGAGTATTTTGCAAGTTCACGCATGTACGCTTGTCCAGCACCAAAAGTCTTCCTAACCCCAATGCCTTCGCCATAGCGTGAAAGAACCTTTATAGTATCCTTTGCAGTCTCGCCGTGATCAATTTGGGTTGCTTTCGGGGTTAAGAAATGCGCGTGGCCTCCAAGCTGATGGATGCCGGCCTCAAAGGCATTTCGAGTTCTTGTTGATTCTTCAAAGAATAACATGAAGAAGGTCTTTGCCCTGAGAATATCATCATGATTGATTCCCAAAGATCTCTCTTGCTTGAGCTTGAAAGCAACCGAGAGCAGTCTCTCAATCTCTTCAACACTCCAATCCTGTGTACACAACAGGTGTTTCTTTCGTAGTGAACTATACATAATAACGAATCCTCCTGACTGCTCTGATAATGAAGAGCTTGCATTTTATAATTGAACATCGCCCTCGCGATGCTTGGACACTTTAGAACACACCCTTCAAGGCGCCGGTAGGACAAACGGCAAAGCAAAGCCCGCATTGTCTACAAGTATTCATATCGACAGACATCGTCTTATCTTTCAGGGAACGAGATTCATAGGGACACAGTCGTACACACCGATTGCACGCTGTGCACAGATCCTTGTCAAAATGGAATGCGAACGTCTGCTTTGTTACTCCGTTTTGTAACGAAGAAAGAGCAATTCCACAGATGTCTTCATACGAAGCATAGCCAAGGTCCTTGATCAACCGATCAGTAGCCTCAGAAATTCTGCCAACATGCTTGACGCCTTTGATCAAAGCAGCGGTGCACATGCCTACCATCTGAGCTCCAGCCATCATCATCTCCACGGCATCCTCTGCCTTCATCAACCCGCCAAGACCGATAATTGGGATTGAAACCCGACTTGCAATTTCTGCTACATAGCGAACCACCAACGGTTTGATCGAAGATCCAGAAAGCCAACCTGTGCCATCAGGGCCCCCGAGCACTGCCTTTCCGGTTTTGATGTCTATTCTGAGTACTGGACCGAGTGAGTCCATCGCGGTGATAGCATCAGCACCACAGCTTTGGGCCTCCAGTGCATACGATACAGGATCGACCCAGTTCGGAGAGAGCTTTGCGATAATCGGCTTGTCAGTCAAAGTTCTTGCTGCCTTGATCATCGGAATGAGATTGTCCTGTTCATATGAGACCAGTTCAAACATGTCCGCTTGAGCAGCATCTACCAGAGGAATGAGATGTCGCACCTCCTCAACAGTATGACCGATGCTTGCAATTACTATTACGCCTGCAGCCTTGGCTTCTGGAATCTCTTTTTCTATCCACCTATTGGGGTTGTAGTCGCTCCACTTTTCGTTGTTGATCATGCTGGACTCTGTATTCAGTGCCATATGGGGAGTGTGGTTGACTGCAGCCTCATCCCGTATTGTCTTGGTTACGATTGCCCCAAAACCAGCTTTATGGGCGTGTATCATACCTTGTGAACCATAACTCAGAGGCCCGGAGCCAAGAATGAATGGGGATTGCATCTGTATACCACAAAATGTTGTTTTCACCGTAGGTCCCTTTCTTTACAGTTACTTGTATATACAAGTTAATTTACAATAGCATAACACCTTTGCGTTGTCAAACAGAATCATAGCTCTTGTTTGTTTTCTTGATGGTTCAAGTAGGAAGCAAGACCACGTATCTTGCTTCTGTATCCTGAACACCTACAGAGATTGCCAGCCATAAGATGATCGAGTTCTTGTTCACTAACCGGTATTTTTATCTGGTTCTTAATCGCTAGAGCCTGCATAATGAATCCTGGCTCACAAAATCCACATTGGTCCGATCCTTCCTCAGCAAGAAAAGCTCCAAGCCTCTCTGCCTCTTGTGCTACACCCTCTATGGTGGTTATCTCTTTGCCCTCCATCCTTATGCACAGCAGGCTGCAAGAGAGCATCGGCACTTCGTCAACCCATACGGTACAACAGCCACAAACTCCTTGGTTGCATCCTGTCTTGACACTTAGGAACCCCTGTGTACGTAACGCATCTGCAAGAGTAGTGTCAGGCTCCACATCCAAGGAATATGTTTTTTTATTAACTGAAATTGTCACCATCATGACAGCACCTCCTGTATGGCCCGACGAAGTAAGACAGGACAAACCGATTCCCTATATTCAGATGTAGCTCTTAGATCTGTTGCAAATGCTAGTTCATCCATTGCAAGGTCGATGACTTCTTTACTGTCAGGTTCTTTTTCTTGTTCAAGCATCCGCGATGCCTTGCTGCAGAGCTTAGCCCTCATAGGTCTCGCTCCCACAACAATGCGCCATGTTTTTTCGTCTCTGTAAACTACAGCATGCAACATACTTGCATCCGTATAGTTTTTGCGCACTGAAGAGAGGTGAATGCGAGCTGTCTTGCAAGGGATATGCAAAGAAACAATAATGTCTTTCTCATATCCTCCCTGAAGGTATTGCTCTAGAGCAATCAATCCTATGCCATACAGATCAAGAGAAGCATCAAGGGCAAGAAGGACAGACAAAAACTCTGATGTTCCTTGCCGTGCTGCAACCGTGCCCCCTGCGCTTATCATATTCCTGAGTTGCACCCCACCCAGATGAGCTACACAATCTTTGAATACAGATCCATACCATGTTCGTAAAACTGGGGACTCTTCTATTGATCTCAAGCTGGTCATTGCTTGTATGATTATCTGATGTTCCTCTTCAAGTATCTTATTTCCCAAAAGATGCGCAATATCAATACCACCGATAAAAGATTGATCATACAACCTGCTCAAGGTACCTCCACCAAGCAAGGTATACACATCCAATCGATACAATTCTTTTGCCTGCTGTAGACTATCGCTTTTGATATAGTTTTCAATTTTCAACATGGCAAGGTTCCTCCAGCCTCATACAATGCATTAATTTGTTTGAGGATTTTTGGTGCAGTAAAAGGCAATGAGGGAAGAAGAATCCCAGTGCAGTGTAAAATTGCCTCTCGAATTGCGGCTACAGGAGTATGAAACGCAACCTCCCCGATTGATTTAGCGCCATACGGTCCTGTAGGTTCATAACTTTCAATGAATTCTACCGTTATATTGGGAATATCTTTTGTAGTTGGGATACGATATGTATACATACTGTCTGTTTTAAGAACACCTTGATGGGAGTAGAGCACCTCTTCAGAAAGAGCCCAGCCGATGCATTGTGCACACCCACCCTCCACCTGTACTTTGGCCAAAGCAGGATTGACGACAGTTCCACAGTCAACTACAGCGACATAATCCAAAAGTGTTACCGTTCCGGTCTCTGTATCCAAGTCAAGTTTTACAAATCCTGCTACATAGGGAGGAGGAGAAACATCACAACCATACCCTTTCGTAACTGACAGTTGAGACCCTCCATCATGCGATGCCACCGATTGTGCAAGTTGCTGCAGGGTAGATACTGTCTCCCCCGAGGCTGTCTTCACAACATTATCGACAAGAATAAGTTGGTCCCCTTCTTTCTTGTATAATACAGCAGCTGCATCAAGAATATCTGCTTTCAGTTGTTCACAAGCTGCTTTTACTGCATTTCCGGTGACATAGGTGGTTGAGGATGCATAGGCTCCTTTATCATATGGAGTCAACTCCGTATCTGATACGACGACTGAACAATGCTCGATAGAGGTATTCAAGGTATGCGATGCAATTTGCAACAAGACCGTATCTGCTCCAGTGCCAAGGTCGCAGGAACCGACGAACAGGGTAAAGCTTCCATCATAATTGAGACTTACTGTGGCATTTACCCTATCCAGTCCACCTATCCCAGAACCATGCATCGCAATCGCCATACCCACAGCCCTGATGGTATGTTCATCTACTCGTTTCGCAGGATAATAGGAATCCCAACCGATTAGCTCTTTCCCTCGCACAATCAATTGGGACAAGGTACAGCTCTTGACTTGCTTACCGGACACAAAGGGATGGTACGCACCTTCTGTGATGCAATTTTGTAATCTGAACAGACTTGGGTCTATCTTTGCATCCCAGGCAAGCTGACTTACAGCTCCTTCCAAGGCAAACGCTACCTGAGGACCCCCAAAACCTCTAAAAGCTCCGGCAGGTACAATGTTTGTGTAGACTGCCCTGCCATTGAAGAGCAGGGAATCACCGGCTTTGTAAATGGGAATTGAGTTGTTGCATCCCACGCAGAGAACATCAAAGCTATGCTCTCCATGGGCTCCCCCGTTGATGAGCATATCAACACCGATTGCCTTGATTGCATGCTGTTCATCAATGCCCATTTTCACCTGGACTTTTGCAGCATGTCGAGTATTGGTAATCGTGAAGCACTCTTTGCGCGTGGTTATGAGCTTGCAGGGCATTCCTGTTTTGAAAGTGATTGCAGCAACAATTCCTTCGAAAAAAGTAGTGTTCTTTCCTCCAAAGGCCCCTCCTACTTTTGGTTTTACAACCCTCACCGCATGCGAAGGAAGGCCCAAAGCCTCTGCAACAATTCTTTGGGTGTTGAAGACAGATTGACAAGAAGAATAAATTACCAGCTTACCTCTCATATCCCTGTAACAAAAACATCTATGGGTTTCGCTCATTGCATGGGCCTGTTCTTGGGTGTAGCTTATAATTGAGACGGTATGCTTGCATCGATTCAGCACAACATCAAGATCTTCTCCAAAGTGCTGACTCTTGGCGGCAATCACATTCAGAGAGGGGCGACTGCCATTGTCAAAATGAGTAAAAACCTCATGATCAGCATACAGAGGATTCTTGTTGTCATATGCCTTCTCCATGTCGAAGTTTGGCTCAAGCACCTCATAGGTAACCTCAATAAGATCCAGTGCTCTCTTTGCTATGCATTCAGAGGTTGCTGCAACAGCCGCAACCGGCTCGCCCACATACCGCAGCGTCTGTTCCAATATGGTTCTATCATGAGTCGATCCTTCTGGAGCTGCTTCAGCTGCGAACGTTATCGGCTTTCTCGGAACATCCTTATAGGTCAGCACACAGGCAACACCCTCCAGCGCCAGGGCTCTGGAGGTTTCTATGTGTGTTATCTTTGCATACGCATGCTTTGACCCTAAAAGTCGTACAAAAAGACTATCTTTCGGAGCCAGATCATCAACATACAGAGGTTTCCCAAGAGCAGAAGCCATGCTGTCGATCTTTCTATGCGATTGTGCTATCTGTTGCCTATGTGCTTTCATAAAGTCTCACCTCCAAGACTGACTCAGATGACAGCCTCAATCTTTGCAGAGAGGAGTGCAGAACAGAAATCTTGTAAAAATGCCGCTGCAGGTCCTCCATCAACAATTCTATGATCAAACGTCAAACTCAAAGGAAGAATATCTTTTGCAAACAAACCACCGTCAACATAGACTGGTTTTTTACTTATTTTTCCTGTACCGAGAATAACGCTTTCAGGAAGATTGAGAATAGGCTTGCTATAGGTTACCCCATATGAGCCAAGATTGCTCAACGTCATCACATGAGCAGCCATGTCGTGAGAAGTCAACGCCCCTACCCTGGCCTTGTCCACAAGCATTGCAAGTTGCCCGGCTATCTGCAAGGTTGTTTTCTGATCACAATCCTCGATTACGGGAACCATCAGACCATTTGGAGTATCGACAGCTACAGCGATATTGATGCTTTGCAGCACAGTCAGATTCCCTTCCTTATCAATTTGAGTCCTGCAGATCGGATGGTTTCTCAATACCTGTGCAAGAACCCTGATCAGAACCGCTGTTACAGAAATCTTGATCCCTTTTGATTTGTAGGATTCCTTGTGTTTTTGATAACAGCTCATCAAATCGGTGACGTCAGCATCCATCCACAAGGAGGATTGTGCCGCAGTGGCCAAGCTCTCACACATTCTTTGTGCTATGACCTTGCGGGCACCCTTCAGCGGCATCTTCTTTTCGGTTTTTTCTTCAACCGCAACGGGGGCTTGCGTTTGTGAAGAAGCTGCTTTTCTGATGTCTGAACGCGTTATCATTCCATGAAGTCCGGTTGCAGCAAGTCCGTGATAGGAAATTTTCAACTCCTTGGCAAGCGCCTCTGCCTTAGGAGTGATAATTCTTTTCCCTATTTTGTATTGCTCTTTCTCTACAACAGGCTTTTTCTCTGTTTTCGGCTTGGTCTTTTCTTCTTTGGTCTCTTTGCTTTGAACAGACTCCAGGACTTCAGTTGAAGACTCTGATATGACACAAACCACATCAGAACAACGTACTGTCTGCTGAGCCTCAAACAAAATTCGACTGACAATGCCATCGATTGGAGACAGCACTTCGTTTGTTAGTTTTTCTATCTCAACGGTAAACAATGCCTGATTCTTTGAAACATTCTGTCCCTGAGAAACCAGCCATTCCCCAATCATTCCTTCTTCCATCGTAGCCCCGTATCGGGGCATTTTGACTTCTACTGCCATTGTGTTCCTCCTAGAAGGCAAGGGTCTCTCTACAGGCCGCCAGAGCATGCTCAATCTTAGGATTGACATAATCTTCCAGACAGGGAGAAAAGGCTATGGGAACGTCCAAACTGGTGACTCGTTTAATGGGGGCTGCCAAATATTCAAAAATATCCTCGGCAATCATTGCGCTGATCTCCGCCGCTGCTCCCATGAACTTAGGGCCTTCCTGCAGGATGACAAGTCTTCCAGTTCTGCTTACCGAATCGATTATCGCCTGCTTGTCAAGGGGAAAGAGCGTACGTGGATTTATGATGTGTACTGATACTCCCTCTTCTTGTAATGCTTCTGCAGTCTTGATAGCCATCTTGACCATTGCCATGGTAGCGACGATGGTAATGTCATCTCCTTCTCGAACAGTATGTGCCTTATAGAGCGGCAACTCATACAACTCTTCGGGCACTTCTGTTTTCATGTTGTATAAAAGCTTGTGCTCTAGAAATATAACAGGATTATTATCCTTGATAGCTGAGGCAAGCAATCCTTTTGCCTCATAGGGATCACTTGGGGCAACAATTACCAATCCGGGGATATTCATAAACCACGGCTCAATGGATTGCGAGTGATGGTATGCACAACGGATGCCGCTGCCGGTAACTGCTCTCACCACCATCTGCGCCCCTGCTTGACCTTGATACATGAACCTTAGCTTTGCTGCATTGTTGACAAGCTGGTCATAACAAACCCCTGCAAAATCAGCAAACATAAGTTCAGCTACCGGCCTAAGGGAACATACCCCGGCCATGGCAGACAGACCGATGATAGCCTGTTCTGACAAAGCTGTATCAACTGCCCTCTCAGGCCATCGATGCCATATGCCTTGGGTGACACCGAAATCTCCTCCCATCTTGGCTACATCCTCACCAATGATGAATATCGAATCATCAATTTCCATCATTTGGTGCAACGTCTCATTTATAGCTTTCGTAAAAGATAATTTTCTAGCCATCAGACCCAATCCTCCACCTCTATTTTGTCATAGACATACTTGAGAGCTTCCTTTTCTTCTGGCCAAGGAGCATTCAAGGCAAACTCTACACAATCAGCAATCTCAGCATCGGCGTCCTTTTCAATCTGTTGTAGTTCAGAAAGATCAACACCGCGTTCGTTGATCAATGTCTCCTTACAGAGTTTCAAGGGACATCTGGCTTTCCATTGCTCCACTTCTTCATCCGAGCGATAAGCAGCGGGATCTCCTGCAAAATGCCCTTGCCATCGATAGGTCATCAATTCAAGCAACGTAGGACCTTCCTTTGCCCTTGCTCGCTCAGCTGCACGACCAACAGCCTCATAGACCGCTTGGACATCATTGCCGTCAACAATTTCACTAGGGACCTCATATCCATCAGCCCAGGTAGCCAACTGCTTTTGAGGATGTGCTTCTCGATAGTGTGTACTGATGGCGTATTGGTTGTTTATCAAGCAATATATGATGGGAAGTTTCAATGTTGCTGCCATGTTCATACTTTCATGGCAGGTTCCCTCGCCGAGTGTCCCATCACCCATGAACACGATTGTCACATCATCGGTATCTCGATATCGTGATGCAAATGCACAGCCTAGTGCTGAGACAACCGTCGAGCCCTGGATGCCATTGAAGCCCATGTTCCGACAACTAAGATCGTTGATGTGCATCGATCCTCCACGACCCCCGTTGATTCCTGTTGCCTTGCCGAATATCTCAGCCATGACATACTTTCGATCAGTACCGCAAAGACATATTGCACCATGTCCACGATGATCTGGAAATTTGTAGTCTGTCTTGCGTAGTGCTCGTACAGGACCTGCTTGGGATGCCTCCTGACCGATAGAGAGATGAATGAAGCCAGGAATGGTTCCATTCTTACTGTACTTCTCAACCTCTTCTTCAAATCTTCTGATTGCATACATGTCATAGTACAAATCTTTCAGTACCTTTGTTTCCAACGCCATGAATCCCTCCTACTGACAGGCCCCTGTCAGAAAACTTTTTTTAATTACCTGAGAATTGATCTCGCCTGCGGTTACACTATTTCCGGTTCTTGTGCTGTGCAGCTTTATTTTTGCAATCGAATGGACCTCATGGTCGATTGCATAAAAGTTTTTGCCGGCATTTTCGAATATGGTTTTGAATGGAGTACCATACTGGGGACTGCTCGTACTCGACACAAGCTTATCCGCTATCGCCTGTATTTCCTCGTCACTGCTATCGACCCAGAATTCAGCTTCTCCTCCGTACAGGATTGCATCATTGATCCTTCCCATGGCAGTAATTTCGTCCTTGCACACAGGTGCTATGGGAGCTCGGCCCCAGCAATGCTCTATCATCGATACATCAAAATGGTTTTCATGCATCTTATGACAGCATTGTTCGAGCATTCTTGCCGCTACTTGTACACTTCCTGTTATGCAGTTGCTCGGAGACAATGCAATATAGAGGTTGGAGCAATCAACGTTACAGGACTTGGCTATCAACTGTGCCATCTCATCCGAAGGCATTCTTGTATCTTGGATGCACAACACAGCATGCTTGGGGTGAAGATCACGATACGGTGTCATATCGAGATACCTGTCGTTCGGCATATCTGCCGCTGCACGTGCAGGGCCGCTTCCGATGGTGGCGAACTGCCCATCAGAAAGTTGCCAACCAGCAATCTGAGAAGCAAGGCATGCAATAAGCGGTTCTGAAATAAAGAGATCAACACAAGAAAACGCATGCTCTTCATCCAGAGCCCACCTGCCGAATTGCAGCGTGCCTAAATCACCCAATGTAAGGCGGGTAAAAATTGCTGCAGCCTCCCAGCTTCCTTTTACAGCCAGTCCAAAATCCAGCAAATGTGCACCACATGCCATAGTCTGATACTCGATACCCAAAACCTCTTTATCGGCGATTGCTTTTTTGGCCAAAGCTGCTGCTCGCTCATTGATATGGATCATCGTTCTCTCCTTGTCCTTTAAGATTTTTTCCCAAACACATCAATTGCAGCTCCCATGATGGTGCGTGCATCGTCACTGGTGAGAAACATGATCACCGGCAACACATCTTCTATCTGCATCATCTGATCGAGCGGTATCGTCACTGCCTTATCATCGGCCATGCGTTGCTGGGTATACTCGGTATTCGTCATTCCTAAATAAATTGCATTGACATTGATATTATGTTGTTTGACTTCTTCACTGAGGGTGTGTGTAAAACTGACAATGCCACCCTTGCTGGCAGCGTACGCTCCGAATCCAGGAAAAAAATGCTTAGCCGCAGAGCTTGAGATGTTGAGGATTTTCCCGCCTTTGCGCTTGATCATGGAAGGAAGAACGGCCCTCGTGCAAAGGAAGGTACCTGTCAAGTTTGTTCCGATCTGCTTATCCCAAAGAGGTTTTGTAGTATCGACAACCGGTAAAGAGGTATGCAGTGCTGCATTGTTAATCAGGATATCAACAAATCCAAACATTTCTTCTGTTTTGGCAATCATGGCATCAACCATCTGATCGTCTGTGATGTCACACACACAATAGGCAGCCTTGCCTCCTTGGGAAACTATGGAATCTGTTACTTTCTTAAGCTTCTCCTCGCTTCTGCTGCAGAGCATCACCAAAGCCCCTCGCTCTGCAAATGCTTTTGCCATGCCTGCGCCCAAACCTTGGCTTGCTCCGGTTACAAGAACTACCTTTTGAGAAAAATCATACATGGCCTGCTCTCCTCTTGCTTTGTTGAATGAGTATATTGAGGGCATCACCGATGACCTCACTGATTGTTGGATGGGCAAAAATCGTACTGGCCATCTCTTCTACGCGTATACCGAGATTGATTGCCATCGTTGCTCCCCATATCATTTCTGAGGCATTGCTTCCAATCATTTGAGCCCCTACAAGTACATGACTATCCTCATCCATGACAAGCTTGACCAAAGAGGCAGTTGTCCCTTGTTCTGCATAATAGCGGGCACTGAGACGCATCGGCACTGAGGCGGTGAGAACTTTCAATCCTTTTTCTTTTGCCTGCTCTTCTGTATATCCACAGCCGGCGACTTCCGGCCAGGTATAAATGGCCCATGGGATTGCGTGATACTCCATCTCTGCATTTCTGTTTCCTAGTAGAACATCCACAGCAATCAAGCCCATCCTGCTTGCACTATGGGCAAAAAGACTGGTTCCTACGACATCTCCTGCAGCGAAAACACGAGGACAACTGGTTTCCATCCTGTTGTTGACCAGGATATATCGTCCCTTAGTTTTGATATTGCAGGCTTCCAACCCAATCTCTTCAGTATTGGGGACTCTTCCCGTTGCCAGCAGGATCTTGTCAGCTTTGATTGTCTTTGTCTCACCGCTCTTGGTATAGGTAATGGTATTCTCTTCTACCTTTGTCACCTTGGCACCTAACTCAAATTGAACTTTTGACAAGTTTCTTTTCAGCAGTTTTTGTATTTCAGGCTCAACAATCGAAGCAATCTGATCGAGCATCTCGATGACGGTAACGTTGAATCCCAACATGGTATATAAATCGGCAAACTCCAAACCGATCACGCCCGCTCCTATAATCACCAAGTGTTCTATCGGATCTTCCTGCTCAAGCAATTGTGTGCTGGTCAATACATAGGGATTGCCTTCAAGTCCAGCAATCGGGGGGACTGCCGGTCTTGAACCTGTGGCTATCAGAATATTCTTTGCACTATAGAGCTCAGATCCCACACTCACTGTTGATCGATCGACCAGTTTACCTTTTGCATTGATGTAGGTTACATTGGCCTGTTCAAACAGCGAGAATATCCCCTTGCGGTAGGTTTGAACTACTTTTTCTTTCCATTGCATGGCTTCTTTCATAGAAAACGCCGGCTTGGTCGCTTCTATTCCATGGAAATGTCCCTCTACAATACTCTTATAGTTCTTTGCTGAATACAGCAGGGTTTTCGTCGGAATGCATCCAGCATTCAGGCACACTCCTCCAATTTGTGACTGCTCGATTACAAGGACCGATTTCCCAGCCATTCCAGCCTTGTGAGCTGCAACATATCCAGCAGGACCTCCCCCTAAAATGATAAGATCGTACATCATCTTGTCTCCTTGTTCTTTGCAACAACCGATCGTCCTTTATCCCATAATCGTTGCGCTTCGATTGCTGCCTGCCTTCCCAAAAAGCCAAAGGGCTTGGTTGTCTGCATGGTAAAATCCTTTTTCAAGAATTTTCCCTCGACCATTACATCCTGTACATCCTGAGGATTCCTATACAGAATAATTTGGTCAAAGAGGTTGTACTCAGTAACAGTGGTCGGCAATCCGGCAAGATTGATGGTTATGAAATCGGCTGCAGCATTTGGCTGTAATCGTCCATATTGCTTCCCTGGATACAGAGCATCGGAACCTGATTGAGTAGCCATGCGGTATACAGTACGAGAGCTCATGATAGTTGGATCACAACATACGCCTTTATGGATTAGGAAGGAGGCTCTCATCACTTCAAAAAAATTGTTGATATAGCCATCCGTACCAAGACTGCAAGCAACAGATGCATCCAATAAAGCAGGAACCGGGGAAATGCCTCCACCCACTTCACAGTTGCTCAAGGGGACATGGACGGTCCTCACCTTGTGTTTAGCGAGCAACTGGATCTCTTGGGCATCCACCTGGACCGCCTGGGCTGCGAGCAGCTTGTCAGAAAGGACTCCAATCTTGTCATACCAATTACAGGTTCGCATTCCATACGCTTTTTGTGTCCACTTACTCTCATACTCGCTTTCGTTAAGGTGAAGTTGCAAGGATGCTTGCTCCTTCACCGCCAGATCCACCGCTTTGCTGAGGAACTGTTCATCACACGTAAAAGCAGTATGTGTACAGATCATTCCAGTTATGAGAGGATCATCCTTGAATGTGCGGACAAAACGTGCATTTGCTTCAAGCAACTGCCAGCCCATCTCGCCGCTGATTCTTTGACAGGCTTCTGTAGAGAGGATTGCTCTGACCCCGAGTGAACGAAGTACCTTCTCCTGTGCAAGCAACCCTTCATATCCTGCATATGGTGCTTCCAGGACATCACACAGAGCGGTGACACCACTGTTTACAAGCTCTGCTGCGCTGTACGCACACGCACAGGAAATCATCGTTGCATCCAATTGGTCTTCCACCAAAGGCCACCAGTAATCGGTAAGAAAGCTCTCAAAACTTAAAACGGGAACAACTGGCTCAATGCCATGGGCAAGAACTCCATAGAGGTGCATATGAGCATTGACAAAGCCAGGGGAGATGACACAGTCCGATCTATTGATGATCGAAGCCTGTGGATATTTGGTTCTGGCTTCATCATGAGGTAGCACCTCGACGATTTTGTTCTCATCGATCACGAGGCTTGATTGTTTTGCAATCTTCATCTCTGGTAATATCACCCAGCCAGCCTGGATTATATACATCAGCTTTATTCCTCTTTATTACTCTCTGCAAACGCCAAGGTAGTCAATGCGTACATCGATACAGCGTCACACAGTTCAGAGATAGAGAGTGCCTCAGCACTCGTATGACATAAGGTTTCATCACCAGGACCAAATCCGACACAGGGGATTTTCGTAATGCCGCATAAATACGTAGCGTTTGTACAGAAATCCCATCGACCCACAACGGGATCCTTTTTATATAGTTGGGTATATGCAGAGACAGCTGATCTGATTACTGGATGGTTTTCATCAATCACCCAGCTTGGGAAATAATCTTCTTGGATGATCTTCTTTCCAGTATAGGTTGTCACTTCCTCGACATCGATGCATGCTGTGGCATTACTTAATGCAAGCAAGGGAGTAAGTTCTTCAAGAATATCATTTTTTGTCTCTCCACAAGACAACCTGCGATCTGCAAATATTGTCACAGATCCGGGAATTGTATTCAATGAGGGGGTGTCACACTCAACTTTTGTGACCTCGATGGTTCCCTTGCCCAAAAATGGGTCTTCTATGAAATTTTGCATATCATCTATTGCCTGTATAAGGGGAAGCGCCTTAATCAAGGCATTCTCTCCTCTGTGTGCAGAAGAGGCGTGTGCCGCTTTTCCTTGTACAGTCATTTTGATGAGTGCTCTTCCTTTGTGTCCTCGTACGATGCGATTGCCGCTCGCCTCACCGATGATGATCATATCGGGGGCAATATCCTTGTACTGTTCCATCATCGCTTTTACGCAACTTCCTTCCACATCCTCCTCGGAAATTGAACCGGATACCCAATATGTCAGATCCTGATCAAGTTTCAATTCCTTTATGGCCCGAGCTGCAAAAACCATTGCACAAAGACATCCTTTGTCATCGACGATACCTCTGCCCATGATTGCATCATCAACAATTTTGGGATCCAAGGGGTTGAATCCCCATTTTTGCGGGTCGCCGCACTCTACTGTATCGATATGCGCATCAGAAACGATAACCGTAGGCCCGCTTCCGACCCTTCCGATGCAGTTGCCGGCCTCGTCTATGCGAACTTCATCAAAGCCATATCGCTTCATAGCAGAAGCAAGGAACGCAACAGCCTCAGCCTCATGATACGTAACACTGTTGATACGCATCAGGTCCATGGTGAAAGAAACAAGTTCCTCTCTGTGCGCATCCATCCATATCTTCAATTGATCTGCTGCTTGTGCTAAATAGCTCATATACTCAAACTCCTTATTATTGTATCGAAAAATCCATTACCGCCTTACTTACCGCCCTCAGATTCTCAAGCGGGGTATTTGCCGCTACAGAATCACCGCTTGAGAGCATGAAGCGATTGAAAGCATTGCTAGCCTTAACCTGCTCAAGTTTTTCCATGGTATACTCATAGGTTTGTTCAGAGGTCATACGTTGGAGAGACGAGGGTTCAAGGCCTCCAATGATAATTTTTCCGGTCTGGATCAGAGCATCTTTAGGCTCTATATCTCCGGTTGTAGGAGGGCAAACACTATCAATTGCGGCATATCTATCTTTTGCAAGCAGTTGGGTGAGCAAGGATATCTTTCCACACATGTGAGCGATATGTATCTTGCCCTTTGAGCTCAATATGTCTGCATATTCATTGAGATGCGGACTCTCATACTCTTCATACCATTGCGGGGAAATAACTGTTGTGCTGGTATCTTCATAGGTGATCACTACCTTAGCGGGAGCCTGTGCCAGAATTGTATAAATTCCCTTGTTCAGATTGTGCTGGGCAGTAAAGAAATCTTGCATCTCTTCTTCATGATCAAAAAGTGCGTAGGTGGTATTTTCTACTCCCATGGTAAATTGAAAGAGTTGCTGTATAGGGGTGACAGGTCCTGTAAGGGTCGGCAGTCCATCATCTGCTATATATCTGTCAAATGCGATTACATCATCATAGGCTGCTTGAGGATGCATGCTTTCAAGCAGATATTGGTATTTCTTCAAGTCATCCAAGGTCTTTACCATATAACTGCTGATGTACTCTGTGCCATGGTGTTGTTCTACTCTTTCCCATAGCTGTCCAAGAGGAGTTTCCCATCCTCGCAATAGACTGTTCTCTTCTTCTTTTTCAATATATGTGCATGTATCACTTATCAGGTTGTAGGCAATCACATGACGATAGAGAATATCCGCATTCGTCAGGCGTATCGTTTCTATCTCTGCAAGATTCATATCCTTCAGCAATGCAGGAGACATCTCTTTTGATTTTGGAGCAAAGCTCTGTATATCATATCCCATGGCTGCTAGAGACTTGACGTAATAGCGACCAATGAGGGGAACCCAAGGTACTCTATCAGGAGTTTCTCCTTTGAGTACCGCTATAATGCGTTCTCTTGAAGTCATATAATCATCCTTTATAAATAATTCTAAACTTGTATATACAAGTTGTCAACTATAAAAAAAAGATTCCTTCCTATGCGTAGCTTGAGAGGTTGGATGCAATGATTATTTCATTCTTGATCGGCATTACGTCTATCTCTTGGTTATCTTGTAAAATCAACTGAAACATATAATTGATAGCCTGATATCCTTGAGCGAACATATCCTGGGTAACGATGCAATCTACAAGATGCTTGTTCATATGGCTTTCGTAGCCAAGGTACTGGTCAAAGCCAACAATATAGAGATGCTTGTTGTTCTGTTGCACTTGCTCAGCTACATGTTGCAACTGGTAAGATATATCCAAAAGGCCTTTTTCACAGGGACTGCTTTGAATAAAATCCTGTATATGCCGAATATATGCTTCATTATCCCCTTCATAGTAATAATGCGGCACAATTGTTAGTTTCGGATAGTTGGCAAACACTTCGATCAAGCCTTCCAAGCGGGAACGCACATCGATAAGCTGGACATTGCGGCTCGCCAAGGAAACCAATATTTCGCCTTCTTTGACAAATTTTGCCAACAACTCTGCTGCCATCATGCCGCTCGTCTTGTAGTCACATCCAATATACGCAGTGCGCTTTGAGTGCGGAATATCTCTGTTCACTGTGATGACAGGAATACCGTCAAAGCAGATGTTGTCTACGAGGAGCGCTATCTGTTGGGCGACATCCGGTTTGAAGATATCATTGGGAATGATGGCGATGGCATCCATACGATCTTTTACGAGACTCTGTAATGCTTCTAGCTGTTGCTCGGGATAATCAATATTTGTTACTCGCGTATGTACATGAAGCCCATAATCTAAAAATTGATTTTGGGCTTCTTCTACACCAGCAAGAATGGTCTTGAGAAAATATGGTGACCGAGGAGAATCGAAACAAACAAATCCAACTGAAAAAGTACGATTCATCGCAAGACTTTTTGCAGCAAAATTTTGACGATACCCATATCGTTCAAGCGCTTCCATTACTGCAATTCTGTTTACATCTCGCAGATTTCCCTTTCCATTGAGAAATTTCGATATGGTGACTCTTGAGATATTTATTTCTTTTGCAATCTGTTCAAGGGTGACTCGTTTGTTCTTCATGACTCCTATGCATATTACAATTTGTTTGCATCTTGGTAAACCAATTTATGACGATAGTAAAAATAACTCGGCGAATGCATGTGAAGTGAGAGGACTTCTGTATGAGGATGATCAACAGAGGTAAAAGCAGGGAATGATTTGCCTATGCTCATAGCTTCTCCGCCAACAAAAACACAGGATACATTCAAAACAAACTCATCAAGAAGTTTTTTCTTCATCAAGGCCATGCAATACGAAGGTGTTTCCACCAGGCAACGTTTCATACCTAAGAGAGAGAGGATTCCCAACAGAGCCTCTTCATCAGGAGTTTTATCTTTTCCGGTAATGATGACCGGCATTTTCGACGCAGAATGTTCGACGAACTGAGACCGAATACGCTGTTCATCTTCCAGTACTTCCTGGAGATTTTCATAGGGACCGATAACAAAATAGTCTTGAGCCAACTTATCTTTTACTACCTCTAATGCAAAAGGAGAAGAATGAAACATTGTAGGTTGGTTCACAAACAACTCATCTTCCCAACGCACATCGGTACCATCAAGTGACACTATAACCACCCATGGAGCCTGACTGAGATTTCTCTTCAGCCGTTCGTCCTCCAACTCTTGATCCATGATGCATACAGTCCCATCAGGCTCCTTATGCATGGTACCTGCCCCAGCAATGATGACATCGGCACTAGCGCGGTACAGATTGAGTATCCAGAAATCCGCCTTGCCCCCATCAGGGTCCAACACGTTGGCGCTGGCGATGACAGGCCCTGCAGGATTATCCAAATAGGCAATTTTGCCATCGATGGACATAACAAGACTTCCATAGGTATAGGCCCTATGTTTTGGAGGGTCGGGAAACATAAGGCTTCCATAGATTTCTCGAGCAACTTCTCCTTGCACTCCCTCCGTGTGATAGTTCTCAAGCTCGGGATGAGTGAATATGGGCTGCAATTTCATTCGATCATAGGGAAACTCAACTTTGGGATACTTTTTAATCATGCCTTACCCCTCCATTTCCAATACATGTGTTCGATACCATTGCTGTTCATTATGTAATTCTCTTATAAGGGTGCAGCTATCGGGAGCGAAGGCTTGTTCGAACTCTTGTTGCAAAGCACACAAATACTCATTATCTATTGCTTTCCACTGTTCTAGAGAGTCCCAATAGATGATGTAGGTTATTTGGTCTGGATTTTTTGGATCAAGCCAAACCTCTTTACCGGCGAATCCAGGTTGGCTAGCCAAGCCTTTAGTCCAGATTTCATGATCGATCTGAAGACAACGCTCAAGAGATTGTGGGTCGATACGGAACACAAGCTGTTCAACAGCTTGCTTTTTGGCAAGTTCTTGTAGTTTCATAGTTGAGATATCCTTGAAATTGTTAGCACGTATCGTGCGACCTCAAGACATTGGAGGTATACACGATACTATGACGGTCATCCTTTCACAGCCCCCTTCATAACCCCACCGATAATATACCGTTGCATAAAGAGGTATAATAAAAGCATGGGTAAGGAAGCGAGCAACATGCTTGTGATTCCAAGATTCCATTTAAAAGCATATTGCCCAAAAAACTTTCCTGCGATTCCCAAGGGAATGGTCTTCAATGCTTCAGATTGCAAGGTAATCAGAGGAAGCAAGAAATCATTCCAGATATACAGAGATTGAAGAATAACCACTGTACTTGTCATCGGGGAAAGCAAGGGAAAAATTATGGTAAAATAGGTTCTTAATGGTCCTGCCCCATCCAATGTTGCCGACTCTTCCATAGAGCGGGGAATTGTTTTCACACAGCCATGATAGAGAAAAATTGCCATGGGAGAACCAAATGCAATATAGACCAAAAACAAGCCCCAATGGGTATTAATCATCGAAAGGTTTCTCATGGTCTTCACCAAGGGAATCATGACTGCTTGAAAGGGGATGATGAGAGTGAGAATTAAATAGGACATAATGAACTTCGTGCTCTTCTTTGATGTCCTTGCCAGATAATATCCACTCATTGATGATACGAGGACAATGCCCGCAAGAGAGAATGCTGTTACTGAGACTGAATTACGTAAAAGATTGAAATAATCGGCATTCTTCCAAACTTCCACAATATTTTCCAGATAGAATGACTTTGGGAATGCAGCAGTGGTAAAAATGACATCTCTCAGAGGCTTGAATGTATTGATTGTCATGAAATAGATGGGAATGAACCAAAACAAAGCCACAAATCCCATCAGTATGCCAACGACTATGGCTCCTTTTTTCTTTGCCATCATAGTGGTTACCTCTCTTTTGTGGATGTCAATTTCATTTGGACAATGGTGATCAACACAATGATGACTGTAAGAAAGACAGCCTTTGCATTGCCATATCCCATCCTGTTAAAGACAAACGCTTCACGATAAATGTTCAGCATCGCCACCTCTGAGGCCTTTCCGGGACCTCCCCCGGTAAGTGAATAAATCGTATCAAACATCTTTAAAGAGCCCGATATATTCAAAAATATTCCAACAGTTACTACAGGAAGCATCGAGGGGAGTTTCACTTTGAAAAAAGATTGCCATGAATTACACCCATCAATATCTGCAGCTTCAATAATTTCAGAATCAATTCCTTGGAGTCCGGCAATATAGATGGTCATTATATACCCTAAACCCCACCAGACACTTACTATCACTATGGAGTACGCCACAATACCAGGGTCACTCAACCAGGAATTTGATAAGAAAGAGATATTGGTCGTTTCTCCTAGTTTTGGAAGAATTTCACCAAACATAAATTTCCAGATGAAGCCGGAGACGACCATACTAATAACATTTGGCATGAAAATGAGAGCTCGCCATGTGTTGTTCCATCTGAACTGGTTTGTGAGAGCTACTGCAAAGAGCATTGCCAGGACATTGGTAAAAATTACATTGATAAAGGCTATAAAGAAAGTTCTGTTCAAAGAGGGCAAAAAGTATTCATCCAAAGTGAACATCTCTTTATAATTCTGCCATCCAATAAATGAGTAATTAGGATTGATTGCAGTCCAGTTGGTAAATGAATAATATAATCCTTGTAAAAATGGAAAAGCGAACAAGATTGAATAGACTATAAGAATTGGACCTACAAAAAGGGGTCCTACCCACCAGCAATTACCAAAAATGGAATCGTTTGAAAGAGATTTCTTTCGAAGAGAGGCCATGCATACCCCCTTAATCATGTATTATACGGACTGAACTTTGTGTTCAGTCCGTATACATGTATCGTATTAACGAATTGCTGCTGCCCAGTCTCTATCCAGTTTAGCAAGCATCTGATCTTTTGTAATCTGACCGCCGAGATATTCTTGCATGGCAACGCCTTGATTTTGCCACCAACCATCAGGAGCGTTCGCATATTGCAAATCACCAATGGTCAAACCCTTTGCAGAGAGATCGAGGATTGACTGGTTCACTGCGTGAGTTTTGAATGGGATTCCGTACGGGTTCAAGCTCTTGACCTGTTCAGAGAAGATCTTTCGTCCATTGCCATTGACGATAAAATCAAAGTATGCATCTACTGCAGCAAGATCTGCTTTTGAGCTCACAGCAAAATACATATCATAATCGATGTACAAGAGGTTCCTATCAGGATCATTGGTATAAGGAGCACCCGCCATTGCAGACTTTGCAACTACTTCGGGAGCAAGATCCATCATGGCATCTGCTGCCCATGGTCCTTGGAATATCATTGCTGCTCTCTCTTGTGCATAAAGTGATACAGAACCCATGAAATCAGTATCCATGAAGCGAGGTTGTGCATTGTCACGGAAAACATCGATGAAATTGAACACTTCTCTTACTTCTGTGTGACTGGCAGTTCCTGCATCCATTCTTTCAAAGAAATCTGCTGAGGCAAAGATTTCATGTCCTACCTGATAGGGAAGACTTCCTACTGCCCAGCCTTCTGCACCAGAAACTGCGAATGGGATGATGCCTTGGGCTTTGAGTCGTCTGCAAGCTTCCTTAAGACCATCCAAGGTATTGGGGAATTCATCAAAACCGACTTTCTTGAATAGTTCTTTATTGTAGATGATTCCTCGAGCAGTAGAGAGAAGAGGAATGACATAGATGTTGCCATCAGAGAAGGTAATCGACCGCTTAAAATCATCAGAAAGCTCTTGCAATACCTTCACATCATTTACTTTTTGAATGGCCTTTGCATCAATGTATGGTTTTAAGGCAGTTTCACCAGGCTGTGCAGCCCACAACTCAGGAAGTTGTCCTGCAGCATAACGTGAAGAGAGTACTGTATTGAACTCTGTGGTCAACATCTCATTCTTCACTGCTATCGTTGGGTTTTCTGCCATAAAAGCTGAAGCAAGAGCATTCATTCCATCAACGACTGTATCTTTGTAATAAAATACATTGATCTCTGTTTGTGGAACTGCTTTTGTCTCTTGGGTTCCTGCTGCCCATACAGTTGAAAAACCGACGAGCAAAACTAACAAGATGATACCTGCTTTTTTCATTTTGTTTCTCCTTTTGTATCCATGTAAATCTTAAGTTTACACGTGTTAAATTTATGCTAGCACGAGGTTCTTCTACTGTCAAACAAATATTTTATTTTAATTTTAAAATATGTAATTTATTTCATTAGATGAAATAAAAATTAGACTTATGGAGCTTTTTTTGTTAACACGTGTATAGTTCAATACGTCAGCTTACTTTGCAAACAACCTGCTCAGCCCAGGATACGGACGAAGAGCCATGCAATCAAAGCGTATGTACCCAAGCCGCACCAAGGGCAATCGCGCAACAAGTTCTTCAACTTCCTTAGCTGAATCACACTCGAAAACAAGTACTGCAAGATAGCTCTCATCCTTGAAGTAATGTTCTCGCAGGACTCCTTCTGTGTAGAGTTCCCAGATTACCTGTGCTTCTTCTTTGAGAACATCATTCATGGTTTCTGCATCAATAGGTTTCAGTTCTTCTTCAATTGCTAAACATCTCATATACATTCCTCTTGTTTTTTGTTGACAGTATTTCCTGCAGTCTTCTAGCATGTAATCGATTACGATGGAAAAAGTGAGGGAGTCTCTAGTATATGCATGAACAAACAGATTTCTCAAGGATGACAAATGGCTTTGATTTCACAAATTCTGAGACGATTAAGCATATACTTGAGCGTGCAACGGTTGAATGCATCACTCCCAGCGGCGTGAGAATATCCTGTGTTAGCAGTGACGGTCTGCCAGTTGCCATCGCTGTAGACCTGCTCTGTCATGACATGGTGCGCATCAGGGTGCAACCGTATCATATCCAGCCATCACCAAAAGAGATGCTTGCAATCGACCCCGATTCTCTCACAACTGCTTCCACGCTTCAATGCAGCTCTGACACGGTAACCTTGCAAAGTGAGAACCTTTCTGTTCACCTTTGCCTTGATCGGTGGAATCTCCAGATTTCTCAAAAGCAGAATGACAGGCCTTTTTTCGCCCAGCAGATTGATGATCGATGTTATGGGCCTCTGTATGAGAGCGCCCCGTGTGGTTTTGACATCAGTGCGGAGGGAAGCTTGCAAGCCAGACTCTCTGTATGCGCTTCAATACATGAAAAATGGTATGGATTTGGGGAAGTGTTCTCCCCTTTGGTACGGAACAGCCAAACTATAGATGTATTCTGTACGGATGCAGGATCCGTTTCCTCACCCAGATCGTACAAGGCCATGCCTTTCTTTCTTTCAAGCAATGGATACGGTCTTCTTGTGCATACGAGTTTTCCATCCAGGTTTTCCATGCTCAGTAATTGTGGTTCATCATACACAATCACTGTTGCTGATGAGTATCTTGAGTATTTTGTCATACATGGCGAATCCTTCAAGGACATTTTGAAATCTTACTCAGTTTTGACAGGCCTCAGTCCCATTCTTCCAAAATGGTCTTTTGGGCTATGGGTCTCCCGCTGTGGATATCGCAACTGGAAAGAAGTTGATGAAGTTGTTTCCAAAATGAAGGAGAACAACATACCCTTCGACGTAATCAGTCTTGACCCTTGGTGGCAAGGTGGTCGTCCGTGGTCAACTTTGGTGTGGGATGAGGATTCCTTTGAAAACCCTGTACAGAAGCTTCATGAATTGGCAAGCCAGAATATCAAGGTCTGTCTTTGGTTGAATCCCTACGTTCCAAAAAACTCGCAACTGTATAAAGAGGGAATGCAGCGGCACTTCTTCCTTCGTGACTCGAATGATGAGGTTGTCAATATAACTGAACCGTTTGCCGGTGATGAACTGGTAGCGTACGACCTGACCGATGAAGTTCAGGTTCAATGGCTGATTGAGCAGCTGAAGGTCCTCTTACAACAAGGTGTTGCTGTTTTTAAGACGGATTTCGGTGAACAGATACCACTTTCGGTGGTCAGCAGTAACAAAATGAGCGGGTGGCAACTGCATAATTTATATCCCCTACTCTACAACAGGTGTGCATTTGAAGCTGTCAAAGAGGTGTATGGTATCGGCATTACGTGGGGACGTAGTGCCTATATAGGATCTGTTCGGTATCCTTTGCAATGGGGAGGAGACAGTTATGCATCTTTTTCCCAAATGGCCGGACAGTTGAGAGGTATGCTGGGATATGGTCTGAGTGGCATGGTGTATTATAGTCATGACATCGGGGGCTTTGATTATGAGCCTGAGGTGTTCAGAAATCTAAAAACCCTTACTCTCTCTGATACCGATGATCAAGCAATTCCTGACTCGGAGCTCTACATCCGATGGATGCAACTGGGAATGTTCTCATCCCATGCCAGAATCCATGGCAAACGACCGCATGAACCTTACCATTATTCACAGGAGGCATTGCAAATCAGCAGATCCTATATTCGATTGAGAAACAGGATGCTCCCTTATATCTACACACAATCGATTCTAGGCTCAAAGGAGGGGCTTCCCCTAGCTAGGGCAATGGTGTTGGAATTTCAGGATGATAGATCAACTTGGGATATCGAGACGCAATATATGTTTGGCCCTGACATTCTTGTCGCTCCGGTTCTGCAACGAGAGAGGGAAACGTTGGTATATTTTCCAAAGGGATCCTGGTATGACCTTTACACGGGCACCTGTTACATGGGCCCGCTCTGGCAGAAAGTTCCTTCTCCCCTTACGAAGATCCCTCTTTTTTTGAAAGCAGGAAGCTGTATTCCCATTCGAACAGAAGTCGCTGACTGCAACAGGGCCTTCAACGACTTGATGGTGATTTACACTCCTGAATCACAGGGGACATCTGCTATTGTGATCGATATGCATCAGAACACGATAGACTCAGTAGAGCTTATCGTTGATCTACAAAGCCAAAGAGCAACCTGTCCAAAAAGGGGAAAGACGTATCCAACAGTGCTCGTAGGAAGCATCGACCTTCTCAAAGGGTAATCTTATCACTCTAGTTTTGTACAACCGGGGCCTTGTAAGATACTGCGTCCTCCTCTGAGTGGAATGACCGCAATCTGTGCCCTGATACTTTCTTTCAGTGCAGAGACGTGGGAGATGACTCCGATGAGCTTCCCGTCTTGATGTAAAGCTGATAATGTCTGAAGCGCCGTTTGCAAGGCTTCTTCATCCAAGGTCCCAAAGCCTTCGTCCAAAAACAGTGAATCAACCCTGACTTTTCGGCTTGCCATTTTTGAAAGGCCGAGGGCAAGTGTAAGGCTGACGATAAAACTTTCACCTCCTGAGAGGTTTTTGGTTGAACGTATTTCTCCTCCTTGATAGTTGTCCACCACATTCAACTGCAACGGTTTTTCTCCATCACGGATCAACAAATAACGGTCAGTCATCTTCACCAGTTGTTTGTTTGCATGACCAACCATCAACTCAAAGGTCAGCCCTTGAGCGAAATTTCGATATTTCTTTCCGTCAGAGGAGCCAATGAGTGCATGTAGCATATCCCAGCGATTGCACTCTCTCTTTTGAGCCTCGATGGCTGCAAGTTTTTCCTTGATGCGGTCCTTTGCTAGAGCATCTTCCTTCAAGATGTTCTTAAGATGTGCAATCTCATCACGAAGACTTGAGAGTGACCTTTCATAGTGTTCAAACTCCATCTGAAGTTCTTCAAGCGATTTGTCAGTGACCTTTTTTGCACATTCTGTTGAAAGACGCAGGCTTCTGTCTTTTTGCTTGGCTTTCAGTGCTACTTGCCCATCATCAAGATCCTTCGCCAAAGCGGATAAAGCATCTCGTTCCTCTTGAGGCAATCGAGCATTTAAAAAGGCTTTCTCGTCACCAAATCCTGCTAGAGAGAGTGCTTGTAAAAAATTGGTTTTCTTTGTTTCCAACTCAAGCCTTCTTTCCTCGATGCGGGTTTTTAAGGAATCAATATTGGTCTTCACACTCGTCAATTGCTGCTTTAATTCGTCGTATTGGTCTCTTGCTGTCTTTTCTGCCGTTTCTGCGTCAGCAATCGCCTTTTGTAATCGACTTTCTTCAACATCAGGAGTTTTTTCACCGTATAGTTGCTTTCGCTCTGATCTTTTGTCCAGGATATCCTGTTTCAGTCGCTTCAGAATTTCCTGTTTTTCTTTCAAGGCTTCGCTCTGTGTATCAATTACGGCATCCAGACGCTTGATTTCGCTGTCGATGTCGGCAATCTGTTTTTCTATGGCGGTCTTTTGTCTTACCTGTTCCTGCCATGTTTTCAGCCTTGATTTGAGGGATTCGAGCAGCTTTTCAACTTCTGTTTCTGGAATTTCCGTGATTCCCAATGGTTGCAGTTTTTGAGAAACGACCTGCTTACGTTGCTCAAATCTGGTTTGAAGCTTTGTAATGGCATCCTTCACTTCCTTAAGGGTCTTTTCTGTGGCGGTCAGTTCGGCAGTCGCTTCAGCTTCCAATTTTTCGTTGTCGTGCAAGTGTGTACGGGCGACCGTGAGCGATTGCTCAAGCTTTTGAATGGCAACTTCCTGATTTTCAGCTTTGTCGATCAATGAGCTCAATGATTCAATCTTTTGCTCAATCTCATCAGGGACTGGAACATTACCCTCGGCAAAAGGGTGCTCTGTTGAACCACAGAGAGGACACGGTTTTCCGTCTTCAAGTTTGGTCCGATGATTTTCAAGTTCCTCGATTTTCTTGATGAAGGCCATCTCACGAAGTAGGGTGTCTTTCTCGGTGCGATATTCCCGAAGCAGTTTTCCGCCTAGCATTTCACTCAAGGTATTCTTGCCTTTTTGAAGGTTTTCTGTAGCTGTTTCGAGCTCTTCTTTTTTTTGAGCACACCGCTTAGATGCAACATCCACCTTCTTTTTGACTTCGTTTACGGCTGTATCTACTTTCTCTTTTTCTGCCTCTTTCTCAGAAATTTCCTGTTGCATGGAGAGCAAGCTGTTACATTGTTCATCAACACCAGCTAGATTACTGACCAACCACTCATCGCGTGCATTTTCCTCGAGGTATCGCTGTACATCCTTTAGCGTTGTCTCTGCTTCATCTCGTTTCTTTTGTTCCTTCACCCGTGCTTGCTTGTCGCTGTTGATCTTTTTCTCTTCCTTGGAGCAAGTCTCTTCGCTCTCTGATGCAGCTTGAGCCTGCTCAGCTATTGTTTGATCGAGTGACCGAATTTTACGAATCAACGGCGCTTGTGTATTTAGTTCCTCTTTGGCTTTCAGTGTACGCTGTTGCTCCGCGTTGAAAACCAAAACTTGTGTATGTTCCGATGCTTTTAGCTCAATGAGCTCTGCTTCTTTTATTTGCAAAGAGGCTTGATCCTCGGCTTGTTGTTCGCTAAGTGCGGAAATTGTTGCGTACGTTCCTTCCAAAACATCGGCTTTACAAGCCACTAGCAGTTTCTCTCGCTTTGGCTCAAATTCCTGCATAGCAGTATCCAGAGAGCGTTGTTCATCCCCAAGGTTGTGTAGCTCGCTCTTCAGTTGTTCTATATTGGTAAGCCAAGAGATGGCCTGACTAGCATTCTTTGATTGAATGCTGAGCTCTGCTTCCTCTTTTTGCTTGCCTAAAAGATTGTCTTGAATCTCTTGTTCCTGTTCTGGATCCAAAACTACAATACCTGAGTTTTGGTCCAACAGGCGCTGTAATTTTTCCCTCTCCTCACGCATCCGTTCGTGAACGCGACGAGAGATCTCAGAATAAATCGTGGTACCGGTAATTTGTTCGAGTATTTTTGATTTTTGCTCTTCATCTGCCTTCAAGAATGTATCGAAACCACCTTGTGCCAGCAAAATGGAACGAGTAAACCGTTCAAAGTCCATCCCTGTTTTTTCTTCTATAACCCGCCCTACGAGGCTCTTTTTTGTTTCAATCGGTTTTCCGCTCTGTGCTTCCACGATCTGATGCTCTTGATCCTGTAACGCTCCATCAGGTTTTTTTCTCGCTCGGCGTTGTTCCCAGTGACAGCGAAACGTCCCCTCCTGCGACTGGAACAGTACCTCAGCATAACATTCTCCTGTTTGACGGGACATAATCTCATTTCCACTCTTGGTAATCTTACCAAGACGAGGAGTTGCTCCATAGAGAGCCAGACATATGGCATCGAGAATCGTTGACTTCCCTGCTCCGGTCGGACCGGTAAGGGCAAAGATTCCGTTTGATACATACTCGGGATCGGTAAAGTCTATAATCCATTCTCCATACAACGAGTTGAGGTTTTTGAATCGCAGTTCAAGTATTTTCATGACCGGCCCCTTTATGTTTCATTAACGTCTTCTTCATGAATTGTCTTGACAATCTCCTTATAGGAGACCATCAATTCTTTCCTGTCCTCCTCTGGCACTTCAAAGGCATCAAGACAGCGGATAAACACATCTTCTTCATCCAAATCGTCTAAGGTTTCCTGTTCCGAGACCAAACTGATTACTCGATCCATGACAGTGTTGTTCTTGATTCTGAGAAGCTCCATGGAAGAACCGGATATGGCCTCTTCAAGCAATTGGCGCAAGTTGGCGATGATTTCTTTCGAGTTGTATTCAATTTCCAGCCACGCTGAGCTTTGCTCCACTTTAAGAGCTTCCAGTTTTGCGTAAATTTCATCTAGAGAGCCAGCAATGCGAATCAATTGTTGAAAACACGGTACAGCAATCTCGTGTATCGTTGGGGTTATGTCAGAAAATTCTACAAGTACCACCTGTTTCTTCTGAGTAGCTTCACCAAAGCCCATGGGAATAGGAGATCCACAGTAGCGTATATGTTCAGCTTTGCCAATCGTCTGGGGAACATGCAGATGACCGAGGGCAAGATAGTCGATAACAGGAGGGAACGCGCTTACTTCGACATGAGCGAGAGAGCCCACATACAGTTCACGCACCCCATCCTGATCAACCGTCTTCCCTCCTGCGGTAAACAGGTGTCCCATGGCTATGATTGGTATGGCGTCATTCCCTGCTCTTTGCAGTTCTTCCCGTTTTTGTTCTGCAAGAGCGCAGACCCCCTTGTAATGGTCTTTCAGTCCTTCTAGAAGCTTAGCATTTTTGTCATCGATGGTTTCTCCAGCTTCACTGATTCGAATATCCTTGTCGCGCAGATACGGCACAGCACAGATGATGGCCTTCGGCTTATCATCTGTGTGAAGAACAAATACCTCATCCTCCAAAGCTTCGGTCATCGAGCCGACCACATATACATTCAGGGCACGAAGCACTTGTTTAGGAGCATCCAGAAAAGACGGGGAGTCATGATTGCCACAAATTATCACTACATGATTGCAGCAAGAAGAGGCGACACGATACAAAAATCGATAGTAAAGCTCTTGGGCTTTGTTACTGGGCGTACTGGTATCGAATATATCTCCTGCTATAAGCAATGCATCAACCTGTTGGTCTTCAATGGTTTGGATCAACCAATTCAAAAAAGCTTCAAATTCCTCATAGCGTTTTCTTCCATATAAGGACCTGCCGAGATGCCAGTCAGATGTGTGAAGGATTTTCATGAATGCTCCTTACCCTGCATTGTAGGCTTTTAGTACATACTTCTCAATACACTTTTACAAAGACACAAAAAACCCGCTCTAGAGAATATCTCTACAAAGCGGGTAATTGATGGAGGGTTCCAAGTTTTAATCGAACTTGCCAAAACAACGCATACCTCTGTTTGAACCGAGAAATCTGTTTAACCATGCTCCCCGTTTTCTTGCGCTACATTCCGGCCTGTACGGAAGCTTTTCATAATTGCATCAAACTGCTTTGTGTGGAGCGGGTCCCAATCATGAATCAGATTTTTTCCACAGAAGGAAACCATCGAAGGCATCGGTCTTCTGGCCAGCCAAGATATAATCTCAGGCTTGAATATTCCGGCAACGTCTTCCAAAGTATGTTTGTCCAAGCAGATTACCTTTTGAGACAGGCGCTTTTTCTGCTGGCTTGAGAGATTAACCTGATTGCAGTGAAAATCATCCCTGAGCACCTCCCGTTAAACAGAATTTTCCTCCATGCAGTACTCCAGCGCTTTTAAAAGTTCAGTAGCAAATCCTTGGTCTTGTCATCAGAAACGCCTTTGATGATGGCTTTACATCTGTGGTAGGTTTCATAAATCATGATTCATCTCCGTTAATGTGTTCTATTTTCATTCCAAGATCTGACCGAAACGGAGCACCGCATAACCGGCTATATTTTTTTTTATAATTCCCTCCGTTTCACAAGTTCTGTCGTTAATTTGTCGCAAGAATAGCAGATCATTCCTCGTCTTTGTGTTCAATCTGTTTAAGCAATAGGTCAAAGTCGCTTTCAAAGAGCCGATCCTGTTTAATTCGATATTTCTCAAATTCACTTTCAGCATGAGCCTTTGCCAGCTCTGCAGTCACCTTTCCGGCGTCTTGCAGGATTTCTCTATCCCAGAGTTTCAGGAAACCACCTAAGCGTTCTTCCCAGTCAGCCATGGTCATAGGGATTTTTCGCATGGCCTGCATTTCCGCCATGTCCAGATAGGCCGACACGATTCGCTGCATCTGTCCAAGTTCGAATTCTGAAAGGTAATTCTTATCGATGGAAACATCGTATTTGTGAATTTTTCCTTTTGGAGCTCCATCCCAGCTGGTAAGCCCCATGTTTTCTTTTTGGTGGTCTGCGCGATTTATGATAACCTCAGCCGATGTATTGCCATGGATGGCGTAATGCATCTTGTTCTGGACCGCGGCGAAGAAACGCTTGGTAGCCGCAGCAGACGGATCGTAGTCCAGGGCAGTGGCGTAGATATCGGTGATTTTCTGGTAGAACTTGCGCTCGGAAAGCCGTATTTCCCGAACCTTTTCCAGTTGGCGTTCGAAAAAATCGTTATCCAAGACGCTTCCGCCATGCTTAAGACGCTCGACATCCATGGTCCACCCCTGAATGGTGTAGTCCTTGACAATCTGGTTAGCCCACTTGCGGAACTGAACAGCACGCTCATTTTCAATCTTGAAGCCTACTGCGATAATAGCCTGTAAACTGTAGTGATCCACCTCACGTTTTATCTGCCTGTTACCCTCGGTTTGAACTATTAAGTATTTCTTAATAGTTGCCTCTCGGGTCAGCTCGTTATCAGAATAAATGCGCTTCAGGTGTTGATTGACAGCTGAAACCGAAACATTATACAGGGTTGCCATCATTTTCTGGGTCAACCAGATATTCTCATCCTCATAGCGCATCTCCACACTTGTTTCCGAGCTGCCAGCGGCCGCAACAAAGGTCAGGTATTCGGCTGCCGAAGAACGGATAAGGGCAGTCTCTTTTTTTCCTGACTTCTGAAGCTGTTTGTCTTTACCTTTTTTCATTCCACACCTCCCCAGTTTTGATACCTGTCCCGGATGCCGTAATTCACATCTTAATTTACCTTGAGAATGATGTCTGCATTTTTTTTCTTTGTCGTTACAATGTTTGGCATAGTCGATAAAGAGTTCTTTGGCATCATAACGGAATACATCCCTAATATTGCCGCTACAGTCATCGCACATCTTAAAAAATGGTGTTGTCGTTCTCGTAAAATGCCGCAACCAATTCAACGCCGGTAAGCGGATCATCCACTCCTGATTTTAAATACTGCATCAGCATTTCTAGTTCCCAGGCAAACCCAAAAACTCCCAGCAGTATAGACTTGTCTTCTTCTCTGCCAAGCTCGCCTTCATGTTTTCGATTTCTTCCTCAAGCTTTGTATTGTCTTCACCCAAGATGGCGAATGAATTGATTGTCTGCACTTCAGCACCAATGAAACTTTGGTGAACTATATTTGTCTGAGACTGAACCTGTTTAAACTCAGCGATGTTGTTGTCGTCATCCTTGACAGATGACGCCCATCGGAAGTCCTGAAAACTGCCCTGTTTTTAATCGAATCTATTTTCTTTATCTCGCCGCTCATAGCTATGTAGCCCTCCGATATTTTTTAGAATTTTCAGCCTGTTCAAAAATCCTTTCATATACCTCGTCGGAATTAACAGAAGTATTTATATATACATGGAAAGAAGGAGAAACAACCTGACTTTGCATTCAACTTTTTTGTCGTCGAGCTTTAGCCAGTCAGATGTGTGAAGGATTTTCATGAATGCTCCTTACCCTGCATTGTAGGCTTTTAGTACATACTTCTCAATACACTTTTACAAAGACACAAAAAACCCGCTCTGGAGATTATCTCTACAAAGCGGGTAATTGATGGAGGTGGGGGGATTCGAACCCCCGTCCTAACGTGCCACCCAGGGACGTCTACAAGCTTAGTCGGTGATCAAAAGTTCTGAAGGATATTGGGTTCACCAACAAGACGTCTACCCTTCATAGCCTACTTTAGTTTCCCCTTCTCCCATAGGCACTGAGTCGGGTAAGCCCTTACTTTTACAGGGATCCGTAGCTTAAGAGCGGCAGCTTACGGGCCTGTACGTCATCGTGCTATTAAGCAGCGAGGGCGTATTCTGCTTCGAAGGAGACTTCGTCTTCTTTTTTGGCAGTTAAATTTTTTGCTAGTTTTAGGAGTTGGCGCTCCGCTTGCAGCCACTGGCCTGATCTTCCGCCAGTCGAAACCGAAACACCCCCAATGGGCATCACCCTTGAGGTATTCATATAGTACTCATCATAAGAGAAAAAAGCAAGCAGGGAAGCGAACGCCTCCCTGCATAGGCTGTGTGAGCAATTAGAGATTTGCTTTTGTCAATACAGAAACCCCTGTATCGACATAGGAAGCTGCTATTGTCTCGCCTTTGAGAGCCTTATAGGCAGTCTTGACACCTTCATATCCCATAACGTCTGGATTTTGTGCCATGGTTGCAAGGATATGACCACTTTTGATCAAGGAGAGAATCATGTCACTCTTATCAAAGCCAACACCGACAACATCCTTACCTGCTTCAGCAATCGCATTGCCTACACCAACGGTAGAACCTTCATTGGCACCAAAAAGACCAACTACACCCTGTGTGATGAAGTTTGCACCGGCATCCTTGGAGCGAGCAGCATCACCATCAGCATACTGAGTCTCCAACAGGGTAAAACCAGTTCCTGCAAATGCCTTTCTAAAGCCAGCCTCACGTGCGACGGTGGAAGCAGTAGCAGTATTTACACTGATGATACCAATCTTTCCAGATTTGACACCCTTTGATTCCAAAGCATCTCTCAGTTTCATACCAGCGGTATGGCCTGCAGCTTCATTGTCAGTTGCAAGAGTCTGCACAGCAGGATAATTTGCAGCAGAGTCAACGTATACAATTTTCACACCAGCTCTTTCAGCCTCTCTCAGCGCAGAGGTAACTGCATTAGGACCGTTTGCGGCAAGCAAGATTGCATTTGCCCCACCGGCTACAGCGTTGTTGATGCTCTCAATTTGCTTTGCGTCATCCTTTACATCAGGAGCCAGCCATCGATAGGAGATTCCTCCAAGCTCGGCAACCGCATCTTTTGCACCCTTGTCAACATTTACCCAGTGTTGGTCCATCTGATCCATGGTAATAAGATAAATCTTGTAAGCAGAAGCATCCTCTTTTGCGCCCTGTGCAAACAGAGCTGAAACCATCACAAGAACCAACAACACAATACTCAGTTTCTTCATACTGATATCTCCTTTATTTTCCATCACCCTACGGTGAATGTATTACAAGTTACTTTCAGCTTTCTTTTTCCTCGCTCCTTTACCGGAGCGAACAATCACGTCAAGCAAGACCGATACAACTACGATGATTCCGATTACGATATTTCTTATAGCAACCGGAGCTCCTGCAAATTGCAAACCATTTTGCAATACACCCCAGATTGAAGCACCGATGACCGTACCAAAGAGCATTCCTTGTCCACCGAGTGTAGATACCCCGCCGATGACGGATGCGGCAACGGCATATAGTTCATAGGTATTTCCGGCATCCATCGTTCCCATACCACTGGTAGCTGTAGTTATCAGACCAACTACGCAACTAACAAAAGCTGAAACCAAATATGCTTTTGTCGTGGTCGCTATTAAATTAACACCACTTAATCTTGCCGCCTCAGCGTTTGAACCGATCGCATAGATATGTCGACCTGTTCGGGTACGGGTCAAGATGAAGTTGAACACCAGCCATAATGCAATTGCTATCCAAATGGTATTGAACATCCCGAAGGTTCTTCCATAATAGAAAAAATCCCTGAATCCTTGCGCCGCTTCACCGATGGAATCGGTGTTGTAGTTATTGTTTGCTATCTGTGCAATGCCTCGCGCAATGGTCATAGTTCCAAGAGTTGCAATGAACGGCGGCAATTTTGCAAAAGAAACGAGCAACCCATTTGAAAGCCCAACTGCCAGACAGCATACGATAGTAATCAGTACCGCTATCCAGGGGTCGACTCCTTTTGTCATCAGCGTTGCACTGATCATCGTACTCATGCCCACGACCGACCCTATCGACAGATCAATATTACCGGTGATCAAGACATAGGATTGTCCAATTCCTATGAGAAGAATCGGCGCTATCTGCCTAAGTAAATTAGCGACATTTCGAGATGAGAAAAATATTGGATTCATGAGTCCGAAGACGATACTCAAAACGATCAATCCTGCCGTGACTGTAAGCACCTGTCCGATTCCGCGAATGCCCATCAATTTTTTAAGGGGCCTTTGCAATATGGTTTTCATTACGATTTCCTCACCCTATCTGTTTCTCAAACTTATTCTCAAAGCGTGTAGCCATTTCCAAAATCTTCTCTTGGGTAGCCTCTTGTCGCATCAGTTCCCCTGTAATTCTGCCGTCACACATCACGAGAATCCTGTCGGCAATTCCAAGGACTTCCGGCATTTCACTGGAGATGAAGAGAACCCCGATACCATTTTTCTTCAACTGGTTCATGAGCTGATAAATCTCAACCTTAGCTGCTACATCAATACCTCTTGTTGGTTCATCAAACATCACAACCTTACTGTTTCTCGCAAGCCATTTCCCGACAACTACCTTCTGTTGGTTTCCCCCAGAAAGAGCGGCAGCATCTGTTTCTGCACTGGCAAGCTTGACTTTCAGCTCGCCTACAACCTTGTTGACAACTTCTTTTTCTCTATTGAAATTGACAACTCCGAACCTAGAGCAGATCTTATCAAGATTCGGGAGTGCAATATTCTCACGAATCGAGAGTTTTGTACAAAGCCCATCTTTTTTCCTATCTTCAGGAGCAAGCACAAGCCCTTGGCTTATTGCATCCTGAGGACAAGAGATGGTAATAGGTTGCCCTTGCAGTTCGATGGTTCCGCTTTCCTTCGCATCAGCTCCGAAAATTGCTCTTAGTGTTTCGGTCCTTCCAGCTCCCATCAACCCAGCTATTCCAAGTATCTCTCCTTCAAACAGATCAAAACTGACGTCTCGTACCATTCTTCCTGCTCGTATATTTTTTACAGAAAGCACTTTCTTTCCACGTTCAGTTTCAAATCGAGGAAACTTGTCCTTGATTTCTCGGCCAACCATATACGATATGATTTGATTCATACTCAGCTGAGAAAATGGCTTCTCGATTATGAACTTCCCATCCCTCATGATGGTTACTTGGTCTACTATATGGACAAGCTCTTCAAGACGATGACTGATATAGATTATGCCAACTCCCTTTCTTTTAAGACTTTGTATCAAAACAAAGAGTTGTTGTATCTCCACACTGGTAAGGGCACTGGTCGGCTCATCCATGATCAGGACTTTTGCATTGGCTTGCAACGCCTTTGCTATCTCAACCATTTGTTGTTTTGATACTGCCAGATCGCCAACCAAGGTGTCAGGGTCAAGGTCGATTTCCAATGAATCGAGCACAGCCTTGGCATCTTCATGCATTGAACGGTTATCAAGCACAGTGCCTCTGGTTTTTTCATGACCAAGAAAGATATTCTGTGCCACCGTAAGATGGGAACACATGTTCAACTCTTGGTGTATGATGGAAACCCCGAGTTCTTGTGCACGCTTAGGGTTCAGGTCACCCTCAATGTCCTGACCAAAGAGTTTCAAAGAACCACTGTCTCGTGTATACACGCCACTGATGATCTTGACCAATGTCGATTTTCCTGCTCCGTTCTCTCCGAGCAGCGCCATGACTTCTCCAGGCTGCAAGCGAAACTGTACATCGTCCAAAGCTTTCACTCCTGGGAAAGTTTTGGAAATATGTTCCATCTCTACAATATATGGTGTGCTGTTCATATCTATTAGTCTTGCATGAGTATTTTGATATCGATAGGGCATGTTTCTTTGGAAACAGGGGGTTATTTTTTGGATAATGAGGGCACGGAACCTGCTAATCCTTGGTATTGGGCAAAATCTCTTCTCAGCAATTCGCGCTCTATCCTACCCTCTTTCATGACCAACAATCGGTCGGCTATCTGAAGTGTATCGGATAAGGACACCGCCAAAATCAAGATAGAAGCACCTTTTTGTTTGAACCGATCGAAATATGTGATCAGCTCAATCCTCTGATACATATCTACACTGCTGAAAGGTTGTACAACACATAAAAAGGAAGGGTTTTGTAAAAACAACCGTTGATATACCAACCGTAATCGCGCATCTCTCTCAAATGAATAAGGATCGAGTGCATCAAGTCTTTTACCGAAAAGTTCTTCCATTTCTCTACCGAGGGCTCTTCTGCGTGATTTTTTCAACCATAGGCGTTTCAACTTATGGTCAGCGGTGAACAGTAAATTGTCCAACAAAGAAAGTTGGTTGAAAACCAAATGTTTATCAGGCTTGCTCGGAACAAGTGCTATATCTCGATTTTTCAGAGAAGGTATTTTTCCATCTATCAACAAAGAACCTTTTTTCGGCAAACTAGTACCACTCAGTAACGAAAACACGGAATCAAGGGCAAGATTTTCACTATCAAGAAGAACCACTGTTTCGCCCCTGCCTACTTCAAATGTCAAGTTCTGGAGATTCTTGTACGCTACCTGGTCACAGCGAAGTAGTGCTTCACAACTCTTCTGTTCACTGTACTGATCCTGCCTGTCTCCGAGTTCGACCAATTGAGTGAACGCATTCGCATAGGTATTGATTATCCTATCTGTCATTTGATCGGAGAGAAGGTGTTTTATGATTCTCCCGTCCCGCAACAGATAACACCTGCTGCAAAAACGAAACGCTTCCTGGTGATGATTGCAGACATACAAGAACGTCATTCCTTCTTTACAGAGTTGCTTCATGATCGGTTCAAGACGCAACAAATCATTTTCACTTATAAACGAAGATAAATCCTTGAGAATAACCAAAGAACTTCTCGTAAGTTTCGCTTTTATGAATTGGACCACCATTTTTTCAAATTGACTGAGGTCTTTTACCAAGGTGCGTTTCTCGATAGTCAGATCATATGGTTGCAACAACGATTCCATCTGATTAGAAAGCAAGGAATACCGAATCAAATGCTGTTTGCATCCTTTCTTGAGGATGAACAAATTCTCTTCAACACTCATTGTCTCAATAAGCAATGATGAACGTTCAATAATTGTGACGTTGTTCTCTCTCTTGTACGTCAACAGATAGTCGTTGACTAAAGAATCATTGCAGTAGACATGTCCATAGTGTAAAGAGATATTCTTCTGTAATATAGTCAGCAACTCATCGATTCCCAAGGCATTGATACCCAAAAGACCGACTACCTCACCGCGATACAAATGCATATTGATATCATAGAGATAGGGAGGAAGAGAGACTTGCTCAAGTCTGAACACTTCTTCTTTCACTGCTATACTTCCTTTTCCTTGCTTTTGGGGAGCATGATCATTACATCAGTGCCTACGCCGATTTCGCTGGTGACAGTAAGTCCGTATTGCTCCCCAAAGAGAAGTTTTATCCGATTGTTTACGTTCACCAACGCAATACCTCCCTCATGCTCTTCGCGTTTTACATATTCTATACTGCGGCGGCTCAAGTGTTTTTGAATTTTGTCGAGCATCTCACCACTCATTCCGACCCCGTCATCACGTACTGTAATCAGGAGTCTTGATTGACTTTGCTCAACGCTAATAAGAAGATTGCCCTCTCCTACCTTGCATTCAAGGCCATGAACAATGCAATTCTCAACAATCGGCTGTAGGGTGAGCTTAGGAATCCTATATCCGAGCAATTGTTGCATATCTTCATCATCAAAAATTATATTGAGTTTGATTCTACTCCCAAAACGAAACTGCTGTATGAAAAAATAGTTTTTTGTATTCTCTAGTTCCTGTTCCAAAGTAACCAGATTTTCAACATTGCTGATCGTATAGCGAAAGAATGTTGACAGCGCTTCTGTCATCGTGGCCACAGAATCCAATCCTGCCAAAAGAGCTTCACTGCGAATACCTTCCAACGTGTTATATAAAAAATGTGGGTTGATTTGGTTTTGCAAGGCCAAGAATTGTGCTTGTCTCTTGCTTGCGTTCATAAGTTGGTCTGTGTTTAAAAGGTTTATGAGTGCTTCATTGACCATGAGCATTTCCTTGTTCAAAGGAACCTGTTGATCTGCAATGGTGTTCAGCGTATACCCAGTGGCAAACAGTTGCCAGATATGCTTGTTCCTCTTATAGGGCAATATGCATTGATAATAAAACAAGACAATCAAAAACAGGGTGAGAATCAACAACACAATCGGTAAAACCAGAGAGAACAAGGGGGATCGAGCATTGACGGTATGCAATACGATGCTGAAGAACAGCAACATACCAAAAACCAGAAGAAACACCAGTATTCGCGTTTCCAGGTATGATTGTTTCTTAGCCATACAACTTCCTGTACTCGTTTGGTTTGATCTGACATTGCTTTTTGAAGAGTTTGCTGAAGTGTTTTGGGTCATGATAGCCTACTCGCTGGGCAATCTGTGCTATGTTTAGATTGGTTTGCACCAGCAGCTCTTTTGCCTTCTGAATCCTCAACTGAAGCACATATTCGGAAAACCCCTGTCCCATCCGTTTCTTGAACAATGCACTGAAGTATGAACTGTTCAGATTGACTATCTCACTTACTTGTTCAAGGCTGAGTAATTCATCAGTATAATTGTGGTTCAGATAATTCAAGGCACTCTTTATGGGCTTGGAGAAATTTGCTTCTCTTCCTTCCTGATATGCAATCAGCAAGGAATCCAATCCTGACTCATACTTCTTTTTTAATTCTAAGAGACTAGTGACATCCATGAGTTGCTTTCTTGTAAGCACATTGACCATGTCCCCAGCGTTCTGAGATTTCACAAAATCATATGCTTTCTGATATGATTCTTCGAGGCTCTCCACCATTGCTGCCAAACTTGCTTTCTTCTGGTCAAATAAGAGATATAGATCAGAAACAAACTTTTGGGAAGAACATTGTTCCTGTACACATAGTTGCTCAAACCCAGAGGCTGCAAAACTGAGAAACTCTTCGATGGAATAGTTTACAAGTTGTTTAGCAAAAAAGCATTGCTGATGCCCCTTGATCAAACGTTGATACATGGCTTGTCGTGCTGATAAAAGAGAGTCAACCAAGTTGTCCGAGGCAATTCCAAGAGCAAGACTGCAGTACAGATCCTGAAAAATCTGCACTTGCGTCTTGAGCACTTCCATCAACATACAACAGAGTTCTTCAACGTGTTCTGCTTGTTCTTTTTTAAAAGAGAATAAGATATATAGTGTATCATCATAGAGATTCAGTATATTGTCGACGGTGTGCCTTTCCAGAGTTTGTAATAACTTTTCTTGCAACAACTCAATAACATGACTACTGCTCTGCCCATGAACTGAAACAATTGCTATTGCGTGTATAGCATCATCGAGTAGCCAAGGCTTCAGTATTTGAACATCCAAGCTTTTCAAAAAGGAAGCAAAAGCAGTGCGTCTCACATATGTCTGTCCATCTTTGAATTGTTGCTTGGCCATATGTGACTGTTGCAGATCTTCATAGTGTTTCTTCATCCTGCTTAATGTCTGATTGAGCTCGATTTGCTTGATAGGTTTAAGCAAGTATTCTGCTACGCCATATTTGATGGCACTTTGAGCATAATCAAACTGCTTATGGCCGCTTATGATGATAAACTGCAGATGAGGTTGAACTTCCTTGGCTCGACGAATCAATTCCAAGCCATCAAGACCTGGCATTCTGATGTCGGTTATAACCAGATCCGGTTTTTTCTGTTCAATGAGGGAGAGAGCCGAAATACCATCAAAGGCAGTCCCCACCTTCTCAAGAGCCAACCCTTTCCAGTCGATCAGGGCACAAATCAAGGCGCATACACGTTCTTCATCATCTGCAACAAGTACTTTCATACCGTCCATTGTACGGTCAAATGCACCTTTATTAAAGTCAAAGCAATACTTTTCTTGCCTCTAGCCCTTGTGCATACAACTCAAGAGCTTCTCCTAGCTGTTGTAGATCTGAGAAGAGAAGCGTCGCTGAGCTGTCATAACTTGTCTTTTGTGCATTGACGATAACAAGCGGAGCACTGTTCTGCAATGCATAGGAGGGAAGATTTGCTGCAGGTTGGACTAAAAGAGATGAACCGAGAACCAATACCAGATCTGCGTGGCTAAACATCTCATACGCGATTGAGAGAAGATTACGATCCAGATTCTCGCCATAGAACACAATATCGGGCTTGATCACTGCGTTGCATTCTCTGCATCGAGGCACCTCGTCTTTTAGGACAATGGCTTTCATCTGTTCGTAAGGATAGTAGGCATTGCACATCGTGCAGTGATGGTGTTCTGCACTGCCGTGCAACTCATAGCACTTTTTGCTGCCTGCTTTCTTGTGCAACATATCAATGTTCTGAGTAAAAACCCCTCGAATATACCCTTTTTGTTCGAGCAATGCCAAAGCTCGATGGACTACATTGGGTTCAAACGTATCCAATCGATACCAATATTCCTTTGCCCAGGCATAGAAAACTTCAGGATGTTGTTCAAAATAGCCAATACTCAACAGACGCTCAACAGAAATTTCATTCCACTTTTTGGTATACACACCCTTTGCAGAACGAAAATCCGGAATACCGCTGAGCGTAGAAATACCTGCCCCGGTGAGGACCACCATCTGTCTCGATCCTTTGATCATCCCCTTGAGGGTTGCGAACTTCTTCTCAAATAGAGCCGGCTTGTCCATCACTGCCTCCTATACCGCCCGTCCTTTATAGGTATTTCCAACCAGTTGCTGGAGCTCTACCGTCAGCATAGTTCCAATTTTGGCATTTGAGGGGAACACAACCATCTCATTATGCTCGGTTCTCCCTAACATGCAGGAAGTATCATGCTTGGAAATTTGTGTCACCAAGACAACAGCTTGTCTATCAATTCGCTTCTGTTTTTCTTCTGCCATTATACCATGTTGGTATTCGATCAAGGCAGAAAGACGTCTGCTTTTTTCCTCTTCCCCGATTTGCTGATCCATATCTACAGCCTTCGTCCCCTCTCTGGGGTTGAAGTAATACATGAACGCCTCCAAGCAACGCATCATGCCGAGCATGCTCAGCGTCTCTTGATACTCCTCTTCCGTCTCTGAGGGGAAGCCTACCATGACGTCGGTAGAGAAGGTGATCTCGCTATCGGCGATGCGAAGTTTTTCTATGAGCAGTTGAAATTGTTCTCTGCTATATTTGCGATTCATCAAAGAGAGTATCCGAGTTGACCCACTTTGCATGGGAATATGCAGATGACGTGCGATTTTCTTTTCTTCTTTGATCACCTGAATCAGTTCATCAGTAAAGTCCTTGGGATGAGGACTTTCAAACCGAATCCATTGGATAGAGTTTTTTTGAGCACAGATGCGTCTGAGCAGTTTGGGGAAATTAATGATGGTCCCATCTTCCTCAACGTAGGTATAGCTGTTTACATTCTGCCCCAACAAGGTTACTTCCTTCACACCCCTCTCGTCGAGGAATGCAAGTTCTGCCAAGATATCCTCGACAGGTCGGGATACCTCTCTTCCCCGAACATACGGAACGATGCAATAACTGCAAAAGTTATTACATCCATTCATGATTGGAATAAATGAACTGTATTCTCCTTCTTGATAATAGGAGGTTCCAAACTCATAGGACTGATTGTGTTCATCCATCTTGCCGTCGATCGAGGTAAGGATGTTCACGATGCGTTGTTTGTCATTGGTACCAATTACATAATCAACTTGAGGCGCTTGATCTTTCAGCTCCTCTTGCAGGCGTTCAGCCATACAGCCGGTTACGATCAAGGTAAGCGGCTTGGACTGTTTTATATGGGCAAAGAAGCCCAACCTTCCCCATATGCGATTATCAGCACTCTTTCTGACTGTACAAGTATTTAGTATTGCACAGTCTGCTTGTTCAGCAGTTTCTGCTGGAATGAGACCTGCACCTTTAAGCTGCAGTTCAAGTGCATTGCTCTCAGCAATGTTCATTTGACAGCCGTAGGTCTCAAGCCAATACGTATGTATCATTTCGTTTCCTTATTTGCAAGTTGCAAGGCAGCTTGCAATGTATTTTTCATCAACATGGCTATGGTCATTATCCCAACCCCTCCTGGAACCGGAGTAACGGCGCTGCAAACAGGAGCGACAGCAGCATAATCAACATCCCCTACCAATCGATAGCCACGTGTTCGACTCGCATCGTCAACGCGGTTGATCCCGACATCTATGACTGTGCAACCTTCTTTTACCATATCCTTCTTTACAAAAAGTGGTTGTCCAATAGCTGCTATGAGGATGTCTGCCTGTCTTGTGATTGACGCAAGGTCCTTCGTTCTTGAATGACAGACGGTAACGGTTGCGTCCCTGCCTTTCTGTATCAACAAGGAGGCCATCGGTTTTCCCACGATATTGCTCCTGCCCAAGATCACCACATGCTTTCCCTGTGTCTCTATTTTATAATAATCGAGCATTTGTAACACTCCTAGCGGAGTGCAGCTTACGAAACTTGGCTTGCCGATGAGCAGATTTCCTACACTCTGGGGATGAAATCCATCTACATCTTTTTCGACGCTGATTTTTTGAATTACCTGATCAGCATCCAAGCCTTTGGGCAACGGCATCTGTACCAGAATCCCATGGATTGACTCATCATTATTCAAGGCTTCCACCAAATCAAGCAACTGTTCTTGTGTCGTGCTATCAGAGAGATGAAAATCCTTGTGTCCAAAACCAAGAGAGAGACACGCTTTCTTTTTCCCAGCTACATAACTGGTACTCGCTGGATCGTCTCCGACGAGGATGACGGCAAGTGTTGGAGGATACCCATGTTCATCGATAAATGAGTTGGTCTCTTGTTTCAATGTTGCATAGACACTCTCTGCTACTTCCTTTCCTGTCAGTACCTGCATGATTGACTCCTTGATGCTTTGTGCCTGTACAGTACCCCAAAACAGGGAATCATGGCAACAAACTCCATACATTCTTCATGCCTTTGGTTTGCAATTCTTTTCTAGTCTCACTATACTCAACTACAACACACCCTTGCATACCATCGATGACAATGGTACTGTAACGAACAAACTTATTGTGTGTTCTGTAACTAGATACTGAGGTACCGAATGAACAAACGACTAGCGCTTCTTCTTATAGTTTTGATGACACTTACGAGCGTATCAGCAGCCCCTGTGTATGATAAGGGCAGTCAGCTCTTATCATTTAAATTCGGCACAACCGTGCCTACCTTTACCTACTTTTTCTCAGACAACAACTTCGTCGTAGGTCCAGGACAAGGAAATACCGGTGCAAAAGTTGGAGGCTATGGAGCAATCAGCTATCAGGTGTTCAACACAGACAAGACTGCCGTTGGAGGTGAGATCGGATACAACTTCAACTACAGTGCAGCCAACATCTTGTTCACTGCTGTCCCCTTCTATGCAAAATACAGCTACTTCCCAGTACAAGGTAGTTGGGACATCCCCCTTTCTGTCGGTATAGGCGGCACATACATCAAATACAATGATGCTGCATTGATGACCCTGTACACTAACTTGGAAGTAGGCGTTACCTGGTATCCAGGTACCAACTGGGGCTTCGGGCTCAATACAGGTCTTTGGTTGATCCCTGAGTTCAACTATAAAGACGACTTGAAACAGGACAATGCAATAGGCGGTTTCATGCCCATCACCCTCTCGATAACATACCGCCAATAGGAGCAACACACTATGACCAAGAAAAAGATAACCCTTTCCCTCATACTTTTCAGCATCTTCACCCTGTTCTTTACCTCCTGTAATGCAGATGCTTCTCTTGGACTCTATAGACAAATCAGTCAGTCGATAGCTCCTGTTGGCATCAAATACAAGCAGATTCTGGGAATTGATGGCACCAAGCTCTATTTCTCTACACTTAAGGGAATTGAAGTACGGGATAAGAGTACTGGTACAAATACTGTACTGATAAGCAATACCCATAAAGACATCATTCAGGCAGCACATTTTAATACTACTGACACAATTGCCTATATAAAAAATAGATTGCCTTCTACTAATAATGTATATTTATTAAATAATACGGTTCCTAAGACACCAACTGATCCTGCTCTTACTTCTGTAAAACTGCTTAACTTTTACCCTAATGGATTAGCAATGATTCAAGGAATTAATGATTCAAAAAGACAATTTTCCTTGGTTCAATATGATAATAACGCAGTCATAGCTACCTTTCCTGATTTGGATGGCTACAGTCTTGAGTCTGTAATCCAGATGACAGGACACGATACAAAAGCAGTATCTATAGCAAAACCGATTATAGTAGGGTTTGTAGACCAAAGTGGCAAGTATAAGTATTATTTTGTTGATCCAGCTGTAACTCAACTATCCACTACTACCAATATTGCTTCTTTGAAACTAGAAGATCTTCGAATTGCAAATTTTTACAAAAACAATACTGCCTTATTGCTTCTTACTACAGATGGAAGACTTTTCTATGGAAATGACGAAGATGAAACATCTTTCACCCAGCTGGTCAATGCTTCAAAGACCTACGATGTAAATGCCTTTGCTTATGGTGTTGATGATGGAACGAAGGTGCATCTCATTACCAAATCAAAGAGCAAAATTGATCCTATCTACGTCTTGACTGTAGATACAGCTACACCCACCTCTGCTTCAGGAAAATCGATACGTGCAGGCTATGCCGGCAATCTTGATTCAGTTGAGATTGTCAGTGCGTATGAGAAAGCTTTAAACCAACTTCTTGTAGCAACAGCTGACAATGGAATGTTCAGTATTACTATAGAACCTACCAAGGCAAATGAGGACAGCTCTGATAACGGCAGCTCTTCTGGATCGGAACAATACGTGTTCTAGGAGATTTCAGAGCTCTAAAAAACACCCCTTTTGTTGGGGTGTTTTTTATTGGCATCATAGGGTGTTTTTCAGTCTCCACGCACCTCATGCAAGATTTCCCTCACTTCTTCGTCTTGGAATTGCTCATCAATTTCTTGTGAAGTGAGACCGAGGAATTCATGACAGTTGTAATGTATCCATCGTTCGTCATCAGGACTGTTGAGGACGTGTTTTCTGCAATAATAATCAGGTTGAATGGGAAGTGGCTCTTCACTCTTATAGAGAGGAACCTTGTAATCGTATACTGCGATCTTGATGTCTTCCCTTGGAATGCCTTTGTACATGATGATCTGAGCCAAGGCGTTCACCGTCTTGCCGGTATCAAAAATATCATCGACAACAAGAATCTTGTCGCCGGTTCTCAGATGCTCAGGAGAGTACGTCCATCCGTCGACCATGACGTTCGTCTGGCTACGGAGGTAGCCGTAACTACGTGCAACCACTGCGGCGTAGAAGACAGGACGTCCTTGTTCACGGATTCGGACCATCTTATAGTATTCACTAAAGACGTTGGCCATATAGGCCCCGCCACGCAAGGATGCGTAGATGATATCCGGTACGAAGTGGTCCTGTTTGTACATTTTGTGTGCCAGCTTCAAAGCACTGTCACGAATCTCATCACAAGTAATAAATTCCTTAACCACCATACAGGCTCCCCACAGTTTCAGATTACAGTTAAAACTTCAAGACCATCTTTTGTATAGGCTACAGTATCCTCAAAATGTGCAGAAGGCAACCCATCAGCAGTGACAACTGTCCAGTCATTGGAAAGAACCTTCACTTTGTGAGTCCCCAAATTGATCATTGGCTCGATGGCTAGAACCATCCCCTCCCTGATCCTTGGATTGGGAAGATAGCTGGATGCATAATTGGGAATCTCTGGTTCTTCATGTACATCAAGACCAACGCCATGTCCGCAATAATCACGGACGACACCATAGCAGTGTTTTCGCGCATGCTTGTACACTGCTGTACCAATATCCTGAATACGTGCACCCTTTTGGGATGCAGCCTCAATACCAAGACGAAGACTTTGCTCGGTCACTTCACACAGTTTTCTATTTTCCTCACTGGTAGAACCTACGATAAAGGTCCTAGCCATATCGGAAAAATGCCCTTTCAGGTTGATGCCTAGATCGACATCAACCAAGTCACCTTCTCTGATAATCCGCTTCTTTGAAGGGATTCCATGAATGACTTCTTCGTTGACTGATATGCAAGCGGTAGCAGGAAATCCTTCATAGTGAAGGAAAGCGGGAACACCCTTATGGGAAATAATAAAGTTATAGCAATATTGGTCTATATCATATGTAGAAATTCCAGGTTCGATGAAGGAAGGAAGGTCTCGCATAAGTTCGGCTGTCAAACGACATGCTTCACGAATCCACTTGATCTGTTCCTCATTCTTCAGTCTTATCATTACTATGTTGCTCCTGTACAGGGAAAAGTTTCTTTTGCATGGTATCGAGGATACCGTTGATGAATTTGTAATTGACCTCAGTAGAAAAGTCCTGACTGAGTTTCACAGCCTCATCAATGACGATATGAGGGTGGATATCCGCTTGCAAAAGACTGAAGACGCTCATCCTCAAGATATTACGGTCGACAAGATCAATTTTTTGTAGTGGTCTATTCAAAGAATATGTACTTATTAAATCATCAATTTCATCAAGATTTTCCACAGTACCACGAACCAGGTACATACCGTAAATCTTTACTTCATCCTCAAGTTGTGAATATTCATCTTCAGTGATTCCACTGAAGATGGTTGGAAGTCCTTCATATCCCAATACATGGTTGAAATCCATGGCATAGAGAGTCTGAAGCGCTAATTCTCGTGCTTTATGTCTTGTTTTCATCTTATCTCTTATAGAGGATGTTCACAGTGGCGGACTTTCTTAAATCGTCAACCAAGCTGTTAATAGCCTGATAATACACTTCCTGTTGTCTCGTAGCAGTCAGTTCACTGCGAATATACTCGCGAATAGTAGCTGTGGTATTGGGACTGATTGCGTCATCAAGACCAAGAATCTTAGCTTCACTGTATGCCAGAACCTTCAGAATATGATAACCAGTATTGGAAACCACTACTGAGCTGACACTTCCCACATCCGTAGTAAAAGCTACATCAAAGAACTCATCCCCAAGACCCATCAAGGCTTCTGTGTTATCCATGGTCAACCAACCGATATCACCTGCCTTATTCTTGCTCTGCAAGTCTTGTGAATAATCGATGACTGCTCGTTCAAAACTCAAGGAACCAGCCTTGATTCTTGATGCAACGCCGTCAAGCAGTGCCTTATTCTCTCTATCCTTCTGAGCATCTCCACTGAGAGGGATGAAGATATGACTGAGCTTTACTGTCTCCGGACTCACGAACTGAGATCTATTTCTTCGGTAGAAGGAAGTAATCTCTGTATCGCTGATCGTGATCCTCTGATTAAGCATCGCATCTTTTTTCATTCGAACATAACTGTCAACCATCAGTTGTTCACCAATCATTTTTCGGTATGCGTCCAGAGATCCAAAATTCTGGGCAATGATCTGATTGAATTGTTCGGTGGTGAATTGCTGGCCATAGGTAGCCTCGATATTGGCTTTCTGCGATTCTACAGCACTGTCTATCATTGCATCGGTGATTCTAACCCCGTCCCGGGCTGCGCCCTGACGGAACAGTTCATTGTTGATCAAGAGATTCAACACTTGTAAAGGATCCACTGCATTGGGATCTTGGCCAGCTTCAGAAGCTGCAGCCTTATATTCATTGACCTCGGCATCCAACTGAGCCATGGTTATCACAGTTGTACTTGTCAACCTAACTGTTGCTGCAGGTGCACCAAGGACAGACGCATACACTACAGAGCTCATGAGCAAAAGAGAAACCAATACAATCGCCTTACGTTTCGTCATTCTATACTCCTATAAAAAGTCAACAGTAAAGTTAGGAAACTGCTAACCTTTGTTTGTTTT